>NZ_JBITHP010000027.1:0-122758 GCF_044458105.1 Embleya sp. NPDC050493
CACCCCCGGGGGCCGGGGGGGGGGGGGGGGCGGGCCGGCGCGGGGGGGGGGGGGGGGGGGGGGCGGGGGGGGGGGCGGGGCGCCCCCCCCCCCCCCCCCGCTCCGGCGCCCGGCCCGCACGGCGACAGCACGGCCGACGCACCCGGCCACCCCCGCCCTCGCCCCTGCACCGCCGCCCGGCGAAGCCCTCGGGGATCGGCCGGATGGGTGTCGGGGGCATGAGGGAGGGTGGGTGGGGCGATGGTGGGGGGAGGCGTTCGGTGTGAGGAGTCGTGGCGTGGGGTCGCTGTTGTTTCATGAGGTGGCCGTCGTGTCGCGGGAGATCGCGGGCGAGGCCGGGCGGACCGCGAAGGCGGAGTTGGTGGCCGGGTGTCTGCGGCGGGCGGATCCGGCGGAGGCGACCGTGCTGGTGG
The DNA here is from genome assembly GCF_044458105.1 of Embleya sp. NPDC050493. Lineage (NCBI taxonomy): Bacteria > Bacillati > Actinomycetota > Actinomycetes > Kitasatosporales > Streptomycetaceae > Embleya > Embleya sp. NPDC050493. The sequence goes on from NZ_JBITHP010000027.1 coordinate 414, forward strand.
CCTACCTGGCGGGCGCGCTCACCCAGCGGCAGATCGGCGTCGGGCCCGCCGCGTTGCGCGACTTGCCGGAGCCGGCCGACACACCGTCGCTGACCCTGCTGGAGGTGGACACCGCGCTGGAGGCTGTCGGCACCACCACCGGTGCCGGTTCGCAGGCCGCTCGACGGGCGCTGATCGAGGCCCTGTTCGCCCGCGCCACCGCGGTCGAGCAGCGGTTCCTGACCGGGTTGTTGGTCGGCGAGGTGCGGCAGGGCGCGCTGGACGGGGTGATGGCGGAAGCCGTCGCGCGGGCCGCCGAGGTGCCGGTGGCGGCGGTTCGTCGAGCGCTGATGTTGCGCGGCGCCGCCGGCCCGGTGGCCGCCGCGGCGCTCACCGGCGGCAAGGCCGCACTCGCCGCCTTCACCCTCCAGGTGGGCCACCCGGTGCGCCCGATGCTGGCCGCCTCCGCGCCGGACGTGTCCGCCGCGCTGGCCAAGCTGCGAGCCAAGGACCCCGATGCCGCCGTCGCGCTGGAATGGAAGATCGACGGCATCCGCGTGCAGATCCACCGCGACGGCGAGCATGTCGCGGTGTTCACCCGCAGCCTGGACGACATCACCACGCGCGTCCCGGAGTTGGTCGAGGCCGTGCGCGCGCTGCCGGTGCACACCGCGGTACTGGACGGTGAGGCGATCGCGCTGCGCCCGGACGGCCGACCGCACCCGTTCCAGATCACCGCGTCCCGGACCGGCACCCACGACGCCGCGCGGCTGCGGGCCGAGACGCCGTTGACGGTGTACCTGTTCGACGTGTTGCACGTGGACGGCACGGACCTGATCGATCGGCCCGGAGCCGAGCGCTGGGCCGCGCTCGAAGCGCTCGCGCCGGCCGAGTTGCTGGTGCCCCGATTGCTCACCGGGGACGATGCCGCCGCCGACACGTTCTTCGCCGACGCGGTCGCGCGCGGGCACGAGGGTGTGGTGGTCAAGTCGCTGGATACCCCCTACACGGCGGGTCGGCGCGGCGCCGGGTGGGTCAAGGTCAAGCCGCGGCACACCCTCGACCTGGTGGTACTGGCCGCCGAGTGGGGTCACGGACGCCGCCGCGGGACGCTGAGCAATCTGCATCTGGGCGCGCGGGACCCGGCCGGGGACGGTTTCGTGATGCTCGGCAAGACGTTCAAGGGGCTCACCGACGAACTGCTCGCGTGGCAGACCGAGCGGTTGCAGGAATTGGCCGTTCGCCGGGACGACTGGACGGTGTGGGTGCGGCCCGAACTCGTGGTCGAGATCGCCTTCGACGGGTTGCAGACCAGTACCCGCTACCCGGGCGGGCTGGCGCTGCGGTTCGCCCGAGTGCTGCGCTATCGCGAGGACAAGACGGCGGCCGAGGCGGACGACATGGACACGGTCCGGGCGCTGGCCTCGGGCGACTGAGCCCGAAAACGGACCGGGCCGCGAGGGCGGACCGAGCCCGGCGATCACCCCGAGCCCGGCGATCGAACCCGGCGCCCGGGCCGGTCGGTCAGTCGGGTGTGGGTGCCGCGATTCGGCGTGGGCGGTAGAGGGCCTGCGCGTTGTCGTGCAGTACGGCGTCGGCCAGGTCCGGGCCGACCGTCTCGGCGATCATGTCGAGGTCGGTGTCGCGGAACGGTCTGGGCGCCCGGGTGGAGGGCAGGTCGGTGCCGGCCAGGAGCGCGTGCGGGGCGACGGCGAGCACGGCCCGCAATGCGGCGGGGACGTCCAGGTCGACCCGGCCGAAACCGGTGGCCTTGACGTAGGCCCCGCGCTCGACCAGGCGCAGCAGGTGCGGCAGGCCCTCCCGGGACAGGCCAAGGTGGTCGATGCTCAGCTTCGGCAGCGTGGTCAGGGCGGGCGGCAGGTCGGGCAGGTCGCGGGCGTCGACGTACAGCTCGGCATGCCACCCGACCAGGTCGTACACGCGATGGGCGAGGCGAGCCGACTGCTCGATCCGGGCGGAGCCGCCCCGACGGATGTTGAACCGGACCGCGCGTACGCCCGCCGCGTCCAGCTCCCGAATCGTGTGATCCGCGACGTTCGCCGGTAGTTGCAGCACGCCGACGAAGCCCGCACCGAGGCGGCGCAGCGCGTCGAGCAGATACGTCCGGTCGAAGCCCTGGAACGAACCGGACACCACGGCGCCACCGGTGACGCCGAGGGACGCGACCCGGGCGAGGTAGTCGGCGACGGTGAAGGTCGGCGGCAGATAGCCGTGATCGGCGACGAGCGGGAAGCGCGGGTCGACGATGTGCAGATGCGCGTCGAACATCGGACGGTCGAACACCGGAGGGTCGACCGTCGGACGGTCGGGGACCGCTCGGTCGCCCGGGTTCGGCGCCGCGCGGGACGGTTCGGACACGACACGGCCTCCGATGCGGTTCGGGACGGCCCGAAAACGACCCGAAAACAACCCGAAAACGGCTCCGGCACCTGCTCGGGCACGTCGCATACCGTAGCGGCTCGCCGACGCGTTGCACCGCAACGGCCGCAGAAGCCGCATACCGTATCCGAGAGTCCGCGGGCAGGGCGAGTATTGGTGCCGACTTCCCGGGCAGGCACCTGCCACGGAAGGCGTCGACGAGGGTGGGGAGGGCCGAGGACGATGGCCGAGTTGCTGCTCGGTCCCGTGCTGCGGCACGTGGATCGTACGAGTGCCACCGTGTGGGTGGAGACCGACGCGCCGTGCGTGGTGACCGTGGCGTGCGAGGACGGCGTGGCCGAGGCCGCCACCTGGAAGGTGTTCGGGCACCACTACGTGCTGGTGGTGCTCGAAGGGCTCACGCCGGGACGGTCGCGGGAATACCGGGTGCTGCTGGACGGGCGGGTGTGCTGGCCGCAGGAGAACTCGACCCAGCCGCCGAGCGTGGTGCGCACCGCTTCGGACGAGGGCGAGGCGGAGCGGGATCTGAACGTGGTGTTCGGGTCCTGCCGCTGGTCGAGTCCGCCGAGCACCGAGGAGGGCGAGGAGCGCCGGATGGATCCGGACGCTCTCGACACCCTTGCCCGCCGGCTGATGCGCTCGCCGGACGAACCGCTGCCGGACGCGCTGCTGTTGCTCGGCGATCAGGTGTACGCGGACGAGACCTCGCGTGCGATGCAGAACCGGCTCGCGCGGCGGCGTGACCTGAGCAAGGCGCCGGGGCCGCAGATCGCCGACTTCGAGGAGTACACGCTGCTCTATCACGAGTCGTGGTCCGATCCGCAGATCCGCTGGTTGTTGTCGACCGTGCCGAGCGCGATGATCTTCGACGACCACGACGTGATCGACGACTGGAACACCTCGCACGCGTGGCGCACCGATATGGCCGCGACCGACTGGTGGTCCGAGCGGATCGCGGGCGCGCTCGCGTCGTACTGGATCTATCAGCACCTGGGCAACCTGGACCCGGCCGCGTTGGCGCGCGACGAACTGTTCGCGGCCGTCCGGGCGGCGGGGCCCGGTGAGGACGTCGGGCCGTTGCTGCACGAGTTCGCGCTGCGGGCGGACGCGGAGTCGGAGGGCAAGGCGACCACCCGGTGGAGTTTCCGCCGCGACTTCGGCCGTACCCGGCTGCTGATGATCGACTCGCGCGCGGGCCGGGTGTTGACCGGGGACGGCCGGGCGATGATCGGTGCGGACGAGCTGGCCTGGATCACCGAGCAGGCGGACGAGGGCGGCTACGACCACCTGTTGATCGGTACCTCGCTGCCCTGGCTGCTGCCGCACGGCATCCACGACCTGGAGTCGTGGAACGAGGCGTTGTGTGCGGGCGCCCGGGGACCGCGGGTGGCGGAATGGAGCGAGCGGCTGCGGCGGGCGGGCGACCTGGAGCACTGGGCCGCGTTTCGTGAGTCGTTCGAGGCGTTGTCCGCGCTGCTCGGCCGGATCGCACTGCACGGACCCCGGTCGGGTGGACCGGTGCCGGCGACCGTGTGCGTGTTGTCCGGGGACGTGCACCACGTGTACGCGGCCGAGGTGCATTGGCTCGTCCCGGGGGAGGGTCCGCGAGCCGGGGATGATCCGGGCGAGTCGGCTCGGGTGTACCAGCTGACCTGCTCGCCGGTGCACAACTCGGTGCCGCCGGCGATTCGGATCGGTTTCCGCTTCGGCTGGGGACGCATCGCGACCCGGCTGGGGCACGTGCTCGCCCGGCACGCGCGGCTGTCCCCGCTGCCGGTCGAGTGGACGAAGCTGGGTGGCCCGTGGTTCGGCAACCACCTGATGACGCTCACGCTGCGGGGCCGCCGGGCCGACCTGTCACTGGAGCGCGCCGAGGGCGGCCGACGAGGCCGCGCGGCGCACCTGCGCCGAGTGGGCCGGGCCGCACTGCGGGAGCGGTGAGCACCCGGCCGTCCCGGCACGGGCGGAGGGGCGGCGGGTCTTCCCGGCCGGCGCCCTGCTCCCGGGTGGCGCCCCCTGCCGGCCGGGGCCCGCGCGGGGGTTGCCGTGCCTCCAAGCGGTCCCTGCCCCGGGCGGTACGTGTTCGGGACGGTGCCGCGCCCCTGAGCGGCCCCGCCGCCGGGCGGCATGTGCTCAGCGGTGTCCGATCACGACATTGCCCACGAAGCCGCCCTTGCGGTAGTAGCGCAACGCCTCCGGAACCTCGTCGAAGGAGAACTCGCGGTGGATCGGCGGGCGCAGCCGCGCGGCCGCCACCGCTCGGTTCAACGCCTCGAACTGCGCGCGGCTGCCCACCGCGAGCGGACGCAGCACGGCGCCCGCGTTGAACAGGGCCGACGCGGAGGGTGATGCGTCGGGGGCGTCCGCGCCCAGCCAGTGTCCGACGAAGGCGATCTCGCCGCCGAGCGCGGTCGCCGCGAGCGACTGGGTCAGGTTGCCCGCGACGTCGACGACCCGGTCGACGCCGCGTCCGCCGGTCACCCGCCGCACCTGCTCGCCCCAGCGCGGATGCTCGCGGTAGTCGACCACCTCGTCCGCACCCAGCGCACGCAGCCGCGCCGCCTTGTCCGGGCTCGACGTGGTGGCGATCACCCGCGCGCCGAACACCTTGGCGAGCTGCACCGCGAACAGCGACACGGCGCCGGTGCCGAGCGTCAGCACAGTCTCGCCGGGCAGCAGCGGCCGACTCCCGGTCAGCGCGTTCCACGCCGTCACCGCGGTCAGCGGGAAGGCGGCGGCCTCCTCGAAGGACAGGTGCTCGGGGACGGGTACGAGCGCCTGCTCGCCGACCACCGCGAACTCGGTCAGCATCCCGTCCCGCGAACTGCCCAACTGCGCGGCGTAGTCGAGCGCGAACGGCCCGTCGATCCAGTCCGGGAACACGGTCGCGGCCACCCGGTCGCCGAGCCGGACCCGGGTGACGCCCGCGCCGATCGCGACCACCTCGCCGACCCCGGCGCAGCCCGGGATCGTGTCGGGCAGCACCGGCAGCGGGTAATCGCCGTCCAGGACCAGCAGTTCGCGCAGGCTGAGCGAGGTCGCCCGGACCCGGACCAGTACCCGACCGGGACCCGGCTCCGGCTGTTCGTGCTCGCGGATCGTGATGCCCTCGATGCCGGCGCCGGGCCGCAGGTGGTAGCTCTTCATCGGGTTTCCTTCCTCGACCGATCGGCCCACCCCGTTCGGCGGGCCATGGCAACGATCATGTGACCGGCGTCGGAGCCGGACAATTCCCCCGAGGGAATTGCCGGGGATACCCTCGGCTGCCTAGAACTGCCTCATGAGCACGACCACGACCCGGCTCCACGGCCCGGACTTCCCCGCCGAGTTGCGGCGCTGGCGCACCGCCCGGCGACTGAGCCAACTCGAACTGGCCGCCCGCGCGGAGACCTCCCAACGGCATCTCAGCTTCATCGAGAGCGGCCGATCGCGCCCCGGCCGAACCATGATCATCCGACTCGCCGAGTCGCTCGGCCTGTCCCTGCGCGAGCGCAACGCGCTGCTGCACACCGCCGGTTACGCGCCGGTCTTCCCCGAATCGGACCTGGACGCGCCGATGTTGCGCCCGGTCCACGACGCGCTGCGTGCGGTGCTCGAAGGCCACCTGCCCTACCCGGCGATGGTGCTGCGCCCGTACGGGCAGATCGTCGCCGCGAACGCGGCGATCGACGTGCTGACCGAAGGAGCGTCCGCGCAGCTGCTCCGCGCCCCGATGAACATGCTGCGGCTGATGCTGCATCCCGAGGGCATGGCACCGCGCGTGCGGAACCTGAACGCGTGGGGCCACCACGTACTGGAGAACATGCGCGCCCAGGCGCTGCGCAGCCCCGACCCGCTGCTGGACGCCTTCATCGAGGAACTGCGCGGCTACGTCCCGGACGCCGAACTGGGCCCCGACCACCTGGGCTTCGCGGTTCCGCTCCGCCTTCGCGACCCCGACGGCCCGGGCGAACTGCGCCTGCTGACCACGCTGACCTCCTTCGCCACGGCCACCGACGTCACCCTCGCCGAACTGCACCTGGAGGCATTCCTCCCCGCCGACGAGGCCACGGCCACGGCTTTGCGCCGCCGGGCGGCCGAACGCTCGTGAGCGAAGCCCGTTTCCCCTGCCGCCGGCGCGTCGGCCGCACGGCGGGAGAACGCGAGACCGCCGTGCCGTCCCGGAAGGGGGACGGCACGGCGGTCTCTTCGAGCAGAGCCTCGGGCTCAGAAATCCTCGTCGAAGGACACCGAGCCGGTGACCGCGACCTGGTAGGCGGAGACCCGCCGCTCGAAGAAGTTCGAGAGTTCCTGTACGTCCTGGAGCTCCATGAATCCGAACGGGTTCGCCGAGCCGTAGACCGGGGTCATGCCCAGCTGGGCCAGCCGGCGGTCGGCCACGTGCTCCAGGTAGGAGCGCATGTCCGTGACCGTCATCCCGGACACGCCGCCCTGGAGCAGGTCCTCGGCGAACGCCGTCTCCGCCTCGACCGCCTCGCCCAGCATGCGCCGCACGTCCTCGGCGAGTTCGTCGTCGAACAGGTCGGGCTCCTCGGCCCGCACCGTCTCCACCACGGCGAAGGCGAAGTCCATGTGCGCCGACTCGTCGCGGAAGACCCAGTTGGTCCCCGAGGCGAGCCCGTTGAGCAGGCCGCGCGAGCGCAGGAAGTACACGTACGCGAAGGCGCCGTAGAAGAACAGGCCCTCGATGCACGCCGCGAAGCAGATCAGGTTGAGCAGGAACTGCCGCCGGTCCTCCCGCGATTCGAGCCGGTCCAGGCCCATCGCCGAGTCGATCCAGCGGAAGCAGAACTCCGCCTTGCGCCGGATCGACGGGATGTGCTCGACCGCGGCGAACGCCTGTTCGCGCTCCTCGTGGTCGGGCATGTAGGTGTCGAGCAGGGTCAGGTAGAACTGCACATGGACGGCCTCTTCGAAGAGTTGCCGCGACAGGTACAACCGGCCCTCGGGCGAGTTGATGTGCCGGTACAGGTTCAGCACCAGGTTGTTCGCCACGATCGTGTCACCGGTGGCGAAGAACGCGACCAGGCGCTGCACGAGGTGCCGCTCCGCCGGGCTGAGCTTGTCCAGGTCGGCCAGGTCGCTGTGCAGGTCGACCTCTTCGACCGTCCACGTGTTGCGGATCGCCGCGCGGTACTTCTCGTAGAAGTCCGGATACCGCATCGGGCGCAGCGTGAGGTTCATTCCGGGATCGAGCAGGCTCACGTGCACGCCTCACAGGCTTCGGGGTTCTCCAGCGAGCAGGCGATGACCTCCAGGTCGGAGATCTCCTCGACCGGCGCGGCCGAGGCCTGGGCCGGCACGGTCGCCTGCTGGATCCGCGTCGCGGGGCGCGAGCGCAGGTAGTACGTGGTCTTGAGACCGGTGGACCACGCGTAGCGGTACATCGAGGACAGCTTGCCGATGGTCGGGTCGGCCATGAACAGGTTCAACGACTGCGACTGGTCGATGTACGGCGAGCGGGCCGCCGCCAGGTCGATCAGCGCGCGCTGCGGCAGCTCCCACGCGGTGCGGTACAACTCGCGCACGTCCTCCGGGAGTTCGGCGATGCCCTGGACCGAGCCCTCGGCGCGCTTGATCCGGTCGCGGACCTCGGGGGTCCACAGGCCGCGGGCCTTGAGCTCGCGCACCAGGTACGCGTTGATCTGGAGGAACTCGCCGGACAACGTCTCGCGCTTGAACAGGTTCGACACCTGCGGCTCGATGCACTCGTAGGCGCCGGCGATCGAGGCGATGGTCGCGGTCGGTGCGATCGCCACGAGCAGCGAGTTGCGCAGGCCGTGTTCGGCGACCCGGTCGCGCAGCGCATCCCAACGCTTGGTCTGCGTCGGGTGCACGCCCTCCCACAGGTCCGGCTGGAGCCGACCGCGCGCGGCGTGCGTCCGGGCGTAGGCCGGGTGCGGGCCGTGCACCTCGGCGAGCGCCGAGGAGGTCTCCAACGCGGTGAGGTAGATCTCCTCGGAGATCAGCGTGGACAGCTCGCGTGCCTCGACCGAGTCGAACGGCATGCCGAGCGTGAAGAACACGTCCTGCAGGCCCATCAGCCCCAGGCCCACCGGGCGCCAGCGCGGGTTGGACGCGGCGGCCTGGTCGGTCGGGTAGTAGTTGATGTCGATGACCCGGTCCAGGAAGACCACCGCGGTGCGGACCGTCGCGCGCAGCTTGTCCCAGTCCATGCCCTCGCCGGCGACCACGTGCGCGCCGAGGTTGACCGAGCCGAGGTTGCACACGGCCGTCTCGCCGTCGCTGGTGACCTCCAGGATCTCGGTGCACAGGTTGGACAGGTGCACCACGTTGCCCGGCTCCGCGGCCTGGTTGCAGGTGCGGTTGGCCGCGTCCTTGAAGGTCATCCAGCCGTTGCCGGTCTGCGCGAGCGTGCGCATCATCCGGGCGTACAGGTCGCGCGCGGGCATCTGCCGGACGAACCGGCCGTCCCGCTCGGCGGCTTCGTAGACCCGGTCGAACTCGGCGCCCCACAGATCGGGCAGTTCGGGCAGCTCGTTCGGGTCGAACAGCGACCAGACGCCGTCCTCCTCGACCCGGCGCATGAACAGGTCCGGCACCCAGTTGGCCAGGTTGAGGTTGTGCGCGCGGCGCGCGTCCTCACCGGTGTTCTCGCGCAGTTCGAGGAACTCCAGGATGTCCGGGTGCCACGTCTCCAGGTACACGCAGGCCGCGCCCTTGCGTCGGCCGCCCTGGTTGACCGCGGCCACCGACGAGTCGAGCGTCTTGAGCCACGGCACGATGCCGTTGGAGTGCCCGTTGGTGCCGCGGATCAGCGAGCCGCGCGAACGCACCCGCGACCATGCCACGCCGATGCCGCCGGCGAACTTCGACAGCCGGGCGATCCGCCCGTACATGTCGTAGATCGACTCCAGCTCGTCCTTGGGCGAGTCGAGCAGGTAGCACGAGGACATCTGGGTGTGCACCGTGCCGGAGTTGAACAGCGTCGGCGAGCTGGGCAGGTAGGCGAGCGAGGACATCAGCCGGTAGAAACCGATCGCCTCGCCGGGCTCCCGGGCCAGGCCGCACGCCACCCGCAGCAGGAAGTGCTGCGGCGTCTCGACCACCTTGCGCGAGACCGGGTGGCGCAGCAGGTAGCGGTCGTACACGGTGCGCAGGCCGAAGTACTCGAACCTGCGGTCGCCTTCGACGTCCACGGCGGCGTCCAGTTCGGCGGCGTGCTTCGCGACGAACGCCGCGGTCTCCGCGCCGATGACGCCCTCCCGGCGACCGAGCGCGATGCCGGCGCTGAACGAGGTGACGCCGGCCGCCAGCGCCTCGTCCGCGATCCGGCCGGCGAGCAGGCGCGCGGCGAGCCGCGAGTAGGCGGGCTCCTCGGCGATCAGCTCGGCCGCGGTGCGCACCGCCAGGTCCGCGGCGGCGCCCTTGTCCGCGCCCTCGTTCAGGCCCGCGACGACCCGGCGGACGACCCGATCCGGATCGACCTCCGGCAGATCGCGCGCCTGGGTGCGCACCAGGGTTGCCAGTTGGTCCTCGGGGCTTTCGTCGATCCGCATCCGGGTCGCGCCCACGCTGTCCACAACGGTCACGTGCTCTCTCCTCGCGAGCTCGTACGTACAGGTGACCCCGCGCCCGAAGGCACGGGCAGCCGGCAGGTATTCGGACTCGCGGGCATGCCGGGGCACCGCCGGGCACGGCATGCTCGGCGGACCGCGGAGTACCTAGTGGTCGTCGCTTCCCGAATGCCTCTCGGCGTTCGGCGCTCCATGACGACGTTCGTTCCCGCTCACCGCTGCGGGGCAGTTCCGGCTTCACACCGGATTCCCTCTCGCGTCGCCTTTCCGCTGAACTCGGAACGGCGAACCAGCTGCGTCGCAGAGCATATATGTAGTGGCGGGGTGGTCGTTGCACCCCCAGGTGTTGTGTCGTGTCGCGGTTCTCGGCGTACCACGGATCGCCACCGGCGGGCCCGCCCCCGGCGGTGCGGCCCCAGGGCACCGGGCGCGGCGGTGCCCTGCGGGCGGTGCGGGACCGGCTCCCGCCGGATGCCCGGCACGACGGTACTCGCGTGCACCGCGTCGAGCGGTCGCGCGACACGCCGGGCGGCGGGGTGTCGTGGGGCCTGCCGCATCCGCCGCGAGGGCGGCGGCCGGGGCGACCCGAGAACGGGTCTCCGCGCCGCGCCCGGCGGGCGGCGGAGGCGGTCGGGCGGTCCGCCGCGGGCGCGGGCGGTGCGCAGGCTCAGGGACGGCCGGTCCGCGGCCCGGAGTACGGCGGGCGGGCGTGTCGGGCCGGGCGGTCGTGTGGTCGGTCCACCGCTCCCGGCACCTCCCGGCCCGAGTCGCGCCACTCCGCGACCAACGCCTCGTAGACGGGGGTCTCGATCGTCTCGGTGGGCCACGGCCCGAACGGGGCCCGCAGGATCTTCATGCCGATCCAACCGCGCGAGGGGGCGTGAAGTAACCACCAACCGGGTGATGCCACTCGGTCGATTGACGTATCGACTCGGATACAGGTAGTCGAAACGGTCCGACTCGCCCGGGAACCCGGGCTCCGGGCTCCGGGCATCGGGCATCGGCGGACGGCGTGCCGCCGCGCGGGGTCGCCGGCCCGGGCCGCCTCATGCCGGCGGCGCGGCGCCCCGTCCCTCGGGGCCCGCCGGGGCTTCCGGGGCCGCGTGGCCCTCGGCGGCCTCGTCCGCGCGCGAGGAGCTCGCCGCCCGGAGTTCGGCGAACGCCTCGGCCAGCGCCGCCGCCGTCCAGTGCGCGTTCAGGCCGCTCGGGTTCGGCAGCACCCAGATCCCGGTGTCGCCGATCGTCTCGTGCTGTCGGCCGACCACCGCCTTCGGCCGGCCGAAGCCGGTCCGGTACGCGCCGATGCCCAACACCGCCAGCCAGGCCGGTCGGTACCGGTGCACCCTGGCCGTGAGCGCCGCGCCACCCGCGATGTACTCGTCCTTGGTCAACTCGTCCGCGCGGGCGGTGGTGCGGGCCACCACATTGGTGATGCCGAGGCCGAGCGCGAGCAGCTCGTCCTGCTCGGTCGGAGCGAGCAGGCGAGGTGTGAACCCGGACGCGTACAGCGCGGGCCAGAACCGGTTCCCCGGACGGGCGAAGTGCCGACCGGTGGCGCCGGACCACAGGCCCGGGTTGATCCCGCAGAACAACACTCGAAGGTCGGGCCCGATCACGTCCGGGATGCTGCGCCCGTGTGCGGCGGCCAGCTCGGCGGCGGTGGGATTGCGGCCCGGCGGGATGGGCAACACGAGCGCTGTCGCGGGGCCCGGCTCGGGCTCTTTCGCGCTCACGGTGCCTCCGCGATCAGCGCCGTGCCCACCGAGCGGAAGCCGAGCCGGCCGTACATGCGCGCCACGTCCTCGTCGCCCGCCGACAGGAACACCGTGTCGTTCCCGCCGTCGAGCGCATGCCCGGCCAGCTCCCAGGTCACCGCCGCCGCGAGGCCGCCGCGTCGGGCCGCGGGGAGGGTGGCCACGCCGACGATCTCGGCCGTGTCGTACAGGTGCTGGTAGCTGCCCACGCACAAAGGCCCGGCCGGGCTGTACGCGGCGAACATCACCGTCTCGCCGGAGCGCAGCCGCTCGTTGAGGTAGGACAGCAGGTTCGGGTCCTGGCCCAGGGCGGTGGTGTCCCGCTCGGTGGGGCCGTCGGTTCCGGACGCGGTGCCCGGGTTGGCGAACCCGACCGTCGCGACGCTGTGCACGATCGCCAGGTCGGTGGCGTCCGCCCGGACCCGACGCACCGTCACCAGATCCGGCAGGTCCGGGCGTTCACCGGGTCGCTCGGTGGGATCGAGCACCATCAGCGGGTGCTCGTGCACGTGCAACTCGGCTTCGATCGCCGCTGCCCGCAGCGCCGGGGTGGTCTCGTCGACCCATTCGAAGGACTCGGGCACTTTCAACTCTCTCTGCCGCGCCCGCACCGCGCGGACGTCCGCGGCGGTGGGCTCGACGGAGCTGCCGAGCGTGGGTCGTGCGTAACGGGGCCATCCCTGGCCCTCCCGGACGAACAGGGTCAACCCGCCGAACGTCTCCGTACGCGTGGCCCGGCGAGCCACCGCGTCGTAGAACGTCTCCAACTGGGCGCGCACCTCTGCGGCGGACTTCGGCATGCGGGCCAGTGTGACACGCCCGCCCGCTCCGATTCCGGGCCGGTGGGCCCGACGCGGACGGGTCGAGCACGTGCCGGTCGGCACCCTTGGGCCCGGGCCGACACGCGCTCGCGCCGGTGTCCGGGCGGCAGGTGATCCGGGCCCGCCCGCGGGCGGTAATTCCGTTGGAGCGAGCGATGGCGCGTCACACAATGGCGGGCATGGCCATTTCCCTGCACCACATCGTCATCGACGCACACGATCTGCCGGGCCTGGCCCGTTTCTGGGCCGACGTCCTGGGGTGGGAGATCCTGTCGGAGCGCGAGCGCGAGGTGGTCATCGGGACCGAGCCGGGCGCGCCGATCGGCATCTGTTTCATGCCGGTCACCGATGTCAAGACGGTCAAGAACCGGCTGCACCTGGACCTGACCCCGGGCGCCGGGCCCGGCGAGCGGGAGGCGGAGATCGAGCGGGTCGTCGCGCTCGGCGCCCGCCGCGTGGACGTCGGCCAGACCGGCACCGAATCGTGGACCGTACTCGCCGACCCGGAGGGCAACGAATTCTGCGTCGTGCGGGCCAAGCGGACCCTGATCGGATGAGCACCGCTCCCGCCCGACCGCGGGGATGACCACGAGGTCGCGGCTTTCGTGGCGCCTCGCGCGCGCTCGACCGCGGGAGCCGGGGCGCACGCGCCGGATTCGCCTGCGAGCGCGGTGCGTTCGCCCCGGTCGGTCGGATCAGGCCGGGTTGCTCGGCGGGTTGCCCGGGCCCTGCCCGCGACCGCCGCGGCGGCGGCCGAGGCGGTCGCGCACGAGCCGACGGCCCTGCTCGACCTGTCGCGGATTGCGGCGGATGTAACTCTGGATCTTCTTGAGCGTCTTCGACAGCGAACTCATGTCGTGGTCCCTCCCTGAAGCCCGGACAGACGGGCCCCGGCGTCCCCGAGGGCGCCGATATCAGGTATTTGCCCGACTCCGGCCCGCATACGCGGTCGGCGCCGCCGCAATCGGCCCGATCCGGGCCGCCGTCGGCCCGGTAGCCTGCCGACATGTCGCACGTGATCTCGGTGAACCTCGCCCGGCCACGCCCCAATCCGGCCAAGTCCGGCGCCGGGACGACCGGAATCGACAAACGACCCGTCGATCATCCGGTCGCCGTGCGCGCGCCCGGATCCGGACCCGGGGGACTGGGCAGCGGGCTGGTCGGCGACGGCGTGTACGACCGGCACAACCACGGCGGGAACGATCAGGCCGTCTACGCCTATTCGCGCGAGAACCTGGACATGTGGGCGCGGGAGCTCGGCCGCGAGCTGGGCAACGGCAGCTTCGGGGAGAACCTCACCACGTCCGGCCTGGACCTGGAGGCCGCGCTGATCGGCGAGCGGTGGCGGGTGGGCGCGGCCGGCGCGCTGTTGGAGGTGTCCGTCCCGCGCATACCGTGTGCGACCTTCGCGCTGTGGCTGGACGAGCGCCGATGGGTGCGCAGGTTCACCGAACGCGCGCTTCCCGGTGCCTATCTGCGGGTGATCGAACCGGGCGAGATCGGTGCGGGGGACACGATCACGATCGCCTCCCGACCGGCCCACCACGACCTCACCATCGGCGAGTGTTTCCGGGCCCTGACCACCGAGGCCGACCTGCTGCCCCGGCTGCTCGACGTCGCGGAACTGCCCGACCACGTACGCGAGGTGGCCCACAAGCGCACCGCCGCGATACCCCCGCCGGACCTGTTGCCCGCACCGGGCGCCGAGTAGCCGGCCCGCCGCGCGGCCCGCCCGTTCCCGCCGCGGTGCCCGGTCGGTCCGGAACGGTGCGTGGCGCCCGGGGTCACGCGGCCGCCGGGTGGCTGCGATCGGTGGCCAACTTGACCGCGAGCCCGCCCAGGACGGTGCCCATCACGTAGCGCTGGATCCGCAGCCAGGACGGCCGCCGGGCCAGGAACACCGCGATCGTGCCGGCCGCCAGGACCAGGATCGTGTTCACCGCGAGACTGATCAGAATCTGGATCGTGCCCAGGGCGAACCCCTGGAGCAGCACGTGTCCGGCGGAGGGGTCGACGAACTGCGGGATCAGCGACAGGTACATGATCGCGGCCTTGGGGTTCAGCAGGTTCGTCACCAGACCCATCGTGAACAGCCGCCGGTTCGAGTCCGGGGCGAGCTCCTGCGGGGCGAACGCCGAGATCCCACCCGGCCGCAGCGCCTGCCACGCGAGCCAGCCGAGGTAGCCGGCACCGGCGAGCTTGACCGCGGTGTACAGCTCCGGCACCACCAGGAACACCGCTGACAGGCCGAGGTTGGCCATCGACATGTAGATCAGGAAGCCGAGCCCCACACCCAGCAGCGACACCAGGCCGGCCCGGCGACCCTGGGTGATGCTGCGCGAGGTCACGTACATCATGTTCGGCCCGGGCGTCAGCACCATCCCGAGCGCCACGGCGCTCACCCCGAGTATCGCGCTGGTCTCGATCACACTCGCCCCCGCAGGTGGTACGGGCAGTGGCCGCAATCCTCGCCGCCGCCGTTCGCTGGTCGGGCAATTCTGTCCGGTCCCCGCTTTTCCCGGCAACCGGGTTGCCCGGTGGTCGCCGGCGCACGGGATCGGCCCCCATCGCCCCGGATCCGTGAGCCGGTGGATGTGTCGGCGGCCGGGGACGGTGTTCGCCGCGCCGCCGGCCGCCGCGACGAGGGCGTGCGGGCCGACACCCGCAGGCGGGAAAAAACCCGTGGCAGGCTCGGCGCCCATCCGTCATCCTGGTGCGCGATGGGGATGATGGACAGCATGGCCGCCAAGGTGGCGCACGGCGCCACCGTCGAGTTTCGCCCGCGCGGGGCCTCCATGGTTCCGCTTATCCGCAGTCGCCAACTCGTGACCGTCGCGCCGGTCGACCCGGCCCGCCTCGAAATCGGCGACATCGTGCTCGCCCGGGTCGCCGGAAAGATGTACCTCCACCTGGTCTCCGCGCTGGACGACACCCGCGCGCGCGTGCAGATCAGCAACAACCGGGGCCGCGCCAACGGCTGGACGTCGCAGGCCCGGGTGTACGGGATCTGCGTGTCGGTGGACGGCGTCCCACGCCCGGGGGCGTCCCGGAAGGTGCGCGCGCCCGTGTCGATGGAGTAGTGCGCGCCGCCGGCGGCCGGCGCAGCCCGTCGGCCGGCGGCGGCTCGGCGTGCCTCGGTGCGTCGGGAAAGCTGCGGCCCCGCCGGGGCACGCGGGTCTCGCGCACCCGGTCGCACACGATCCACGACCCCCCGATGGGGTTGGTCCGGCGCGCTTCCAGGTAGAGATTCAGCCATGAAGAAGCTGATCAATGCCGCCCGCGACGTCGTGCCCGAGATGCTCGAAGGCCTGGCCCTCGCGCATCCCGACATCGCGCTGCTGGCCGATGCGAACGTCGCGCTGCGCGCCGACGCCCGGGCCCATGCCGAGCGCGGCCGAGTCGCGGTGATCTCCGGCGGGGGAGCCGGCCACGAACCCGCGCACGCCGGGTACGTCGGGCCCGGGATGCTCACCGCGGCCGTGTCGGGGGACGTGTTCACCTCACCGTCCACCGACACCATCCTGGCCGCGATCCGCACCGTCGCCGGGCCGGCGGGCGTGTTGCTGGTGGTCAAGTCGTACACCGGGGATCGGCTCAACTTCGGGCTCGCCGCCGAGTTGGCGCGGGCCGAGGGGATCGCGGTCGAGACCGTCGTGGTCGCGGATGACGTGGCGCTCGCGAGCGGCGACGACACCGCGGGACGGCGGGGCATCGCCGGGACGGTGTTCGTGCACAAGGTGGCCGGCGCGGCGGCGGAGTCCGGCGCGAGTCTGGCCGAGGTCAAGGCCGAGGCCGAGGCGGCGGCGGGCGCGGTCGGCACGATGGGCGTGGCACTGACCCCGTGCACGGTGCCGGCGGCCGGCCGACCCGGGTTCGAACTCGGCGAGGACGAGGTCGAACTGGGCCTGGGCATCCACGGCGAGGCGGGTGTGCGGCGGGACAAGATCGCCTCCGCCGACACGTTCGTCACCGAACTGCTCGATCGGATCGTCGCGGAGACCGGCCTCGCGGCCGGCGACCGGGTCGCGTTGCTGGTCAACAACCTCGGCGGCACCCCCACGATGGAGCTGGACATCGTGCTGCGGGGCGCCGTGCGCGACCTCGCGGGTCGGGGCCTGGTCCTGGAACGGGCCTGGCGCGGCTCGTTCCTGACCGCGTTGGAGATGGCCGGCATGTCGTTGTCCCTGCTCCGGGTCGACGACGCGCGGTTGGCCCGACTGGACGCGGCCACCTCGGCCCCCGCCTGGCCGACCCCGGTGGCGGGCCGCTTGGGTGAGGTCACCGTGCTGCCGGCCGCGCCCGCGCCCGGCAGCGCCGACGCGGGCACTCCGCTGACCGAACCGACCCCCCTGACCCGGGCGATCGAGGCCGTGTGTGCGGCGCTGACCGAGGCCGAACCGCGCCTGACCGAGCTGGACCGGATCGTCGGCGACGGCGACCTGGGCATCAGCCTCGCGCGCGGGGCCGAGGCGATCGGGCGCGAGTTGCCGGGCTACGGCGGCGGTTCGCCGGCCGCCGTGCTGCGCGGCCTGGCGGACACCGTGCGGCGGGCGCTCGGCGGCACGTCCGGCCCGCTGTACTCGGTGCTGCTCCTGCGTGCGGCCTCGGCCGTGGCGCAGGACACCGGGCCGCGCGGGTGGCGCGAGGCCCTGGCCGCAGGCGCGCGGGCGATCGGCGAACTCGGTGGTGCGCAGGTCGGCGACCGGACCATGCTGGATGCCCTGGTACCGGCCGGCGAGGCGCTGGTCGGCGGTGCGAGTCTGGCCGAGGCGATCGACGCGGCCGCAGCCGGCACCGAGGAGACGGCCGGCCGCAGCGCCCGCCGGGGCCGCAGCAGCTACCTCGGCGACCGGGCGATCGGCACCGTCGACCCGGGCGCCGAGGCCGTGGTGATCTGGCTCCGCGCGATCGCCGAATCGCTGGACGGCGAGGCGGAGCGCGCGTAACGACCGACCCGGCCGGGCCGCACACACCGCGCCCTCGGGCGCCCGAATCGCGACGGCGTCCCGGCCGGGATCCGCCGTCCGCCCGGCCGGGTAGGGGAGTTCGGGCCACGCCTTCGGGGGCCGCCGCCGCCGACCCTGTCCGCGACGGGCCCGACCCGTCGGGGCGGGAGGCTCGTGTGCGTTCGGGAACCCGGGTGCGCGGGAGGCCCGTTCGCGCTCCCGAACCCCGCTGCGTGGGCGGCCCGCTCGGGTTCAATCCGCCATCGCCGTCGCCGCGAGGTCGCGCAGGCACTCGTACGCGACCTGGAGGAACGGCGCCCGCGGTCCCGCCGCCGTGTTCGCCAGCGCGGCCAAGGCGACCCCGGCCTGGGGACTGAAGCCCACGAATGCGGTGAAGCCGCGGGTCGCCCCGCCGTGGAAGAGCAGATCGTGACCGGTTCGCGGGCGCAGGTTCCACACCAGACACAGCCGATCGTCGGTGTGCGGCGCGATCAGCCTGGGACGGTGCACCTGGACCAACGCCTCGGCGAGCGAGGCGGGTCGCACGTCCGTCGGATCCAGGTGCGCGGCCAGATACCGGGTCAGGTCCGTCCCGGTGCTGCGCAGCGCCCCGGCCGCCGGCAGCCCCGGCATCCGCCACGGCGGCCGGGGCCGGCCGCGCAGATACCCGGTCACCTGCGGCCCGTTCGGGTCACACGTGGTCATCGTCAGGCCCAGTGGCACGCCCAGCCGGGCGACCACCAGATCCGGGTAGGGCTGCCCGGCGGCGCGCGCGAGTGCGTGTCCGAGCAGGCCCACGCCCAGGTTGGAGTAGGACACCCGGGTGCCCGGACGCGCGTGCGGCCGGGCCCGCCCCAGCAGCGCGAACAGGCGCTTCTCGTCGTAGCCCGCGTAGGGGTTCGAGTACCACGCCGGCAGCGCCGTGCGCAGCGAGCCACGCGGGAGCCGCGGCAACCCGGAGGTGTGCGTGGCCAGGTGCAGCAGAGTGATGTTCGAGGACCAGCGCGGGCGCGCGGTCGGCGGCAGGTAGGTGATCAGCGGATCGTCCAACCGCGCCTCGCCGCGGGCGACCGCGTCGGCGAGCAGCAGCGCGGTGAACGTCTTGGTCACCGAACCCAGTTCGAAGCGGGAGTCGGCATCCACCGCCGTTCCGCGACACGCCACCGAGTGTTCGCCCGCCCGGATGGTGGCCACCACGAGCGCACCCGCCGCCGGGGCGGCCCGCAGCAGCGGCGCGATCGGCGCCGCGTTCGTGTCGCTCACCCGAGTGCGGGGGCGGGCGCGGCGCCCAGCGAACGGGCCAGCGTCACGGTGCCGGCCACGACCGCCACCACCGCCGTGTGCTCGTGATCCTTGAACGCCCGCTGCGGATCCTCGTCCACCGGATCCGCGTCACGCGGGAGCAGCCCGTTCGGGTGCTGCGCCGCCGCGAGGGTCTGCCACCCCTGGGCGTCGCACACCGGTTCGGCCAGGCACGCGTCGACGATCAACAACTCGCCCACCAGGTCGTACTGGGCGACCTCCGCCCACACGTCCACCCAGACCGGCAGCCACACCCGCAGGTAATCGCGGATCTCCGCGGGCAACAGTTCGGGGTACGCACCCCAGTCGGTGATGTGGAACACCGCGTGCGTCATGTGGTACGCGGTCATCCAGTCGATCACCCACGGCTCGGGGGTCATGCCCAGCCACGAATCGGCGGCGAGCGCGGGCCAGTCCGGCCGGCGGGCCAATCCGGCTACCCGGCCGGCGTTGGCCACGGCGAGCCGGCGGTTGGGCAACATCTCGATCGCGTGCACCGAGCGCAGCTCGGCCAGATGCGCGCACAGCCGATCCATCCGCTCGTGCCGGATGCCGGCCCGGACGAAGTGCGCGTACGTCTCCAGCGGATCGGTCACCAAAGGGTGCCGCACCTGGCGCTCGTACAGGAAGTCCCCGTCGCGGAACTGCCCCCACGCGAACTCGATCAACTCGCGTGCGGCGGCCAGGTCGCCGGGTCCGGCGACTCCCTCGCGCAACACGAGGGAGGTCGCCAGCGCGATCTCGCCGAGCGGCTTGTACGCGCTGTCGCGGTCGTTGAAGTCGACCACGGTGTGCGTGGGCAACGGGCCGAACCGGGCGTTGTCCTGTAGCCAGCGCAGGGCCCGCGAGCCGATCGTGTGGGCGGTCTTGAGCACGTCGCCGCGCACGATTCCCCCGGTCATGACTCCTCCAGTCCGGTCACGTGTTGGGCGATGCGGGTGTCGAGCACGGTGCGGGTGCTGCCGCCGCCGAACAGGCGCACGTGCCGCAGCAGCGGGTGCAACTCCAGCGGGAAGGCGACGCCGTCGGCGGCCAGCAGGGCGAGCCAGCGGGCGATCCGCGCTGCGGTGCGGTAGTCGCGGCGCAACATCGCGCGCACCACCCCGCGGGCCAGCGACTCGGCGTTGCGCCGCGCCGCGGCGTGGATCGGGCCGTCCAGGCCGGGCAGGGCCAGGGAGGACAGTTGCGCCATCCGCACCGACCAGGCCTGCCAGGTCGTGGCGTCGGCGACCTGTGCGCCGTCGCCCGGCAGGGGCACGTCCACGGCCAGGCCGAAGCGGGTCAGGGTGTGCGCGGTGGCCCAGTCGCGCCACGTGATGATCCACGCGGTATCGGGCGAGGCGCCCAGCGTGTCGGGCGGGAACACGGTGAACGCGCGGGCGGCGGCCTCGGCCTGATCGGTCGGCAGCGGCGTGCCGCGCAACACGTGCGGGGCGAATGCGTCGGAGCCCAGCACGCGCAGGCCGGGCAAGTCGGCGTCGGGGTCGTGGGGTTCGGCCAGGCGAGGATCGGCGGGGGCGAATCCGGCGGGTACGACCGTGCCCTCGACGTCCATGAGGACGCCGAGGGCACGGCCTGCCACTCGCTCGACCGCCGCCGTGTAGTCCTCGTGTGGCGAGGTGTCGGCGAAGGGCATGGGTGTGATCAACTTCCCGTCGGAACCGGTGATGTCACGGACATCCGGTCCGGCCTAACGCTCCTTCGGGGGCTTCGGCGACAGCAGCAGGCCGAGCACCAGCAGTCCGCCACCGATGTCTTCCGGTGCGAACAGCGGCGCGTCACTGATGGTCGTCTCCTCCTCGATCATGAGCGTCGCGACGGTACCCGCCTGGGTCGGCGTGACCGACGCGGGCTGACGGATGTGTTGAGTAAGCATCGGGTGCTCCCTCATCGTGACTTCACCGCCGGGCTCGGCGATGCCCCCGTGCCTCGACCATAGGCACTTTTTGCGACGATTTGCATCATTTGGTGACGGGTCGCGTGTCCTGCTTCTCCGGTATGCGCGGGCGCGTTCGGGGGCGCATCAGGGAGCGCGGTGTGTCGGCGGGGCCTTGGGGCGGGTGTGCGCGCGGAGTTTGCCGCGACCGGGTGAATCGGTGCCCACCAGCGGCGTTTCGGCGTCGTTCAGGGGGCGATCCGGGCCAGGGCGCCGATTTCCAGGGCGACCCAGATGGCGCCGTCCGGACCCTGGACGAGGCCGTGCGGTTCGGCCGCGGGGGTCGGCAAGTCGTACTCCGTCAGAGTGCCCTCGCCGGAGAGTCGGCCGACCCGACCGGTGCCCCACTCGGTGAACCAGCAGTGCCCGGCCGTGTCCAGCGCGACCGCGTGCGGGCGAGACTGCGGGTCCGGCAGCGGGAATTGGTGGTACTCCCCGGTGGGGCCGAGCCGCCCGATCGCGCCGGCGCCGATCTCGGTGAACCACAACGAGCCGTCCGCGGACGCCGCGATCCCGACCGGGGCGGCGCCCTTGGTGGGCAGCGGATGCACGGTCACCTCGCCGGTCGTGCCGATCCGCCCCAGCGCATCGGCGGCGTTGAGAGTGAACCACAGCGCGCCGTCGGCGCCGGCGGTGATCGCGGACGGGAACGCGTCCGCGATCGGCAGTGCGAAGCCGGTGACGTTTCCGGCCGGGTCGATCCGGCCGATCCGGTTCGCGGCGGTCTCGGTGAACCACAGCGCGCCGTCCGGGCCGGAGGTGATGCCGAACGGGCCGGATCCCGGGGTGGGCAGGTCGAAGTGGGTCACCGCGCCGGCCGGGTCGATCCGGCCGATCCGATGCGCCTTGTACTCGGTGAACCACAACGCATCGTCGGGGCCCACGGTCAGTACGGTCGGCCCGCATGCGGGGTCGCCGAGGTCGTGGGAGGTGTGCGTCCCGGTCGGGTCGAACCGGTCGATCCGGCCCGCGTGCACGAGGGTGAACCACAGTGCGCCGTCCGGGCCCAGGGTGATCGCGTACGGGCCGGACTCGGGCCCGGTGAGCGGGAATTCACGGATGGTGGCGGTCGTCATACGAGCTTGTTCCCTCGGTCGGGCGGATCGGGCGATGGTGAGGCGATGTGGGGGGCGGAGCATTCGTCGCAGCTAATGCAACATGGTTGCGTTAGAATGAGTGTGACGGATGGAGAAGTACTAATGCAACTGGGTTGCTTTTGGTCGGCCCGGATGTGGGCGGCACGGACGCCGACGCGGATCCCGGTGGGGTCGGCCCGGCCGGGGTGCGGCGCGTGAGCGGCGTCGGCGGGGCGCGGCCGGGAGGGCGGACCGCGCGGACGCGGGACGCCGTGCGGCGGGCCACGTTGGCCGAATTGGCGGACAAGGGCTTCGACGGACTGACCGTGGAGGCCGTCGCCGCGCGCTCGGGGGTGCACAAGACCACGGTGTATCGACGCTGGCGGAACGCGGCCGGGCTGGCCGCGGACGCGTTGGATCTGGCGGCGGAGGAGGCGTGGCCGCTCCCGGACACCGGCACCGTGCAGGGCGACCTGCGAGCGATCACCGCGATGGTGGTGCACGGCTTCGAGGACCCCGAACGCGGGCCCACCGCAAGGGCGTTGGTGGTCGCGGCGGTGCACGAGCCGATCACGGGCGAAGCCCTGCACGGGTTCCTGACGGGGCGGCTCGCGCAGGCCGAGGAGGTGGTCGAACGGGCGATCGCGCGGGGCGAGTTGCCGGTGGGCACCGATGCGGGCGAGGTGGTGCGCACGGCCGTGGGCGCGCTCTACTACCGGTTGTTCATCACGAACGAGCCGGTCTGCGCCGGGCAGGCACGGCGCTCGGCGGACGCGGCGGTGGTGGCGGCGCGGGCCGGGGTCTTCGTCCGCGACCAGGCGTGAGCGGGCCGCTGTCGCGGGGCGGCCCGTGGTGGAAACCGCCCCGACGGCCGACGAGCCCGTCGAGCGCCTGCCGCGGGAGACGCTCGACTGCCACGGGAGAGCCCGCCCACGACGGCCGGGCCCGGCCGAGGACCGGGCCGCAGCTTCGTTCGGCGGCGGGTGGTCAGCAGAACTCGTCGAGCAGGCGGTAGAACCGCAGGCGCTTCGGGTCGAGGGTGCCCTGCGGGTCGTAGCGGGCCAGGAAGCGGGCCACATGGGCGGGCGAGTACTGCGCGTGGTCGTCGTCGAGCAGGCTGCGGGTGAGCAGGGCCGGGTCCGCGTGCCGGTCGGTGCGACCCAGTCGGCCGAGGTCGATCAGGCCGGTCACGCGCAGGGTTTCCGGGTCGAGGAGGATGTTGGGCGGGCAGTAGTCGCCGTGGCCGACGACCGGGTCCTCGTCGGCCGGGGTGGTTGCGACCAGTTCGGCCACGAGTTCGGCGCCGGTGCGGCCGACGAGGTGTTCGTCCACGTCGTCGAGGTCGACCAGGCCGGCCGCGACCGCGTGTTCGGCGGCCGGGATGGTCACCGCAAGAGTGCGGTCGAACGGGCAATCCGCGACCGGGAGTTCGTGCAGGGTGCGGGCCATGTCGGCGATCGCGTCGACGACCGCGTCGCGCCGGTCGACGGGCCACGGGTCGTCCGCGGAGCGGCCGGGCACGGCGCGGGTGAGCAGCCAGCCGCCGGGCGCCTCGACGTCGTGGTCCAGGATCTCGGCGACGGGGAGCCCGTGCTCGGCCGCCCACAGGCCGCGAGCCACCTCGGCGGAGAGATGGAACCCGGAATCCGGATGCGGGCTCGGCGTGCCGATCTTGAGGTAGAACTCCTCACCGTGCCGACGCAGCCGATGCACACCGGCTCCGGACGCGCCGACCGTGACCGGCTCCCACGCATACGCCGCGAACCGGCGCCGAAGATCATTCGTCACCTCGCCATCCTCACCCGCCGGACGCCTTCCCGCCGGCGAATTTCCCCGCGTGCTCCGAGGCATCGCGGGTGATCCCGGAATCGGCACGACGAGCCCACGACGGACCGTGCGACCTCGTCGTGTGTTCGGCGGGGTTCGTGTTCGACGGCAGGTCCGGTGGTGGGGTCAGAGTTCGAACCAGCCGGTGTGCACGTGCCAGTGTCGGCCGGCGCGGATGTGGTCGCCGATGGCGCGTTGGAGGGTGGTGTCGCGGGGGAGGGACGCGAGGGGCAGGTCGGGGTCGCCGAAGACGAAGCCGATCGGAGCGGCGTCGTCGGGGCTTCGATCGTCCGACTCGGCGTACAGGTGGAAGCGGCGCTGGAAGCGGATGATGTTGGAGTGCTCCGGCAGGTATTCGCGCAGTTGCGGATCCAGCAGCCACGACCCGCACACCGCGAGCCGGTAGCGCTCGGTCGGGTAGTGCCGCGGGAAGAACTCGCGGGCCAGACGCAGCGATTCGTCGCAGGCCGCCGGGGTCAGCGGGCCGTGGAAGTCCGGGATGTGCAGCGCGAGCGCGGGATCCTGCGGCCGGTACGCCAGGCCCCGTTCGGCAGCGCTCGTGGCGGCCCGTTGGAGCACGAACGAGCGTTGGAATTGCAGCCGGCCCAGCTGATAGAGCTCACCGCGAAAGTGCAGTACGGGCCAGTGCAGCGCGAACAACCCACCGATGCCGAGCCGGCGCCGGTGCACCGCGACATGCCGGCCGAGGTCGGCGAGCGTGCGGCGGGAGACCTCCTCGGGGATGCCGAGGGAGCGATGGTAGGCCAGCACGAACGGGCGCGCCGCGATGAACACGTACACGTGGAACCAGCGCCCGACCGGACCCCACGCGGCCGGCAGCGGCGGGACCTCCAGGTGCCGCTCGACCGTGCCGATCCCCGCGACCAACGCCCGGACGGCTCGTTCGAACACCTCGCGCGGTTCCGGATCGGCGAGCAGTGCCGCCCGGGTGGCGACGAGTTCGTTGAAGTCCTCGTGCGGGACGGACAGGTCCAGGAGCGTCGCGATCAGGTCGTCGTCCGCGGGCAGGACCACCTCGACGCCGGTCGCGAACTCGGCCAACCCGTCCACCCACGCGGCCGACCGCGGATCCGCACGCAGTGCTTCCAAGCCGCTCGGCGCCGAACCGTTCGACCGGCTCCGATCGGCGTCCGAGCCGGACCCGGCCCGTGCGCCGCGTCGGCGCCGGCCCGCGGACCCGCGCCACCCGGTCACGCGGGGGGTGTGCGTAGATCGACGGAACAGAAGACCTTGTCGTAGCGGGCCGAGCCGACCGCCACGAAATCGTGCAGCCGGCCGTACTCGACGAAGCCGAGCGAGCGGTACAGGTGGAGTGCGTTCGCGTTGTCCCCGCGGGCGTCGAGGGTGAGGATCTCGATCGCCTCGGCGCGCGCGTCCTCGATCAGTGCCGTGGTGAGCAACCGGCCGACGCCGCGACCGTGCGCCGACGGGGCCACCGCGAGCTTCTCCAGGTCGGCATTCGGGCGATGGGTGGGCCGGGTGTAGCGGCGCCAGTAGCCGAAGCCGAGCAGTTCCTCGCCCGCGTACGCGAACCGCACCGACGCGTTGCCGGCGCGCTGGGCCGCGGCCAGGTCGGTGAGCAGCGCGGCCACCTCGGCGCGCGGGGGCGGGGCGACCCAGCCGAGTGCGGCGCCGCCCAGGACCAGCTCGGCCAGGATCGTGTGCAGCGGCTCGACCGCCTGCTCGACGGTGTCCGGTGCGCGCAGCACGATCGGCCGCTCGTCCGCGGCCCTGTCGGGTTTCGCGTTCGTGCCCGCCGTCGTGGTCCCGGCCGAGGCATCCGCGTTCGTGTTCACCGTCACGGACGCAAGGCTATTGAGTCCGGGCGGATCGTGGGGAGCGGGGCCACCGGCCGGATCCGGCAGACTGTGCGGGTGAGTGGAACCGTATTGGTCCTCGGGGGCCGCAGTGAGATCGGGTTGGCGGTCGCCGAGCGGCTCGCCGCGCGCGGGGCGCGCACCATCGTGTTGGCGGCGCGCCGCAGCTACGACCTCGACGACGAGGAGGCGCTGCTGCGCAAGGCCGGCGCCCGGCACGTGGATCGGGTCGAGTTCGACGCCGACGACCTGGCCGGGCATCGGCCGATGCTGGACGAGGTGATCGCCCGGCACGGGCCGCTGGACATCGTGGTCACCGCGTTCGGCATCCTCGGTGATCAGCGCCGGGCCGAACTGGACGCGGCGCACGCGGTCGCCGTCGTGCACACCGACTACACGGCGCACGTGAGCATCCTGACCCACCTGGCCACGGTGCTGCGCGCGCAGGGGCACGGCCGGTTGATCGTGTTCTCGTCGGTGGCGGGTGTACGGGTGCGGCGCGCGAACTACGTGTACGGCTCGGCCAAGGCCGGTCTGGACGGCTTCGCGAGCGGCCTGGCCGATGCGCTCGCGGGCAGCGGGGTGCGCCTGCTGCTGGTCCGGCCCGGCTTCGTGGTGGGTCGGATGACCGAGGGCATGTCGCCCGCACCGCTGTCCAGCACCCCGGACCAGGTGGCCGACGCGACGATCCGGGCGTTGTTGCGCGGCAAGGGCGAGGTGTGGGTGCCCGCCGTGCTGCGACCGGTGTTCGCGGGCATGCGGGTGATGCCGCGGCGGCTGTGGCGCAGGTTGCCGCGCTGAGCAACCCGGGGACGTGCTCCGTGGCGGCGGCACGGTCGCGGCGGTCGACGCCTGAGGTCGATGCGGGGTCTCGCGGTGATCAGAACAGCGGCGTGTCCGTGTCGATCGTGGTCAGGAAGTCGTCCAGGGCCTGGAAGGTCTCCCACTCCGGTCGCCCGGAGGCGGTCGCGAGCAGCGTGACCAGGGCCTGTTCCAGCTCCGCGACCCGCTTGCCCTTCCAGGCCTTGTCGGCCAGGCTCACGAGCAGTTCGTCCGGATCGTTCGGATCCCACGCTGCGTGCGTGCGGGCGAAGCGGGCCCGGGCGGGCGGTACGCCCTGGGCGGTCAGCAGGTCGTAGCCGGCCTGCTCGTGGCACGAACCGGGCCCGGCCAACTCGGCCGGATGCAGGGTCTTGCCGATGTCGTGGGTGGCGGCGCCGAACAGCACCGCGTCGCGGTCGAAGGCCAGGCCCGGGTGGTTCGCCGCGACCCAGTCGCAGAGCCGGTACGCGACGTCGTGCACGATGCGCAGATGTTCGACCAGGCGCGGACAGGGCGTGAGTTGATCCAGGAGGACGGCCACTTCGGCGGGCAGTGGACGGAGCTTGGCGGAGGTCACCCGCACAGGGTAGGAGTCCCGTCCGACATCAGGAAGCGGGGCCGCCCAGGGCCAGAGTCGTCGCGTCGCCCATGACCACGATCGGGTGGGCCGCCGGGTCCAGTGCGCGCAGCAGTTCCGGCAGCGCCTCCTGCGGCAGCGTCACGCAGCCGTGGGTGGGGCCGTCGTGGTCGATGTGCAGCCAGATGCCACCGCCGAACTCGTCGCCGCGCGGGCGGGTCGAGTCCAGGGGCGAGGTACCGCGAACCCGGTTGTAGTCGATCGCGATCACGTGGTCGAAGGTGCCGGCGAGCGGTTCGCCGGCGAACCCGGTGCCCTCGATGGCGAAGCCGTCGGACCGGTCGTAGGAAAGCCTGGTGCCGGGGTCGGGGCGCAGGCCGCCCGCGTCGGTGAGTGTGAAGACGCCGATCGGCGAGCGGAGGTCGCCCTCGCGGTGGTCGGGCGTCCAGCCGAGCCGGCCGTTGCGCGCGGGGTGTGTGCACTCGATCTGCCAACCGCTCGATGGGCGGGTCCAGAACGAGGCCATGGCGCGGTCGCTGTCCGGGTGTTCGCCGACGACCAGCAACAACTGGGTGGTCTCGGCCGGGATTTCGGCTTCCCAGCGGGGGCCGATGCCGGCCGGGAGCGGCGGTTGGCCCGGGAGCGGAACGGCGTTCGGGTCGGGGGCGGGACCGCCGGGGGTACCCGCGAACGCGCCGGCGTCGCTGCCGTGACCGGATCCGGCGGCGGAGGCGTTCCGGGCGGCGGGCACGGCCATCAGGGCGAGTGCGATCGGTGCGGTGCGGAACAGCGAGCGTCGGGAGATCGTCATTCGGCCACGACTACCCGCTCTCCGCGAGCTATTCGTGCACGGTGGTGGGTGTGTTCGGGGGCACCACTCGGTCGGCCCTGTCGGAGGTCACTCGTTCGGGGACGCGCGGGTGGGCTCTGCGCGGGTGCTGCGATGGCTCCGGGACGGGCGCTGCGCTGGGGAGCGGCGGGCGTTGTGGCGGGCGAAGTGTCTGCCGCTGCGGAAACGGTGATGGGGTCGGTCGTCGGGTGCGGGCGGGCCGGTGGGATGGTCGAGGGGAGCGGATGTCGGAAAGGGGAGCAATGCGGGTCGGCGTGCTTGGGGTCGGGCGGATCGGGGCGTTTCACGCGCGGGCGCTGAGTGGGATGGGGGCGGTCGAGCGGGTCGTGGTCGCGGACGCGGACCACGCGCGGGCCGAGGCGTTCGCCGCGCGGGCCGGGATCGAGGCCGTGCGGGTGCCCGAGCTGTACGGCGGGATCGACGCGGTCGTGATCGCGGCGCCGACGGCGGTGCACGTGGAGCTGTTGCGCCGGGCGGCGGACGCGCGGTTGCCGATCCTGTGCGAGAAGCCGATCGCACTCGACCCGAGGATCGCGCGTGAGGTCGTCGAGTACGTGCGGGCCCGCGGCGCGGAACTCCAGGTGGGCTTCCAGCGCCGGTTCGATGCGATGTACCTCGCGGCTCGGGCGGCGGTGCGCGCGGGCACGCTCGGCACGCTGACCAGGGTGCACGCGGTGAGCGTGGACCGCCGGCCGCCGCCGGCGGAGTTCGTGCCGACCTCGGGCGGCATCTACCGGGACACGCACATCCACGACTTCGACATCGTGCCGTGGGTCACCGGCGTGCCGATCGTCGAGGTGACCGCGATCGGCGCGAACCGGGGCGCGGCGGTGTTCCGTGAACACGACGACGTGGACGTGTCCGCGGTGCTCTTCCGCCTCGCCGACGACACCCTCGGCACCGCGCACGCGGGTCGGCGGCACGAGCCGGGATACGACGTACGCCTCGAATTGGCGGGCACACACGGGACGCACGCGTGCGGCGGCGTCACCGAGGGCGACTTCCTGACCCGATTCGGCGACGCGTACCGCGCGGAACTCGCCGCGTTCGTCGCCATGGCCGCGGGCCGAATCCCCAGCCCGTGCCCCGGTCCGGACGCCCTCGCCGCCCAGGCCGTCGCCGAGGCGTGCGTGGTGTCCCGCCGGGAGGGACGCCCGGTGCGGGTGGGATAGCTCCCCGCCCGCCCCGAACACGACCGCCTGGGCTCGCCGCCCGCTCGGGGCGGGCCCCGGCTACGGAAGGGTGAGGATCCGGGGGCCTTGCTCGGTGATGGCGATGGTGTGTTCGAAGTGGGCGGCTCGGGAGCCGTCGGCGCTGTGGATGGTCCAGCCGTCCTTGGCGGTGAAGCAGCGGTCCTTGCCGCCGGCGATCAGCATCGGCTCCAGGGCCAGGGTCATCCCCGGGCGCAGCAGCATGCCTCGACCCGGGCGGCCCTCGTTGCGTACGTGCGGGTCCTCGTGCATCGTGCGGCCGATGCCGTGGCCGCCGAGGTCCTGCGGCATGCCGTAGCCGGCGTCGCGGGCGGCCGTGCCGATCGCGGCGGAGATGTCGCCCAGGCGTCCGCCCGGCACGGCCGCCGCGATGCCGGCCTCCAGCGCGCGCCGGGTCGCGGCGATCAGGTCGATGTCGCGCGGCCGCGGTGTGCCCACGGTGAAGGTGATCGCGGCGTCGCCGGTCCAGCCGTGCAGCGTGGCGCCGAAGTCGACGCTCAACAGGTCGCCGTCGCGCAGCCGGTAGTCCGTCGGGATGCCGTGTACCACCACGTCGTTGACCGACGCGCAGATCACGCCCGGGAACGGCACCGGAGCGAACGACGGCTTGTAGGCCAGGAACGGGGATGTGGCTCCGGCCTCGCGCAGCACCGCGTGTGCGACCTCGTCCAGCTCCTTGAGCGAAACGCCGATGGCGGCGACCTTGCGGGTCGCCTCCAGGGCGTTCGCCACAATCCGGCCGGCCTCGCGCATCGCGGCGATTTCGGCTCGGGTTTTGATCTCGACCACGACGTCCCCTCCTGGACCAATTCTTATACCGGTATTAGTATCACGAGCATGGTACGAACCCCATTGACCCCGCTGGAGCGCGAGCGCGGCCTGCATCTCGGTGCGTTGTTGCGCAGCGCACGCGGCGAGCGCAGTATCGGCCACGTCGCCGTCGCGGCGGGTCTGTCCCCGGAAACGCTGCGCAAGATCGAGACCGGCCGCGCTCCCACGCCCGCGTTCTTCACGATCGCCGCGCTCGCCCTCGAACTGGGTCTGTCCTTGGACGAGGTCGCCGCGGCCTGTGTGATCCCGGATCCGGGCGCGCTCTCCGCGTAGGGCCGATCGGGGGCTCGGGCTCGCTCAGTCGGCAGGGGCGCCGGTCGGCGGATCAGCGCTCCCCGCCGGCCCGCCGATGCGGCGCAGCGGGCCGACGGCTCACCCGAGGGGCCGGCCCGACGACGCACGCGCGGGAGCGGGGCGACGGCTCCGCGGAATGCTCCGCTGCGCCTTTGCCCGCTCCCGCCCGCCGTCGGTCAGCGGCCCGCTCGCGCGATGCCGAGCAGTTCGCGACCCCGTTCCGGAGTGCACAGCGGGCCCAGCACCGGGTCGCCGAGCAGCGCGACCGGCGCGATGTGATCCGGTCCGAGCGGCTGCCAGTGCACCAGCCCGGCCAGCACCGTGCGCCACGCCGCGTCCCCCGCACCGGACTCGGCCGACGCGCGCGCCTGCGCGAGCACGTCCGCCCACGGGCCCTTCGGGCCGCCATCGTTCGGTGCCGCGCCGTCGAACCGCTCGCGCAGCTCGTCCAGTTCGCGCTCGAACATGCTCCGCGCCAGGGCCGGCCGCCGCTCGCCGCGGTCCAACGCGCCGAAGGCCGGCACCAGTTCGCGGCCGATCAACACGCGTCGGGCCGGATCGTCCTGTTCGCCGCGCACGATCGTGGCGAAGGCCCGTTTCGCCTCCACCGACCCGCCGAGCAGCGCGTGCAGTTGGAAGCGCAGCAACTCCGCCCGAAGGCGGCCGAACGCACTGCCCTCCTCGAACACCGCGAGCGGCTCGTCCACCGCGCCCGCCAGGCAGGCCACCCTGGCCTCCTCGATCCGCGCCTCCCACGCCCGGGAGGTCGCGTTGTCCGGCTTGCGCAGCCGGTGGAACGAGCGGTACTCGTTCCGCATCAACGCGGCGAACCCGGCGTAGCGCCGCGGCGCGTCACCGGTCCACGAGGCGTGGAAGTACGCCGTCCACTCCCCGTCGGCGTCCACCTCGCCCGGATCCAGCAGCAGCACCGCGGCGTCCCCCTCCAGCGAGATCTGCACCGCACGGCCGAAGACGGCGCGGAAGTGCTCGTCCTCCTCCAGGCCGAGCAGAATCCGGCACCACTGGGGGGACAACTCGTGGAACCGACCGACCTGCTCGGTCGAGCCCAACGCGTGGATGAACTCGCCGACGTTGCGCCACCCGTCGCTGACCGCCAGGAACGAGCGGTACGACGGTGGCAACGGCTGCGCCAACCGCTCCTCCAGCGCGCGGATGCGCTCCTCGCCGGCCGGCTCGAACCCGAGCCAGCCCGCCGCCCGCACCGACTGCGGGAAGACCTCCGCCTCCTCCGGCTCCAGTGCGTCGATCCACTCCTCGCTCCACGTCCGCAAAAACGGAAGCCAGTCCATCCCACTCACCCGATCCCCCATGCACGCCACTGTTCGAACACATAGTCCGGCGGCACCAGATCCTGCCAACGATCGGTGACGGGCGTTGCGCCGAGGGCCGTTCGGGGCTCGGGTCGCGTCGTCGGACAGGGTCGACGCGGGTCCGGCCAGGGCCGGGCGAGCGCCGTGACGCCGAACATCACCGCCGGTCGCGACGTCCCCGAGCACGCCGCCGGGCAGCGGCGGGATCGAGGTCGACGGGTGTGCGGTTCGAGCTCGGCGGCGATCCTGGCAGGCTTGGCCTCGGATCGCCACGTGGTGGCCGAGGCGGCGACACCGCGGCTCGGTCTCGCACGTGGAGCGACCCCCGACGAACAGGAGCCCCGTCCGTGCCCGTCCCCATGCCGAACGACGAGACCCTCGCCTGGCTGCGCGACATCGTCGGCGACGTCCCGATCGAGCCCATGGGCGAAGGTGCCAACCGGCTCTACGTCGTCGGCGACCTGGTCCTGCGGGTCTTCCACGACGCCGATCGGCTTGCCGTCGACCCGTGGTACCGGCCGGAGCGGGAGGCCCGGGTCCTGCGGCTGCTCGCCGACACCGCCGTCCCCGCGCCGGAGCTGATCGCGACCCGACTCGAGGGCGCGACCCCGGCGCTGCTGACCTCGCGTCTTCCCGGCACACCCGCGCCGCCCGCCGATCCGGCCGTACTGCTGTCGTGCGCCGCCGAGTTGCTGGCGGCCATCCACGCGGTGGACCCGACCGATGCCGACCCGGTGGAGTACGCGCCCTACTACGACCCGGCGGTCGACGGTGCGCGGACCGTGCCCACCTGGACCACGCGCCCGCACGTGTGGCAGCGGATGTTCGCCGCACTGGCCGAGCAACCCCCGTACGCCGCACCCGGTTTCATCCACCGGGACTTCCACGCCGAGCAACTCCTGTGGCTGGGCGAGCGGATCGCCGGTGTCGTGGACTGGACCACCGGCTGCGTCGGTCCACGCGGCATCGACCTGGCGCGGTTCCGGCTCAATCTCGCGCTGAGCCACGGGGTGGCCGTCGCCGAGGACTTCCTGCCCGCGTATGCGAAGGCGGCCGGCCGGACCGACGACCACCACCCCTACTGGGATCTGCTCGACGCGGGCGACGCGCTGCTCGACTGGCCGGAGCCGGAGACGCGCGAGGAACTCGTCGAGTGGCAACGCTTCGAGGCGTGGGTGGGACGCGCGGTACGGACCCTGCCCAAGGGCTGACCCGGCCGAGGAGCCCGCGGCCGGGGTCCGGGCAGCCGCCGGGGGGGGCGGGGGGGGGGGGGGCGCGGGCGCCCCCCCCCCCCCGGCGCCGTACCGGTGGCTCAACCCACCGACTCCTTCTCCCGCTCCGGCGTGTCCGCGCCCGTCACGTCCGCGCGCGCCGCCTGGGTGCGGGCGCGGTTCGGCAGGATCAGGCCGACCAGGATCGTGCCCACCGCGAGCACGATCCCGCCGACCAGGCTGGTGTGCGCGACCGCCTGGGCGAACGCGTGGTCGGCGGCCTGGACCAGCGCGTGTGCCTGCTGCGGGCCGGCGACGTGGCCGACCTGCTCGGCCGCGGCGAGCGCGCCGCCGATCGAGTCCTTGGCCACGTCCATCGCGGCCGGCGGCAGCTTGCCGTCGACGGCCTTGGTCAGTTCCGACTCGTACGAGGTGGCCAGCACCGAGCCCAGGATCGCGATGCCCAGTGCGCCGCCCAACTCGACCGCGGTGTCGTTGACGCCGCCGCCCGCGCCCAGTTCGTTCTCCGGGAACGAGCCCATGATCGCCTCCGTGCACGGCGACACGCTCAGCCCGATCGCGACGCCGAGCAGCAGCAGCGGGGCCAGGAAGTCGCCGTAGCCGGAGCCGTCCGAGATGCGCGTCATCAACAGCACGCCGATCGTGCCCAGCGCCATGCCGGTGGTCACCGTCACCCGCATGCCCAGCCACGGGGTGAGCCGCCCGGTGGCGATCGCGCCCAGGCACACCGCGCCGGCCAGCGGCAGCAGTCGCACGCCGGTCTCCAGCGGGGTGTACCCGAGCACGAACTGCAGGTGCTGGGTGAGGAAGTAGATCGCACCGAAGGTGCCCAGGAAGAACAGCAGCACGGCGAGCATCGAGCCGGAGAACACCCGCTCGTTGAACTTGCGCAGGTCGAAGATCGGGCGCGGATGCCGCAGTTCCCAGGCGATGAACGAGGCCAGGCCGAGGACGAAGACGACCAGCGCGGTCACCGGACCGGCGCCCCAGCCGAAGTGCGGCCCCTCGATGATCGCGTACACCAGCGAGCCCAGCGTCGCGATCGACAGCGCACCACCGACCAGGTCGAGCCGGCCGTAGTCGTGCGCCTTGGACGGCGGGACCACGAACAGTGCGGCGACCACCGCGATCAGCGCGACCGGCACGTTGATCAGGAACGTGGAACCCCACGCGTGGCTCTCCAGCAGCCGGCCCGCGAGCAGCGGGCCGAGCGCGATCGCCAGGCCCGAGGTCGCCGTCCACGCGGTGATCGCCTTGGCCCGCTCGTTGCGCGGGAAGGACGCGACCAGCAGGGACAACGTCGCGGGCATGATCACCGCGGCGCCCAGACCCATCACCGCGCGGGCGATGATCACGCCCGAGGTCGAGTGCACCAGCGAACCGCCGATCGAGCCCGCCGCGAAAACCAGCAGGCCGGTGATCAGTGCACCGCGTCGGCTGTACTTGTCGCCGATCGCGCCCAGCACCAGCATCAGCGCCGCGTACGGAACGGTGTAGGCGTCGATCACCCATTGCAGATCGCGACCGGTCAGGCCCAGGTCGCGGGTCATGTCGGGCGCGGCCACGATCAGCGACGTGTTGGCCATGACGATGATCAGCAGGCTCAGGCAGAGCACGCCCAGCGCCCACCAGCGTCGGGAGTACGGCCGGTCCATGCGATCGACCGGCGTGGTGGCGAATACGGACATCGGAACGCCTTTCGGAGCAGGCGGCCGGCGCAGCCGCAGTAATTGCACAACGATGTGCAATTTAGTTGATTGCACAACGCTGTGCAAATAAGCTGGAACGAGTCGGTGCGAATCGGGTGATTCGCCGACTCGGCCCGGGAGTCGGTGCCGTCGGGAGCGGATTTCTGGCAGGCTCCAGGTCACCCCAGGAAGGAACGCGCGATGCAGACGACACCGGGAGCCCGGCAGGCTCCGGCCGCGGCCGGCCATGCGGAGGCGGGCGCCGCCGCGCCGCCGCGCCGGCGCCATGCGCAGTCCAACCGGGAGCGCATCCTGGCGGTGGCCCGGACCGAACTGATCCGGGACGCGGACGCGTCGATGGACGACATCGCGCGGGCGGCGGGCGTGGTGCGGCGCACCGTGTACGGGCACTTCCCCAGCCGTGAGGCGCTGGTCGCCGGGCTGGCCGAGGAGGCGCGGCGGGACATCCTGGGCGCGGTCGAGGGCGCGATGCGGGACGGGGACTCACCCGAGGAGGCGGTGGCCCGCTTCGATCTCGCCGCCTGGCGCGGCGGCGACCGGTATCGGCTGCTGATCAGCTTCGCCCAGCGCAATCTGGGCGACGGCGGGATCCCGGCGATGCTGGCCCCCGTGCGGGACCGCTCGATCGAACTGATCGCCGCGGGTCAGCGCACCGGAGTGTTCGCCGACCACCTGCCCGCGCCGGTGCTGGCGGTTGCGCTGGAGGGGATGTGTGTGGCGCTGCTCCAGGCGGTGAACGCGGACGTGCGGGTGACCGCCGTGGACCAGGCGGTGGCCTCGCTGGTGGCCCTGGGCGTACCGGCCGCCCGGGCGACCGAGGTGGTCACGCGGGTCGCGGCCGCGGACGAGGCCGAGGCGGCGGACGGGGCCTAGGCCCGGGACCCGGCGCGGGCTGTTTCGCCGATCACGCCGACGGCGTGGTCTCCCGGGGGCGGACCGGGTCGGTGATCAGGGCGGGCAGGTCGTGCATGGACGTGAACACGGTGGTGCCCGCGCCCTCCAGCAGGTGCGGTGCGATCAGGCCGCTCGCGTAGCCGAACGAACGCATCCCGGCGGCCCGGGCCGCAAGCAGGCCGTTGATGCTGTCCTCGACCACGACGCACTGCTCGGGGGCCATCCCCATGCGGGCCGCGGCGTGCAGGAACACATCGGGCGCGGGCTTGCCGTGGGCGACCTCGCTCGCGCTGAAGATCCGGCCGGCGAAGCGGTCGTACAGGCCGGTGCGGCCCAGGGTGTGCGCCATCTTTTCGTGGCTTCCGCTGGAGGCCACGCAGGTGGGCAGGCCGAGTTCGGCGAGAGTGTCCACCGCGTACTCGATGCCGTCGACCGGACTGAGCGCGGTGTCCACCTCGATCCGGTGCAGGCGCTCGAAGCCGCGCGTCCACTCGGCGGCGGCGTCCGCCCCGACGCGCTCGGCGATCTGCTCGGCGATCGACACCGAGGAGCGGCCCACGAACCGCTCGATCACCTCGGCGGGGGTGAGCGGCCAGCCGTGCTCGGCGCCGAGTGCCACGTGTACGCGGATCGCGATCGGCTCGCTGTCCACGAGGACGCCGTCGCAGTCGAAGATGACGAGTCGAACAGAGTTGATCATGAACGGAGCCTAGGGCCGCGCGCTGTCGGGGCCGGGCCGGGTGGAGTTCCCGTGAGGATTTACTGGATTCTGTCAAGGTAATCCGGCATGGTCGGCGCATGCCTCACCACACTCCCGTTGCCCTCGTCACCGGCGCCAGTCGCGGTATCGGCCGTTGCGGAGCCATCGCCCTGGCCCGCGCCGGCTACGACGTGGTGCTCACCGCCCGCACCGTGCACGAGGGCGAGGGTCGCGGCGGGCCCACCTCCTCCACGGCGGACCCGACGCCGTTCGCGATCCCCGGCAGCCTGGAGACCACCGCCGGCGAGATCGAGGCGCTGGGGCGGCGTGCACTGCCGATCCGGATGGACCTGATGGATCGACGCTCCATCCTCGACGCCTGCGACACGGCCCTGGACACCTGGGGCCGGGTCGACCTGCTCTTCAACAACGCCATCCACCAGGGACCCGGTGCGATGGACCGGATCCTCGACCTGCCGATCGAGGCCGCACAGAACCTGCTCGTGGGCAACTACCTGCACCAACTCGTGTTGATCCAGCGGCTGTTGCCGCACCTGCTCGAACACCCGCGCAGCCACGTGGTGAACATGACCTCGGGCTCGGCCCGACTCGACCCGCCCGGCCCGGCCGGCGCGGGTGGCTGGGGCGTCGCCTACGCCGCGTCCAAGGCCGCGTTCGGGCGGGTCGCCGGCGTACTGCACGCCGAGTATCGCGAGCGCGGGCTGCGTGCGTTCAACGTCGACCCCGGCTTCGTGCTCACCGAGTCGCAGAAGGCGCGCGGAACCAGCGGCCACCTCCAGGCCAACTTCACCGCGGCCGGCCCCGAGATCCCGGGCGAGATCGTCGGCTGGCTCGCCACCGCCGCCGACGCCGATCGCCACGCGGGCAAGACGGTGTTCGCACAGCGGGTCTGGAAGGAACTGCACCCGACGGAGGCATGAGCGGCTCGAACGCCCCGGCCGTCGCGTCATCGCGTGGTGTCGTTCTCCCGCCCGAGCGGCCGAGTGCGCCCCCTGGGTCGTCGCGTCCTGTCGCGTCGTGTCGCGTCGGCCTCTCGGGCGGGAGGCACGAGCGGCCGGCGCGAGACGGCGGGGCGGGCGCGGCGCCGGTCGCCGGGTGGTCGGCGCGGCCGAGCGGGACCGCCGTCGATAGGGTCGCGCCATGGCCACAGTCGTCGAACTGATCTGCTATCCGATCAAGGGCTGCGCCGGCACGTCGTGCGATCGGGCCCTGCTGACCCCCGCCGGGCTCGCCCACGATCGTGCCTTCATGGTGGTCGACGCGGACGGCGTCTTCCGTACCCAGCGCCGCGATCCGCAACTGGCGCCGATCCGCCCGGAGATCGATGCCGGCGGCGAGCGCCTGACGCTGCGCCGACCCGGCGCCGACCCGGTGACGATCGACGTGGACACCGGCGGGCCCCGGCGCGACGTGCAACTGTTCGGCAACCCCTTCCGGGGCATCGACCAGGGCGACGCGGCCGCGCACTGGCTGTCCCAGGCGCTCGGTGCGGACAGCAGGCTGGTGCGGGTGCCGCCGGAGCACGAGCGGGTGACCGACGGGGCGATCCCGGGCACGGCCGGCTATGCCGACAGCTCGCCGCTGCACGTGCTCTCGCGCACCTCGCTTGATGTGCTCAACGCACGTCTCGGCGAGCGCGGCGCGCCGCCGCTGCCGATGGCCCGCTTCCGGCCGAACGTCGTGGTCGAGGGCTGGGCCGACCCGCACACCGAGGACCGGGTCCGCCGGTGCACGGTCGGCGAGGCCGAACTCGGCTACGCCAAGCTCGCGATCCGCTGCGCGGTGACCCTGGTGGACCAGGACACCGGCACCAGGGCGGGCCCCGAACCGCTGCGTACCTTCGCCGGCTACCGGCGCGCACCGCAGGGCGGGGTGGCCTTCGGCGGCAAGTTCGCCGTGCTGCGCCCCGGCAAGGTGGCGGTCGGCGACGAACTGGTCGTCACCGAGTGGGGTACGGCCGAGCTGTAGCACGGCGGTCGGTCGGCCGCCGGTCGCCGCGGCGGCGGTGTGCTCAGCCGAGGTCCGATCGGCCGGGCAGGAGTACGACGCCGACGAACCGGGCGGTGTCCGCGCCGTCGTTGCGGTAGGTGTGGGGCCGGTCGGCCGCGAAACGCGCACATGCGCCGGCGGCGACGTCGACGGGTTCGCCGGCCACCACCAGGGTGAGGACGCCGTCCAGGACGGTGACCAGTTCCCGCACGCCCGCGCCGTGCGCCGCGCTGACGTGCGCGTCGCCGGGAGCCAGCGTCCAGCGCCACAGCTCGGCCGACACCGGCGGATCGCTGCCGATCAACAGGTCGCCGTGGCCGCCGTGTTCGCCCTGCCACAACCGGGTGCCGGCGCCTGCCGGAACGACCTCGACGACCGGCGCGGGGGCCCGGTCGACCAGGCCGGTCAACGGCAGGCCGAGTGCGTCGGCGATCCGGGCCAGGGTGAGCACGCCCGGGTTTCCCCGCCCCTGCTCGACGCCCACGAGCGCGCCCTTGCTCAGGCCGCTGCGGGTCGCGAGCGCCTCCAGGGACCACCCGCGCGCGGTGCGGGCGGCGCGGACGTTGGCCGCGATCGCGCGGCTGACCGCAGGTTGACCGGGGTCGGCCAACGGGTCATTATTCTGCTCCATGCGGTTCACTGTAGTGGACCAGGGCCCGATCGGGCCGACCGCCTGCGGAGGAGAAACCGAACGTGCTCACGACCATCACCATCGACCCGGCCGTGCACGCGCTGCGCCCGGACGCGGTCGTCCTGGCCCTGGTCGCCACCGGTCTGCCGGGCGGCCCGAGCGACGCCGGCTCCCGCGCCGCACTGGCCGAGGCGACCCTGTCGCTGCCCGCGACCCCGCCCGAGGAGCACCCGAACATCATCGCGTGGCGGGAGGCGTACCGGGCCTTCGGCGCCAAGCCGCAGCGCACCCGCTGCTCGGTGGAGGCGCTGATGCGGCGCGGCGGGCTGCCCGAGGTGAACCGCCTGGTCGACCTGTACAACGCGGTCTCGGTCCGCCACGTGCTCCCGGTCGGCGGCGAGGACCTGTCCCGCTACCGCGGCGCGGCCCGCCTGCTCCGGGCCGAGGGCACCGAGCCGTTCGAGGTCCTGGAGGCCGGGGTGCCGGCGATCGACCATCCCGCGCCGGGCGAGGTGGTGTGGTGCGACGACGAGGGTGTCACCTGTCGCCGATGGAACTGGCGTCAGTGTGTGCGCACCCGGATCACCGAGGACACCACCGAGGCGCTGTTCCTGTTGGAGCGGCTGGCGCCGATGACGCCGGATGCACTGCACGAGGCGGGCGAGGACCTGACCAAGCGGCTGCGCGACCTGTCCCCGGCGGTGCGGATCGAGAGCCGGCTGATCGGCGCCTGAGGCATCAGCGGGGCAGCGGTCTGACGTACACCCAGGCACCGTCGTGGCGGACGAACCGGCTGTGTTCGCGCAGCGTGTCCCGGTGCCCGTGCTCGCGGTAGGTCGCGATGAACTCGACGGTGCCCTCCTGGTGGAACGGTCCGCCGCCGGTGCTCGCCAGCACCTCCAGGCCCAGCCACCGGGTGTGCTCGTCCGGGTCGAGCCGCTCCGGCCGGGTGTCGGGATGCCAGGTGCGCAGCAGGTAGGCCGTGTCGCGTACGACGAACGCGCTGTAACGCGAGCGCATCAGCGCCTCGGCGGTGGGCGCCGGGGAGCCGGCGTGCCGGGCGCCGCAGCAGGCGCCGTAGGTGTCGGGCAGGCCGCACGGGCACGGCGAGCCGGCGGTGACGACGGCCTCGGATCGGGGGCGTGGGGTGCGTCGGGACATGACCCGATTCTGGCCCAACCGAAGCGCGTCCCGCCTACCCGGTGTGCTCCGGCGGCGATGGTGCCAGGCACGGGCCGGGCAGCAGGTCGCGGATCATCGCCTCCCATTCGTCGGTGCTCGGCGGCGCGTCGGTGAGCAGGGCCTGGATGAGCAGGCCGTCCAGGGCGCCGACGAAGACCCGGACCCGAACCGGGTCGGTGGTGAAGCGCAGCGCGAAGTCGGTGACCGCGGCCATCCAGTGATCGGTGGACTCGCGCAGCTCCGGTCGCCGGGCGGCGAGCAGGAACAGCTCGTACTCGGCGACGAGCAGGCCGGGCGAGGTGCAGATGTGGTTCAGGTGTTCGGCCAGCGCGCGCCGGGTGTCGCCGGGGGCGGCGGCGATCGAGCGCACGTGGATCGCGTCCGCGGTCATGCACGACGTGAGCGCCGCGGTGAGCAGGTCGTCGACCCCGGCGAAGTAGTACGTGGAGGCGCTGGTCGGCAGGCCCGCCTCGCGCGAGACGGTGCGATGGCTGACCCCGGCCGCACCGTCGCGCTCGACCACGCGCAACGTGGCCTCGATCAGCGCCCGACGGCGGCGTTCGCCCTTGGCTCGGCGGCCGTCGACGGCTTCCTCGATCAGCGGGATTCACCTTCTCGTACGGGGGTGGCACTGGGTAGCGAGCCGCTGTGCGCGACGGTGGTCCCGCTCGCGCGCGGGGCGGTGCGGCGCAGCACACGGTATCCACCGAGGGCCGCGGACGCGGCGAGCAGGGCCGCGCCGGCGGCGACGCCGAAGCCCGCCCGGGCCCCGAAGCCGTCGACCACCATGCCGGACAGCGAGGAGCCGGCCGCGACGCCGATGCCGATCCCGGTGGTGGTCCAGGTCATCCCCTCGGTCAGTCGGGCGGGCGGGACCAGGCGCTCGACCAGGCTGACGGTCAGGATCATGGTGGGCGAGATCGACATGCCCGCGACGAACACGGCGGCCGCGAGCGCGGGCAGGCTGCCGACCAGCAGCAGCGGCAGGATGGTGACGG
This sequence comes from Embleya sp. NPDC050493, assembly GCF_044458105.1. Lineage (NCBI taxonomy): Bacteria > Bacillati > Actinomycetota > Actinomycetes > Kitasatosporales > Streptomycetaceae > Embleya > Embleya sp. NPDC050493. The sequence goes on from NZ_JBITHP010000027.1 coordinate 41,103, forward strand.
CGGTGCAGCCGACGCTGATCAGCAACATCCGGGGCAGCGGGGCGGCGAACTTGAAGGCGCCGAAGGCGATCCCGGCCAGGCAGGAGCCGGCCGCGTAGGTGGCCAGCACGAAGCTCGCGGAGCCGCGTTGGCCGTGCTCCTCGGCGAACGCGATGGTGACCACGTCCACGGTGCCGAAGATCGCGCCGATCGCGACCAGGGTGACCACGAGCACCTGGAGGCCTCGGATACGCATCACCGACGTGGTCTTGCCGGCGACGCGCGGGTGCGGCGGGGGCTCGGTACCGCGCTGCACGGTGAACAGCAGCACGCCGATGGTGAAGAAGACGATCGCGGCCAGCGGGCCGGCCTCGGGGAACGCCGCGACCGAGAGCTGCACGGCGATGATCGGGCCGAGGATGAAGCACAGTTCGTCCACCACGGACTCGAACGAGAACGCGGTGTGCAGGTGCGGCGAACCCCGGTACAGGACCAGCCAGCGGGAGCGGACCATGGCGCCCATGCTGGGCATGCAGCCGGCGGGCACCGCGCACGCGAACAGGGTCCAGTCCGGGGCCTCGTAGCGGGCGCAGAGCAGCAGCACGCCCATCGCCAGGACGCTGACGGCGGTGGCCGGGACGAGCACCCGGCTCTGGCCGTAGCGGTCCACGAGGCGCGAGATCTGCGGTGCGATCAGTGCGGTGGCCAGCGCGAACGTGGCGGCCACGGCGCCGGCGAGGCCGTACTCGCCGCGCAGTTCGGAGAGCATGGTGACGATGCCGATGCCGGTCATCGAGATGGGCATGCGGGCGATGAAGCCGGCCGCCGAGAATCCCTTGGCGCCGGGCGCGGTGAAGATGTCTCGGTAGGGGTTGCGCACGGGAGTTCCCGTCGATAGAAACATAAAGTGGGACGTTCGTTCCAGTTTCTATCACGGGACGTGCGGCACGCCAAGCCGCTTCGCACCCCGACCCGTCCCCGCTCGACGCCGCAGGTGGCCCGACATGCCGACGCGGCGGCCGGCCCGTCGCCGGCCGCCGTATCAGCGGATCGGGTCGGGTCAGGCCGGGTCGACGGTCCAGTCGGGGTGACCGGGCATCGGCGGCGTGTGGGCGCCGTACACCCACGGGTTCAGGAACGGGGCCAGGTCGCGGTGGGCGATCTCGGACGCGAGTTCGATGTAGTCGGTCGTGCCCGCGGTGCGGCCTCGGTAGCGGGTGGTCCAGGCGCGTTCGATCCGGGCGAAGGTGTCCGCGCCGACCTCGGCGCGCAGCGCGTAGAAGACCAGCGCCGAGCCGTCGTAGCGCATGCGCTTGAACAGATTGGGCTCGGTGGGCTCGGCCGGCGCGCCGGTGTCACGGCGCCAGATGTCGTGCTGCCGGTAGGCCTCGCGCATCAGCGCCTCCATGTTGGCGCCGCCGTTCTCCTCGCTGTAGACCCGCTCGTAGTAGCGGGCGTGCCCCTCGCTCAGCCACAGGTCGGACCAGCGCTCCATGGCCACGCTGTCGCCGGTCCACTGGTGGACGAGTTCGTGCACCATGTTGCGTTCGGCATTGATCCTGTCGCCGAGCAGGTCGGCCTTCGGGATCAGGGACAACGACTGGGTCTCCAGCGCGACGCCGAGGTCGGTGTCCGCCACGAGCAGCCCGTAGCTGTCGAACGGATAGGGACCGAGCCTGCTCTCCACCCAGGCCAGGTGACGCGGCGTCAGCGCGCGGTACTGCTCGACCCGGTCGACCAGGTCCGGCGGGACCGCGTCGCGCAGCCGGGTGCCGTCGGCGGCCTTGCCGTCGATCAGCGTGTACTTGCCGACAGCCAGCTGGAAGAGCTGGCCGGCCACGGGTTGCCGGCTGTCGTAGGTCCAGCGGGTGCGGCCCGGTGCGGCCCGACGCTTGTGGGTGAGGGCGCCGTTGGACAGTGCGACGAGGTCGTCGGCGGCGGTGATGTTGACGGTCGTACGGGTGCGCAGGCTGGGATGGTCGTTGCTCGGGAAGATCATCTTGGCGCCGTCGGGCTGCGGGTAGATCACCGTGCCGTCGGGTGTCGGGATCCAGCCGAACGTCTCGATCGCGTCGTCGCGGTGCCGCTGCTGGGTGGGATCGGCGGTGTACTCGACCCGCACCGTGAACGAGCGCCCCTTGCGCAGCGGCCGGGCCGGGGTGATCACCAGCTCGTCACCCTCGCGGGTGGCGGTCGCCGGCTTCCCGTCGACCGTGACGCGGCCGAGCGTGTTGCCCGCGAAGTCCAGGTCGAACCGGGACAGCGCCTGGGTGGCGGTGGCCTGCATGGTGGTGGTCGCCGGGAACGCCGTGCCGGGCGCCTGCCAGTCGAAGTCCAATGTGTAATGGTCGGCGCGGTAACCGCCGTTGCCGCTCAGCGGCAGCAGCGGGTCGCCGATGCCGGGTGCGCCGGGAGTGGGCCGGGCGTCGCTCGCGTGCGCGCCGGCTGCGCCGGCCGCGGTCAGGGTCAGGGCGGTCGCGATGGCGAGGAGGGCGTGTGGTGGACGTCTCATGCGCCCCACCCTGTGCCGGCTTCGTCGCTCGCGGTAGTGCCCGACGCGCGCTTTCACCCGGGTGGCGTGGACCATTCCGGGGGTTTGCCGCAATTGTCGGCGGCCGGAGGGGTGATCGGTCGCACGCACCCGCCCGGGGGGGCCCGGGGCGGGGGGGGGGGCCCGCCGGCCCCCCGCGGGGGGGGGGGGCGGGGGCGGGTGGGGGGGGGGGGGGGGGGGCCCCGCCCCCCCCCCCCCGCCGGGGGGGGGGCCCGGGGGCCCCCCCCCCCCCCCCCCGACCGTCGGGCGTGGGTCAGGCGCGCTGTTCGGCGGCGCGTTCGGCGGCCTTCTCGGCGGCCTTGTCCGCCTGGAAGCCGTCCTCGTCGCGGCCCTTGCGCCAGTAGCCGGAGAAGGAGATGTCGGCGCGGTCGACCCCGCGCTCGTCGACCAGGTGTCGGCGCAACTCCTTGACCACGCCGGCCTCGCCGTGCACGAACGCGTGCACCCGACCGGAGGGGAAGTCGAGCTTGCGCAGCGCTTCGAGCAGACCGGGGCCCGCGTCGCGGGTGATCCAGGTGAGGTCGAGATCCAACTCGGGGTGGGTGGCCGGCAGCGTACCGGTCGGGGCCTCGGCGGCGGTGCCCACCTCCAGGAGTGCGATCGCCTTGGCCGCGGCGGGGAGCCGCTCCAGCGAGGCGCTGATCGCGGGATACGCGCTTTCGTCGCCGATGAACAGGTGCCAGTCCGCCTCGGGGTCGGGCGCGTAGGCGCCGCCGGGGCCGAGCAGGCGCAGCGTGTCGCCGGGGCGGGCGTTCGCCGCCCACGGACCGGCCAGGCCCTCGTCGCCGTGGTGGACGAAGTCGATGGTCAGTTCACCGGTGTTCGGGTTGTGCGCGCGCACCGTGTAGGTACGGGTGCGCGGCCAGTCCTCGCGCGGGAGTTCGGCACGGATGACCTCCATGTCGAACGGCTCGGGGTAGGTCACCCCGGGCACCGGGAAGAGCACCTTGACGTAGGCGTCGGTGTAGCCGTTGTCGGTGAAGTGTCGGTATCCGTCGCCGCCGGCGACGATCCGGACGAGATGCGGGCCGACCCGCTCGCTGCTGCGCACCTGGAGTTCGATCAGTTTGCGGGTCTTGCGTACCGGGCGTTCCGCCATGGAGGTTCTCCTCACCTGCACTGTGCGACTGGTGCCGTGCGACTGCTGCCGTGCCAGTTAGGTAAACCTAACCTGTACGGGGCGTCGGCGGTTCCCCCGGGGTGCATCTCTTGTGCCTGGTGTGCCCGGCCGGCACGTCTTCATCGCCACGGGGTGAGGTCGGCGCGCTTGGGCGGGCGGCCGTCGCCGGAGGAACGACCGGTGGCCCGGCGGGCGAGCCACGGGCCCAGATGGGTCCTGGCCCAGCGCACGTCGGCGCGCCGGCGATCCGTCCAGGCCTGCGGCGGGGCGGCGGGCAGCGGTGCGCGCCAGTCGTACTCGACGGGCAGGCCCAGGGCCTGCGCGGTGGCCTCGGCGACCCGGCGGTGGCCCTCGGTGGACAGATGCAGACGGTCGTCGGCCCACATCCGGGGGTCGTCGAACACGCGGGCGGTGAACAGGTCGACGACGGTGGCGTCGTGCCGCGCGGCGACGGCGTCCACGAAGGCGACCAACTGCTCGATCCGGGGCATCAGTCGGGCCGAGGAGCGCAGTCGGCGGGTGGGGTCGGTGCTGCGGAACAGCACCAGATGCGCGCCGCCGGCGGCGAGCTTGGCGGCGGCCTGTTCGAACACCGCGCATACCGCGCCGACATCGCAGCGCGGACGCAGCACGTCGTTCAGGCCGCCGGCAAGGGTGATCAGGTCGCCGTCGAGTGTGACGGCGGTGTCGACCTGTTCGTCGGCGATCTGCCGGATCAGCTTCCCGCGCACGGCGAGATTGGCGTAGCGCAGGGTCGGCGTGTCGAGGGACAGGCGGTCCGCGAGCAGGTCGGCCCAGCCGCGGTAGCTGCCGTCGGCGGCGAGATCGGACATGCCCTCGGTGAAGGAGTCACCGACCGCGACGAAACTCGTGAAGGTGGGATGTGGTGTGTGCATGGCCGGAAAAGCCTAATGCCGGGCGCGGCACCAGCCTTTGTCGGCGGTGCGCCCGCCACTCGGCGGCGCACTCAGCGGCGACGGGCCACGCCGAAGAAGTAGTCGCCGAGCAGGGACTTGCTGCCGATCACGTCGAGCCCGTGCCGCGGGAGCTCGTCGAGGAAGTCCCGCTCGCCGAACCGGTCTTCGGTGGGGTGGTCGAACAGGAATGCGAGACTGGGTCGGGCCAGCGCGCGAGCGGTCATCTCGGAGAAGTAGAACCGGCCGCCGGGGCGCAACACCCGCCCGACCTCGGCCAGGCACGCCCGCCAGTCGGTGATGTGGTGCACGATCGCGAAGTCGAAGACCGCGTCGTAGCTCGCATCCGCCGCGCCGATGCCGGCCCGCAGGTCGGTGGCCGAACACTCGACCAGCGCCACCCGGCTGTTGCCGTGCCAGCGCCGCCGGGCCCTGGCGAGCGATGCGGAGTCCAGGTCGATGCCGTCGACCCGGGCCGCGCCGAAGCGGTTCAGGATCAGCTCGATGCCCCGGCCGGTGCCGCAGCCGATCTCCAGGGCGTGCGCACCGGGGTCGAGCCGGCCGCCCAGGCGCAGCAGCAACGGCGTCTCGTACCAGATCTGCGGGGCCCGGCGGAGGGGGCTGGCGACGACGATCTTCTCGACCGTGTTCATCCGCATGGCGTACTCCCCCTGGTTGCCGTGTGTGGCCGGCGCACCACGATGGGCCATGTCGTGGGCGGCGTCAAGGATGTGGGCGGCGGGTTCGGTGCGCGCACCTGTGCGACGTGCGGGAGGCGCTAGCCTTCGGGCGTGGGTCGGTGGTGAGAGCGCGCCGAATTCGTCGAGTGATGCCGGTCCGGGGCGCGGGTCGGTCGGGGCCGTGACCGAGGTGGGTGCGATGAGCCGGACCACGATGACCGGGACGCTGACGGTGTTGCTGGTGGAGGACGATCCGGGCGACGCGTTGATGATCGAGGAGGCGCTGCTCGATCGGGACGGGGGACACACGTTGTGCCGGGCCGCGGACGGCATGGAGGCCCTGGAGTGGCTGCGCACCCACCCACGGCCGGACCTGGTCATCCTGGACCTGAACATGCCCCGGATGGACGGCCGCGAGTTGTTGTCGGCGATGAAGGCCGACGAGCGGTGGCGGACGATCCCGGTGGTGGTGCTGACCACGTCGGCCGCGCCCGACGACGTACGGCGCAGCTACGACCTGCACGCCAACGCGTTCGTGACCAAGTCGGTGGAGTTGGAGTCGTTCCTGGCGGCGGTGCGCGGCATCGACGAGTTCTTCCTGCGATTGGTGACCCTGCCGCGCGGGTGAGCGGTGGTCGACGTCCCGCCGTTCGGGCGCGGCTCGCCCACCCGGTCGGGGCCGCTCACTCGGCCGGGGCCCGCTCGGTCGGGGACACCAGCAGGGCGATGCCGTCCAGCAGGCGATCGAGCCCGAAGCCGAACAACGAATCGAGATCCATTTCCAACCCCGGTTCGTTCAGCACGGCGGCGTACATCGGGAAGTTGCCGCTGCGCAGGATCAGGTCCATCGTCTCGTCCTGTGCCTGCATCCACTCCTCACTGGAGATGCCGGTGGCGCGCTCGGCCTCGAATTCGGCCGCGATGTTGACGGCGGTACCGCGTACGTAGTTCAACATCGTCACCGCGATGTGCATCATCACCCTCGGCGGTAGCCCGGTGAACTCGGCCATCGCCCATTCCACATGCGCCATGCCGCGCACGGTCGGCAGCGGGCGGGTCATCGACATGACCTGGGCCAGCCACGGATGCCTGCGGTACATCCCCCATTGCAACCGGGCCGAGGTCTCCAGCCGGGCCCGCCAGCCCACTCGACCGTGGGATGCAACCGGCAGTTCGGCGAACGCTCGGTCGGCCATCGCCGCGAGCAGGTCCTCCTTGCCGGGCACGTGCCGGTACAGGCTCATCGCGGCCACGCCCAGTTCGGCGGCGATCTGGCGCATCGACACCGCGGCCAGGCCGCGTTCGTCGGCGATCGCCACGGCCGCCGATACGACGCGCTCGTGGGTGAGTTCGGCATCGGTGCGCGGGGGGTGCGCGGGCGGTACGGCGATGGGCGCGGCGCGTGGACGCGGCCGGCCCGGTCGGTCGGGGCGATCCGGGTGGTCGGCGACGACGGTGCCGATGCCGCGTACGGCACGGACCAGGCCGGCCTTGCGCAGTGTGGTCAGGACCTTGGTCGCGGTGGCCATCGCCACGCCCCACTCGGCGGTGATCGCCCGGGTGGAGGGGACCCGGTCGCCGGGCCGCAACTCGCCGCTCTCGATTCGGCGGCGCAGTTCGGCGGCGATCCGGGCCGAGGGGGTGGCCTGCGAGACGGGGGCGGTGGGCGTTGTCGGCGTCGTGGGTGTCGCCGGTGTCGTGGGGCGGGGCATCGGGGCCTCCGGGGCGGTCGGGCGGTGCACTAGGGCAGTGCTCGGTGCACTATAGGGCGCGCGGAGCCCGGTCAGCTAGTGCACTGATTTGGTGCACTACTTGGCGAAGCCTTTATTCATCGCTGATTACGCGCCATTGCGCCAGCAGGTCGACCGTGTTTACTCTGTACGCGTTCGACGCCGTACGCCGTACAGGTGCATCAGTGGGGGAGAGTTCCAGTGGCGATCATCGAGACATCCGAGCGGCCCGGGTCGGTGCCGTTGGCGGGGCGGCGGGAGTGGATCGGGCTGGCCGTCCTGTTGCTGCCCCTGCTGCTGGTGAGCATGGACGTGTCGGTGCTCTACTTCGCGGTGCCGTTCATCGGCCGCGCGTTGGAGCCCACCGGTACGCAGCAGTTGTGGATCCTGGACATGTACGGATTCGTGCTCTCCGGCCTGCTGATCTTGATGGGCGCGCTCGGCGACCGGATCGGCCGGCGCCGACTGCTGCTGGTGGGCGCGGCGCTGTTCGGCGGTGCGTCGCTGGTGGCGGCGTACGCGCACAACGCGGAAACGTTGATCGCGGCCCGGGCACTGCTGGGCGTGGGCGGCGCGGCGCTGATGCCGTCCACCCTCGCGTTGATCCGCACCATGTTCGCCGACCCCGGACAGCGCGGGACCGCGATCGCGCTCTGGACCGCCGTGATGACCGGTGGCATCTCGCTCGGGCCGATCCTGTCCGGTCTGCTCGTCGAACACTTCTGGTGGGGCTCGATCTTCCTGATCAACGTGCCGGCGATGGCGATCCTGCTGTTCCTGGTCCCGGTGTTCGTGCCGCGCCATCGGGGCCTCGCCCAGGGACCGTTCGACCTGATCGGCGCGGTGTTGTCGCTGGGCACGCTGCTGCCGGTGGTGTACGGGATCAAGGAGATCGCCCGCTCCGGCGCGGCCACCCTGCCGGTGCTGAGTATCGGCTTCGGGCTGATCGTCGGCGCAATGTTCGTGCGTCGCCAACTCACCGCCGCGCACCCGCTGTTGGACCTGGAACTGCTGCGCATGCGGGCGTTCGGCGGGTCGGTGGTGGCCAACGTGTTGGCGATGTTCGCGATCGTCGGCTTCGCCATCTTCACGACGCAGTATCTGCAATCGGTGCTCGGAATGAGTCCGTTGCGGGCCGCGCTGTGGAGTCTGGTGCCCTCGGGAGCGGTGGCGGTGGCCACTCCGGTGGCCACCGTGCTGGCCCGGCGGATGGATCGGGCGTGGGTGATGTGCGGCGGGTTCGTGCTGGGCGCGGGCGGCTTCACGATACTGGCCGGAGCCCGGCCGGACTCCTCGTTGGGGCTGCTGCTCGGCGGGGCGGCGGTCTACGCGGCGGGCGTGGTCGCCGTGATGACCCAGGTGACCGAGATGGCGATGGGCGTCGCACCGCCCGATCGTGCCGCGTCCGCCTCCGCGGTGTTGGAGTCGGGGAGCGAACTGGGCGGCGCGCTGGGCATGGCGCTGCTCGGCACGATCGGCGATGCGGTCTACCACCGCGCGATGACGGACACCGCGCCGAGCGGCCCGGCCCGGGAGACGCTCGGCGGCGCGCAGGCGGTCGCGGCGCACCTGCCGGAAGACTCCGGACGGGCGCTGGTGCACTCGGCCCGGGAGGCGTTCTGCGACGGGATGAGCGCGGCGGCGATCGGGGCGGCGGTGGTGATGGTGGTCGCGGCGGCGTACTGCGCCCGGTTCCTGCGGGGTGTGCCGGTCGCGAACGGTGATGCTGCGGTGGAGGACGTGGGTTCGGGAGCCGATTCGGGGTCGGGTTCGGGCGAGGGCTCGGGTGACGGTTCGGGCGGGGTGGACGGCCGGGCTGCGGTTGCGGTGGGGGAGACGTCCGACGTGCGGTGAACGGGCGGGGGGGGGGGGGGGGGGGGGGGGGGGGGGGGGGGGGGGGGGGGGCCGGCCCCCCCCCCCCCCCCCCCCTTCTCCATGGGCCTGTGTCCCTGCGGACGATGTCGGCCCGACTCAGCTCTCCGTGAGCAGCCCTGCGCGCAGGGTGCCGAGCGTGCGGGAGAGCAGCCGGGAGACGTGCATCTGGGAGATGCCCAGTTGCTCGCCGATCTCGGCCTGGGTCTTGCCGCCGAAGAAGCGCAGCAGCAGGATGTGCTTCTCGCGCGGCGGGAGCGCGGCGATCAGCGGCTTGAGCGACTCGCGATTGTCCACGAGTTCGATCGCGTCGTCGTCCGCGCCGAGCCGGTCCATCGGGACCGCCGCGTCGTCACCGCCGGCACCGCCGCCGGGTGCGTCGAGCGAGGACGCGCTGTAGCCGTTCGAGGCGATCATGCCCTCGACGATCTCCTCGCGCGAGACATCCAGGAAGGCCGCGAGTTCGGCGACGGTGGGCGCTCGATCCAGCTGTCCGCCCAACTCCTCGCTCGCCTTGGCCAACCGCAGTCGCAATTCCTGGAGCCTGCGCGGCACTCGGACCGACCAGGTGGTGTCCCGGAAGAAGCGCTTGATCTCGCCGAGGATGGTCGGCATCGCAAAGGTCGGGAACTCGACCTCGCGATCGGTGTCGAAACGATCGATCGCCTTGATCAGCCCGATCGTGCCGACCTGGACGATGTCCTCCAGCGGTTCGCTGCGGGTGCGAAACCGACCCGCGGCGAAGCGCACCAGGGGCAGGTTGAGTTCGATGAGGGTGTTGCGCACGTATTGGTACTCGTGCGTGCCCTCTTCGAGCCGGTTCAGCCGTTGGAACAACGTCCGGGACAGAGAGCGCGCGTCCGCGACGCCCATCGACCCGATCTCGCCCTCGTCGAACTCGTGGTGAAGCCCGCACAGATCCAGCTCTTCTGCCCCGGTGTCCATTGCCGGTGGCCGCTGCGACCCCCGGACCTGCATCTCGGCTCCGAGCTGTACTGCCATGCCTCCCCCTCGTGACGCGTTGTGAGGTCTCCCCCCTGCGCCTAACCCCGATCGGGAAGGGCAAACACGATCCGCTCGAAAAAGTTTGTGTGGGCCGGCCGACCCCCACCATCGCGGGGCGGTCGTCTATCGTGTGCCCGGGCCGGATTACTCGGTGGGCAAAGGGCAGCAGGAGGCTGGCATGCAGGGCGGCTTGACGGTGTCGGTCAGCACCAATGGCACCTCTGCGATCGTTACGGTCGCCGGTGAGATCGACGTGGACAGTGCCGACGCGGTGCGGGACCGCCTGTTCGAGTGTGTCGAGCAGGGCAGTACGCGCTTGGTGATCGACTGTTCGGAACTCGATTTCTGCGATTCGACCGGACTGAACGCGTTCCTCGGTGCCCGCCTGCGCGCGCAGGCCGCAGGAGGAGAGGTCCACCTCGTGGGCGTTCAACCTGCCGTTGCGCGGGTATTCGAGATCACCGGTGCGGTACAGGGGTTCACTTTCCACGAGACCCTGGCAGAGGCGGTCGGAGAGTAGCCCGTGACTTCTGGTGTCCTCCAGCGGGATGCGGGCAACTATCACCGCGTAGCAGCGTGAGCGAGGTGAGCCAGTAGATGTGCGCCATGCGATCGCAGGCGCCCGGCGACGGGGGTGCCTGTTTCTCCACCCCACCGCTTCGTCAGGTGCGGAGATTGCCGTTCGAGGGCGCGACGGGGGCGGTGGCGCGGTCCAGGACGTTCATCCGCAACACGCTCCACGCGTACGGATGGTCGGGTTCCGACGACGAACAGGTGATGCTGACGGCCGATGACGTCCTGCTCGTCGCGGTCGAACTGGTCACCAACGCGTGCCTGCACGCGGGCGGTCCCGTCGAGCTGCGCGTCGTGCGGACGAGCGATCTGCTCCGGATCGAGGTGGACGACCGCAGCGAGGAGCCGCCACAAGCGCGTGCGCCGCACTCGGGAACGCGACCGGGCGGTCACGGACTGCACATCATCCGGCGGTTGACGCTGGACTGGGGTGTGGTCGTGCACCAGGGCGACGGCAAGACGGTGTGGGTGGACATGCCCGTTCCGGAGGCCATGCGCTGAGCGGGGTGCCTCGGGGCCGTGCGCGGAGCCGGGTGTCGCGGGGGTGTGCGGGGTGTCGTGCGGTGAGCCGGGCCTCCCTGCGGTCGTGCGCCGAGCCGAGAGTTCGGTCGGTCGTGCGCGGAGCCGGATGCCGGCCCGAACCCGGCCCGCTCGGCGGATACCCTGGAGCACATGTCTGCCTCTTCGGTTCGTGTTCGCTTCGCTCCCTCTCCCACCGGCATGTTCCACGTCGGTGGCGCTCGTTCCGCGCTGTACAACTGGGCCGTGGCGCACAAGGCCGGCGGCACGTTCGTGCTGCGGGTCGAGGACACCGACGAGGCGCGCAACCGGCCGGAGTGGACCGAGGGCATCCTCAGCGCGCTCGCGGCGATCGGGATCAACGCGTCCGACCCGGCCTTCGAGGGCCCGTACTTCCAGTCGGAGAACACGACGCTGCACCGCGAGTCGGCGGTCAGGCTGTTCGACGCCGGCCGGGCCTACTACTGCGACTGCACCCGTGAGGACCTGGAGGCCCGCACCGGCTCCAAGCACCTGGGCTACGACGGCTTCTGCCGGGATCGCGGCCTGGCCGCGGGCGAGGGTCGCGCACTGCGCTTCCGCACACCGGACGAGGGTGTCACCGTCGTGGCCGACCTGGTCCGCGGCGACACCGAGTTCCCGAACTCCTCGCTGGAGGACTTCGTGGTGGCCCGGGGCAACGGCTCGGCGGTGTTCCTGCTGGCGAACGTGGTCGACGACGTCGACCAGAAGATCACCATCGTGATCCGCGGCGAGGAGCACCTGTCGAACGCGGCCAAGCAGCAGCTGTTGTGGGAGGCGCTCGGCGCGACCCCGCCGCAGTGGGCGCACCTGCCGGTGATCGTGAACGAGAAGCGGCAGAAGTTGTCCAAGCGCCGGGACAAGGTGGCCCTGGAGTCCTACCTGGACGAGGGCTATCTGCCCGAGGCGCTGGTGAACTACCTGTTCCTGCTCGGCTGGGGCCCCAAGGACGACATCGAGATCCGGCCCTACGCGGAGCTGGAGCAGCTCTTCGACCTGCGGGACGTGAACAAGTCGTCGGCGTTCTTCGACGTGAAGAAGCTGTCCTCGTTCAACGCCGACTACATCCGCGCGCTCGACGCGGATGCGTTCGTGCGGGCCTGCGAGCCGTGGGTGCTCGGGGCGAAGGCGCCGTGGGCGAAGGAGGCGTACGACCCGGCCGTGTTCGCCGAGGTCGCGCCGCTCGTGCAGACCCGGATCACGGTGCTCGACGAGGTCCCGATGTACGTGGACTTCCTGTTCCTGGACGCACCCGCCGAGGACGAGGCAGCCTGGGCCAAGGCGATGAAGCCGGGCGCCGCGGACGTGCTGGCCAGTGCGCGCACGGAGCTCGCGACGGCCGAGTGGAACGTGGACGCGCTCAAGGCCGCGGTCGAGGCCGCGGGCGCCGCGCACGGCCTCAAGCTCTCCAAGTCGCAGGCCCCGGTGCGGGTCGCGGTGACCGGCCGGACGATCGGCCTGCCGCTCTTCGAGTCGCTCCAGGTACTCGGCCGCGACCGGGTGCTGGCCCGCATCGACACGGCACTGAAGCGACTGACGGCGGCGGAGTAGTCGGCGCGGCAGGCGACCGGGAGCCGACCGGCACGAACGAGGCGGGCCCGCACACCGATTGCCGGTGCGCGGGCCCGCCGTGTCGCCGGGTACGGCCGCGTCAGCTGATCGAGAGGGTCAGCGTGGCGCTGTAGGTGCCGGGCTTTTGATAGGCGGGCACCGCCACCGTGATTGCGGCGCCGGCGGTGAAGGTGCCGCCCGTGTGTGGTGCGGGCGGGGCGGAGGCGAGCGTCGAGCCGCCGGCGATTCGGCCGGGAGCGCCCGGGACGGCGGTGCTCGGGGAGGCGGGGTCGGCCTGCACCGCGGGCTTCCAGGTGAATCGGTCGGCCGGAATCCGGCCGCCCTCGGGCGAGGTGAAGTCGGAGACGTCCGCGGTCAGTGCCCAGCCGAGCGAGCCGCCGCGCACGTCGGTGACCGTGACCGGATTGAGGGCGCCGGTCATCGCCTGTGGGGTGCCGTCGAGGGTGATGTCGGAAAGCCTTATAGCGCTTGCCTGTTGCCGGAGGGTCAGGCCGCCGGGCAGGACCGCGCCGGTGATGTGCGTGCTGCCCGTCTGCGGCGACTCCGGTCCGCCCAGCGTGAATTCCCGACTCGCGCCGGACCTGCCCACGGAAACGAGCAGGAACACGGGACGGCCCGGCGGCGGTAGCGGGAGGCTCCGCCCGGAGAGCGTCACGGAGCCCGTCAGATGCCCGGATCGGGCAGCGCCGGTGGGGGAACTCACCCACTCCGGGAAGCAGTCGTCGGTCGGTGTTCCGCACACCTGGACCCTTGCGTCGCCATCCGGCCAGCCCTCGCCGGTGAACTCGATGCGTTCGCCCGGACGGACCCGGGTCGGGGCGATGTCCAAGGTCGGTCCGGGCCCGATTTCCAGGGTGCGCGAGACCGCGGGTGGTGTGGTGGGGGCACACGTGACGACAGGCACCGGCGACAATCCGTCGGTCAGCGAATAGGCGCCGGGCGTCAGGGTGATCGGCCCACCGGCGGGGAGTCGCAGTACGCCCTGGAGATCCCGGAGATCGACCGTCGATTCCGGCCGTTCGGGCTGGTCACGGGGTTGGCCGGATACGGTGAACGTGGTCGGCCGGGAGCCGCCGACCCGTACTTCGGCGACGGCGCGCAGCCGGGTGGTGCCGGGCGGGACGGGGATCGCCGGCTGGGTCCGCCAGTGCCACGTGACGGTGACCGTTTCGCCCGCACTGTAGACGGGTTTCTCCGGGAAGACGGTCAGGTCGACCTTGAATTCGTCGGTTGCCCACACCGGGGCGGGATGACCGACGAGGTGACAACGCTCCGGGTACGCCACCTCCGCCGCCGTGGCCGGGGCGGACGCGGCCACGAGGCCGATGGTCGCGACGATGGTCGCCGTCGCGCAACCCGCCGTGGCGCGACGAGTGATGTGCCTGATTCGGCGCACGAATCTCCTTGCCGGGGTTCGTAGTCGGTAGCCACCAACAGCTCGCGGCGGGAGTCGGGCGAGCGACCCGACGGGTGAGCACCGACGCGATGTTTGGCAGGATCAATGATCTCGGATCGCCGTCTTGGACGCACGCGGATTCGAACACCGATGTGCGGGCGGGGCGGGGTTGTCGGCGGTGCATCGACGGAGTTTGCGGATATGGGCATGCAAAGAGGGCGGCCCCCGCGACTGTCGTCGCGAGGGCCGCCCGGAGTGCGTGTGAGCCGCGTCAGCTGATCGAGAGGGTCAGCGTGGCGCTGTAGGTGCCGGCCGCCTGGTACGCCGGAACGGCGAGGGAGATGTCGGCGTCGGCGGCGAAGGTGCCGCCCGTGGTGGCGGCGGCCGGAGCGGATGCCAGGGTGGCGCCGGTGCCGATCGGGCCCGCGCTGCCGGGCACCGGGACGCTGGGCGAGCCCGGGCCGGCGGTGACCTTGGGCGTCCAGGTGAACGTGTCGGCGCCGATCCTGCCGCCGGTGCCGTTGGTGAAGTCGGTCACCGCGCCGGTGAGGGTCCACCCGGTGGTGCCGTTGCGGAAGTCCTTGACGGTGACGGTGTTCAGCGCGCCGGTCATGTTCTGCGCTTGGCCGTTGATCGTGATGTCCGACAGCCTGATCGCGCCGGCTTCCTGGGAGATGGTCAGGCCGCCGGCCACGACGTTGCCGGTCACCGTCTGGTCCGGGCCGCTGCCGGGGGTGGTGACGCGGAACGACTTGTTCACGGCGGTGTCGTCCGTGCCCTCGTTCACCTTGATCGAGGTGATGGTGTCCTTGCTCACCACGAAGTCGGTGATGCTGAAGGAACCGTCCGGTCCGGCCTGGGTGTAGGCGGTGACGTCGTCGTCCTGGTAATCGCCGGCCATGCCGTACGCCAGGACGTAGTTGCCCGGAGTCCAGCCCGTGCCGGTGATCACGACGGGAGTGCCGACCGGCCCGTGGTTCACGCTCAGCGCGATTCGGCGTTGGGTCGCGGCGACCCGGACCACGCCACTGAGCGCCTCGACGCCGCTGCCCCCGACCTTCACCTTGTAGTCGCCACCGGGGATGGTGACCCCGAGGGTGACGGTGCCGGTGAGCTTCTTGTCGGCGCCGACGGAGAGGGAGTTCGCCGAGATCTTGGCGGGATCGCACGCCGAGCCGTCGGCGGCGCACAACTGCGGAACCACGCCGCCGGCGGGCCAGTTGTCACCCGCCAGGGTGAGCGAGCCGCCGGCGGCGACCTCGGCCGGTGTGGCGGTCAGCGTGGCCGGCTCCTGCGAGGTGCCCTCGACCTTGATGGTGCGCGAGACCGGGACCGGGGTCACGGGCGTGCACTTGGTCTCGACGTCCAGGCCCAGCGCGTGGGTCCACGTCGAGTAGTCGCCCGGCGTCAGCGTGACGTCGCCGGCGGTGCTCAGGGTGAACCTGCCCTCGCCGTTGCCGAGAATCAGCGGTTGGCCCGGCAGGGTCTCCGGGTTGTCGGCGGGGCCCTGGACCGGGACGGTGCCGGTCTGGGCGCCGCTCAGGTTGATCGTGCCCTTGAGATGGGTCGAATCCTTGGGCACCTTCCCGATGACCGGAATCTCGGCCGGGGCGAGCGGGTGGACGACCCACTTCCAGGTGACCGAGACCTCTTCGCCGACGGCATACGTGGCCTTTTCGGGGGTGACCACCGTGTCCACTCGGATGTGGCCGTCGGGCGGATTCGAGAACGGGTTGGTGCAGTGGGTCGCGTAATCGACCGGTGCCGCGTGCGCGGACGGGGTGACGATGACGAGACCGCCGGTCGCCGCGACGGCGGCCACGGCCGTGGAGGCGATCAGCCTGCGTCGCGCGATTCTTCGCATTCGGGACACGATTCTCCTCGCCGGAAGAGCGTTGCCAATGGTCGGTTCGGCGCCGTATTCATCCGGTAATTGCCGATACCGTCGATGCCCGCATCGGGAAAAGAAAGGCGGGGCCGCATATCCGAGGGATATGCGGCCCCGCCCTGTCGATTCGTCGGCGGTGGTTCGGATCGCTCCGGATCAGGTCAGGGGGTGACGGTCCACGCGGTCGACGCCTTGCGGTCGGGGTGGAAGGTCTCCGACGCGACGATGCCGGTGTTGTCGCCGCGCGTCATCCAGATCCAGATGCAGAATTCGCCGTTCGGCAGCGCCCACGCGCCGGCCCAGTCGCTCGTCTTGCCGCCCGAGGCGTTGAGGCCGTTCACGTTGATCCAGGCCGAGGCGCCGAAGCCGTGGCCGGAGACCTTGACCCACGAGCCCGCCGGGCCCGAGGTCTTGTCCAGCTCGATCCAGCGGCGCTGGACCGAGAGCGGGGCGGACGCGGTGCCCGTGCCGTCGGTCAGCTTGAGGGTGTACTGGCCGTCCGCGATGCCCGAGGAGGCCAGCTTGACGGTGCCGTTCAGGTTGCCGTTCGCGTCGGCCGCTCCCGGGCCCTGGGCGATCTGCGCCGAGGAGCAGGTGGCGCCGTTCGGGGTGCACAGCTGGGCGGTGACGGTCGCGTTCGGCGTCCAGTTCGCGCCGGTCACCGACACGCTGCCACCGGGGTGGCTGGTGGTCGGCGAGGCGGACACGGTCGGCGGGTCGGTGGCGACGGTGAACGGCGCCGAGGCGAAGGGCGTGCTGCCGGACCAGGAGCCGGTCCAGGCGAGCACCGCGGAGGCCGTGTCGAAGTAGATCGGGATGGTGCCGGTGAAGGTGCCGTCCGGGGTGCTGGTGGCGTAGAACGACTCGTCCGGGACGCCGCCGGAGTCGGTGAGCGCGTAGGAAACCGTCTCGTTGGCGGGGAAGTTCTTGCCGGACACCGTGACCTCGGTGCCGACCGGGCCGCGGTTCGGGGTGATCGAGATCTGCAGCGGGCCGCTGGGCACGTACTTCTTGACGGTGATCGGGGCGCTTGCCTCCTTCGTACCGTCCAAGACCTTGACCCGGTAGCTGCCGTCGGCGGTGGTGCCCGCGAGGGTCGCGGTGCCGCTCAGGTTGCCGGCCGCGTCGATGACCAGGGTCTTGGCCGTGAAGGCGCCGGGGTTGCAACCGCCACCGGAGGCGTCGCAGAGCTGCACGTTGGCGGTCGCGTTGGGCGTCCACACGGCGCCGGACAGCGGTACGGCGGTGCCCGGCCGCACGTCGGTGGTCGGCGCGTCCAGCGTGGCCGGCGTGCCGGGGCCGCCGGTCACGGTGATGCTGCCGACGGCGCCGCCGCCGGAGGTGATGACACAGGGCGTCTCGTAGTTGGAGCCGAGCACCTTGGTGTAGGTCAGCGTGCGGATCGGACTGAACGTGACCGGGCCGGCCGCGTTCGTCGGTACCACGAACGTGCCCGAGTACGGCGGAGTCTGAATCGGCGTGTTCGCCTGCACGGGGATCTGCAGCAGCGGTCCGACGACCGTCACCGTGCCGGTGGCGCCACCGGACATCGCCAGGTCGATGGTCGGCGTGGTCGGCACCGTCATCGCGAGCGGGCTGGTGGCCGGGCTCGGTCCCAGGGTCACCTTCGCGGTCACGGTCGCGCCGGGAGCGGCGACGGCCGGGGTGAAGGTGACGTCCATCGCCTGCACGCCGGTGGCGGTGCCCTGACCGGCGGGCAGACTGCACTTCACCGTGGGGTTGATCTGGGTGGCCGAGGCGGTCGGAGCGAGTGCCGCCAGGCCGGTGATCGCCAATGCCGTCCCGGCGAACGCGGCGGTCAGCCGGCGTCCGGTCCTCGTCGCGGTGGTGGATCTGCGCGCTACGCGCATGTGGTTCCTCCATGGTCGGGGGTGCGATCGCCCCCGGGAGGTCGATCGCGGCGCGGAAGAAAACCGCCATAAAGGACCGTGGCGGCATGGGTCAAGCAAGTCGAGAGTTCAGAAGAGAATTCATCTCCTAATGGATGAGAAGTCAAGAGTGAACAATGGGTTTCTTGTTCGACACGTGTCACCAAGATCATTTCTTTAGGGCGCCGGAATGCGTGATTTGAATATGCCCCCATAAAGCGGTCCGGCCCCGGAACGAATTTCTTCGTTCCGGGGCCGGACCGGGTGAGCGGTGATGCGGCGTCAGCTGATGGAGAGCGTCAGCGTGGCGCTGTAGGTGCCGACCTTCTGGTACGCCGGAACGGCGAGCGAGAGGTCGGCGTCGGCGGTGAAGGTGCCGCCGGTGACCGCCGCGTTGGGTGCGGAGGCCAGGGTGGCGCCGGAGCCGATCGGCCCGGCGGCGCCGGCCACGGCGACGCTCGGGGAGCCCGGCCCGGCCGCGACCTTCGGGGTCCAGGAGAACTTGTCGGCGGCGATGGTGCCACCGTCACCGTTGGTGAACGGGGTGACCGCACCGGTGAGTGTCCAGCCGGTCGCACCGCCGCGGAAGTCCTTGACGGTGACCGGGTTCAGCGCGCCGGTCATGTTCTGCGCCTGACCGTTGAGCGTGATGTCGGACAGCTTGATGGCCGAGGCCTGCTGCGTGATGGTCAGCGCGCCGGGGGTCACGGCGCCGGTGATCGTCTGCTCGAGACCGCCGGTGGGCGGCTCGGTGACCCGGAACGGGAGGTGCTTGATGGGGTTGGAGCCCCATGCGCCCGTCTCGGTCACCATGAGCTGGGTGAAGCCCTCGAAGTACATCTCCGTGGTGGCGGTGAACGCACCCGAGGCGTCCGTGGTGACGTACGTGGTCTCGTCCGGCACGTCGGAGGTGTCCGACCAGGCGAACTGCACGCCGCTGTTGGGTGCGAAGCCCGAACCGGTGACCGTGACCGAGGTGCCGACCGGACCGTGGTCCGGGCTGATCGTGACCGTGCGCACGGCGGCGGGGGTGACCTTGATCGGCGTGCTCGCCGAAGCGCCGCCGTTGTCGACCTTGATCACGTAGTCGCCGGGGGCGACCGCGTCCGCGATGCTCACGTTGCCGCTGAGCGCGGCGTGCGAGACGACGAGCGAGTTGGCCTTGATCCCGGCCGGGTCGCACGCGGTGCCGTCGGCCTTGCACAGCGACGGCGTCACCTGGCCGGAGGACCAGTTGGTGCCGGTGAGCGCGGTGGCGCCGCCGGCGGCGACGGTGGTGGGGTTGGCCGCCAGGGTCGGGGTCTGGGTGGCCCCTTCCACGGTGAGCGTCTGCGAGACGGCCACCGTGTTGAGCGGGGTGCAGTCGGTGAACGACTCCACCGTGCCGAACGCGATGGTGCTGGTGTTGTACGCGGCCGGGGTGAGCGTGATCTGGCCGGCCGTGGTCAGGGTGAACTGGCCCACGGGGTTGGTCAGGATCAGGTCCTCGCCGGCGAGCGCGGGAGGATTGATCCGTTGGCCCTTCAGCTCGACCTTGTTGGTCATCGCCCCGCCGAGCTGGACGTTGGTGGTCGGCAGGGTGGAGTCCTTGTCGACGCCCGGGGTGTACGGGTTCTTCGGAACCTTGGCGTGGTTCTTCCACTGCCACTCGACGTTGACGACGTCGCCCACCTGATAGGTCGCCTTGGCGGGCGTGACGACCAGGTCCAGCTTCAGGTTCGTGTCCGGAATCTCCAGCGAGGGGAGCGTCCGGTTCACGCATCGTGCGGTGTAGTCGACCTCGGCGGCCAGCGCCGACGGCGCGAGTACCACCAGGCCGGTGGTGCCGAGGACGATCGCGGCGCCGAGAGCGACGGTGATCTTTCCTGGAGCGAATCTGGAGGGCACCGGACTCCTTTCGAAGTTGCGTGGGTCGCGTTCCCGTTCGAGAGGGCGCGCTCCGGGGTTCGACGAGGCTCTTGGCGGCTCCCGCGCGGCCGAAGCCGCGGGCCGGGCATCCGGGTCGGATCCTCTTATGTCTTCGCGCGTTATTTAGCTATGGCTATTCAGAGAAGTCAATGGAAATCGGGGCCCTGGAAAGGTCGACACGTGTCACCAAGATCATGTCCTGAACAGGGATCTTTCACAGGTTTGGATTTCATGATCAACTGCGCTTCCGATGCGTCACGTGTCAGTGTGTCGACAAGAAGAAAAGTCCCTAGATGGGCATTGACTGTTACCGGAAGGCTTGATTCACTCTGGCTGCGGCGAGGGCGTTACGCCCCGACTGCTTCTTTATCGGCGACTTGTCGCCTGTTCGGTTCGAACACCCCTTATGGGCTTGCCTATGGGGTGCAGCGAGAGACGTGTCAGTCCCCAACCGATCGAAGGAGCACAACCGAAATGTCGAAGTCCAAGATCCTCACCCTCGGTTCGGTCTGCGTTGCCGGCGCTGTCGCCGCCACCCTGGGCCTCGGTGGCACAGCGTTCGCCGGTGGCCCTGTCTCGACGACCTACAACTGCCAGGACCTGACGCTCGGGACGACCTACACGGGCGTGACCGGCACCCTGTCCACGACCGCGACGCACAAGCTGCGCTTCGTCACGTCGCTCAACATGCCCACCGCGGTCTCCGCGAACCAGCTGATCACCACCGCCAAGCTCGACTCGACCAGCGGTGCCACCCAGTTCGCCGGCCAGTTCAACGACCCGATCGCCGCCGGCAGCCCCTCGACCGTCGGCCTGGGCGCGCTGCCCAAGACCAGCGGCACGATCACCTCCGGCACGCTCACCACCCCGGTCGGCACCGGTGCCACGCCGACCGTCCCGAGCGCGACCAACTGGAGCGTGCAGATCAACGTCACCGCCGTGTCCGGCATCCCGAACCACAACATCGCGTGTGTTCTCGCCGGTTCGCAGGTGTCGCTCGCCTACTGACCCGCCGGGCGGTAGCGATCTCGGTTCGACAAGCCCGCCCCACCGTGCCGGTGGGGCGGGCTTCGCCGTGCCCGGGATCGGCTGCGACGGGTTCGGTCGGGCCGGCCCGGGTCGTGTGTCGTGTGGTCGACCCGGGCGTGCGGCGACCACGAGTTCCCGCGCGCTCGCTCGCGGTGATCGACGGAAACGGCCGAGGAATGGTGAGTGTGCGCAGCCGGCGCCGACCCCGGGATTACCTTCGGTCGCGCACGGGAATCCGACCGCATCAATTCGTGAGGCGGATATCGATACCCCGGTCCGATTGTCACGAGTCACCAAGATCGCGACGCGTGTCGAGTTGTCCCGAAGGTTTTCGAACACTCGACTCTATTTCCCCGCTTCGGTCGCCGTCGTGCCCTCGGCCGGCAGGCGCGGAAGTCCAATCGACGAAAGGTCGAAATCCGGGTGGAGTGGGGAACATCGGATTCCCCGGCCCGTGCATGCGAAGGGGCGGGAACCACCGACCGGTGGTTCCCGCCCCTTCCGATGTCCTCGGTGCCCCTGCGGGCGCCGTTTACTTCACCGTGATGCCGGCCATGCCGAGCTTGTCGAACTTGAAGCTCGTGTCGATCTCGACCGCCGTGATGCCGGTGGTCTTCTTGCTGGTCACCAGGATCCACGAGCTGAACTTGCCGTTGCGGTCGGTCCAGGCGAGGCCGAAGTTGAAGGTCGGGTTGGCACCCTCGACGCCCGCGAGGGCGATCAGCGTGTTCGGGGTGAAGTTCTCGCCCGACACCTTCACGAACGTCCACGGGCGGACCGTGCTCTTGCTCAGCGTCACCTTGCGCTGCACGACCGGGACGTCGGCCTTCTTGACCGTCAGCGGCGTGGAGGCGGTGCGGCTGCCGTCGGTGACCCGGACGCTGTACGCGCCGTCCGCGGTGCCGGGGGCCACCGTCACGCCGCCGGAGAGCACGCCGTCGGCGCCGATCCGCAGGCTGTTGGCGGAGATGCCCGCCGGGTTGCACGCGGTGCCGTCCGCGGCGCACAGGGAGGGCGTGGCGGTGCCGCCCTTGGTCCAGTTGGTACCGGCGAGCACGGTCTCCTTGCCGGCCTCCACGGTGCCGGGGGACGCGCTCAGGGTGGCCGTCTCCGGCGTGCTCTGTACGGCGATGCTCTGCGCGACGCCGGAGCCGCCGGTGACCGCGCACGGCGTGGTGAAGTTGCCGTACGGCGTCACCGTGGCGGTGGTGGTCTTGGTCGGGGTCAGATCGACCGTGCCGGTCGCGGTCGCCGGGATCTGCAGCTTGACCGTGAACGGCGGGCTCTGGATCGGCGTGTTCGCCGGGATGTCGATCGTGGTCTCGGCCCCGCTGAGGGTGACCGAGCCGGTGGCTCCGCCGGACAGCGCGAAGTCGATCGACGGCGTCATCTTGATGCCGTTGAGCGCGGCCGGACTGGTGGCCGGGCTCGGGCCGAGGGTGATCTTGAGGTCGATCGTCTCGCCGGGCTTGGCGGTGGTGGGGCCGTCCACGGTCACCGACATCGGACCGGTCTTCTCGCCCTGGCCCAGCGGCAGTGAACACGTGACGGTCGGCGTCGCGGTGCCGGCGAGGGCGGCGGGGGCGCCGGCGAGGAATCCGGTGATCGCCAGCGTGCCGACGCCGAGTCCGGCGGCCAGGCGCATGGTGCGTTGCTTCATGGGGTGCTGCTCCCTGTCCTGCGTTCCTTGCCGGCGGCGGGCGTTGGCGTCGCGTCGGCGGCATGGGGGCGGATACGCGCGTGGTAAGTGGAACGTGTTACAGAAGTGGGGCGGGTCACATTGATGCGCTTTCATCCGGCGAAGTCAAGAGGCGCGAACGACCCATGTGACCGGCGGGTAGGTCTTCGCCGGGGCGTTGACCTGCGGTGACACGTGTCGTCCCGTTGCGGTGGAACAAGTTCCACTTCGCTGGGGAGCGGGAGCCGGGGGAATGCGAACGGGGCGCCCACCGGCACCTCGGAAGGTGTCGGTGGGCGCCCCGGGCAGGGCTGATGCGCCGTCAGGAGACGGTGAGCGTCAGGGTTCCGGTGTAGGTGCCGGCCGCCTGGTACGCCGGGATCGCGAGCGACAGGCCCGCGTTCGCGGTGAATACGCCACCGGTCTTGTGTGCCGGGTCCGTGGACGCCGCCGAGCTGCACAGCAGCCCGCCGTTGACCGTGCCCGCCGAGCCGGTCACGACCTGGCTCGCCGAGTTCGGCTCGGCCACGCACCGAGGTGTCCAGGACAGTGCGGACGCGGGCAGCGAGTTGCCGCCCTCGGCCTTGAAGTCCGATACGGAGCCGGTGAGTTGCCAGCCCAGCGTGCCCTTGCGGGCATCGGTGACGGTGACCGCGTTCAGCGAGCCCGTCATCGACTGGTCGTGGTTCGCGAAAGGGACGTCCGCGAGCACGACGCCGTTGCCGGCCTGGACCATCGACAGCGTCCCCGGCTCCTCGCCGGGACCGCCGCCACCCTCGAAGGTGAACGCGGCGAGTGCCATCTTGTTGCGGTCGCTCTTCTCGGACGCCCGGATCTGGGTGGTACCGGGCTTGCTCACGGTCAGATCGACGGCGAACGTGCCGTCCGCGGCCGCGGTGGCCTCCACCGTGTCACCGGTCGCGCCGAGGCCGGCGTCCAGGGTCTCCAGCACGACGGTCGCGCCGGGGGTGAAGTTCTTCCCCGTCACATGCGCCTTCGTACCCGAGGGCCCCCGGTCCGGGGAGGCGGTGATCTCGCGCGGCAGCACGACCGCCGAGGTGACCGTGATCGGTGCGGTCAACGAGGTGACTCCGACGCTGACCTTGACCAGGTAATTGCCCGGCTTCACCTGCCCGCCGAGCGTGGCCTGCGCGGTGAGCGCGCCGCCCTGTGCCACCGACCCGGACCCGGCGACGAACGCCGAGCCGGTGCAGCCCGAACCGTCCTCCGCGCACAGCTGGACCTGCGGGTTGCCCTGGCCGGTCGGCCAGTTCGCCCCGGACAGCTTCACGACGTCACCCGGCTTCAGCAGATTCTGATCCACGATCAGATTTGCCTGGGCGGGTTGGCCGACCGAGATCGAGTGGGAGACCACCGGAGTTGCGACGGGTACGCCGCTCGACGAGATGGTGATGACCTTCAAGCCGTATCCGGCGGGTGCCAGATCGATGCGTCCCGCCTTGGCGATTTTGAAGGTGCCCTTCATGTCGCCGACCTTGAGCACCTCGCCGCCCGGAGTGGCCGGGTTGCCCTTGGGCCCACTGACCGACACGTCGCCGGTCTGCGCGCCGGAGAGCTTCACGGTACCGCTGGGCGTCACCGTGTCCTTGAGCGCGACCACCCAGCTGGAGGGGTTGCGCGGGTAGCCGATCCACTTCCAGCCGACGGTGACCTCGTCGCCGATCTCGTACCACGGCTTGACCGGGCTCACCGACAGGGCGACCTCGGGCTGCCAGTCGAAGTCCGGGCCGTTGCCCCAGGCCGGGGTGTAGCGCACGCCGTACTTGACCGGCTCGGAGTGCCGCAGCGCGTCCTTGACGACCGAGACCGGCACCAGGACCGAAGCGGAACCCGAGGTGATCCGGACCTGGCGTACGCCGTCCGACAGACCGGCGGCGACCTTGACCCGACCGAGCAGCTTTCCGGAGGCGTCGACGGTGAGGGTGGAGCCCGACGCCCCTTCCGCCGCACAGGCGTTGCCGTTCAGGTCGCACAGTTCGACGTTGACGCCGCCCGGGCCGACCGGCCAGTTCTCCCCGGTCACGTCGATGGTCGCGCCCGGCCGGACCACGTTCCAGCTCAATGCCACGCTGGCCGGCTTGACCGCGCCGTCCACCGCGAGCGTCGCGCCCACGCCCGGCGTGCCGTTCGGCGTGCACGGCGTGTCCCAGCTGCCGAACATGTTCGCGGTGCTCGTGTAGCCGCCGGGAGAGAGTTTGAGCTCGCCCGGCTTGGC
This sequence comes from Embleya sp. NPDC050493, assembly GCF_044458105.1. Taxonomy (NCBI): domain Bacteria; kingdom Bacillati; phylum Actinomycetota; class Actinomycetes; order Kitasatosporales; family Streptomycetaceae; genus Embleya; species Embleya sp. NPDC050493. Next base: position 65,663 of record NZ_JBITHP010000027.1, read on the forward strand.
GATCTTCAACGTGCCCGTCATGGTCGACAGCCACAACTTCTCGCCGCCGGGGGTCTGCGCGTTCTTCTGCGGACCCTCCATCGCGATCTCGCCGCCCTGCGCGCCGGAGACCAGGACCTTGCCCCGAGGCTTGACCGCGTCCGCGTTGACGGTCACGGAGGAAGGGTTCTTCGCCGCGTCCTTCCAGGTCCAGGTGACCGTGACCTCGTCGCCCACGTTGTACTTCGGCTTGACCGGATCCACGGTCAGGTCGACCTGGGCGTCGAAGTCGAACGGACCGCCACCGATGCTCGGCGGTACACAGTGCACGTTGTACGTCACAGGAGCCGCGCTCGCGGACTGTGCCCCCGCGCCCACGCCCAGGGCACCGGCCACGAGGGCGGTACCGAGCACGCCGGCCACGCGCTTGTTGCGGAATCTGGACCCAGTGCTTTCCCTGGTTCTTGGTCTGAGCATGTGGTGCTGTCCCTCCTCGGGATGCCTGCCTGGCCCGCCGGGGGAGCGGGCAGTCGAACACCACACCGGGACCGGTCCGCCGCCGTCGGTGACGCACACGGCGCGGGACGGTCGATTCGGTGCCGTGCGCCGATTCGACGTCGGCGGGGTGACACCCGACCCCGCCGGTGTCACCCGGTCGTTCCTGCTGATGCCACTCCTGAAACCTGTTCCAGAAAACAGCGCCTCCCATTGAGCCCGGGGGCGTTTGCGAAGTCAACAGCGGAACGCGATCCGGCGGCAACGATTTGTATGCGGAGCGGCCGGGCGTTCGACGGGTGGGAATGAGCGACGGGACGCCCACCGCGCAGTGAGGGAATGCGGCGGACGCCCCGTGCCGATGAACCGCTGCCTATTGTCAGGAAATCGACAGGGTCAGCGTCGCGCTGTAGTCGCCGGCGCCCTGGTAGGCCGGAACCTTCAGGTCGATGTCGGCGTCGGCGGAGAAGGTGCCGCCCGTGCCGGTCGTGCCCTGCGGCACCGAGGCCAGGGTCGCACCCGAGCCGATGGTGCCCGCGCTGCCCGCGACCGGGGTGCCCTTGGACTTCTCGTCGGCCTTGGCGGCCTTCGGCTTCCAGGAGAAGTTGTCGGCGGGGATCGTCTCGCCGGCCTGCGTGGCGAAGTCGGTGATCGAACCCGTCAGCGTCCACCCGGCGTTGCCGCCGCGCAGGTCGGTCACGGTGACCGTGTTGAGCTTGCCGGTCATGGTCTGGTCCTGCGCGCTCACGCCGACCTCGGACAGCCGGATGCCGCCGGTCTGCTGGGTGATCGCCAGCGAGCCGGCGGTGATCGTGCCGTCCAGCTTCTGGGTCAGGTCGCCGGGCTCGGTCGGGTCGACCTTCTTGCGGACGAGCAACCGCGCCTGGCCGCTGTTGCCCTCGGCGTCGGCCACCGCGAGGGTGTGGGTGCCGTTGGCGACGTTGTCGGCCAGCTTGACCTTGCCGGTCAGGTTGCCGGACGCGTCCACGGCGAGCGTGGAGGAGGCGATTCCGGCGGGCCCGCCGTCCAGCGTCGCGGTCACCGCGCCGGGCGCGAACTTGGTGCCGGTCAGGGCGACTTCACTGCCGGGCTCGACCGCGCCGGTGGGCGCGTTGAGCACCGGCTTGTCGGCCGCGCCGACCTTGAGCGTGGCCGAGGGGGCGACCGCGGAGACCGGGTTGCACTTGGTCTCGGCGTCGAGGCCGAACGCCTTGGTGAAGGTCGAGTACAGACCCGGGGTCAGCGTCACGTCGCCGGCCTGGGTCAGCTTGACCTTGCCGGTCATGTTGGTGAGCACGAGCTCTTGGCCCGGCCCGGTCTCCGGGTTGATCCGCTGACCCTCGACCGCGACCTCGCCGGTGGCCGCGCCACCGAGGGTGACGCTGCCCTTGGGCAGGGTGGAGTCCTTGTCCACCTTGCCGACGACGGGGATCTCCGGCGGCGCCTTCGGGTACGACTTCCAGGTCCAGGTCACGGTGACCTCTTCGCCGACGTCGTAGCGCGCCTTGGCGGGCGCCACCGACAGGTCGATCTTGAGATTGCCGTCCGGGATCACCAGGTCCTTGACGATCTGGTTCACACAGTGCGAGGTGTAGTCCACGTCGGCCGCGTTCGCGGTGGGCGCGAGGGCCACCATGCCGACGGTGCCGGCGATCGTCACGACGCCGAGCGACGCGGCGAGTTGCCTGTTTGCCTTGAACATATGGTGCGTTCCTTTTCTCGGTTACCGCTCTGCCGGCGCCGGGGAAGGCGGGGCAGCCGAAACACCGCATCGAGAGGCCGGGCGCTGCCGTCGCGAGTGCACACGACGCGCGGGCCTCGATGCCTCGTGCATGACCGGGCCGGTGCCGCCATCGGGTGCGGCCCTGCCTGTCAGGTGGAACGTGTTACAGAAATCGTGCGTGATCATTCCGCTTCACGACGATCACAAAGTCAAGGGATTCGGGTGTGGAAACGAAAGGACGCCCTCCTCGCACGATGCGAGGAGGGCGTCCCGGTCTCCGACGGTGACTCAGCTCAGACTGAGCGTCAGATTCCCGGTGTAGGTGTCGGAGCGCGAGCCGCCGGGGAGCGACAGGTTCAACAGGGCGTTCGCCTCGAACGCCCCGCCGGTGACCGCGCCGGTGCTCGGGTTCTGTCGACACAGCACCTCGGCGCTGCCGCCGACCGTGCCGGGCACGCCGGTGCCGACGGTGGCGGGCGGGCCCTCCACGGTCGTGCAGGCGGGGATCCAGGTGAGCCGCTGGGCCGGGACGATCTCGCCGCCCTGGCCGACGAAGTCACTGGCCTGTGCGGTCAGCGTCCAGCCGAGTGTGCTGCCGCGCCGATCCAGGATGGACACCGGGTTCAGCCGGCCCTCCAACTGCTGGGTGCCGTCGCTGGGTTGGAACTGTGGCATGGTCACGCCGGCCGAGTCCTGGCGCATGAACAACGGTCCGGCCACGGTGTCCACGGGAGTCTGCGGCACCTGGGCGGCGGGCGGCGGGGGAAGGGGCGGGGCGCTCGGCGGGGGCGAGCCGGCCCCGGTGGACGGCCCCGGGGTGGCGCCGACACCGCCGAGTGTGGGGTCGCCGACGGCGCCCACCGAGCCCGCGGTCGGATCGGTCGTGGCGCCGCCGGGAGGTGGGGTGGTGGATGTGCCGGGAGTACTGCCGGTGCCCGCCGAGCCACCGCCCACCGGGCCGGCGCCCGCCGAACCGCCGCCCGCGCTCTGGCCCGGGGTCTGGGTGGTGCCGACCTGGAGGCTCGCCGACACCGGCAGCCGGTCCGGGTGGACCGGGGTGCAGGGCGAGTCCCGGATGAAGGTCTGCTTGAGCACGTACGCGCCCGGCGCGAGGTCGATCCGGCCCTCGGCGGCGATGGTGAACCGGCCGGTCATGTCCGCGACCGGGAGCGGCTGGGAGCCGCCGACCTTCGGGTGCTTCGCGGGACCGGTGAGCTGAATGTCGCCGACCTGCGCGTTGGAGAGCTTGACCGTGGCGTTCGGCGTCTCGGTATCGGCGAATGCGTCGGTCCAAGTCCACGGGTTGCGTGGCGGAGTGGCCCAGTGCCAGGTGACGGTCACCTCCTCGCCGACCTTGTACGTGCCCTGCTTCGGCGCCGACACGGTCAGCTCGATCCGGGGCTTCCAGGTGAAGTCGGGGCCGCCTGCGAGCGGCGGTCGGCAACTCACCTCGTGCTCCACGGGCGCCGCCTGGGCCCCGGGGGCGACCGCCGTGAGACCTGCCGCGCCGGCGGCGAGCACGCCTGCCCCCAGCATCGCGAACAGCCTCCTGCGGGGTGGAACCATGCGCGGGACGCTCCCTTCCCTGTTCGTCGTTTCTCGGCTTCGGCCGGCCCCGGCTCGTTCGACTGCGGGGGTGGCCTGAAACGTGTTCCATAAATGGGCCAAATGCCCATTGATTCCGCTCGCCTGACGTGGTGTCAAGGGGTCCGAGCCGGCTGTGACGGGTTCGAGAAGCGCCGGCACGGAGCGTCGTCGTCGACGCTGCCGAGCGTCACGGGTGTGGTGGTCGGGTGCGCCCGGGCCGGCACCCCCGGCCGTTCCGACGGACCCGTTGTGCGTCGTCGCCAGGACGGGCCCGGGTTTCGTTCGCCCGTGACAGGCGGCGGTGCGTGGGCGGCGGTGCGTCGGCGGCGGGACGGGGGCCGCGGCGGCGTTTCCGGGCTCGTCGGCCACGGTGTTCCGTCCCCAGGGCGCGCCGCGCGGTGTACGCGCCGGGGCTCCTGGGGTTCTCGCCCGGAGTTTCACTGTTTGCAGGCTTTTCGTGCGGCAGTTGTACGCGACACGTGTCGAGTTTGTGGGGACCTGGCAACCGCCTTGTCGACAGAGTGATTTCGCTGGTCCGCGCGATATGGAACCGTGTCCGACGGATGCAGATTTTCTGCTTTTCGCTGTTGTCCGCTCATGCCACTTGTCGTACCGTCACCCGAAGATCTGACGTGACATCAAGTACTGGAACAGTCTCGATGTCTCCCGGATGCGCCAAGGGAAGCCCCCTCCAGGGAACGCGAGGCGTGTCCCACCGGTGCTTGCGTGGTCCGGTTTCCCGCCCGGTCCGCGCCTCGAAAGGGGGAAGTCGGGTGTGGCGACCGCGTGTACCCGATGCGTCGGGGCGCGTGCCGGGTCGGTGCAGGCCGACACGCCGCAACGGCCCTGCTGAGCGCGCGCCGCTCCGGCCGTTTCGATCAGGACTTCTCGACGAGCAAGAGATCCCCCCGAAGGGAGAACCACCGTATGGTCAGGCCCTATAAGCGAACCGCGGGCGGCTTGGCGGCGTTCGCCGTCATGGCGGGCGGCATGCTGGCGTTCGCGCCGCAGGCCGCCGCCGCGCCGGTCACCACGCAGGTGAAGTGCGAGTTCACCGACGCCCTGGTCATCCAGGCGATGGACAACAAGACGTCGGTTTCCGGCGCGCAGCCGTTCACGATCACCGGCCCGGCCGACTCGACGCCCGGCAAGTCGATCCAACTCGCCATCGACCCGGGCCCCAGCCCCGCGTCGTCCCCGCTCAAGGCCCCCATCAAGATCACTCCCACGGTCGTCTTCGACGCGAAGTCCGACGGTGGGACCGCAACGCTGACGGCGGTGGGCGCGACCACCACGATGACGGTGGAGGCGAAGGCCGGGATCGACGTCCCGAAGTTCAACGCCAACGTGCAGTTGCCGAGCAACGCCAAGGGCAAGGTCGAGCTGAGCCCCAAGAAGTTCCAGCTGAAGATCGAGGTCATCGAACCGCCGCTGGAGTTCACGGTGCCCTGCAACATGACCTCGACGGCGGTGGCCTACTCGGTCACCACCCCGGCTGCCGCGACGAGCGGCGGCTCGACCTCGGGCTCGACCTCCGGCTCCACGTCGGGCTCGACCTCGGGCTCGACCTCGGGTTCCACGTCCGGCTCCACCTCGGGGTCCACGAGTGGTACCACCTCGGACACGACGGCCGGCTCGACCACCGGCTCGGGCACGCTGCCCAAGACCGGTCCGCTGGACGACGCGCTCTCGATGGGTCTGCTCGGTGGGACCGTCGGGCTGCTCGGCGTCGGCGGGGTGTTGCTCGCGACCCGTCGGGTGCGGTCCTCGCGCAACGCCTGACCCGGGTCCGCGGACGGTCGGCCTTCCGGCTCGGGAGGCCGACCGCGGCGCTTACCGACGGCTATTGACTATGCGGCGCGATCGCGCGTGAATGGCACGCCAGAATCTGTAACACGTTTCAGTTCGTGGCTCAGGGTCCGTGTCCCGCAAGGGGATCGACGGACAGCGGGACGGCCGCCTCGGCCGTGTGCAATGGATCTCGAGCGAGGCGACCGCCCAGGTACGGCACCGGAGCGCCGGGCTCACGGTAGTGCGACGCTCCTCGGCACCCGCTCCGGTGTGGTGTTCGACCACTCCGCCCCCGGCGGCCGGTGGCAACCCCCTGAAGGGAGCAGCACCACATGTTCAAACCCAGCAAGAAGGTCGTCGCGACGTTCGGCGTCGCGGTGATCGCGGGTAGCGCGGGACTGGTGGCGGGTGCGCCGATGGCCTCCGCGGCGTCGGTCAATCCGGATCTGACCTGCACCGAGCCGATCCTGAACTGGAACAAGTCCGGCAAGCAGACGTTCGACGTCTCGCTCACGCCGGACACCGGCTCGGCACCGGGAACGGTGCAGGCCAAGGTCGACGCGGGCGAGAACCCACTGCGGCCGGACACCCCGTTCCCGGGTATCGGCTTCGTCGGCCAATACACCTTCACCTTGAGCAGCGGCGGCGAAGTCACGCTGACCGCACCGCAGTTCACCGCGGACATCGGGCCCACCCAGGGCATCAACCCGCCCGAGTTCACCGCCGACCTGGCCATTCCGCAGGCCGCGCCGGGAACGACGATCGAGCTGACGCTCAAGACCTTCGCCCTGGACGTCTACCTGCCCGGCCAGACGAGCAAGATCACCACGGCCACCTGTCAGGTGACCGGCAACAACGGCGTGGTGGCGTCCTACAAGGTCGCCGACAGCACGCCGCAGGAACCGACCCTGACCACCACGCCCGGACAGGTCAAGCCCGGCGGTGCCCTCACCGTCGCCGGGACGAACTGGCCGGCCGGAACGCCCACGGTCGAACTGTGCGACGCGAGCGGCAACGCCTGTGACGCGGCCAAGGTCACCGGGGCGCTCACGGTCACCGATGGTGCGCTCGCCGGCACCGCGACGATCGGCGCGACCGTCGCGGACGGCTCGTACCAGCTCAAGGTCACCGTCGGCGCCAAGTCCAAGACGTCGAACGTGGCGGTCAAGGCCGACGTGCCGAGCAACCCGCGCAAGCTCACCCTGAACCCGACCCACGGGCCGGTCGGCACCGAGGTCACGGTGAACGGCGAGGGCTACACGCCGGACGCCTCCGTGTACGTGATCCCGACCAACGCCGCCCAGCAGCCGGACGTTCCCGGCCTGGTGATGGCGAAGGCCGGTGCCGACGGCAAGTTCACCGCCAAGGTCAAGGTCAACAAGGCGGACACCACGCTGATCGCGGCATCCGAGGACACCACCGGCACGCTGTCCGCCGGTGCGCCGTTCACGGTCGACGGGGTCAACCCCCCGACCGGCTCGCTCAAGCAGGATGTCACCGGCACGATCGCCGGCGGCGCCCTGACGATCACTCAGGAGAACGCCGGGATCAAGCTTTCCGACGTGACCCTGAACGGCACCGAGCAGAACATGACCGGCGCGCTGAACACGGTGACGGTCAAGGACTACCGCGGTGGCTCCACCGGTTGGACGCTGACCGGCGCGGTGACCGACTTCACCAACGGCGCGGGCGGCACCATCGCGGCGGAGAAGTTCTCCTGGACTCCGAAGCTCACGCCCGGCGAGGGCTCGCCGAGTCAGGCGGTGGCCGGCAGCGCGGGCCCGATCGGCAAGACCGGCGCCACGCTGGCGTCCGCGCCCAACGCGGATGTCACCGGTGGCACGTTCAAGGCCGACGCGGGTCTGTCCCTGGCGGTCCCGGCCTACCAGGCACCCGGCAACTACAGCGCGACGCTCACGCTCTCCATTTCCTGACCGAATTCCCCGCGCCGGATCCCTTCGGCGCGGGGACCTCGAACGGCCTCGACACCGGGGGCCCGGGCGCCACGGAAAACCATCCGTGGCGCACGGTCCGCCGGAGCGGGCCGCTGCGGATCGACGCAGAGCGGAGGGTGGGGCGGGCAGCCGGCCCGTCCCGCCCACACCGCACACGTGCGATCCGCGCAGCCACCACCCAGGCACACAGCGCGGGCCCTTCGGATCCGCTCCCGAAGCCGGCCCTTTCGATCCGCAGCACACAGACCAGCTGGAGACACCGATGACGGGCACCCCGGCCCCCCCGAGCCGCCGGCAAGGCGGACGCAACCGATCCCTGGCCACCCTGTTCGCAGTGCTGGCCACGCTGTTCGCCTCCCTGACGCTGGTCGCACCGACCCCCGCGTCGGCCGCGGGCAACGGCGAATGGTCGGTCGACCCCTACGTGCCGGACGGCACGAGTCAGAACGCCCGTCGTTACTTCTTCCTCGAAGGCGCCGCCGGCACCACCGTTCCCGACGTGGTGACCCTGCACAACACGAGCCCGGCGCCGCTCACCATGAAGCTGTTCGGCGCGGACGCGTACAACACGCCGCGCGACGGCGGCTTCGCGCTGCGCACGGTCACCGACAAACAGAAGGACGTCGGGACCTGGATCCAGGTGGCGCCGGAGAACCAGACGCTGACCCTGCAGCCGGGGGAGAAGCGTCAGGTCCCGTTCAACATCGTCATCCCGCCGAACGCGACGCCCGGTGACCACCCCGGCGCCATCGTCGCGCTCAACACCGCGATCGAGGGCACCCAGCAGCAGGGCCAGATCAAGGTCAACATCCAGCGCCAGATCGGCGCCCGGGTGTACCTGCGGGTGCAGGGTGACGCGCTGCCGGCGATGGACATCCAAAAGGTCGAGGTCGAGCGGGACGCGGGCTTCGGCGAATTCTTCGGATCGAGCAAGGCGACGATCACCTACCGGATCATCAACCGGGGCAACGTGATCCTGCGCCCCAAGTTCCGGCTCCGGGCCGAGGGTCTGTTCGGGCGCGAGCTGATGAGCAAGGCCGACGAGGGCGCCGAGATCCTGCCGGGTTCGACCGTCGAGAAGGTCGTCGAGTGGAAGGACGCGCCGCGACTGGACCACGTCACCGTCAAGGTCGACGGCGTCGTCGCGGAGCAGAAGCTCAAGGACGACGCGAGCGCTTCGTACACGGCCGTGCCGTGGCCCAGCCTGCTCACCCTGGCCGCCATCCTGCTGCTCGCCGGCATCGGTTGGGGCGTGTGGCGCAACGGACGCAAGGGCAAGGGCGGGGACCCGGCCGAGCCCGGCAACCCGGTGGGCCCGACCGACGACACGACCGTGCTGCCGCCGATCCCGGCCGCGCCGGAGCCCGCGCCTGCCGGCGAGAGCGTTGCCGAGCACGCCCAGGCCGCGCCCGCGGCGACCGGTGAGACCCTCGCCGAGCACGCAACCGCCGCCGGTGACAAGCCGGTTGTGGAGCCCGCGTCGGTCGAACTCGCGAAGGGGGTCGCCCCGGACGCGACTTCCGGCGAGGGCGAGAACACGGACGCGAAGGCCGAGGCGGAGGTCGGGATGCCGGCCGAGGCTGCTGCGGAGGACGCCGAGCCGGTCGCGACGGAGCAGGACGAGCGGGCCGAGCAGGTGGAACAGGCCGAGCAGGGCACGAAGTCCGAGACTCCCGAGACTCCCGAGAAGCCTGAGAACACCGAGAAGTCCGAGAACACCGACGGGTCCGAGGAGAAGCCGGCCGAAGTCGCGGCGAGCGCGGACGAGCCGGCCGTGGCCGGTGAGGCCGACGACAAGCGCATCGACACCGAGGCGACTCCCGCGGTGGGCGAGCCCGTTGCGGACACATCGGCCGTCGAGGACACCACGCCGGCGGTTGTCGAGGCCGAACCGGCCGAGCACGCCGCCGACTCCGCCGCACCGACTGCCGAGCAGCCGACCGTCGCCGCAGGCGATTCCGCCGCGCCGACCGCCGGCGAGGCCCAGCCCGTCGTGCCGGCCGCCGATGTCGAGCCCGCCGCCGCCGAGGCCGCCCCCGCCGCCGCTCCCGCGAAGAAGGCCGCCAAGCGCCCGAAGGGCAAGCAGCCCCCGGCCCGCCCGCGCGCCGATGCGCCGGCCGCCGAGGACTCCGCCGATTCCGCGGGGGTCGGCCGTTGATCGTGGTCAACCGGGTTCGTCACGCAGTTCGGGTCGGCCGCGTCCGCGGTGCCGCCCTCGCGCTGATCGCCGTGCTGTTGCTGGGGCTGGTCGCCCTCGGCGGCACGGCGCCCGCGCGTGCGGCGGACCCGGCGCCGGCCGCGGGACCGAGCGCGTCGATCGACCCGGGCAAGGTCGCGGCCGGGGACAAGGTCTCGGTCGTCGGCGGTGACTGGACTCCCGGATCCCTCGTCCAGGCGAGCATCTGCGGAGAGAACGGCCTGCGCGGCACGGTCAACTGCGCCGCGGCCAGTGCCGCGAGCGGGACCGTGGACGCCGGCGGCAATGTCTCGATCACCCTGACCGCCGCCATCCCACCGTCTCCGTGTCCGTGCGTGGTCCGGATCGCGGTGATCATGAACGGCCCGCCGAAGGACGCGAGCGTGCCGCTGGAGATCGACGGCGCGCCCTACGCCCCGTTGCCGGTGACGGTGAAGACCCCCGGTCGGCTGGTGTTCATCGACAGCGCCATGGTCGGCAAGGACTCGATCTTCACCTGGTTCGGCTCGCCCGTGCAGCGCCGATTCCGGATCGAAGTGGGCAACATGGGCCAGTCGCCCATCGTCAACCCGACCTTCCGGATCGGATTCTACGAAGGTGTCTACGCCCCCACCTGGGAGAACTACGAGTCGCACGTCACCATCCCGCCGGGCAAGCGCACCACCATCTCGCTCCCGGTGGAGCTGAACCCCCGTCAGCACGGCACCTTCAGTTGGCGGGTGACCTACGACAACCAGGTCGTGGACGAACAGGCCTTGGAGGTCGGCCGCCCGTGGGGCGTCTACATCTTCGGCGCGCTCCTGGTGATCGTGGTCCCGGTGGCGGCCTGGCGGCTGTTCCTGCGGGTCGTCGAACTGATCGGCGAGCAGCGGGCCCGCCGTACGAGCGAGCGCGAGCGCGAAGTCGGCCTGGCGGCGGCGCCGTCCCGGCTGACCAGGGACGACAAGAACCGAAGGTCCGTCGAGGACAGCGCGGATGACGGTGGGTCGGAACCCAGGACCGCGAACCGACGGCCGACCGAGCCCTCGGCCGCACCGGTGGACCTGAGCAAGCGCCCGGTCCGCTCGATGGTCGAGACGATGGTGATCGGCGGCCCGCTGTACGCGGGTTCCGAGCCGGGCGAGGACGACCATCCGCGGGCCGGCGAGTTCGGGGGGTCGGAGCGATGAGCGCGCGACCCGGCAGGGGGCTCGGCGCCCTGATCGCCACGACGGCCGTCGTCGGCACCGTGCTCGTGTTCTATTACGGGCCCGGCGGCGGCGAGTTCGGGCCGTCGCACACCAACGTCACCGATCAGGCGGGCCCGAGCGGCGGGGGCACCTTCCGGCCCGCTCCGACCGCCGCCGGCGGCGGCGGCGGTGATACGAACTCCGCTCCGCCGAGCGACACTTCGGCCGTTCCGGATGCGTCCGGGTCCGGCGGGAGCGACGGCGGCGGATCGGCGCCCGGCGCGGGAGACCTCGACTGGGACACGAAGATCGAGCAACCCAGCTCCCCGGCCCGGGTGGACGGCAACATCAACCCGGGAGTTCTGGCGGTCAGTACACCCAACGCCGGACACAACCGGCTCACGGTGGACCGGGCCGGCGGCACCGCCAAGGGTGCGCTGAATCCGATGCTGGTCCAAGACTTTCGCGGGTCGCGCAACGGGTGGACCCTCACCGGCGCGATGTCCGATTTTCGGGCGGAGGACGGAACGCGGATCGAGGCCCACAACCTCGTCTGGGATCCGTACTGCACGCCGCATCCGGGACGCGGCCCCTATCCCAGTTCGGCGAAGCCCGGAAACCGGGCGCAGTCGAGCCGTACGGCAACCCTGTGCTCGACATCGTCGTCACCGAGCATCACAGGGGGTGAATTCGACGTCGGCGCGGAGCTGACCCTGCGGCTGCCCGACCGGAACACATCCGCCGAGAGCTACTCGGCGACCCTGACGCTCACGCTCAGCTGACCAAAACGACGGGGTGAGTCCCGCCCCGACGAAGGGAGCACAACCTGATGAGCAAGGCCAAGACAAGACTCGCCATGACGGCGATCGGCGGCATGCTGATCGCCGGTGGTGGCGGCATGATCGTGTTCGCCCCGAGCGCGCAGGCCGCCGGGACGCCCTCGACGGCCACGGTCAACATGACCTGCACGTTCCCGCCGGACCTGGGAATGGATCCCGCGACGCTGGACCTGACGTTCAAGCTGGAAGCACCCGCCAAGGTCGCACCGGGCCAGGACGCGGTGGTCAAGGTGGACATGGGTAAGACGGTCAACGCGCCGGTCGGTCCGATCGGCGCCGGCCTCCCGTTCTCCGTGGCCATCGACACCACGGCCACGGGTGCGTCGACGGCGCCGGTGAAGATCGCCGGCGAGGGCAAACTGCCGGCCCTCGTGAAGGGTGAGCCCATCGTCCTGCCGGCCTTCGACGCCAAGGTGCCGATCGCCGCGGGAGCCACGGACGGCAACCTCGACCTCACGCTCAAGCACATGACGCTGGTCGCCGCCGGCGCCAAGGTCGAGTGCGAGCCGAAGACGACGCCGAAGTTCCTCACGCTCAATGTGGACAAGACCGCCCCGTCCACCTCGGCTTCGCCGAGCACTTCCGCGTCGCCTTCGGACGAGCCGCCGGGTCCGCCCAACGGCAAGGAGGTCATGGCGGAGTACGCGTGTGTGACCACGGGTTCGCCGATCACGATTCCGAACACCACGCCGACCTACGGCATCACGGTGACCATCCCGAGCACCGCCAAGAAGGGCGACAAGCTCGACATCTCGGCCAAGTTCAAGGACAACCTGGTCGGCACCACCCCCGACATCGTGGGTCTGCCGGCCACGACGATCAAGTACACCCCGAAGCTCGCGATCACCGTGAAGCAGGGGGAGACCGAGAGGTCCGTCGACGTCGTCGGGAAGCAGATGGAGGCCAAGCCGGCTCCGGGCTCCAAGCTGTACGCGGATGGTCCGCTCACCGGCAAGTTCGATGTCTGGGGCGGCGGCGACTTCAGCTTCTCCCCGGGCGTGATGACGATGGAGAGCTTCGCGCCGGCGTTCAACACCACGACCATCACCACCTGCTCGGTCACCAAGACCGCCGTCTCGGCGACCCTCGTGGCAAAGGGTGACGCGGGCACCCCGCCGCCCACTTTGACCCAGTCCCCCTCGGGCAGCGCCAACAGCAACGGCGGCAGCGGCACCACCACCGGCGGAACCACCGGCGACCTCGCGCACACCGGGGCCTCCGGCGGCGGCATGACCGCGTTCGCGATGGCGGCCGGAACCGCCGTGCTCGGTGCGATCGCGCTGATGTTGTTCGTGCCGTACCGGCGGCGGATGCGCAACCAGGTCTGACATCCGGTCCGTGCGCGCCGGAACTCGGCGTCGTAGCGGCCTCGATGGCTGAACCCAGTCGATCCGAATGCGAAGGGTCCCCTTGCCGGTCCTCACCCGGCCGGGGGACCCTTCGGCTGTATACCGGTGCCGCGAACACGCCCGCGCGCGGCACCGCATCCCGTCCCACTCCCCGCACACCTCGTCTCTCCCACAGGAATTCCGCCCCCACGAGAAGGAACACGACTCCCGATGGCTCTCTGGGCTCCACGCATGGCGAGCGCCGTCCTCGCCCTGGGCTGCACGGTCGGTGCGGCGCTCGCCCTCGCTCCGCCCGCCGGTGCGGCGGAACCGCTGATCGTGCAGGTGCACTGCGTCATCCCGCTGGATCAGCCCGCCGTGGACGGTCCGCAGCAGATCTCGCTGGACGCGCCGACCGATCCGGTCCGCCCCGGCGACAAGGTGAAGATCAAGGTCACCCTCGGCGGCAGCCCCGCGACCAGTCCGCTGCCGTTCCCGGGCACTCCGTTGACCCCGTCGATCCAGCTCGTCCTGTCCGGCGGCGCGAGCGGCGAACTCACGCTCCAGGGAACCAGGATGCGGGTCGACATCCCGGGTACGCCGGCGCAGATCGTGGTGCCGCCCTACGAGGGTGAGATCACCGTGCCGCTCGATGCCAAGGGCGACATCCGGCTTGCGCCGGGCAAGATGGTCACGAGTACCGCGATCTTCGGCGACCAGATCACCACGTGCTTCCCGACCACTCCGGCGCCGCCCGCGGCGACCCTCAAGGTCGACGTGGCGGGGACGGCCCCGGATGGTGCGCAGGGCAGTCCGGCGGGCCCCGGCGCCGGGCAACCTCCGGCACCGGGCGAGACGTCCGGACGGACCGCGTCACAGCCTGCGGAGAGCCCGGCCGCGAGCCCGGGCGGTGTTGCCGGGGAGGCGGCCAAGGCGAGCGGGGTCGACATCGGGACGGTGAGCCGCGGCGAGGACGACGGAGACGTCTCCGGCGGGACCATCGTGCTGATCGTGGTCGGCGCACTGATCCTGGTGATGGCCGCGGCCACGATGTTGTACTCGTGGCGTCGCCACGAGGACGACGAATGGTGACCGCGCGTGGACACCTCGACCGCAGGCCCCCACCGCTCGCGGAGTCCCGATCGCTTCGAATGTCCCGGTCCCTTCCGGCCCTTCGATCAGGGAAAAATCCCCGTCGATTCCCGGCCCTCGCAGGTCTGTCGGGCGGAGCTCGTCAACCTCGCGTCCACGGCTCAGTAACATCAAGGTCATGACCCGCGTACTGCTCGCCGAGGACGACGCATCCATCTCCGAACCGCTCGCGCGTGCGTTGCGCCGAGAGGGCTACGAGGTCGAGGTGCGCGAGGACGGCCCAAGCGCTCTCGAATGCGCCGCGCAGAGCGGGGTGGACCTGCTCGTGCTCGACCTCGGCCTGCCCGGGATGGACGGCCTGGAGGTGTGCCGTCGGCTGCGTGCCGAAGGGCACGGCTTCCCGGTGCTGGTCCTGACCGCGCGCGCCGACGAAGTGGACACGGTGGTCGGCCTCGACGCCGGTGCCGACGACTACGTCACCAAGCCCTTCCGGCTCGCCGAGTTGCTCGCCCGCGTGCGGGCGCTGCTCCGGCGCGGCGCGGCCGACGTCGGTCAGGGGGTGCACGGCGTGCGGATCGACGTCGACTCGCACCGCGCCTGGATCGGCGAGGAGGAGCTCCAGCTCACCGCCAAGGAGTTCGACCTGCTCCGGGTGCTGGTGCGCGACGCCGGCCGGGTGGTCACTCGCGACCAGCTGATGCGCGAGGTGTGGGACACCACGTGGTGGAGTTCCACCAAGACGCTGGACATGCACATCTCGTGGCTGCGCAAGAAGCTCGGTGACGATGCGGGCAACCCCCGTTACATCACCACCGTGCGCGGCGTCGGCTTCCGCTTCGAGAAGAGCTGACCTCGGGCCGGGCCGACTTCGCCGGAGTCGATCTCGGAGCCGACCTCGGAAAGCTGACGGGACCAACCTTGCGTCGTAGGCTCATCAACACCACGCTCGGCGTGGTCCTGGTCGTCGTGGCCGTACTCGGCGTGCCCCTGGCATTCGTGGAGACCCACGCGATCGAGAACAGCGCGGGCGACAGCCTCAAGGCCGAGGCCGCGCGCATCCTGGAGGTCGTCGAGCTGCGCCTGGCCTCCGGCGAACGCTCGGACGCCGAACTGCTGCACAGACAGATCGAGCCGCATCGCTACGCGATCGTGCGGCTGCCCGGGGAGCCCCCGCTGGTGATCGGCGACAAGCCGAGCGGCCGGGTCTTCGAGAAGGACATGCACGGCGAGATGGGCGACTCGGTCACCGTCGGCGAACCGCGCGAGCGGGTCACCGGCAAGATCCGCGAATCCCTCCTGCTGATCCTGTGCGTGGCGCTGCTCGCCGTCGCCGCGGCCGCCGCCCTCGCGGTGTGGCAGGCCCGCCGGCTCGCCCGCCCGCTGACCGACCTGGCCGAGACCGCCGAACGGCTCGGCTCCGGTGACCCCCGGCCCCGACACCGCCGGTACGGCGTGCCCGAGCTGGACCGCGTCGCCGAGGTGTTGGACCGCAGCGCAGAGCGGATCGCGCGGATGCTCACCGCCGAGCGCAGGCTCGCCGCGGACGCCTCGCACCAGCTGCGCACGCCGCTCACCGCGCTGTCCATGCGGCTGGAGGAGATCATCGCGACCGAGGACCCGGAGATCGTCAAGGAGGAGGCCGCGATCGCGTTGTCCCAGGTCGAGCGGCTCACCGACGTGGTGCAGCGGCTGCTGACCAGCAGTCGGCGCGGCAGCGGCGGCCGCGACCCGCGCAACATGTCGGCGGTCACCGTCCGGGTGGACGACGTGATCCAGCAGCAGATCGACGAGTGGCGACCCAACTTCCGCGAGGCCGGACGCAGCATCCGGGTCGAGGGGGAGCGCGGGCTGACCGCGGTGGCCACCCCCGGGGCGCTGTCCCAGGTGCTGGCGACGCTGGTGGAGAACACGCTCATGCACGGTGCCGGCGGGGTGAACATCCGTACCCGTACGACCGGCACGTCGGTGGTGGTCGAGGTCGAGGACGAGGGCACCGGAGTGCCGGACGAGCTGGGCGCGCGAGTGTTCGAGCGGGCGGTCAGCGGCCACAACTCGACCGGCCTGGGGCTCGCGGTCGCCCGCGACCTGGCCGAGGCGGACGGCGGCCGACTGGAACTGCTCCAGCAGCGCCCGCCGGTGTTCGCGGTGTTCCTGGCGGCGCATCCGGAGGATCCGCCCGGGTGAGGGGCGGTGGGAGCGGGGCCGGGGCCGCAGGACGGCCCCGGGGCCGGCTCAGGCTCGGGACGTTTCGCTTTCGTCCTCGACCAGGCGGGCGGCCTCGGTGTCCAGGTGGGCCCTGCCGGAGCCGGCCGGCCGCCCGTTGGTCTTCGTGGCCTCGGCGTTCCTGCCGGCTTCGACGGTCTCGGCGGCCGGTGGCGCCACGACCTGCACCGGCTTGCGGTCGACGTGGTGGGTTCCGGTGAAGACCCACGTGCGGTAGGACCAGAAGCGGAACAGCGTGCCCAGCGGCAGGCCGACGGCGTACTTCGCGACGTTGTCCGCGAGCAGTGACGGGTAGCCGAGCCAGTAGTGCGAGATGGCCACGGTGCCCGCCTCGATCGCCATGCCGACCCCGCTGAACGCCATGAACAGCACGAACTCGCGCCGACTGTCCTCGGACGAGCGGTGCCGGAAGGCCCAGTAGCGGTTGCCGAGGTAGTTCACCATGATCGCGAGCGCGGTCGAGATCACCGACGAGCGCACCGAGGCCAGGCCCAGGTGGTTACGGCAGATGTTGAACACGATCACGTTGACGACCACGCCGAACCCGCCGACGGCGCCGAACTTCAGCGTCTCGCGCAGCAGGTGCCCGACTCGGTCGTACCAATTCCGCAGCGCCTTCACGACATGCCACCTTCGACGACCGGCGCGACAGCGGGTCGTTTGTGCTTGAACACCCACGTGCGGAATGCCCAGAAGCGGAACAGCGTGCCGAGAGCCATACCGACGATGTTCGCCGAGATGTTGTCGGCGAGCTTGCTCTCATAACCCATCAGGGTGTGTGAGACGAACACGCTCGACGCCTGGATGCCCGCGGCGATCGCGCTGAACACGAAGAAGAGCGTGTACTCGCGGCCGACGCCGGTGCGGTCCCGATGCCGATAGGTCCAGTATCGGTTACCGACGTAGGCCACGATGGTCGCCGGGATCGAGGAGACGATCTTCGCCGCGACCCCGCCCATGCCGAGCGAGAGGCCGAGATTGAAGACGAGGACGTCCACCGCGTAGGCGAGTCCGCCCGCGACCAGGAACTGGGTGACCTCGGAACGGATGCGCGCCACCCGGCCGGGCGGCGCTTCGACGGTCGGCTCGGCGGGGGTGCCGACAGGCGAGGGCACGGACGCTCCTTCGGCACCAAGGGGGCTACGGGCATGACGACTCACCTGACGAGGGTAGCCGCCGCGGTCGCTCGGCATCGGCGCACGGTCTCCCTCCTGTTGCAGACTCTTTACCGGAACATCTCCCGGCACGTGTGGCACATGTCGTTCCGGTGACCCGGGTCCGCCGCGAACGCGCCCGCAATGCCCACTGCCGCGGCCGCGCGTGTCGGGTCGGTACCCTTCCCCCGTGACGTTCCCAGTCGTCGGCATGGTCGGCGGCGGCCAGCTCGCCCGCATGACGCACCAGGCCGCAATCCCGCTCGGCGCACGCTTTCGCGTACTCGCCGCATCCCCGTCCGAATCCGCGGCCCAGGTCGTGGGCGACGTCGTGCTCGGCAGTGAGGACGATCTCGCCGACCTGCGCCGCTTCGCCCAGGGCTGCGACGTGGTCACGTTCGACCACGAACAGGTCCCCACCGCGCTCCTGGAGGCCCTCGAAGCCGACGGTGTCGCCGTCCGGCCCGGCCCGCGGGCCCTCGTGCACGCCCAGGACAAGGGCGTGATGCGGGCCAGGCTGGCCGAGATCGGCGTCCCGTGCCCGCGCAACCGGATCGTGGCCGATCCGGCGGACGTGGCGGCGTTCGCGGCCGAGGTGGGCGGCTGGCCGGTCGTGCTCAAGACCACGCGCGGCGGCTACGACGGCAAGGGCGTGTGGATCGTGCGCGGCGAGCAGGAGGCCGCGGTGCCGTTCGCCGCCGGTGTGCCGGTGCTCGCCGAGGAGAAGGTCGACTTCACCCGCGAGCTGGCCGCATGCGTGGTGCGTTCGCCGCACGGGCAGGCGGTGGCCTACCCCGTGGTCGAGTCGATCCAGGTGGACGGCGTGTGCCGCGAGGTGATCGCGCCCGCGCCGAACCTGGCCGAGGAGCTCGCGGTCCGGGCCCAGCGGATCGCGCTGTCGATCGCGGGCGAGCTGGGGGTCACCGGACACCTCGCGGTCGAACTGTTCGAGACCGCCGACGGCCGGATCCTGGTCAACGAGCTGGCCATGCGCCCGCACAACAGCGGGCACTGGAGCATCGACGGCGCGGTCACCTCGCAGTTCGAGAACCACCTGCGCGCGGTGCTCGACCTGCCGCTGGGCGACCCGCGCGCCCGGGCGCCGTGGACCGTGATGGTCAACGTGCTCGGCGGCGATTATCCGGACATGTACCGTCCGTACCTGCACGTGATGGCCCGCGATCCCGGGGTCAAGGTGCACATGTACGGCAAGGACGTGAAGGTCGGTCGCAAGGTCGGTCACGTCACCGTGTGCGGCGACGACCTGGACGACGTGCGCGAGCGCGCCCGGCACGCCGCCGACTACCTCCGAGGGGACATCACCGAATGAGCACGCAGCCCGTCGTCGGCATCGTCATGGGGTCCGACTCGGACTGGCCGGTGATGGAACTCGCCGCGCAGGTCATGGACGAATTCGGGATCCGGTACGAGGCCGACGTGGTCTCCGCGCACCGGATGCCGCAGGAGATGATCGAGTACGGCACGACCGCGGCCGCACGCGGTCTCAAGGCGATCATCGCGGGCGCGGGCGGCGCCGCGCACCTGCCCGGGATGCTCGCGTCGGTCACCCCGCTGCCGGTGATCGGCGTACCGGTGCCGCTGAAGTACCTGGACGGCATGGACTCGCTGTTGTCGATCGTGCAGATGCCGGCCGGGGTGCCGGTGGCCACCGTCTCGATCGGCGGAGCGCGCAATGCCGGGCTGCTCGCGGTGCGGATGCTGGCGGCGCACGATCCGGCGCTGCTGGAGCGGATGACCGGCTTCCAGGCCGAGCTGAAGGCGCAGGCGACCGAGAAGGGGCGCAAGCTGCGCGAGCGGATCGGGTCCTAGGGACTTCCTCCGCAGGTGTGGGCGGGGCCCGGCGGTGTGCTCGGGCCCCGGTTCCCGGGTTCAGGCCCGGCCCGCGCCCGTCATGGTGATGCGTTGGAGCTCCACCGCGGAGCAGCGGTCCATCACCATGTCCAGGCCCGCGTCACGGACCCGCTGGTAGGCCTTCTCGTCGATCACGTCCAACTGGAACCAGACCGCCTTCGCGCCGATCTTCACGGCCTGGTCGGCGATGTCGCCGGCCTGGTCGGAGTTGACGAACACGTCGACCACGTCCACCGGGAACGGGATCTCGGCGAGCGTGGCGTACCCCTGCTCGCCGTGCACGGTCTCGGCCTTCGGGTGCACCGGCACGATGCGCTTTCCCCACTGACGGAGGAACGCGGCTACTCCATATGCGGCACGGTGGGAGTTGGTGCTGAGTCCCACCACCGCCCACGTGTGCGTGTCGAGGATCCGTCGGATCGTGGCCTCGTCGCCGTACGGCATGCTGATGACCTCGCAGTCCTTGTCTCGCTGCTCGCGGTGCCCCCCGACAGACGGACGGCGCGGCGCCGTCAGCCGGGTGAGTGTGCCCCCGGGGCGGGCCGGCTACTCAGGGGCGACCGAGTGCCCGGTACGTCCATCCTGCGCCGCGCCAGCGCACCGGGTCGAGGGCGTTGCGCCCGTCGAGTACGCGTCGCTCCGCGACGATCTCGCCCAGTACGGCCGGATCCATCTCGCGGAACTCGGACCACTCGGTCAGGTGCAGCACCACGTGCGCGCCGCGGGCGGCGTCGAAGGCGGTGTCCGCGTAGGTCAGGCCCGGGTACATCTTCCGGGCGTTGTCCATCGCCTTGGGGTCGTACACGGTCACCTCGCCGCCTTGGAGCTGCACCTGCGCGGCGACGTTGAGTGCGGGCGAGTCGCGGATGTCGTCCGAGTTGGGCTTGAAGGCGGCGCCGAAGACGGCGACCCGGCGGCCCAGGAAGCTGCCGTCGCACTGTTCGCGGGCGAGATCGACCATCCGGAACCGGCGGCGCATGTTGATCGCGTCCACCTCGCGCAGGAAGGTGAGCGCCTGGTCGGCGCCCAGTTCACCCGCTCGGGCCATGAATGCCCGGATGTCCTTGGGCAGGCAACCGCCGCCGAAGCCGAGCCCGGCCTTGAGGAAGCGGCCGTTGATCCGCGGGTCGAAGGCGAGC
Organism: Embleya sp. NPDC050493; assembly: GCF_044458105.1. Classification (NCBI taxonomy): domain Bacteria; kingdom Bacillati; phylum Actinomycetota; class Actinomycetes; order Kitasatosporales; family Streptomycetaceae; genus Embleya; species Embleya sp. NPDC050493. The sequence continues at coordinate 86,206 of NZ_JBITHP010000027.1, forward strand.
GCCTGGGAGAGCTGCTCGACGTCGGCGCCGGCCGCCTCGCAGACCTCGGCCATCGCGTTGATGAAGGAGATCTTGGTGGCCAGGAACGAGTTGGCGGCGGTCTTGACCAGCTCGGAGGTGGCGAAGTCGGTCACCACGAGCGGGACGCCCTCGGCGAGCAGGGTCGCGTACACCTCGCGCAGCATGTCCTCGGCTCGCTGCGAGCGCACGCCGATCACCAGCCGGTCCGGGTGCAGGGTGTCCTGGACGGCGTAGCCCTCGCGCAGGAACTCGGGGTTCCAGGCCAGCTCGGCCTCGGTGCCCACCGGCGCGAGCTCGGCGATCCGGGTGGTCAGCCGTTCGGCGGTGCCGACCGGGACGGTGGACTTGCCGACGACCAGGCACGGGCGGCGCAGCAGCGGGGCCAGCGCGTCCACGGCGGCGTCGACGTAGGACACGTCGGCGGCGAACTCGCCCTTGCGCTGCGGCGTGTTCACGCACACGAAGTGCACGTCGCCGAACTCGGCGATCTCGGCGATGTCGGTGGTGAAGCGCAGCCGCCCCGATGCCACGTGCGGGGCCATCAGCTCTTCGAGCTCGGGCTCCCAGAACGGCGTGCGGCCACCCGCGAGGGTGGCCACCTTGTCGGGATCCACGTCCATCCCGAGGACCTCGAAGCCCAGCTCTGCCATGCACGCCGCGTGCGTGGCGCCCAGGTAGCCGGTACCGATGACCGTGATGCGGGGTGCCACGTACGTCACCTGACTTCTTCGTCGTGGGGATGGGACGGGACCTGGATCGTATCCGGCGTCGTCACGGCGCCGTCGCCGAACCGTGGCCGTGCCGATGCGAGCCCGAACCGGGTGCGGCTGAATAATTGTGGACGCCAGTGTTGTTTACTGAGCGGTAATAAAACGCTGCACACTCTTCTGTTGAGAGGTAGGCACCCGTGGCCGGACGAAAAGACTTCGACTTCTTCCGCGTCTCCGAGGAGCACGACATGCTCCGCGAGTCGGTCCGCGCCCTCGCGGAGGCGAAGATCGCCCCGTTCGCCGCCGAGGTCGACGAGCAGTCCCGATTCCCGCAGGAGGCGCTGGACGCGCTCAGCGCCAACGATCTCCATGCGGTGCACATCCCGGAGGAGTACGGCGGCGGCGGCGCCGACGCGCTGGCCACGGTGATCGTGATCGAGGAGGTCGCGCGGGTGTGTGCGTCCTCGTCGCTGATCCCGGCGGTCAACAAGCTCGGCACGATGCCGCTGATGTTGTCCGGCTCGGAGGACCTCAAGCGGCGTTACCTGGGCGCGGTCGCACGCGGTGACGGGATGTTCTCGTACTGCCTGTCCGAGCCGGACGCGGGTTCGGACGCCGCCGCGATGAAGACCCGCGCGGTGCGCGACGGCGACTCGTGGGTGCTCAACGGGGTCAAGCGCTGGATCACCAACGCGGGGGTGTCCGAGTTCTACACGGTGATGGCCGTGACCGACCCGGACAAGCGCAGCAAGGGCATCTCGGCCTTCGTGGTGGAGAAGTCGGACGAGGGCGTCTCGTTCGGCGCGCCGGAGAAGAAGCTCGGCATCAAGGGCTCGCCGACGCGCGAGGTCTACCTCGACAACGTACGGATCCCGGCCGACCGGATCATCGGCGCCGAGGGCACCGGCTTCGCCACCGCGATGAAGACGCTCGACCACACGCGCGTGACGATCGCGGCGCAGGCGCTGGGCATCGCGCAGGGTGCGCTCGACTACGCGAAGGGCTATGTGCAGGAGCGCAAGCAGTTCGGCAAGCCGATCGGTGACTTCCAGGGCATCCAGTTCATGCTCGCGGACATGGCGATGAAGCTGGAGGCGGCCCGACAGCTGACCTACGCGGCGGCGGCCAAGTCCGAGCGCGGCGACGCGGATCTGACCTTCCACGGCGCGGCGGCCAAGTGTTTCGCGTCCGACGCGGCGATGGAGATCACCGTGGACGCGGTCCAGTTGCTGGGTGGCTATGGCTACACGCGCGACTATCCGCTGGAGCGGATGATGCGGGATGCGAAGATCACGCAGATTTATGAGGGCACGAACCAGGTTCAGCGGATCGTGATGGCGCGGAACCTGCCGAAGTAGGGGCGGGGCGCGCTCGCGCCTGCGGCGGTGGCGGTGGCGGTGGCGAGTCGATGGTGCCGGCGGTCCCACCGGCCGGATATTCGGCCGGGGGACCGCGTGGTTTGCGGTTGCGGTGTTCGCTGTGCGGTGGTTGCGGCCCATGGGGCGTACGGCGGTCAGTCGTGGGCGAGGCCGGATTCCACTCGGTCGGCCGGATTCGGTAGGCGGGATCGCCAGTCGAGTGGGAGGTCTTCCGGAGCGAATGGGCCGGTGGACGGGGCGCTGGGCCGGAACTCGGCCCATGGTGCGGCCGTTTCCGGCCGTGGGATGGCTGCGGCCAACTTCCTGGCTGCCGCTACGAGTTTGTGCAACGCGTTGGACAGGGGGCTGCTGTGGTGACGGCGGTGGTGCTCGCCGTGGCTGCCGTTGCGGTTGCCGCTTCCGGGTCGGCGTCGGCGGATTCCGGGTCGTGGGCGGTGGCGCATGTCGTTGGCGTCCTTCGAGAGTGGTGATCTCGCGGGTGGGCGGGCATCGCCTGGAATCGAGCGCCCGCCCACCCGGTCGTCATGGAGACTTCGTACGTCGCCGGTTCGGCGCTACCGGGACATCGGTCCGCAGTCGGTTCGGCCGCGCGGGCCGTCGTGCCAGGCCCATTGGCCGTCCGGCGTCACGGTGATTCCGTGCTGCTCGCGGGGAGGTTCGCCGCGGGCTCGCCACGCCCGGTAGGCACCCTCGATCGAGGCCCACAGGTCGCATGGGCCGCCTTCGGTCACTCGGAACGAATCGGCGCCGGGCACGTGGTCGACGGATGCCCACGACTCGCCGTCGGTGTACCAGGACGTGGACTCGCCCGCCGATTCGCCCGATCCGAAGAACACCCGCTGCTCGACGTCGGGTACGGCCAGTCCGATCGCGAAGTCCGCGTGCTCCTCCCGGAGTCGGCGCGGGTCCGTGGTGGTGTGGCGGGATCTTCCTTTGCTCGGGTCTTTGATCACGTCACCGACGAACCGGCGTCCGTCGAAGGCGCGGCGTTGCGAACGGGCGTACATGAAGGCCGCGTTGCCGACGAAGCGTCCGGAGGCCGTGCCGTCGCGGTCGACGACCAGGCGTAGTAGGCCGGAGTTGTTGTACGCCGTTCCCCAGGGGGTGAGGATCACCCCGCCGGGAGCCGACTGTTCGACCCATGCGTAGGGGATGTGCCGCACGGCCATGGTCGACAGGACGAGATCGTAGGGTGCGCCGGGTTCGTATCCTTCGAGCCCGTCGCCGATGACCGTGGTCGGGGTGGCATAGCTGCGACCGGTCAGCGCCCTTCGGGCGGCGATTGCCACGACGGTGTCCACCTCGACGGTGGTCACGATGCCCTTGGTCAGGGCGGTGGCCAGCAGCGCGGTGGTCCAGCCGGTGCCGGTGCCGAGTTCGAGGACGTCGTGATCGGGGCGCGCGTCGAGTTGTTCGAGCATGTACCGGACGAGCGAAGGCATCGACGCGGACGAGGTGGGGATCAGGTCGCCGCCCTCGACGCCGTCGTCCATTTGCGTGACGAGTGGGATGTCGGCACGGACGGCCCGTGTCCAGCCTTCGGGGTCGGTGCGGCGGTCGATCCGCTCGCCCTCGACCCACACGATGTCGGGGATGTAGGGGTCGCGCGGCGTGTCGTTGAAGACGGTTTCCCAGGCGACGAGCGGGCTGTGGGCGCTCACTTGTTCTTGTCCTTGGGGTTCCTGGGGTCCTTGGGGGTGTTGGAGTCCGGGGGAATGGGCTTCTTCCACTGGCCGTCCTGCTCGCGCGGCGGCTGCTTTCGGTCGCCGTCCTTGCCGTTCTGTCCGTCGCCGTGGTTGTTCACGGGTGCCTCCGAGTGTTCGTACGGCGGACGGCAAGGCCCCGAGCCCGGCTCGGTATTCTGGGTGTGCCATTGCCGTCCTTCGAGACCGGTGGTGTCGCAGGTGGGTGGGCATCGCCTGGAATCGAGCCCCCACCCACCTGCGGGTCAATCCGCTTGTTTGTCCTGGGCGTCGACGTGCCGCACTTCGTGTCGATCGACGGTCCATTTCGGTGCGCCGTTGGCGGGCTGCACGGTGACCAGACCGACGCCGGTGAGCACGACCCGGCCCTCCGGACACTCGTCGCGCCGGCTCTCATCGAGGTGCTCCACGATGTGCCCTACATGAACTTGCGGTAGTCGACTCATTCGAACTCCTTTGCCGTGAGCGGTATTCGGCGTAACGGGCGGGGTGTAGACAGCCTCGACGGCGGCAGCGGGGGAGAGCACGCGAACGTCATCCGCACGAACCGTGAACGACGTCCCGGCAAGCGTTCGAGCGCACACGGTTTGGCCCGTGGTCGATTCGCAGACCCCACAGAGGCCGCTGAGCTCGTCACGAATCCACGCCCCACGGCCGGGTCGAACGGTCTTCCCTGCCAGGTGAGTTGAACTGTCTTGCTCCATGGCCGCACCTTCCACCCGCCGATCGGCAGCGCGTCCGCATCCAGACATAACGGATGACGGTCACGGAGAGGTGATCTCTCGTTACACTGAATACGCTGACATGCAAGGCCCCTTGCAGCAACTGTGTGTCGAAAGTTCTGCGAACCGGATCAATCGAGAGCAATGGACAGGTGGGTTATGGTGCGTGACCCTGCCCGGGTGGGTGCCGAGCTGCGGCGTCTGCGTCAGGAGGCCGGGCTGGTGATGGGACACGTCGCGCGGCGGGCGGGCTGGAACGAAAGCAAGCTGTCTCGGCTGGAGACTGGGGTGACGCCCATCAAGCCGGACCAAGTGGCGGTGCTGGCAGATATCTTGCAGCTGACCCCGGTGACCCGGATGAGATTGGAGCGCGGACTCGGCATCGAGCGCGAACCGGATCGATGGTGGGTGAAATATGCCGAGGTGCTGAGCCGGGACTACGAAGAGTTGATCCTTCTTGAGGCGCAAGCAACGGCCTTGGAAGTCGCATCCACCTTGATTCCCGGGTATATGCAGGCCGCAGGCTACGCCCGGGCAACCATCATGAAATCTGCGTTCGTGCCTGATCCCGACGACGCGGAGATGCTGCTGGAGGTTCGGCTGCAACGCGCACGGATCATTACGGCCTGCACCGCAACGGTTTCAGCAACCCTGTCCGAAGCAGTACTTTCGACAAACTTCTGCGGACGAGTAGCCTTGCAAGAGCAGTTGCAGCACCTGCTGGACCTGAGCCGACTCGAGAACGTGTGCCTCAGAATTGTGCCGTCCGATGCTTTGGCGCGCCCATATCTCGGAGCGGTGACAGTGCTCGAACTGCCGGCCCCCGAAACTCCGGTGGCACATGCCGAGTGGGACAGTGGGTCACAGATGATCCGAGATGAACGGACCGTTCGACGGCATCGTCGCAACCTGGGTTACCAGCGATCCGTGGCTCTCTCCCAGGACGAGTCGCAGCGCTTGATACAGAGCAGATTGGATGCGCTTTGAGCACCATCGATGCGTACGCGTGGCGTAAGGCCAGTCGTTCAACCAGCAACAACGCGTGTGTAGAAGTGGCCCCTCTTACGGAGGTCACTGGCATACGTGACACCAAGGACAGGGCCCAAGGGCACTTGGAGATCAGTTCAGCCGCGTGGCGCGAACTGCTGCGCGCGCTGCGGGACTAGCGGCGGAGAACCGACTCGTCCGGGACCGGAACATCACGGCGATCAGATGGGATGAACCTTGAACGTCATCGACCCGCTCGCGTGGCGCAAGGCCAGTCACTCCACGGGCAACAACTCATGTGTCGAGGTCGCGCCCCTCCCGACATCCACGGGCATCCGTGACACCAAGGACCGCAGTCTCGGCCATCTGGAGGTCAGCCCGGCCGCGTGGTGCGAACTGCTCGGCGCCCTGCGGGACTAGGGTCGGTCCTCGACACCCTCCGGACACCGCGACGTCCGGCAGCGTGCCTCGCCGCCCTCGCGGCCCGGGCATGATCCGCCGGATCGGCGGGCTCAGCGGCGTAGTGCCTCCGCGCCCGCGTACCGGGCGGTGGCGCCCAAGTGCTCCTCGATGCGGATGAGTTGGTTGTACTTGGCGGTGCGGTCGGAGCGGGACAGGGAACCGGTCTTGATCTGACCGCAGCCCGTGGCCACCGCCAGGTCCGCGATCGTCGTGTCCTCCGTCTCTCCCGAGCGGTGCGACATGACGACGGTGTAGCCCGCCCGGTGGGCGGCGTCGACGGTGGCCAGGGCCTCGGTCAGGGTGCCGATCTGATTGACCTTCACCAAAACCGAGTTGGCGACGCCGGAGTCGATGCCCTCGCGCAGGAGGGTCTCGTTCGTGCAGAACACGTCGTCGCCGGTGAGTTGGCAGCGCGCACCGACCCGGGCGGTCAGGTCCCGCCATCCCGTCAGGTCGTCCTCGGCCATCGGGTCCTCGATCGACACGATGGGGTACGCCTCGATCAACTTGACCAGGTAGTCGGCCTGTTCGACGGGTGTGCGCCGCACTCCCTCGCCGGTGTAGTCGTACACGCCGTCGCGGAAGAACTCGGACGACGCCGGGTCCATGACCAGGCCGATGTCCGTGCCCGGTCGGTACCCCGTGCGCTCGACGGCGGCCAGCACGAAGTCGAGGGCCTCCTCGGCGGTGCGCAGCGCGGGTGCGAAGCCGCCCTCGTCACCCACGCCCGTGTCGTGCCCGGCGGCGAGGAGGTCGCGGCGCAGGGTGTGGAAGATCTCGGACCCCATCCGCACGGCCTCGGCAAAGGTCTCCGCGCCGATCGGGGCGATCATGAACTCCTGGAAGTCCAGCGGATTGTCGGCGTGCGCACCCCCGTTGACGATGTTCATCATCGGTACGGGCAGCACTCGGGCGTCGGACCCGCCGACGTAGCGGTAGAGCGGCAGCCGGTGGGCGGCGGCTGCGGCCTTGGCGGCAGCCAGGGAGACCCCGAGGATCGCGTTGGCGCCGAGCCTGGACTTGTTGGAGGTGCCGTCCGTGGCGACGAGGACTCCGTCGAGGCCGGCCTGGTCCTCGGCCTCGCGACCGGTGACGGCGGCGGCGAGTTCCGTGTTGACGTGGCGTACCGCGTCGTCGACGCCCTTGCCGTGCCAGCGAGCCGGGTCGCCGTCGCGGAGTTCTACGGCCTCGCGGGCGCCGGTCGAAGCGCCGGAGGGGACCGCGGCCCGGCCGAAGGATCCGTCTGCCAGTTCCACGTCGACTTCGACGGTGGGATTGCCCCTGCTGTCGAGGATGCGGCGGCCGGTGACGGAGGTGATGGCGGTCATGGGAGCCCTTCTCGTTGTCGCATGTATGCCGGGATTCGGCTGCGGCGACGGCGGTGTCGGACCCGGCACCCAAAACTCTACAGCAGTGCTGTTCAGTCCCGCTGTTCAGTTCTGCTGCGCAGCTGCCCTGCGCAGCCTTGTTGTTCAGTTCTGCTGTGCAGCCGTGCTGCGTTAAAGTTCGGTATGCCCCTCCCGGAATCCGCCGCCGTCGCGGCCGAACTGCGTACCGCGATGGGAAAGCTCACGCGGCGCGTGAAGCTGGAGGACCGGATGCCGTTCGGCCAGGTGGCCGTCCTCGGCGCGCTGGACCGCAGCGGTGCGATGACGACCAGCGAACTGGCGGCCGATCAGCAGGTGCGTCCGCAGTCCATGGCCCGCGCCGTCGGACTGCTCATGGAACAGGGGCTGATCACGCGCCGGGCGCATCCGACCGACGGCCGCAAGAGCCTGGTCGAGCTCTCCTCCGCCGGGCAGGCGCTGCTGGAGGAGGAGCGGGGCCGCAGGGTGGATTGGCTTGCCCGCGCGATCGACGCGGAACTGACGGGTGAGGAGCGAGAGTTGCTGGCCCGGGGGATCGGGCTGGTGGCGAGACTCGCGGCGCACTGAAGCCCGCCCTGGACCATACGGTAGTGCGGCGAGGGGCGGTCAGCGGATCGGCGTACGTATGGCGCTGCGGATCCTGCGGGTCTCCGCCGCCGCCCTGTCCAAGGAGACCGCCGGGGACCGCCGAAGCCGTAGGACAGCGCACCGGTTTCGACGACCGAGAAGGCGAGGCCCGGGATTGCCGTGGTGGGTCACGCAGGCGGGCGGACCGCAGGCGTCGGCCGGTCGGCCGGGATCACAGCTTGTAGGTGAACTCGTTCGCCGGGCTCGCGGGGGACGAGTAGCCGTTCGACAGCACGGTGACGTTCACGGTCAGGGGATCGGTGATGCCCGTGTCGGGCGGAGGTGCGATCGCGACGATTCGATCGGAAAGTGGGGGTTGGGCCAACGCGGCGGCGTTGTTGCCGAAGTAGACCTTGGCGTCGGAGGCGAAGTTCTCGCCGGAGATGGTGACCTGGGTGGTTTTGGGTCCGGTGACCGGGCTGATGCCGGTGACCACCACGGGCGCGGTGCCGTCGTAGGCGAACCGGCCGGAGGGGACGACGGGAGAAGTGCCCAAATTGGTGGTGACGCGGACGTCGACGACGCCGGTACCGATGCCCATGGGCAGGTAGGCGGTGATCACGGTGCCGTTGTCGGAGACGCCGAACCGGGGGCACGGCAGCGTGCCGAAGTCGACCCCGGTGTTGTTGCTGCCGATGCCCAGGCCGGTGCCGTTGATGGTGACCGTGGTGCCGGTCGGTCCGGTGTTCGGGCTGACGGAGGTCACCACCGGACCCGGCAGGACATTCGGTGCGCCGAGCAGGCGCAGGTAGGTGGAATTGGCGTGCTGGTACGCGACCTGGCCCATGAAGTCCTGGAGCGACTTCCTGGTCAGGTTCGGGTCGTAGGAGCCGGGCGCGCTCTTTCCGTAGACGGGGTTGAGCGCGCAGGCGTCACCAGGCTGCGCGTAGACGTTGGGGCCGGGAAGGCCGGCGAGCGTCCCGATGACCGCCCTGACGTCGAAGGTCGCCTCCGGGCCGGGATCGGGATACCAGTTCTTGGCGGCGGCGAGACCCGTCCAGGCCTGGGGCACCAAGTCCCAGGTGTTGTAGTAGCGCTCGTTGGCGACCCAGGGCAGGGAATCGACGTAGGACGCGAAGTCCGAGCCGCCGGCGCTGGGCGCGGCGAAGGTGTGCAGCGCGAACCGCGGGGTCGCGTTCGACCAGGACCGCCCCAGCAGGTAGGGCGCGACCATGGTCGCGATGCAGCCGCCGAGGCTGTGCCCGATCACCCGGACCGTCGGGTTCGGCGGCGCCTTGGCGAGCGCGTTGGCGAGCGCCTTCACCAAAGTGACACCCACCGAGTTCATGGTGACGACCTGGGTGAACGCCTCCATCGCGCCCTTGGAGACCCAGACCGGGCGTGACGGCGAGCCGACGGCGGTGAACGGGACCACCGTGCCGACGTCGAGGTCTTCGAGCATGTCGGTCTCACTGGCGACCGTGCCGCGGATGACCACGGCGAACTGGTTGGAGCCGTCCTTGCTCTTCGCGAGGTAGGCCATGTTCGCGTTGTCCGCGCTCAGCGCGAGCCACTGTTGGCTCCAGTTGTTCCCGGTCGCGAGAGAGGAGTCGGTCAGTTGTTGTTGGATGCCCAGGAAGACCCGGTTGCTGTGCTCGGACAGGGTTTCCCCCGACGGGCGCGAGGGAGCCGCGGACGCAGCGATGGCGGCCAGCGTTATGGCCACCGGGGCCACCGCCGACGGGAGCTGTTCGTTCGACATGCGCACTCTCCTGGCCCCCGAACACGCCGAATGGGTCGCATCCAACCTAATTGTTGCCGGCGGGACATGACGGAACCCGAGGGCAACTCGGCTGCCATTCATGCGTTTGGGCTAGGTCGGGCCGGGAGCCGGGCTTCTCGGTGGGCCGGCGGCGGCGGATACGGATGCCCCGGGCCGTCGGCAGCCGGTCCTTCCGTGGCCGCGAACGCCAGGGGCCGGCAACCTTGTTCGGTCCGGCAGCGGACATCGGGGCTTGCGGCGGGTCGTGCGGCTTCGGCGGAGGGGGCCGTCGCGCTTGCCATCCCGTCCGTACGTGGGGGCGAAACCTTTCCGGCTCGCGATCGTTGGCGACGGCATGATGATCACTGCCGGCCGTACGGCCGTGGCCCTGTCCGCCGGATGTGCCGGTCTCCTGCTCGCGCTTGCGCCCGTTGCGGCAGCGCAGGCGCATACGCTCCCGCGCGGGGACGTGCGTGCCGGTGGTGACCGGGTCTCGATGGATTCGACCGTGTGGGTGGCGGAGGACGGGACGCTCACCCTCTCGGGGACCTACCAGTGCTCCGCCGACCACGTCGGGACCGTACTGGTCGGCGGCAACGTCGCCCAGGCCGGCCGGCACTCCTCCATCGGCGGCACCGTGGCCACGTGCGACGGCCGCACGCACACCTGGCGGAGCACCGAGAAGCCCTACATCACCTTCGTCCCCGGCCCGGCAAGCGGCGATGCCACGCTGCTCGAACTCCGGTACGACGACGACCTGATCCCCGTACTCCCGAACATCCTCGCCCACGACGCGCACGACGTGGTGATCCAGGGGGTCTGACACCGCACTCGGCGCCTTCGCCGCCCGGGGCCACGTCGCGGGGCTTCGGGCGGCGAAGGCGACTGTCGGCGTGCGCCGCCGGTCAGTTCTTCGCCAGCTCGTTCCGCAGTTCCCTGAGGTCGTCGACGGCCTCGAAGCCGGCCGTCCGGCACACCGTCAGCGCCGCGCTCAACCGGTTCACCGCCGGCTGCCGCTGCTCCAGACCGAACGCCTCTATTCGGGCGGCCAGTTGCACCGCATCCAGGTACCCGTGGCCCTCCTCCGGCAACAGCGGCACGTACGCCGCAGCCGCCCGGTCGGCCGCCGTCAGCGCCGGATGCAGTCGGTCGGCGCGCGCCAGCAGGTGGGCGAGTTGGTGATGCGTACCGGCCGTCTCGATCGCGATCATCGCCGCCACATCGTCGTCGGCACCCGAACCCGGGCCCGAGGCCGCGCCATCACCGGAACCCGAACCCGACGCCGAGCCGACACCCGAGTCGTCACCCACGTCGGCCGAGCCCGACCCGGCCCCCGAACCCGGATCAGCCCCCGCCAACTCCCGCAGCGCCTCCCCGAACAGCGCCACAGCCCGGTCCACCCCCGACGGGTCCTCCCGGTCCGTGCTGCCGGCGATGTTCCACGCCTTCGCCCGCAGTGCGCGGACGGTCTCGCGCACGTCGCCCTCCGCGCGCAGCAGTTCGATCGCCCGGCCGAACGCGGCCTGCGCCTGCGCGGCCATCCCGGCATCGTCCAGCGCGTGTGCCGCCGCCACCGCGATCTCCGCCTGGGTGGCCCGATCGGCGACCTTCGTCGCGGCCTCGGCCGCCATCGACAGGTGCTTGGCCGCGTCCCGCGCATCGCCCAGGCGACGCAGGCACATGCCCAGCGCCCACCGTTCGTGCATCGCGTGCTCGGGGCCGTGGTGCGCCTCGATCTCGGGCAGCAGCTCCTCCAGGATCGCCGCGGCCTCCGCGTCCCGTCCCAGGCCGAACAACATGCCCACGGCGCCCCTGCGGCAGGCCGCCGCCATCTCCGCGTCGCCCTCGTCGTCGAAGACGTGCGCGGCCTCCAGCGCGAACGGCAGTGCGTCCTCGGGCCGATCCTGCGCGCCGACGGCGTTGGCCAGCATGGTCAGCGCGTGGCCGACCGGGAACTGCGGCTCGGCGTAGAAGGCCGCCGTCTCCAGCGCGCCGCGCATGTCCGCCTCCGCCGCCGCCGGGTCGCCCGCCTGCATCCGGACCTGGCTGCGCAGGAACAGCGGTCGGCAGGCCAGCCAGGGCCGTTCCGCCTCCCGGCAGAGCGTGATGGCGGTGCTCAGATCCGCCTCGGCGTCGGTCGTACGGTCCTCCTGGAGCGCCTGCTCCGCGCGCAGGTGCAGCGCCGCCGCCTGCCGGTGCCCCAGCCCGTGGTCCCGGCCCAGATCGTGCAGCTCGGTCAGGATCTCGTCCACGTCGTCGGCCCCGGTCGTCAGGGCCACGATCGCGCGGTGGTGCAACACCAGAGCCAGCGGTGCGGCGTCGTCCGGCAGGAATCCCTCGGCCCTGGCCCGCGCCGCGTCGAACAGTCCGATCGCGTCGGCCTCCTCGGCCCGGAACCGGGCCATCGCGGTGCGCACCTCGGCGCCCACCGCCCGCCCCGGCGCGCCGGCCGCCTCGTAGCCGGCCGCGGCTCGGGTCAGCGCCGCGATGCCCGCCGCGAACTCGCCCTCCTCGGCCAGGTCGATGCCCTCCGCCTCGGTGATCGCGGCGAGCGCGAAGGCGTCCACGTCCTGTCCGCGCTCGCGTGCCGCCGCCGCGTAGTCCCGCCACGCCGCATCCGAACGGGGATGCCCCTGCGCGTCCAACTCGCGCGCACGGGAAAGCAGTTCCGAGGCGTCCCGGGCAGCCGACGCGGTCGCGGGCCGGACCGGCGCGGCCGACGACGGCGCGGACACCCGGGCCGAACGCAGGCCCAACGGCAGCGACTTCGCGACGGGCGCCGCCGCCAACCGGCGTCGCACCCGCGAACTCACCGCGTCGTTGCCGTTGCGCGCGTCGAAGCGGGCGGTGATCTCGAACAGTTCGCGTTCGACCGTGTCGCGCAGCGCACCGGCCGTGCTGTCCTCGAAGACCACCAACCCGGGGCCGCCGACCGCGACCAGCCGGCGCAGCAGCACCGCGACGCCGGCGAGGAAGTCGGAGTGGTCGGACGGGTCGCTCTGCGGACGCTCCAGCCAGGCGCGGTGCTCGGCCAGGATCTCGATCCCGCGGCCCTCGTTGCCGGTCAGCGCACAGAACTCGATGTGCTCGGCGACCGCCGCGTAGGTGCTCACCTTGCCCCGAACGGAACGGTACCCGCGCAGGTGATGTGCCCGGGCCCGATCCGGATCGCCCTCGCGCACGAGCGGCAACATCGACGCGGCCAGCGAGACCTGCGGCTCCTCGGCGCAGGTCAACGCGCCGTCCAGAGTGGGCGCGAGCAGTTCCAGCGCGTCCGCGTCCCGGCTCTGCGCGATCAACCAGCGGGCCTGCTCGCGCCGTTCGCACGCGTCGCAGTCGGCGAGCCGGTCGCGATCGGCCGCCAGCCACGCGTCGAACGCCTCCGCGCTCTCCGCGTCGGCGCCGATGTGTCGGGCCAGGTAGAACCGGCTCTGGTGGACCGGCCGCAGGCTGTGTCCGGCGGTGCGATAGCGGCGCTCCATGTCGGCGAGGTAGCCGCGGATCGCCGGCAGCGGCACGTCGGGCACCGCGAGCAGCGAGCTGGTGATCCACTTGAGATCCCAGAACAGATGGTGGGTCAACTGCTCGTCGAAGCCCTCGGGATGCTCGTCCCACAGCCTGAGCAGGCGGGAGAGCGGGACCGGCGTACGCGGCGACTCGCCACCGTAGTTGTACGCGGTGATCAACCGCAGCAGCGCCCACGCGAGGTTCTCGTCGTTGCCCATCCGCTCGGCGACCACGACCAGTTCCTCGGCGCGGGCGGTACGTGCCTTTCCGTACGGCAGTTCCTCGTTCGCGTCCAGGGCAGCGAAGAACCCGGCGTCGTCACGGATGTCCATCAAGGGTTCCTATTCGGCGGGGTTCGGCTGGTGGACCGCCCGCTCCAGCAGGCCGAGGAAGGATCGGCCGAGCAGGCCGGTCTCGGCCGAGGTGAGCGGTCGGTGGCTGAGCAACAGGGCCTGGCCGTACAGTCCTTCGACCGCGGCCCGGGCCAGTTCGGGATCGTCGAGCCCGGCGATCCGGCGGACCAGCGGGTTGAGGTGGTTGAGCACGAGCCGGGCACGCGGGCCCTGGCCGCGCAGCGAGCCCAGGATTCCCGACCACAGGTCGTCGCCGCGGCCGGCCGCGTCCTGCTCGGCCTCGGCCCGACCGCGCTCGCCGCGCGCGTCCCGCCCGTCGAGCAGCAGCGCGGGCACGGTGACCGGCTGGAACGTGCGCAGCGATACATCGCACGAGAGCGGATCCAGCGCGGCCCGCGCATGCGCGAGGAAGTTCGCCGCCGCCAGTTCGGCGCTCGGGTCGATCGAGTCCAGGTGCGCGGTGACGGTGTCCGGGTCGAGTTCGGTGACGGTGGTGCCCGGGCGGATCTCGGCCAGCCGGTGGACCAGGTCCAGGTCGTAGGTGTAGCCGCCGTTGACCACGCCCAGCCCGGCCGCCGCCGCGATCGGCGCGACCTGGCGGTACTCCTCCACGGTCGGCGTCACGTGCACGACCGGGTGCCGGCGGGCGAACTCGTCGAGCGCGATCCGCCCGTCGGTGGTCTCGAACGGCAACCACGGCAGGACCAGCCGCAACAACTCGTCGTCGTGCCGGGCGAGCGCCTTCACGCCCAGGTGATGCACGCTCAGGAACCGGGCCAGCCGCGGCTGGTCGTGCGCGGCCAGCTCGGCCAGCCAGTCCCGGATGTGCCCGCCGAGCGCGTCCCGCACCCCGGCGAGCGACTCGTCGTCGTACAGGCTCTCCCGCGACGCGGTGGGCCGCAGCGTGTCGGTGTCCACGACGCAGCGCACGAAGAACGCCCAGTCGGGCAGCAGCCCGTCGGCGTTCTCGGTGAGCAACATGCCCTTGAGATGCACCCGGTGCTTGCCGCGCATCGCCGGGCTGACCGCCTCCGGCAGCACGAACGCCGCACCCCGCACGCCCGCGAGCGGCACGTCCAGGTCGATCACGTCCAGCGGGGTGAAGCCGAGTCGGCTCTCGCAGTACGCGGCGAGCGCGGCCCGGCGACGCTCCGACGTGGGGTACGGGCGGTCCCAGACCGCGGGGGTGTCGGTGATCGGCGTGTGCTCGCCGTCGGCCACGACGGTGACCGGATACGGCAGGAGCGCGCCGAAGTCGCGGGCGAGTTCGATCACCCGGTCCGCGGCGAACCACGACTCGCTGCCCCGACGCGGCGTCAGGAACACCGTGGTGCCCGGCTCTTCGCGCTCCTCGGGGGCCAGGGTGCGCACCGTGTAGCGGCCGTCGGCGCCGGCCTTCCATTCCACCGGCGGCGCGTCCGCCGCCTGGGCCGAGCGGGTGACCACGGTGATCTCGTCGGCGACCACGAAGCACGCGAGCAGGCCGATGCCGAACTGGCCGATGTAGTCGCGCCGGGCGCTCTCCAGCGCATCCCGCTTGGAACTGCGCCCGATGGTGGCCAGGAAGCGGTGCACGTCGGCCTCGGTCAGCCCGACGCCGGTGTCGGTGACCCGAAGGCCGCCGTCCTCCACGGTGATCGTGATCGCCGCGGGGGCCTGTGAGTCCGCGGCCCGCCGCGCGGTGACCGCGTCGACGCCGTTCTGCAGCAGCTCACGCAGGTATACCCGGGGGCTGGAGTAGAGGTGGTGCGACAACAGGTCGACCAGACCGCGCAGATCGACCTGGAAGGTGTGGTCTGCGGCGGTTATCGCGGCATCGTTCATGCGGACTTCGTCACCTCGGGGCAGGATCGCCGGCCGACATCCCGGCCGAGTGCTGATGGTACGAAACGGCGGGGACAGGCGGCGAATCACTTGTCCGGCCGCCGGTCCCCACCGATCCGGGTTCAGCGCTTGGGCGCGTCCACCGTCCGTCCGTCGCGCAGCGCCTGGAACAGCGCCTTCGCGCCCTTGTCGTCCCACAGCACGGTGGAGCCGACGTTCTTGACCTCGTATCCGGGGTTCGAGATCGGCACCGTGGTGGTGACCCCGTCGCCGCCGGACAGGCTGCCCATGTCCTTGAACAGGTCGTACAGGTCGAACAGGCCGGTGTCGTCGTCCACGGTCACCGCGCCGAGCGAGGCGTCGGCCACCGGGAACGCGCTGAACGGGTTGAGCAGGATTCCGGCCGACTTGGCCTTCTTCGCCAGCGCGCTGAGGAACAGCTGCTGATTCTCCATCCGGGCCAGGTCGGAGCGCGCCGGGTCGTAGTAGCGGGACCGCACGAAGGCGAGCGCCTGCGCGCCGTCCAGCGTCTGGCAACCGGCCTCCAGGTCCGCGCCGGACTTCTTGTCCTTGATCGGACCCTTGAGGCAGATGTCCACGCCGTCCATCGCGTTGACGATGTTGTTGAACCCGCCGAACCCGATCTCCGCGTAGTGGTCGAGCCGCATGCCCGTGGCCATCTCCACGGTGCGGGCGAGCAGCGGCGCGCCGCCCTTCTCGAAGGCCGCGTTCAGCTTGTTCTTCTGCGCGTTGACCGTCTTGCCGTTCTTGCTGAACGCCGGGATGTCCACGTAGGAGTCGCGCGGCAGGCTGATCAGCGCGGTGCCGCCCTTGCCCTTGTGCAGCAGCATCATCGAGTCGGTGCGCTTGCCCGGGGCCTTGCCGGTGTGCAGCTTCTTGCGATCGGTGGCGTCCAGGCCCTCGCGGCTGTCCGAGCCGACGATCAGCCACGTGGTGCCTTCGGACGCGGCCGGTCGGCCCTTGTAATCGTCCAGGACGTCCTCGTGCCGAATCTTCGAGTCGGCCCAGAAGTAGGTCACCGTGCCGAAGACCACCACGAGCGCGACGAAGACGCCGAGCCCGATGAGGATGCGCTTCTTCCAGTTGACCGGGCCGCGCGGACGCCGCGGCGGGCCGCCGGGACGACCCGGGCCGTCGGGACCGTCGGGCCGACCGGGGCCGCCGGGGCCCTCGGGGCCGGAGGGCCCGCGCTGCGGCGGCGGGCCCACCGGGGCGGGCGGTGCGCCGTGCGCGTCGGCGATCGGCGGCTGCGGCGGGTAGCCGTCCGCGCCGGGCGGGCGCTGCACGGGTGGCACGCCGGCCTGCGGCGAGTGCGCCGCGGGCGCGGGCGGATACCCGCCCGGCTGCGGCGGATACGCGTTCGGCTGCGGCGGATGCCCGCCGGGTGCCTGCTGCGGGTGGCCGCCGGGGCGGCTCGGAATCGTTCCCGGAGGGGGCTGCTGTGGCTGTTGGTCGCCATCCGCCCACCCCGGCGGCCAATTGTTCATGACACCGAAGCTTGCACCCGATCAGCCGCGAGGCAACCGAATGCCGATCTCATCGACTATCTGTTCCACAGTTGATGCTCACTTCTTACACGAGACCTCGTCACCGGATTTGGCGGAGTATGCCGGATTCGGCGTGGCACCGTCTGATGCTCACTTCTTACACGAGACCTCGTCACCGGATTTGGCGGAGTATGCCGGATTCGGCGTGGCACCGTCGGACGGCTGCTCGGTGGGCGCGCCGCCGATCCGCACCGGGGTCGCCCCCGCGTACGACGAGCCCGCGACCACCTCGATCGTCCGCCCCAGGCCGGTGACCGGCTCCAGGGTCGCGCCCGGCAGCGCGGCCTGCACCGTCTTGACCGAGCGGTTCCACCTGGGGTCGTACCGGATGATCGTGCGCACGCCGTCGGTCGAGGTCGAGGTCCGCGGCGGCCCGGCCATCGCGAAGCCCAGGCCCTTGAGGTCCTCGTGCGCGCGGGTGCCCAGGCCCGTGGCCTGCCCGCCGTTGTACACCTGGACCGAGATCTCGTTCGGCGCCACCTCCACCGACACAGGGGAGGGCGCGGGGGCGTTGGCCGGGCCCGGGGTGTCGGGCTTCTTCTCCGGCGTCGGCGCGATCAGGTCCTTGTCCTCGCGGATCGCCCGGAACAGGCCCGCGGCCTTGGCGTCGTCCCACAACACCGTCGAGCCCCAGTCCGGGACCTGGTGGTCGACGCTCTTGAGCGGCACCTGTGCGTAGGTGACGCCGGAATTGGACAGGTTCCGGAGCTTGCCGCCCAACTCCAGGAAGGACTGCGGGCTCATGCCCTCGTCCACCTTGATCGAGCCGAGCACCGCGTCCAGCACGTTCTTGAGCTTGAGCGGGTCGGTCAGCGTGCCGGACGACGTCGCCTTCGCGAGCACCTGGGTCATGAACTTCTGCTGGCGCTGGGTGCGGCCGATGTCGCCGGTCGGGTCGCTGGCGATGTACCGGGCCCGCACGAACTGCAGCGCCTTGACCCCGTCCAGCCTGCTGGTGCCCGCGGGCAGGTCGAGGCCGGACTTGGGGTCGCGCAGCGGCTTGGGCGTACACATCTCGATGCCGCCGAGGGTGTCCACGACGCTGACGAACGAGACGAAATTGACCTCGATGTAGTGGTCGATCCGGATCCCGGTGGCCTTCTCCACGGTGGCCACCGTGAGCGGCGGGCCACCGAGCGTGTACGCGGCGTTGATCTTGCCCTTGGACGGGCCGCGCTGCTCACCGGTGGCCTTGTCTTTGTGCGCCGGGAACTCCACGTAGCTGTCCCGCGGCAGGCTGGTGATGGTCGCGCGGTCCCGCTTGGCGTTGAGGTGCACGATCATCACCGTGTCGGTGCAGTCGCAGGACTCGCCGCCGGCGTGCAGCTTCTCCAGCGTGTCCTTGGAGATGCCGGCACGGTTGTCCGACCCGACGATCAGGAAGTTGAGGTCCTTGCCGGATCCGGTGTCCGGGCGGTTGTCCAGGCCCTTGAACGGATCTATCCGCTGGATCTTCCCGTCGAAGTGCTTGACCCAGGCCCAGCCGATGCCGCTGGTCGCCAGGATCGCCGCCGCGAGCACACCGGTGATCAACACGAGCCAATTGCGGCCGACGTTGCGCTCGTTCCGGTCCCCGTTCGCGGTTCTCGCCGAGGGTCGTCCGCCAGTCGTCGCCATGGGGTGCGGTGTCCCTCCTCGCGGACCGATCTCGTCCCGCCGTTCGCTGCGCACACCCTCCCGGCGCGCGTCGTGCGGATGTCCATCCGTACCCGCGTACACCCGAAGGACGCCTGGGCGGCCGACCACGGTTGCGGTGCTGCGCGTCGAACCACCGTAAAGCGGGATCGAGCGGGAACGGCCGCGGCACGCCGACGGCCGCGCAGGCAGGCCCGTCCGGTCGCCCGCTCGGTCGATGTCGGCCGGGCGGCCCGTTCGCAGTACGCTCCGAGGCGATGAATCCCACTGCCGACGAGCCCGCCACCCACGAACCTCCGGTTCGCCGAGCGGAGCCGCTTCCCGAAAAACCGCCCGTCTCCGTGATCATGCCGGTGCTCAACGAGTCCCGACACCTCGAAGAGGCCGTCGGTCGTGTGCTCGCGCAGGACTACCCCGGCGAGATCGAAGTGGTGATCGCGCTCGGACCGTCCACGGACGACACCGACGAGATCGCCGCCCGGCTGGTCGCGAACGATTCCCGCGTGCGCACCGTCCCCAATCCCACCGGCCGCACCCCCAGCGCACTCAACGCGGCGATCCGCGCCTCGCGGCACCCCGTGATCGTGCGGGTGGACGGCCACGGCATCCTGCCCGCCCGATACATCTCCACCGCGGTCCGGCTGCTCGCGGAGACCGGTGCCGCCAACGTCGGCGGGCTGATGCACGCCGAGGGCACCACCCCCTACGAGGAGGCCGTCGCGCGCGCGATGACCTCCAAGCTCGGCGTCGGCAACGCGCGCTTCCACACCGGCGGCGGCGCGGGGCCCTCCGACACCGTCTACCTCGGCGTGTTCCGGCGCGAGGTGTTGGAGGAGCTGGGCGGCTACAACGAGGAGTTCGAGCGGGCCCAGGACTGGGAGCTGAACTACCGGATCCGCGAGGCCGGTTACCTGATCTGGTTCTCGCCCGAGTTGGAGGTCTCCTACCGCCCGCGGCCGACCACCAAGGCGCTGGCCAAGCAGTACTTCAACTACGGCCGGTGGCGTCGGGTCGTCTCCCGGCACCACCAGGGCTCGGTGAACCTGCGCTACCTGGCCCCGCCGGCCGCGCTCGCGGCGGTGGCCGCCGGCACGGTGGTGGGTCTGTCCGGGCGCAAGGTCGGCTGGCTGGTGCCCGGCGGGTACGCGGCGGGCATCCTGGCCGGCGCCGCGTGGGAGGGCCGCGACCTGAGCCCGGGCGCGCTGGTGCGGCTGCCGGGTGTGCTCGCGACGATGCACGGATCCTGGGGCGCGGGCTTCCTGACCAGCCCGAAGAGCCTGGCCGATCGGGTCGAGGCGGGGACCGCGCAGCTCGAGGAGGAGTCCGGGTAGTCCGCTCCGTGCAGTGCCTCGTCGGCCCGGGTCGCCAGTGTGTGCGACTCGGGCCGACGTGCGTGTACGGGGTGGTGTGCGCCGCCCGATCGGCCCGACGCGCCGTCTTCCCGGCCGGAAACCGAGTCCTTTCGGTAAAGCCAAGTAACGTGGCCGCCCTGGTCACCGCTCGTCCCCGGTGACAGTCTGTGAACAGTCGGCACGGCCTTGGGAGACGACGGCGATGAGCGACAGGGACTCGGCTGTGGCCGCGGGAGTGGCGATTCCGGACGCCCGGCAGGCCGCGGAGGATCGTGGCTTCACCCCGCCCGCGCGGCTGCGGCGGCTGGTCGTCACCCACACGGAGGCGGGCGAGGAGCATGCGACCGATCCGGTCGAGGGTGCCTACGTGCTGCGGGTCGTGCCCGCCGAGACGGTTGCGGTGACCACGTCGGTCGAGGTGACCGAGACCGGGGTGGTGCGCTCCCTGCGCGTGCCGGTCGACCCGGTGCGCACCGCCCGACTGGCCGCCGCCCGGGCCGCGGTCGAGGCGCTCGACGGTGGCGGCGTGCTCAAGGGGCTGCGGCGGATCATGGCCCAGCGCGACCTGGAGGCGGTCCGGCGCACCCATCGTGCGGAGGCCGAACGGGACGCCGAGGCCTGGGCGCGGCGCTGCGAGCAGGCGTACGAGCCGTATGTGCGCGCGTTCGCCGCCGATGCGGAGCCGGTGCCCGCGTCCGCTCCGGTGCTGGGGATCGGGCCGACCAACACCGGCGGGCAGGGGCACGCGTGGGCCCGCGCGGTCGAGCGACACCTGCCGGGGGTGCGGGCCGAGGCGTCCGCGCTCAGTTCGGCGAACACCCCGGGCCATCCCAGCGACCAGGCGATCGCCACCGACGACTGGCTGTCCACCCGATGGCAGTTGGGTCGACTGGCCCGGGTGCTGGACCGCTACACACACGTGTTGGCGGAGGGCGGGATGCCCGCGTTCGGCCGACTCGGCGGCTCCTGGGTGGACACCGACCTGGCCGAGCTGCGGGCGGCCGGGATCTCGCTCGGACTGGTGCTGTACGGCTCGGAGGCACGCGATCCGGCGGCGCACCGGGCCCGGGTGGAGTTCTCGCCGTTCGACCCGCGCTACGAGCTGACCCACGCGCTACAGGCCAAGGTGGACCGGCTGTTGCCGATCCTGCGTGGCCTGGATGTGCCGACCTTCGTGGCCACGCCCGACCTGATCGCCGACGTGCCGGACGCGGTGTGGCTGCCGGCCGCGATCGACCCTTCGGCATGGCGGACCGACAAGCCCGTGCTGGCCCGCGAACGCCCGGTCGTGGTGCACGTGATGACCAGTCCGTTCCTGCGCGGCACCGCGCGGATCGAACCGACCCTGAACCGGCTGCACGAGATCGGCTTGATCGAGTACCGCCGCATCCTGAACCGACCGGCCGCCGAACTCCCGGCGCTGTTCGCGGATGCCGACATCGTGCTCGACCAGTTCGGGTGCGGTTCCTACGGCATGACGTCGTGTCAGGCGCTCGCGGCGGGTCGGCTGACGATCTGTTACCTGCACGAGTCGGCGACCGAGCATCTGCCGGCCGACCTGCCGATCCGCGGGGCCGATCCGAACTCGCTGGCCGAGGTGCTGGAAGAGGTGGTCGCCGAACCGGAGGCGGCCCGCGAACTGGCCGCGCGGGGCCCGGCGTACGTCGCCGAGCACCACGACGGTCGGCGCTCGGCCCGCGTCCTCGCCGATTTCCTGGGCGTGGCGGCCGAGTGAGCACTAGCGTTCGGGGGTGGCTATCGACCCGAGCGCGGATGTGGACGAGTCGGCGACCCTCGGCGAGGGCACCCGGGTGTGGCACCTCGCCCAGATTCGAGAGGACGCGGTCCTCGGCGCGAACTGCGTGATCGGCCGGGGCGCCTACATCGGGCCCGCGGTCCGGATCGGCGCCAACGTCAAGGTGCAAAACCATGCGCTGGTCTACGAACCCGCGGTCCTGGAGGACGGTGTCTTCATCGGCCCGGCGGTCGTGCTGACCAACGACATGTATCCCCGCGCGGTCACTCCGAACGGCCTGCTCAAGGGCGAACAGGACTGGCACACCCAGGGCGTGACGGTCCGTCAGGGAGCCGCGGTGGGCGCCCGCAGCGTGGTCGTCGCGGGCGTCACGATCGGCCGCTGGGCCCTGATCGCAGCCGGCGCGGTGGTCCACCGCGACGTCCCCGACCACGCCCTGATGGCCGGCGTCCCGGCCCGCCGCATCAAATGGGTCGGCCGCGCAGGCATCCCCCTGACCCCGACCGACGACGGCCACTGGCACTGCCCGCAAACCGGCGAACACTACACGGAACACGACGGCGAACTGACCCTGAACCCACCACCGGAGGGGTAGCCGCGCCTCGCCCGAGCGGCGGGCGCCTCCACGGCGTGGCAAGCCACCGAACGCCGCCTGCCGAACGGACTCGGCTGCCCCGCCCGGGCCCGTTCCGGAGTGCGTCGAAGCGGGCGCGTGCCGATCCGAGGGGGTCGGCGGAGCGGGTCCCGTGCCGTCACGATGCGCGAGCAGCGGTCGGCACCTCCGCAAATCTGCATGATGCCGCGCGTGCGTATGGCTGTCCGGGCCCGGATCGGGTGCGCGGTCGTCGGCACCGCCGGATCAGTCGACGTCGAGGGTGGCCTCGATGGTGTCGCCGTTGGGGTCGGGGGTGGGGCGGTGGTGGAGGTCGGCGCCGGCGGTGGTGAGGAGGCGTTGGGCGGCGGTGTTGGTTTCGGTCGTGCTTGCCACGATCCGGGTCGCGCCCTGGGACTTGGCCTCGGTGCGCAGGAGGGCGACGACGGCGTGGCCGATGCCTTGGCCGCGGTGGGAGCGGCCGATCCACAGGCCGGCCTCCAGGGCGTCGTCCGGGGCTTCCGGGGCGGGCTGGAGGCGGGCCGCGCCCACCACGCGGTCGGCGACCAGGATCGCGTAGGTGGTGGGGGTGGCCGCCCATTCGTGATGGAAGGCCAGGAAGGCGGCTCGGCGGTCGGCGGTCCAGCCGGGCGGGCCGGGTACGGCCGGCATCACCTCCGCCGGGTCGGCGTCGGCCACCGCGGCGTCCAGGAGGGCGGCCGTCAAGTCTTCGTCCAGTCGGCGCAGTTGCACCCGTGCGTTGTCCACCCCCGGAGCGTGTCCGTCTCCGGCGACCCACGTCAAACGCGTTGGCCCGCCCGCGGCGCCGACGGTCGTGCATCGGGCGCCCGACCGCACCCACCGGACGACCACGTCGCCGGTCGCGTCCCGTTGCGCCGGCTCCCCTCCCACCGACCACCACGGCACCCTCGACCTCGACCGGACACCACCCACCCACCCCACACCGACGCCTCCGCGCCCACGCACGTGCACCCGTACCCGCGACAGCACCCGCGCCGCCTTTCCGTAGCGCCCGCTCGCGCCGAGCCGCCCGGTTCACTTACCCGCCCACGCACCCGCGCTGCCCTTCCGCAACGCCCGCTCGCGCCAGGCCGCCCCGTTCACGCACGTGCACCCGCACCCGCGCTGCCCCTTCGCAACGCCCGCCCGCGCCGAGCCGCGCGGCCCGACCTTGTCCGCCCGGCTCGAATTGCCGACGGCCGCCCGCTCCTCCCCGTTCGGGAGGTGGCGGGCGGCCGTGGGGGTGTGGGTGGGGTTATTTGTTCTTCTTCGGCGCGCAGACGTTCTTGTCCGCCGTCTCCAGGTCGATGTTCTTCGGGGGATCGCTCGGCGGAGCACCCGCGACCGGGGGTGGTGTGGCGGGGAAGTCCTTGCCGATCAGGACCTCGAAGCGGGTCAGCGTCGTGGATGTGGTCTCGACCAGTGCGCCGTCCCCGAGGCCGGTCGCGGCGGCCAGTGCCTTCGCGGCGTCCAGCCTGCCCTTGGGATAGGTGATCGTGCTCGTCGGGTGGATCTTGCCGTCCCTGGCGTTGCCCGACGCGACCGCGACGAACTTGCGCCCGACCAGGTCCGCCGCGACCTCGTTGGCGCGCTTGTTGACGCCGCTGCCGTTGCGTACGTCGACCTTGACCGTGGCCGGATCCACCTTCGGCGCCTCGGGCGTCGGCGGGGCCGGTGGCTGCTCACTCGCGGGCTTGTCGTCCTTGGTGACGGGCGTGTCGTTGCGCAGCATCGCCATCAGGTTGTTCGCCTCGGGCTGCTTGGGCTGCACCTTGGCCTTGGGCTGCGGCGGGTATTCCTCGATCGGCAGCGTGGTGAACGCCATCCGCTTCTCCGGGACCTTCTTCAACTGGTTGCCCAGCGAGATCAACTTGTCCACGGCGCCGAGGCCCTTGTCCACCGTCAGCGACTCCACCGCGATGTTGGCGATCTTGAACATGCCCTCGACGTTGGTCAGCGACGCGCTGCTTTTCAGCTTGCGGGTGAGCGCCATCAGGAACGCCTTCTGCGCCTTGATCCGGGCCAGGTCGCTGCCGTCGCCGAAGGCGTGCCGCGCGCGCAGGAACTTCAGCGCGGTCTCGCCGCTGAGGTTCTGATCGCCGGCGGCGAGCTTGAGGTCGGTGCCGCCCTGTCCGTTGGGCAGTACCGGGTCGTTGATCGGCTCCGAGATGCACATGTCCACGCCGTCGACGGCGTCGGTCATCTTCTTCACGCCGGTGAAGTCGATCATGATGTAGTGGTCCACCTGGACGCCGAGCATCTTGTCGACGGTGGAGACCGTGCACGGCGGACCGCCGTTGGCCAGGCTCTCGTTGAACGACTGGGGCCCGTTGGACGCCGGGTAGGTCTTGCCGTCCACGACGCACTTGGGAATCTGCACCATGGTGTCGCGGGGGATGCTGACCAGCGTCGCGTTGCTGCGGTCGGCCGAGACGTGCATCAGGATCGTGACGTCGGCGAGACCCTCGGTGTGCTCGGCCGCGCCGTACTTCTTGCCGAGACCCTTACGGCTGTCGTTGCCGATCAGCACGATGTTCAGCGGCTTGCGCCCGAACGCGTCCTCCTCGGCCTTGGGGACGCCCTCACTGCCCGCGTTCTTCGCGGTGGTGGATATTTTGCTGTCGAGGTACTTCTTGTACCCGTACGCGGTACCGGCCAGCACCACGAGCAGGCCGACCACGGAGATGGCGATCCACTTGAGCCGCTTCTTGACCTTGCTCTTGGGCGGCCCCTCGCTCCGCGCACCGCTGCGGGCTCCCGCGCGTCCGGCGGGAGCGCTGCCCGCGCGCTCCCGGCGCCGAGGCGGGCCGTCGTCGGCGTCCCGACCGGACGCCGCGGCCACCGCGGACGGGCGTCGGCCCTCGGGGTTCGCGGCCCGTGAGCGCGGCCGGGCGGCGCCGGAGCCGTCCGAGCCGGAACCGGCGGCGGGAGCACCGGCGGAAGCGCCGCCCGAACCGCCCGCGGATCCGGCGCCGGGGCCGCCCGGCGCCCGCAACTCGAAGCTGCCGGTGTCCGGGTTCATCACCCACATGTCCGCGACGTCCGCGTCGTCCATGCCGCCCAGGGGATCGTTGTCCCCGGGGGTGCCACGGTGCGGCCCGTTCCCTCTGTTCACGCCGAGATTCCCTCCGGCTGTATCCGCCGCACGGTCCCCCCGGGCTGTGCTCGGTCCTGATGGGCGACACCGGGGTTCCGGAGGCATCCGCACGGAACCCGACGGTGATACGTGATGGTCGGTTTGGAAGCAGCCACCATAACCGGCGAGAACTCGCCATGGTCACCGAGACTGCGAAGTCCTGACACTCGGATCATCGGAAAAGGTACGAAACCCTTCACCGACGGTTCCGGATCCGCTGTCGGTCGATCGTTGTTCGATCGATGGGGGTCGCGGACGGGCGCTTTCGTGCGCATCCCATCACGACCCCCTTCGAACGTGCCTGCGTGTGTTACTGCTTCTTGCGCGGAGACGCGCACTTGGTGTTGTCGGCCGTCTCCAGGTTCAGGTCGGCGGCCTTGGGCGGTTCCGGCGTCCCACTCGGGCCGGCGCCGGCCGAACTCGTCGGGGTGCCGCCGCCCCCGGGGCCCGCGTCCGGAAGATCGGCCCCGATCAGCAGCTTGATCGTGGTGTCGCCGGGACGGGCCACCTCCAGGGCGGTCTCCGGCAGGCCCAGCGCGGTCGCGATCGCCTTCGCCTGATCCGCACTGCCGTCGGGGTAGGTGATCCGGCTGTTGGCGTGTTCCCGGCCGTCCGGCATGGTCGTCCCCGAAGTGGCCTTGAAACCCTGGCGCTTGAGGGCTTCCACCACCGGGGTGATGCGCTTCTTCTCGGTCCCGGTGTCCACCGTCACCCGGATCCGGGCCGCGTCGCTCGGCGCGATCGTCGGAGGGGGCGGAGGCGGCGTCGTGGCCACCGGCGCGGGCGGCGGATCGGTCGCCCCGTCGCCCGTGGTCAACGGCCGGTCGGCCCGGATCGCGGCCCACAGGTTGTCCGCGGCCGGGCGCAGGGGCTGGACCTGGTCCGGTGCCGGTCGGTAGGTCTCGGTCGGCAGCGTGGTGAACGCCATCCGCTTCTCCGGCACCTTCTTGATCTCGTCGGCCAGGTCGATCAGCTTGTCCACGCCCGCCAGGTCGTTGTCCACCGTGAGCGCGCTCACCGCACTGTTCGCGATCTTGAACATGCCGTCCACGTTGCTCAGTTTCGCGTTGCTCTTGAGTTCGCGTGCCAGCGACATCAGGAAGACCTTCTGCGCCTCGATCCGGGCCAGGTCGCTCCCGTCCCCGAACGCGTGCCGGGCGCGCAGGAATTGCAGCGCGTCGTTGCCGCTCAGGTTGTTCGGGCCGGCCGGGAGGTCCAGCCCGGTACCGCCACGCTCATTGGACAGGACCGGGTCGTGGATCGGCGCGTCGAGGCAGATCGGCACCCCGCCGACCGCGTCCGTCAGATTCCGGACGCCCTTGAAGTCGACCTCGATGTAGTGGTCGATCCGGACCTGGAGCATGCGGTCCACGGTGGCGACCGTGCACGACGCGCCGATGCTGCGGAAGCTGTCGTTGAACTGGCCGAACCGGGCCTCGGTGACCTTCTTGTCCTTGCCCTTGCCGATCTCGCAGCGCGGGATGTCCACCATCGTGTCGCGCGGGATGTTCACGAGTGTGGCATTGGAACGGTCGGCGGACAGGTGCATCAGGATCGCCACGTCGGCGAGTCCCTCGTGCCCCTCCGCGCCGTAGCGCCGCCCCTCGCCGATCCGGCTGTCGTTGCCGATCAGCAGGATGTTCATCGGACTTCGGCCCTGGTCGTCCTTCGCCGCGGCCGGTGGTCGATTGCTCTTGTCGGCGGTGATCTGGGTGTGATGCAGCTTCCCGTTCAGGTACCGGATGTACCCGTACGCGCTGCCGGCCAGGATCACCAGGATGCCGACCACGGAGATCGCGATCCATTTGAGGCGCTTCTTCACGGTGCTCTTTCTGCGTATGCCCCGCCGGTCGGGTGCCCCGTGCTCCCCGGCCTCCGTATCCGCGTCCGTGCCCATGTGACGAGCCCCCTCCGGCAACGTGCCGGGTCACCGCCGATCCGCGGCGACCCGGCCCTCCCTGTGCGGTGTCGATGCAATCAGCCCGCGCACACGTCCTGTTCCGCCGTTCGTCCCGAAACGGTGACGATCGGGCCCGTGTTCGCGGCCGAGGTCGGTTCGGCCGACGGGGTGCCGCCGCTGGTGGATGTGGGGTCGGTCGTGGAAGTCGACGAGCCCGGTGTCCCGGTGTTCGCGGGCGACCGGGTCCCGGTCCCCTTGTCGGTGCCGCTCGAACCCGGTGCGGTGGGTGTGACCGTCACCCGGTCGCCGTTCTCGTCGATCCTGGTGCGGGTGGACGCCGTCGGCGTCGCCGCCTGCTCGATCCGCACCTCGCCGTTGTTCTCGAAGCCGTTCTCGTCCTTGCCGCTCACCGCAGCGCCGACCGCGACCCGGTCGAGGCGGATCGCCTCGAACAGGCGGTCGGCCTGGGGCTGGACCAGTTCGTCCCGGTTGATGTCGAACCGGTACGGCTGCCGCGGCACGGTCAGGAACGCGACCCTGTCGTTGGGGATCCCCTTGATGCTGTCGGACAGGTCCATCAGATCCCTAAGCGAACTCAGTCCCGGGTCGGCGGTGATCGACCGGGTGCCGGCGTCGAGGAGGTTGTACAACTTCCACGGCTGGGTCAGCATGTCGCCGACCTTGACCTTCTTAACGAGCGCGGCCAGAAAACGCTGCTGGCGAGTCATCCGCTGGGTGTCGCTGCCGTCGTCGACGTTCTTGCGGGCGCGGACGTACCCGAGCGCCTGCTCGCCGTTGAGCCGTTGCCGGCCGGCGGGCAGGTCGAGCTTGGCGGCGGTGTCCCGCATCGGCTGACTCAGGCACACGTCGACGCCGTCCACCGCGTTGACCATCTCCTTGAAGCCGGAGAAGTCGATCACGATGTGGTGATCGACGCGGACCTTGGTCATCTGTTCGATGGTCTTGATCGTGCAGGCCGCGCCGCCGATCTCGAACGCGTGGTTGAACTGGTCGCGGTAGGCCCGCGACTTGCTGCCGTCCTGACGCACGCACGAGGGAATGTCGACCATCAGGTCGCGCGGAATGCTGACCGCCACCGAGCTCTTCCGGTCGGCGGCCAGGTGCAACAGGATCGTGGTGTCCGAGCGCTTGGTGCCCTCGCCGATGTCGCCGTACTGCTTGTTGTCGCCGCTGCGGTCGTCCGAGCCCAGCAGCAGGATGTTCGTCGCGTCGTGCGCGACGACCTGCGGACGTTCCTGCTCGGGACCCAGCTTCGCGGTCAGGTCCTCGGAGGTGATGTTGCCGTCCAGCTTGCGGTAGATCGCGTACACCGCGATGCTGCCGGCCACCAGGCACAGCGCCACGGTGACCGTGACGCCGATCAGCACCCGCTTGTACACCCGCCGGCGTCGATTCCGCCGGGAGAGCCGATCCGGCGCCGCGGCCTCGCCGGCGGCGGCCATCGCGGCCACGGCGGCGGCGAGCGGCTCCTCGGAGCCGGCGGCGGCGGGCGCGCCCTGCTGCCCGGCGGCGGGCGGCGGGCCTGCCTCGGCCTGTGCGCCTGCTTCGGCCTGTGCGTCTGCCTCGGCCTGTGCGTCTGCTTCGATCTGCGGACCCGCTTCGGCCTGCGGATCCCCCTCGGTCTGCGGACCCGCTTCGGCCTGTGCGCCCGCCTCGGGTATCTCCGCCGCCGGTATCTCGGCCGCGGGTATCTCGGCCGCGGGTATCTCGGCCTTCGGCCCACCCGGCTCGGCCGGTTCCGCCTCGGACGCGCCCGCCTTCGCCTCGGCGTCCGCCCCGACCCCGGCAGCCGGCCCGTCCGCGGCCGGGTCAGCCGGGACCGCCGGGACCGCCGGGTCAGCCGGCTCCGCGGCGGGAGGCCCGTCGGCGGCCGGAGCCGGGTCGGCCGCGTCCGCGCCGGGAGCCGGATCGGCGTTCGCCGCGTTCGGCCCATCCGTCTCGGCCGCCGCGGGTCCCGGAGCCGATGTCTCGGATTCGGTCGGAGCCGCGGGTGCCGTCTCCGGGCTCGCGTCCCGACCGGATTCGGCCTGCTTGCCGGCCCGTTCGCTGTCACTCACGTCGTGTCTGCTTCTTTCCCCAGGGCGCCCAACGCCGATCAAGAGCGACGAACCGCGCGTAGAGCGGCCGTTATCTGTGATAGACGTGCTGCCACTGCCCCGAGTTGCGTGTGCCCATCCGCCTGTGACGCAGGTCACCGAATGAAGGCGCAACACGTCACGGCGGAGCGGCCCGCGTATCGGCGAGCACGCTACCGTGCGCCACCACATCCGTCGCCGCCGAGGCGGGACGCCTGTGGACGAATGGGGTGATGGGGCGTCAGTTCGCCTTGCAGATGTCCTGATCCGCGTTCCGGGTGTCGGCCCTGACCGAGGTCTTCGCCGATTCGGCCGGCGCGGCGGTGCCGCCGGCGACGGCGACACCGGCTGCCGGGGCGGCCCCGTCCGCTTGGCGGGTGGGCCCGTCGGACGCGACGTCGATCGAGGGTGTCGCCCCCGGTGCTGCCGCCGGATCCGGTTTGCGCCGACCGTCCAGAGGCTCGTCGTGGTCGATCGCGTCGAACAGGCGTCGGGCGTCCGGCTGGACCAGGGCGACCCGGTTGTTGTCCTCCGGCGGGTTGTACACCGGCACGTGCGCGAAGGTGATGTCCCTGGTCTCCAGGTCCTGCATCCCGCGCGCGAGGTCGACCAGGGCCGCCACCGAGTCCAGGCCCTCGTCGGCCCGGATCGACTTGGTCAGCGCGTCGGCCAGGGCGAAGAGCCGGGACGGGCTGGAGAGCGTGTCGCCGTTGCGGATCTGCTTCACGAGCGAGGCCACGAACGCCTGTTGGCGCTTGATTCGTCCCAGATCGCTGCCGTCCCCGCCGAGCCCGAGGTCGTGGCGCAGCCGGACGTAGTCCAGGGCCTCCCTGCCGTGCACCTTGCGGCGGCCGGCGGACAACGTGATGTTGCCCTCGCGGTCCTGCACGGTCCGGGGCAGGCAGATCTCCACGCCGCCCACCGCGTCGACCATGCCCTTGAAGCCGGAGAAGTCCACGATGATGTGGTGGTCCACGCGCATGTCGGTGATCTTCTCGACGGTGTTGCGCGTGCACGCGGCGCCGCCGAGTTCGAACGCCGAATTGAACATCACCCCGCGCTGCTCGACGGAGCGCACGCCGTCCCTGGTCACACACGAGGGCACGGTGACCAGCAGGTCGCGCGGGATGCTCATGACCACCGCGTGCTCGCGGTCCGAGGACAGGTGTACGAACAGCGTGGTGTCCGAGCGTTCGCCGTTGTCCCCGCCGCCGCCCAGCGCGCGGTTCTCGCCGGCCCGCGAGTCCGAGCCGATGATCAGCAGATTCATCGGCTTGCCCTTGCCGTTGCCGCCGACCGCCGGGCGATCGGCGTTGAGCTTGCCGTCCACCGCGTCGGTCTCGAGGTTGCCGTTGAGCCGTTGGTACGCGACATAGGCGGCCGAGACGCCGGTGAGCAGGATCAGCGAGATGCCGACTCCGATCGGCAGGAACACCTTGCGCCGCCGGTTGCGCTTCTTGCGCGCCCGGCGCGCGGCGGCCCGACCGGAGCCGGATTCGACCGGCGCGGCAGGCGCGGACTCGTGGGTCGCGGACGGCTTCTCGGGCGCGGCGGGCTCGGCCGCGCCCTCGGGCCGGTACAGGTGATCCCACGTATCCATGAACCCACGCCTCCCCGCCTGCTGAGGGACCGCCGGGCACGGCACTACGGGCGGTCGTGGCCACGAAAGCGCAGCACGACCCGTCTTGTCATGGCCTAGTCGGCGGAACGGGTGACGGCGCGGGTGACCCGCTCGACCTCGATTCGCCGCTCCAGCAGGGATTCATCCAGGTGACGGCATACGACCACGGGGACCGACGCGGCAAGCGGCGCGAGCACGCCCGCCCGCAATCCACCCGTTCGGGCGAAGCTCAAAGAGGTGAGCAGGCGATCGCCCGGAACCAGCTTCCACTCCCGCGCGGCGGCCTCGCCCGTCTCCGCCAACGCGCTGGCCGTCCACTCGCGTCCGGCCTCCGAGAGCGCCGGGGCATCCGCGCGTACCGGACCCTCGGGGACGAACCGGTCGCCGTGTCCGGCCACTTCGGCCGCGTAGTCCAGGAAGCCGGCCGGCGGCGCGGGAAAGCGCCCGCCCATCGGCCGCAGCGCCAGGGCGACTCGCTCGCCCGGGCAGGTCGCCGCACGATCGAGGGTGTCCGGGCCGGACACCACCACATCGGCGTCGGCGGGATCGCCGTCGAAGCTCACCACCAGGCCCAGCGACCAGGCCGCGAGCAGCCACACCTGGGTCTGCCAGTGCGCGGGCAGCAGCAGCGACACGCGTGCGCCCGGCTCGACCGCGAGGTCGTCGCGCAGCAGGTTCGCGGTCTTGGCGACCCAGTTGTCGAACGTCGCGACGGAGAGCTCGACCCGCTCGCCGGTGGCGTCGTCGTAGAAGGTGGTGAAGGGCCGCGCGGAGTCGGCGGCGAGCGCGATGCGCAACTGATCGACCGGGGTGCTGAGCATGCTCCCAGCCTATCGAGCCGACGGATCGATGGCGCAAATGGGTGTAATTGCCACATTTCGTACGGGAAATCGGTGCCGTGCGGGAACCGGTAGAGCTCGACCGCCCACAATGGAGGGCCCGCCTGTGTACACCAGAATCGCGTTGTCGATCGCCGCCCTCGCCGTACCCGCCGTGCTCGTCGGACCACCCGCGCACGCCGAGGACCGGCCGAGCACCCCCGGTTCGACGGTGACCCTCCCGTTGACCGGCATCGAGCAGGAGCCGGACGCCGGCGCGCCGCGCGTGGGCCGGACCGAGGTGCTCACCACCGAACGCGGCACCCCCGCCTACTCGTTGCTCGGCGTCACCTGGGCCGACCCGGGCGCCGGCGCACGAATGGCGGTGCACGTGCGCACCCGGACCGGCGGAGTGTGGAGCTCGTGGCACGAGCTGCACGCCGGCATCGACGGCACCGACGAGGTCCAAGGTGGTGCGCGCGGCGGCACCGAGCCGTTCTGGGCGGGCCGGTCCGACGGCATCCAGGTCCGCGTGGGCGTGCTGGACGGCGTGTTGCCCAAGGACCTGCGCGCCGAACTGGTCGACCCCGGCGAGTCGATCCTGGACCGCA
The DNA here is from genome assembly GCF_044458105.1 of Embleya sp. NPDC050493. NCBI lineage: Bacteria > Bacillati > Actinomycetota > Actinomycetes > Kitasatosporales > Streptomycetaceae > Embleya > Embleya sp. NPDC050493. The sequence continues at coordinate 118,676 of NZ_JBITHP010000027.1, forward strand.
TGCCACCTCGCCCGACCCTGCCCAACCGCACCGACGGCCGCGCGGTCAAGGGCCACGCCGACAAGCCGGCGATCGTGGCCCGCGCGGACTGGGGCGCCGACGAGTCGCTGCGGGACGCGAAGTTCAAGTACACGAACACCGTGCGAGCCGCGTTCGTGCACCACACCGCCGACGGCAACGACTTCCCGTGCAGCGACTCGGCCAAGGTGCTTCGGTCGATCTACCGCTACCACGTCAAGACCAACGGCTGGGCCGACGTGGGCTACAACTTCCTGGTGGACAAGTGCGGCACGATCTTCGAGGGTCGCGCCGGCGGCACCGACAAGCCGGTCCTGGGCGCACACACCCTCGGCTTCAACACCGACAGCATGGGCGTCGCCGCGATGGGCACCTACACCACCGCCGCGCCGCCCGGACGGATGCTGATCGCCCTCTCCCGGGTGATCGCGTGGAAGCTCGGCCTCGACGACCGCAATCCCACCGGCAAGGTCACGCTGACCTCGTCGGACAGCGGCAGCCGCTACCCCAAGGGCACGACCCACGCATTCGACGTGATCTCCGGCCACCGGGACGCGTTCAACACCGAGTGCCCCGGCCAGAAGCTCTACGACCAACTACCCGCGATCCGCACCGACGTGGCGCTGCGGGTGGGGTGAGCAGCGTCGGCTCCGCCGACCGGACCGCCCGCGGTCTTCGCGCCGACGAAGACCGCGGGCGTCTGCCGACGCGCCGCCCGCGATCCGTACCGACGCGGCCCGCGCGTGGGCCGAACTCCCGTTCGCGCTCGGCGGTCAGGCGCCCTTGTCGACGATCTCCCGGAGCCGTTCCACCAGCGGCTCCACCACCGCCTCGGGGACGAAGCGCTCGCGGGCGAGCGCGACCGCCGCGGCGCGCAGCCGGGCCACCTCGGCCGGGTGCTGGGCCAACCGGCGCAGTGCGTCGGCCAGGGCATCCGAATCGCCCGGCGGGACGAACAACCCCGCCGGCCCGAACAGTCGGCGCTGCGGCGCGGTGTCCGAGGTGAGCACCGCGCACCCCGCCGCCGCACCCTGGAAGACCTTGTTCGGCACCAGTCGCAGCGCCTTGGCGCCGGTGCCGAACACGCCCAGGCACACGTCGTGCGCCGCGACCAGGCGCGGCAACTCGGCCTCCGGAACCCAGGTCCGCCAGGTCACCCGCGGTGCGTCCGGGCCGACCAGGTCCCGGGTCCGCTGCGCCTGCAACCCTCGACCGATCATCGTCACCGCGATCGGATAGCCCTCCAACCGACTCAGCGCGGCACCGATCACCGGCGCGCCCTGCACCGGCGAGTACAGACCGAACGAGATCACCCGCAGGTCCTCACCCGGCCGGAAGTCCGGCACGAAGTCCACCGGCAGGTCCGCCGCGACATCGCCGGGTCGGGCATCGGACGCCGGCTCCGTGCCGGAGCCCGGCCCGCCCGCCGCCAACGGCGTCCGATCGGTGCTCGCCCGGCCCGCGTCGAACCACACCGGCGCCGCCCCGATCGGCACCACGACCGCCCGATCGCGATGCCCGGGCAGGAGCACCCGGCGGTGCTCCTCGGTGTCCACCAGCACCAGCCGGGCCGCGGCGATCGCGGCCTGCTCGATCCGGTCGACCTTGCGCAGTTCGGCCTGCGCCGACTGGCCGAGCCGATCGGCCACGTCGTCCACGCTCTCCAGGTGGTCGAGCACGAGCGGTACACCCGGGAACAGCCGACGGGCGATCTGGATGTCGAGCCGACCCTGATAGCCGACGATCACCACGTCCGGACGCGGCGCGCGGCGGGCCTTGGCGACCAGTTCCGCGATGCACCGGGCGTGCCGTATGCGCTGGCGGGGGATCCCCGGATGGGCCGCGGGGGGCGGGACCATCGGCCCGGCGTCCATGTGTCCGAGGGGAACGTTGCAGGTCACCACCTCGATACCGTGGCGCCGCAAGCCCTCGATGAGGATTCCCACCCGGGGGTGGACGGTCGTGTCATAGGTGCCGAACGCCATCACCCGCATAGGTGAAGTCTGCTCTGCGCACATCGGGGCAAAACCGGGAAGGTACCGTGGCGGTCCCGACCCGGACCGCGAGGAGAGCCAGTTGCACCCGAGTGCCCGCCACCGCGTGTGGCGTCCGGGCTTCCCGCTCGACCTGCGGCTGACCCTGGGCCAACTGCGCCGCGGCCACAGCGACCCCACGTACCACGCGGGCACCGACGGCTCGGTGTGGCGGACCTCGCGCACGCCGGACGGGCCGTGCACGCTGCGGCTGCTCGACCGTCCCGGGACCGGCGAGGTCGAGGCGAGCGCGTGGGGTCCCGGCGCCGGATGGCAGCTCGACGCACTGCCGGCCCTGCTCGGCGCCGAGGACGAACCGGATGCCTTCGTCGCCCGGCACCCGATCGTCCGGGACGCCGAACGCCGGTTCGCGGGCCTGCGGATGCCGCGCACCACGCTGGTGCTGGCCGCGCTGGTGCCCTCGATCCTGGAGCAGAAGGTCACCACGATCGAGGCGCGCCGGGCGTTTCGGCTGCTGCTGGGCAAGTACGGCGAGGCGCCGCCGGGGCCTGCGCCGACCGGCCTGCGGGTGGTGCCCGACGTTCGTACCTGGGCGCTGATCCCGTCCTGGGACTGGGTCCGGGCCGGCGTGGACGGGCGCCGCTCGCGCACCGTGATGGCGGCGGTCCGGGTGGCCGGCCGGCTGGAGGCGACCACGGGCGTGGCCCACCCCGAGGCGGCCCGACTGCTGCAATTGGTGCCCGGGATCGGGATATGGACCGCGGCCGAGACCATGCAGCGCTCGCACGGCGACGCGGACGCGTTGTCGGTGGGCGACCTGCACCTGCCCAAGACCATCGGCTACGCGCTGGCCGGACACGCGGTCGACGACGCGGGAATGCTCGAACTGCTCGCCGGTTACCCCGGACACCGGCACCGGGCCGCGCTGTTGATCCGCATGTCGGGCGTGAAGGTCCCGCGCCGCGCACCGCGGTACGGACCGCGTCGGCACTTCGTCGGCAAGGCGTTGTAACCAGGCCTTGTGAAGCAGGCCTTGTGAACCAGGCGTCGCGAACAAGGCTTTGTGAACAAGGTGTTGTGAGCGGGCGTCGTGAACCCGACCCCGACCCCGATCCCGACCCCGACCGGGGACGCCACGTTTGTCGGCGGAGGGCTCGGGCAGCCGTTCGGGTGAAGGACCCGGCTGTGCAATCTCGCAGCAGGAACCGACACCGAGAACGAGGAGGAAGTGCTCGTGACGACCGTCCAGCACTCGATCGACGTGGACGTGCCGGTCCGCACCGCGTACAACCAGTGGACCCAGTTTCGGGAGTTCCCGCAGTTCATGAGCGGGGTCGAGCGGATCGAACAACTCGATGCGACGCACACCCACTGGGTTACCCGAATCGCCGGAGTGACCCGGGAGTTCGACGCCGAGATCACCGAACAGCGACCCGACGAGCGGGTCGCGTGGAAGACCGTGGACGGCCCGCATCAGGCGGGCGTGGTCACCTTCCACCGGCTCGACGACGTGCACACCAGGGTGATGCTCCAGATGGAGTTCGACCCCGAGGGTCTGGTCGAGACGGTGGGCGACAAGCTCGGCTTCGTGCGTGGCCGCACCAAGGGCGACCTCGAACACTTCAAGGTGTTCGTGGAGAAGCGGGGCCATGAGACCGGTGCCTGGCGCGGCGAGGTCGAGCCGCCCGGCAGCCACGGTTCCGCCGATCTGCCGCAGACACCGCCCCCGCCCTATGACGGTCCCGAAATGTCGCCGAACCCCGGACGCACCGGAGCCCCCGGCGGCGGACACATCCCGCCGCCGCGTCCGCAGGCCCCGCCGACCGTCGGCGGATCCTCGGTCGGAGGCTACTGACGCGGCGTGACGCCCCCGGACATCGGCCGGACATCGCTTTCGACCCGTCGTCGGCAGCGGTGTGGGCCCGCCGAATCCGGGCAGGCAGCGCCACGCGGCAGAGTCCGTGCACAAAGGGGTGGGGGGGCCCGCGCATATTAGTTGGGGCGCCCCCCCCCACGTTGAGGTGGCGCGGCGCGCCGCGCCCCCCCAACAACACGGCCGCCCCCCGGGGCG
>NZ_JBITHP010000027.1:122768-154907 GCF_044458105.1 Embleya sp. NPDC050493
CCCGGCCGCGCGCGGGGGGGCGCCCCCGCCCCCCCCCCCCCCCCCCCCCCCCGCGGGGGCCCCCCCCCCCCCCCCCGGCCCCGCCCCCCCCCCCCCACCCCGCCCCCCCCCCCCCCCCCACCCCTTCGTTCTGTTCGCGCGCCGCTCAGCGCACCACGATCACATCGTCCGCCGCGCGGGCCGGACGCTCACGAGGCGGCTCGGCCGGCCGGCCCACCGCGACGGCACCCATCGGGTCCCAGTCGGCGGGCAGCGCGAGTGCGGCGCGTACCACGTCGGGACAGAACATCGTCGACGACACCCACGCGGACCCCAGGCCCTCCGCAGTCAGCGCGATCAGCAGGTTCTGCACGGCGGCGCCCGCCGCGACGGTGAACATCTCCCGCTCGGCCCGCATCCGCACCGGATCGGGGTAGGTGTGCGCGCCGTCGGTGACCAGGCACGGCACCACCAGATACGGCGCGCCGCGCAACACGTCGCCACGCTTGACCCGCTGCGCGATGCGCTCCTCGTCCAGGCCGTCCGCCCGCAGATCCGCCACCCACGCCTCACGCATCGCGTCCAGCAGCGCGGTCCGGGCCGGCGCGCTCTCCAGGAGCACGAACCGCCACGGCACGGTGTGGTGCGGGGCCGGTGCGGTGATCGCGGCGGCCACCGCGCGACGCACCGCGTCCGGATCCACCGGCTCGTCGGTGAACGCGCGCACCGTGCGCCGCGCGGTGATCGCGTTCCGGGCGCCCTCGCCGACCGCCTCCTGGGTGCCGAGCCGGAACATGTCGTCCTCGGCGCCGCGCACCAGCGGACGTACCCCGGCGCCGTCCGCGTCGGTGACCAGATGCCCCAGGCCGCGCACGATCGCCACCGGGACCGCGCCCGCCTTGCCCTTGACCAGCTCGGCCGCGCTCGCGAGTTCGTCCACCACCGCGGTGACGGTGACCGCGAGTTCGTTGCCGTGCGTGTCGATCCGGCCCCGGTGGTCGTCCATCGCGTCCAGCCCCGCCACGCCGATCGCCACATCGGTGACCCCGGTACGCCAGGGCCGGCCGAAGGTGTCCGACACGACGACGCCCACCCGGACGCCGGCCTGCTCGGCCAGTGCCGCGCGCAACCTGCGGGCCGAGGCGTCCGAGTCCTCCGGAAGCAGCAGCAGGGTGCCGGGTTGCGTGTTGGACGCGTCCACGCCCGCCGCCGCCATCACGAATCCGTGCCGGGTCTCCACGATCCGGGTGCGGCCCTTGCGCGCGACCAGGCGGACCGTCTCGGTGTCGATCACCTTCTCCCGATCGACCCCGCGCAACAACCGACCCTCGGCCTTGCTGAGGATCTTCGAGGTCACCACGAGCACGTCCCCGTCGAGCAGGCCGGGGCCGTCCGGCCCCGCCGCCGCGTCCGCGATCAGCCGGCCCAGGTCGGCGCCCTCGCCGATCTCGGGCAGCCCGGGCACCCCGAACACCGAGTAGCCGCGCGGCGGAGCCCCCATCAGCGCACCTCGTCCGCGAGTGCGAGCGCGGCGCGGGCCATCTCGGCGGTGGCCTCGACGTCGGTCATCAGCAACGGGATCGCCCGGCACGGGATGCCGGCCGCCTCGACGGTGAGCACCGTGTCCGCGTCCGCGGTGTCCACGAGCCAGCCGTCCAACAGCCCCGGTCCGTAGTGCTGGGCGACGGCCGCGGCGCTCGTCTCGACGCCGACCGCCTCCAGGACCCGGTCGGCCATCCCGCGTACGGGTGCGCCGCCGATGATCGGCGACAACCCGATCACCGGTGCCTCCGCGGCCACCAGCGCCTCGCGGATCCCGGGCACGCCCAGGATGGTGCCGATGCTGACCACGGGATTGGACGGCGGGAACAGGATCAGGTCGGCCTCGGCGATCGACTCCAGGACGCCGGGCGCGGGCTTGGCCGTCTCGATGCCCACCGGCACGATCGCGTGCGCGGTCGGCGCGGCGCGAAGCCGCACCCAGTATTCCTGGAAGTGGATCGCCTTGCGGGTGCCGGGCTTGTCGGGATCGTCGATCACCACGTGCGTCTCGACCCGGTCGTCGCTCATCGGGACGAGTCGTACACCGGGCTGCCACCGCGCGCACAGCGCCTCGGTGACCGCCGACAACGGGTAGCCGGCGCCGAGCATCTGGGTCCGCACGATGTGCGTCGCGTAGTCCCGGTCGCCCAGCCCGAACCAGGTCGGTTCGACGCCGTACGCGGCCATCTCCTCGCGAATGCTCCAGGACTCCTCGCGGCGCCCCCAGCCCTGCTCCTCGTTGATGCCGTCGCCGAGCGTGTACATGACGGTGTCGAGGTCCGGGCACACCTTGAGCCCGAACAGGTGGATGTCGTCCCCGGTGTTGCCGACGACGGTGATCTCCGCTTCCGGAACGGCCGCCTTGAGACCCCGCAAGAACCGGGCCCCACCGATGCCGCCGGCAAGTACAACGATGCGCATGGGATCAGTCTCGCAGGCTGCTTGTCGGGCGCCTTCGGCGCCGGCTCGCGAGGGGCCACTTTTTTGCGGCTCCGCGCTCTCCGCGCGGCGCGCGTCGACCACCGGGGGCAGGCCGGGTGCTGGGCCGGAGTCGTGGGAGTGGGATGAGCTGTGTCGAGGTGGGCGAAGGGTGGCGCCTGGGGGAGTAGGTCTTACGGAAGGGTGACGTCGGCGTGGGTCGGGGGGTCGGGGGGTCGGCGTCGGCCTAGCGTCGGGGTATGAGAATCCTGGTTACCGGCGGCGCCGGGTTCATCGGAACGCACGTCGTCGAATGCCTGACCGAAGCCGGACACGAAGTGCGGGTGCTCGACCTGGTGCCGGTCGAGGACGTGGACGCGGTACAGGGCGATGTGCGTGATCCGGCGGTCGTGGACCGGGCGTTGGTCGGGATCGACGCGGTCTGCCATCAGGCCGCCAAGGTCGGCTTGGGCCTGGACCTGAACGATGCGCCGGACTACGTCGGCTGCAACGACCTGGGCACCGCGGTGCTGCTCGCCGCCATGGCACGGGCGGGTATCGGCCGCCTGGTGCTGGCGAGTTCGATGGTCGTCTACGGCGAGGGGCTGGGCCACTGCGCCGAGCACGGCGAGGTGGTGCCGGGTCCGCGGCCGGTCGAGGCGCTGATGGCCGGCCGCTTCGAGCCGCCCTGCCCGCTGTGCGGGCGGGCGGTGACGCCCGGCCGGATCTGCGAGGAGGCGGCGCCCGACCCGCGCAACGTGTACGCCGCGACCAAGCTCGCCCAGGAGCACCTGGCGAGCGCCTGGGCCCGGGCCACCGGCGGCGTGGCCACGGCGCTGCGCTACCACAACGTCTACGGCCCGAGGATGCCGCTGGACACCCCGTACGCCGGCGTCGCCGCGATCTTCCGCTCGATGCTGCGTGCCGGTCTGCCCCCGCGGGTGTACGAAGACGGCGGTCAACGCCGCGACTTCGTCCACGTCCGCGACGTGGCCACCGCCAATCTGGCCGCGCTGGACCGCTCCGGCCACGGCTTTCGCGCCTACAACGTCGCCACCGGCGTCCCGCACACGGTGGGCGAAATGGCCAGGGCCCTGTCCGAGGCGCACGCCGGCCCGGCTCCGATCACGACGGCCGAATACCGCCTGGGCGACGTCCGGCACATCACCGCCTCGGCCGGCCGCCTGGAGAGCGAACTCGGCTGGCAGGCCACGATCGAATTCACGCACGGCATGGCGGAGTTCGCCCAGGCATGACCCCCGACGGCCGTCGCGAACCGCCGGTGTCGCCCCCGACGCACCGACACCTCACCCCGCCGGCAGCCTCACCTCGAAGCGGCAGCCCATTCCCGTGTTCGCCACGCCGACTCGGCCCGAGTGGGCCTCGACGATGCCGCGGACGATGGCCAGGCCCAGTCCCGCGCCGCCGCCGGGGGCCGGGGTGCGGGCGTGGGTGCCGCGCCAGCCGGTGTCGAAGACTCGGGGGAGGTCCTCCTCCGGGATGCCGCCGCACGCGTCGGTGACCGAGACCACGACCTCGCCCTCGGCGGTGCTCACCCCGACCGCGACCGTGCCGTCCGAGGGGGTGTGCCGGATCGCGTTGACCAGGAGGTTCGTGATCGCCCGGGACATCTCGCGGCCGTCCACCCGGACCGGCACCGCGACGATGTCCTCGCCCGCCACCCGGACCGAGCAGGATCGGGCCAATTCCTCGGTACCGGCCATCGCGTCCGCCACCAGGTCGTAGAGCGAGACCCGGGCCAGGGTCAGCTTCAGGGCGCCCGCCTGGATCCGGGACAACTCGAACAGGTCGTCCACCATCCCGCTGAGCCGATCCACCTCGGTCCTGATCCGCCGGTGATAGCGCGCCGGATCCTCCGGCAGCCCGTCCTCCAGCGCTTCGGCCATCGCCCGCAGACCCGCGAGCGGCGTGCGCAGGTCGTGCGAGATCCACGCGATCAGCTCGCGTCGGGCGTGCTCGACCGCCCGCTCGCGCTCCCGGGATTCGCTCAGTTGTACGCCGGCCCGCTCCAACTCGCGTCCCAGCTCCGCAAGTTCCACCACGGCGGAGACTCGGCGCGGCGGTCCGGGCGGGCCGCCGCCGAGTGCTCGCGCGGTGCCGCGCAGGGCTCGGACGTCGGCCACCACCGGGCGGCCGAGCAGCATCGCCACGCCGATCGCGAGCACAGCCGAGACCGCGCAGACCACCATCACCACGGTCAGGTCGTGCGAGGAGAGCAGCATCGCCTGGGAGACCCCGACCGTACCCGCGGCCATGCCGGCTATGGTCACCACCGACATCGCGGCCAAGGCGACCGAGAGCGAACGATTGCGCAGCGCGCGCAGGCCGAGCAGGCCGAGCAGGGTGACCCCGAGCCCGCTGCCCGCCGCGATCAGGCAGATCAGCGCAAAATCCTTCACGGGCACTCGGGTTCGACCTCCAGCCGGTAGCCCACGCCCCACACGGTCACCAGGAGCCGGGGCGCGGCCGGGTCGTCCTCGATCTTCTCCCGCAGCCGCCGTACATGCACGGTCACCGTGGACTGGTCGCCGAACTCCCAGCCCCAGACCCGGCGCATCAGCTCGTCCCGGGAAAAGGCCCGGCCCGGATTGCCGAGGAAGAAGCCCAGCAGGTCGAACTCTCGTGCGGTGAGCGAGAGTTCACGGCCGGCGCGAAGCACCCGGTGGGCGGCGACATTCATCTCCAGGTCCGCGTGCCGCAGCACCGAGGGCACCGGCGACGGCGGAGCCGGCACCGCGACCCGGCGCAGCACGGACTGCACCCGCAGGACGAGTTCCCGGGGGCTGAACGGCTTGGTGACGTAGTCGTCCGCGCCGACCTCGAGGCCGAGCACCCGGTCGCCCTCGTCGCCCAGCGCGGTCAGCATCACCACCGGCACCGGGCCGCGCTCGCGCAACCGTCGGCAGACGTCCAGCCCGTCCATGCCCGGCAACATCAGGTCGAGCACCACCAGATCGGGCATCTCGGCGAACGCCAGATCGAGCGCGGTGGGCCCGTCGGCGGCGTGTGCCGTACTGAACCCCGCGCGTTCGAGATAACCGACGACGACCTCGGCCACGGTCGGGTCGTCGTCGACGACGAGCACCTTCATGCCGGCGAGTGTAGGTGCGCGAAGAGGGACGATTCCGGCGGGAGGTCGATCCGTAAGGGGGCCGTAACCCACACGGCCGTATCGCCGCGACGTCAGCACTCCGTAAGCACGTCAAGCCTGGGTATGCGGCCCGCGCATACCTAGCGTGAGCCGCATGGACGCCTCTTCAGCGCATCCCGCCGAGCATCTTGTGGACGTCGTGCTGCCGTGCCTCGACGAGGCCGACGCGCTCCCGTGGGTGCTCGCCCGGATGCCGGCCGGATATCGCCCCATCGTCGTGGACAACGGCTCGCGCGACGGCTCGGCCGAACTGGCCCGGTCGCTCGGCGCCCGCGTGGTGGCCGAGGAGCGCCGCGGCTTCGGCGCGGCCTGTCACGCCGGGCTGCTCGCGGCGACCGCGCCGATCGTGTGCTTCTGCGACTGCGACGCGTCGCTGGACCCCGGGCAGCTGCCCGAGGTGGCCGGCCCCGTGCTCGCCGGCGGCGCGGACCTGGTGCTCGGTCGCCGCCGCCCGCAGACCCTCGGCGCGTGGCCGCCGCACGCACGCCTGGCCAACCTGGTGCTGGCCCGCCGCCTGCGCCGGCGCACCGGTGCGCGGCTGCACGACCTGGGGCCGATGCGGGCCGCCCGGCGCGCCGAACTGCTCGCGCTGGCGGTCGCGGACCGCCGCTCCGGCTACCCGCTGGAGACCGTGGTGCGCGCCGCCGACGCCGGTTGGCGGATCGCCGAGGTGGACGTGCGCTACCTGCCCCGCTCCGGTCGCTCCAAGGTCACCGGCACGGTCCGGGGCACGGTCACCGCGGTCCGGGACATGAGCGCCGTGCTCGCCCGTGCGGGGCGGCCCGCATGAGCACCCTCGTGGTGATCGCCAAGGCGCCGCTGCCCGGTCGGGTCAAGACCCGGCTGACCCCGCCGCTGACCGCGGACCAGGCCGCGGCGGTGGCCGAGGCCGCGCTCACCGACACGCTCGCGGCCGTACTCGCCACGCCCGCGCACCGCCGCGTCCTGGTGCTCGCCGGCGAACCCGGGCCGTGGTTGCCGGCCGGCTTCGACGTGGTGCCGCAGGGGGCCGGCGGCCTCGACCTGCGCCTGGCCGCCGCGTTCGCCGGCTGTACCGGGCCGACCCTGCTGGTCGGCATGGACACCCCACAGATCACGCCCGAATTGCTGACCGTGGACTGGTCGGCCGCCGACGCGTGGTTCGGTCCGGCGACCGACGGCGGGTTCTGGGCGATCGCACTGCGCGAGCCCGACCCGTCGGTGTTTCCCGGGGTGCCGATGTCGATGCCGCGGACCGGCGCGATCCAGCGGGCCCGACTGCTCGCCGCCGGGCTGACCGTACGCGACCTGCCCACGCTCACCGACATCGACACGGTCGCCGACCTGGCCGCCGTCACCCGCGACATCCCGGGCACCCACTGCGCCGGCGTGGCCCGTGCGCTGCTCGGCGGCGAGGTGTACGCATGACCCTGGTCCGCGACCCCGACCACCCGACCGACCTTGCCCCGGGCGCTCCGGCCGAACTTACGCCCGGCGCTGCGGCGGACCTCGCGCCGGGTGCTCGGGCCGAACTCGCCGCGGGCGTTCCGGCCGACCCGTACACGATCGCGCTGCGCGACGGGGGAGCGCTGTACCTGCGCCGACACGGCCGCCGCCGGCAACGCCTGGAACTCTCCCGCTGGTGCGCCGAACCGGACGCCGCCGACGACACCATGCTGGCCCGCTGTACCGGCCCCACCCTGGACATCGGCTGCGGCCCGGGTCGGCTGGCCGCGGCACTCGGTCGCCGAGGGGTGGCCGCCCTCGGTGTCGACCCGGTGCCGGCCGCCGTCGCCCGGGCCCTGGCCGCCGGGGCCACCGCGCTGTGCCGCTCGGTATTCGAGCCACTGCCCGGTGAGGGCCGCTGGGCCGCCGCCCTCCTCGCCGACGGCAACATCGGCATCGGCGGCGATCCGGGCCGGCTGCTCGACCGCGTCCACGGCCTGCTGGCCCCCGGCGGCCTGCTCGTGGTGGAGACCGACCCGCAGGACGTACACGAACGCTTCGCCGCCCGCGTCGAAAACGACCGCGGCGGCCGGAGCAGCGCCTTCCGCTGGGCCCGCGTCGGCACTCCCGCGCTACGCACCCTCGCCCACGCCCACCGCTTCACCATGACCGACGCCTGGGCCGGCCCGAGCCGCACCTTCGCCGCGTTGTCCCGGGCCTGACCGGGGCTGATTCGGGGTTTGACGCACATCGGCCGCGCGGACCCGGCGCGTGTCGAGGTCACCGGGGCGCGGAGCGCCCGGTGGGTCGGGTCGGGTCGGCCGCTGCGTGTTGGCTGCCCGACCCCGACCGGCTGCCTGTCCGCTACGCGGCCACGGTCGGGTCGGTCGTACCGCGCCGGGCTGCACAGCCGCTACGGCGCCGACACCGGGGCCGCGCCCGTGTCGGCGTGCTCGCGCGCCCGCCCCTTTACTTGCCCCGCCGCCCCCGCACCACCAATACGACCCCCACCCCCACCCACACCGCCGCCCACACGATGGCCAATCCCCGTCCGTAGTCCAGCGGCAACACCGACGGGTTCTGCGTAGGCAGCGGGCGCAGCAGTGCCGGGAGGGCGATCAGCGTGCCCGCCACGCCCACCGCCAGGCCGCCCAGCACGGTTCGCCGCACCCATGGCGCCGGGCCGCGCCGCAGCCGCATCGCCGTCGCACCGACCGCGAACACCACGACCGCGAACACCGCGTCGTGCAGCAGCAGTCCGCCGATCAGCCACTCGGCCAGACCCACCCGCTCGGTCAGGAACGGGTCGTCCCAGGCGCCGGCCACGCCCCACCCGATGCCGGCCGACCCGGCGGCGCCCAGCACGAGCCGAACGGCACGCATCACCGGCCCGGTTCGTGGCGCGACCGGCTCGGGCGCGATCGCCGTACTCATCCCAGCACCTCCATCCGGGTGACCCACTTCGTCTGGAGCACGCCCGGCCGGTTCGGCGCGATGATCCGGGCCGGGTACCCGTGGTCCTCGGCCAGCGGCGCGCCGTCCAGCATCAGCGCCAGCAGGGTCAGCGAGTCGCGGGCCCACTCGTCCGGCATGTCCATCACCGAGTACGGACTGAATCGCTCGTGCGAGAACACCCGCAGCCGGGCGCCCGGCGGCGCGCCCGCCCGCGCCATCAGGTCCCGGATCCGCACCCCCGACCAGTGCGCCGACGCACTCCACCCCTCGACGCACGTGATCGGCAGGGTGGCCTCGTGCTGCGGCATCGCCGACAGCTCGGCCCGGGTCAGCGCGAACGGGCGCGGCCCGAGCACCTCCAGCCGCCACGCCGGATCGCGGACCGCCGTCAACACGCCCGCCGCGGCCGCCGTTCGGTTCACCGGCAGGCCCTGTGGGCCGATGTCCGCCCGCCGCGGCGCCAGCACCGAGACCCGCCCCAGCGGAGTCACCGTCTGCCCCACCGTGGCCAGCGTGACCACGCCCACTCCGGCGCCGAGCACGGTGAACAGCCCGCGGCGGCTCGGCCCTTCGACCGCGGCCGGCGTACCGCGGGGACGCCGCCAGTGCGCCACGATCAGCGGCAGTTTCACCGCGACGTGCAGCGTGACCGCCCCGCCCGCCACCCACCCGATCCAGTAGTGCGCCGGCACGAACGGGAACGGCCACGGGTACCACTGCACGACGTTCAGCAGCCCGGTGACCAGTTCGAAGATCGCCGCCATCATCAGCACCGCGATGGACAACCGCTCCAGCGCGTGCCCGACGGACCTCGCCGGCGGCCAGGCGAACAGCCGCGGATAGACCACCCACAGCTTCACCAGGAGCAGCGGCACCGCCGCGATCCCGATCGCCACGTGCAGCCCCTGGGTGACCCGATACCCCCACACCGGCCGGGACGGCAGCGCGAGCCAGTGCGGCTGATGTTGCAGGAGATGACTGAACAGACCGGTCAGGAAACAGATCAGGAAGGCGAGGCCGAGCAACCGGCCGACCGCCACGACCGTACGCGGATCGTGCAGTGCGCCGCGGAACGCGCCGGCTCGGAGGGGACCGCGCCGCAGAGCGGCAGGTGGATCCGGCAAGCGGATGTCGAGCTTCATGCGTCCAGCCAACGCCGAAAACCCGCCGCCGGCCCTCATTGACCGCCTTACGGAGTGCTGACGGTCGGCCCGGGATGCCCCGAAAACGACACCACCGCGGCCAGACTCACGCCATGTCACCCAGCACGGAGCCCCCGGGCACGGAGCCCTCCGGCACCGGAACGCCACCCGCCCGCACCGCACTCACCACCACACTCACCATCGCGGCCACCACCACCGGACTCGCCCTCGCCGGCGCCGTCGGCTACGCGGTGCACGGCCCGTGGACGCACCCCGGCAGCGCCGGCGTGTACGTCGTGTATGGCGCCGCCTGGGCGCTGTTCGTGCCGGCCGCCTTCCTCGTGCGGCGGCTGCCGGTGCGTCGGGCGGTGGTGCTGATCCTGGTCGGGGCGGTCGCGCTGCCCGTACTGGCCGCCGGCGCGCCGCCGCGGACCAGCGACGACGCCTACCGCTACGCGTTCGACGGGCGGGTCCAGGCGGCGGGCCGCTCGCCCTACGCGCACGCGCCGGCCGATCCGGAGGTGGCCGGCTTCCGCGACGACTGGCTGTTCCCGAAGGGCGAGTGCACCGGTTGGTTCAGGCACCCGCTGCCCGACGGCTCGTGCACCCGGATCAACCGGCCCGAGGTGCACACCATTTATCCGCCGGTGGCCGAGGGCTACTACTGGCTCGTGCACGCCGTCACCCCGTCCGGCCGGCGCGAACCGGTCCAGGCCGCCGCCGCGTTGCTGGCGATCCTGGTGACCGTCGCGCTGCTCGTGGTGCTGCGCCGGTTCGGCCGCGACCCCAGGCACGCGGTGTGGTGGGCCTGGTGTCCGATGGTCGCGCTGGAGGCGGGCAACAACGCGCACGTGGACGTGCTGGGCGTGCTGCTCATGGTGCTCGGCGTGGCCGCGATCGCCGGCCGCCGGCCGATCCTGGGCGGCGTGCTGCTCGGCGGCGCCGTCGCGACCAAGATGTTCCCCGCCGCGGCCCTGGTCGGCGGCCTGCGTCGGGCGCCGGTGCGGCTGCTCGGCTCGGCCGGGCTCACCGTGCTGCTGGTCTACCTGCCGCACGTGCTCGCGGTCGGGCCCGCCGTGCTCGGCTATCTGCCCGGCTACCTGGAGGAGGAACGCTACGACGACGGCGCGCGCTTCGGCCTGCTCGGCCTGGTGCTGCCGACCGGCCTCACGCCGTACGCGGGCGTGCTCGTGCTGATCGTGCTCGCCGTCGTGGTGGCGGCCCGCGCCGACCCGGATCGCCCGTGGCGGGCCGCACTCACGCTGACCGGCGGCATGCTGTTCGTGCTGACCCCGGCCTACCCCTGGTACACGCTGCTCGTGGTCGCGCTCGTGGCGCTGGACGGGCGACGCCCGGAATGGCTCGCGCTCGGGCCGGCGGGATATGCCCTGTACCTCACCTGGGGGCTGGAGTTGAGCGCCGGGCAGGTCCGGGCCACCCACCAACTCGGCTACGGCGCGGCGCTGCTGCTCGTGCTCGGCGCGGCGCTCTGCCGACGGCTGCGGCCCGCGGACGGCACCACCGGCAGGCCCGCCGCCTTCCAGGCCTGGAAGCCGCCGATCAGGTCGGTCGCCTCGGACAGCCCCAGGTCCACCAGCGACGCCGCGGCGAGACTGGACGCGTAGCCCTCGTCGCACAACACGACCACGCGCAGGTCGTAGCCGGTGGCCTCGGGCAGCCGCGCCTCGCCCTCGGGATCGAAGCGCCATTCCAGGTGATTGCGTTCGATCACCAACGCGCCCGGGATCGCGCCGTCGGCGTCGCGCTGGAAGTCGGGTCGGGTGTCCACCAGCACCGCGCCGTCGTGGAACGCGGCGTGCGCCTGCTCGGGGGTCACCCGCACGAGCCTGGCCCGGGCCTGGTCCAGAAGTCGGTCGACGGCGCTCACCACTGGTCTCCCGAACGCTCGACGCCGACCCGGCGCAGCGGCTCGAAGCTCGGCCGCGCGATGTTCTCGCCGGCGTCGTAGAGGTTCATCGAGTCCAGCCGAGGGGTGTACACATGCACGCTGATCGCCGGCTCGGTGCCCATGTTGGTCACCTCGTGCACGTAGGTCGGCCCGAATACGCGGGTCGCGCCGGCGGTGAGCACCCGTTCGCGGGCACCGGCCCGACGCAGCGGGGTGACCACCAGGGAGCGCTCGTGCAGTTCGCCCGAGACCACGGTGAACACGCCGGACGAGCCGCCGTGATCGTGCAGCCCGGTGCCCTGGCCGGGCAGCCAGCTCAGCAGCCAGACCTCCATGTCCTCGGTCGCGGCGAGCCGCTTGTACCAGCGGGAGATCGGGTCGTAGCGGACCTGGTCGAGTTCGGTCGCCACCCGGCCGGCATGCTGCCGGGCGAGCGCGGCGAGCCGGGCGACGGCCGGACGCACGGGGGGAGCGGCGGGAAGGGCGAGCACGGCGGGGGCGGCGAGCGGGTCGCCGGCGACGGTGATGTCGCTGGACATAGGGAAAGTCCTTCGGGATGTCTGCGCGATATGGCTGGCGCGGCGGATCAGGCGAACGCGGCGGATCGAAAGCGAACACGCGAGCGGCCGACAGCAACCCGAACGGACAATCGGCCGAATGAGACGGCCGTGCCGATAAAAGGGGGAAAAGAGTGCCGCCGCTTGCGCGGAGGACTGCCGAAAGGCGTCCTCAGGCGATACAGCCCGGACAACAGCTGTACACGTGGTCGCACGGCGGACACAGCGCGCTGAACACCCGACGGACGTCGACAGGACGACTCCGGTACCGGCTGCAGCGTGCGGACATGGGAAAAGAAGACCGTCTACGGGGTGGCCGTGTCAACTCGCCACGGTCCGCCGGGCGCCGGTCGTCACCGAATCGGATGCCCGCTGCCCGATTCGGGTGAGGAATCCGGGGAAGGGATTGAAGCCCGCGGGGCACGGGGAGGCCCATTTTCGGGCGACCTCGACGAGCGACCCCGACATGTGACCTCGGTCATCATCGCGGTTTTCGGGCCCGTCCCGGGAACTGCGCGGACGGTGTGAGGCGTAGTCCATTGCAGAGGTCATCACGGGTTGGCATCGAATGTCGTCGCGCCTCCCGCCGGTACGCTCCCCGCCCGGAACGTCGAGGCGATCGCGCAACGCAGTCCTTGTCCGGATCTGTCCATTTATGTGGTCAATCCGGATTGCTGTGGTCCCGGGGAGTGAATCCCCGCCCTAATAGCAGAGCCCGGCTTGACGTCGCAGCAACGACGCGCTTGTAATTTCACACACGTCGTGAACCGTTACCGGTAACGGCTTAATCACGGGGACGCAAAAACGGGTCGAGGAGGCACGCGATGGGCGAGCTGTTCCAGCTACTGGTCGCCGACGGCGAGAGCGAGGAGGAGGAGCTCGGTTGGCAGGAGCGCGCACTGTGCGCGCAGACCGACCCCGAGTCCTTCTTCCCGGAGAAGGGCGGCTCGACGCGGGAGGCCAAGAAGGTCTGCCTGGCGTGCGAGGTGCGCGACGAGTGCCTGGAATACGCGCTGGCCAACGACGAGCGCTTCGGGATCTGGGGCGGACTGTCCGAGCGCGAACGGCGCCGGCTCAAGAAGGCGGCCGTCTGACCGTCGCCCGCTGACGGTCGCCGGCCGAGGCCCCGACCCGAGCAGAGCGGGCGCGGGTTGCCCGTCGCGTAGTGTGTTGGCCGTTCGGCCGGATGCCGGACCGCTGGTACCACGCCGCTTCGAGCCCCCCGGGGTCCCCGCACTCGATGTCACTTTTCAGCCATCAGTCGGCATACGCGCAAGCTCCGGCTTTTCCACGGCACATCGTCACCGCGATCCTCGTCGCCCACGACGGGGCACGCTGGTTGCCCGGCACTCTGACCGGCCTGCTCGGTCAGGAGCGCCCGGTCCAGCGCGTCGTCGCGGTCGACACCGGCAGTACCGACGCCTCGGCCGGTCTGCTGGAGGACGCGCTCGGTCAGGGCTCGGTGCTGCATGCCGAGCGACGGACCGCGTTCGGTGCCGCCGTGAGTGAAGCCCTGCGTGCCGCGCCGCACCTCGACCCCGCGTCCCTGCCCTACCGGATCGACGCGTACGACGCGTCGGACCCGTACGGCGACACCGATCAGGACCGCCCGCCGCGGTCGACCGAACCGGTCGAGTGGCTGTGGCTCCTGCACGACGACAGCGAGCCCGCACCCGACGCGCTGCACCTGCTGCTGCGTGCCGCCGACGAACTGCCCTCCGCGGCCGTGCTCGGTCCCAAGGTGCGCAGTTGGTACGACCGCAGGCAACTCCTCGAAGTCGGCACCACGCTCACCGGCAGCGGCCGGCGCTGGACCGGCCTGGAGCGCCGCGAACAGGACCAGGGCCAGCACGACGCGGTCCGCGGCGTGCTCTCGGTCTCCAGCGCGGGCATGCTGGTACGCCGCGACGTGTGGGAGGGCCTGGGCGGCTTCGACCCGCGCCTGCCGCTCTCGCGCGACGACACCGACTTCGGCTGGCGGGTCAACGCCGCCGGCCACCGCGTGGTGATCGTGCCGGACGCGGTGGTGCAGCACGCCGAGGCGGCCACGCGCGAGCGCCGGCCGATCGACGTCGCGGCGAACCGCCCACACCGGGTGGACCGGGCGGGGGCCGCCTTCACCCTGCTGGCCAACACCACCGGCGCCGGCTGGCCGCTGCTGTGGTTCCGGCTGTTGTTCGGTGGCCTGTTCCGCAGCCTGGGCTACCTGCTCGGCAAGTTGCCCGGCATGGCCCTGGACGAACTGCTCGGCACCATGACGGTGTTGCTGCGTCCCGGTGCGTTCCTGTCCGCACGCCGCGCCCGGGCCCGCACCCGCACCACGTCCGACAAGGACCTGGGCGACCTGTTCCCCAGCCGCGCCGCCACCGTGCGGCACGCCGCCGAGGGTCTGCTGGGCAACCTGCGGCGAAGCGAGGAGCCGGAGACCCGGTCCGGTCGACACAGCAGCGCGGAATCGGGCCCGGTCGACGAGGACGCCGAGTCGCTCGACACGGAGAGCTTCGTCAAGCTGCGCATGCTGATGCGCCGCCCCGGGCTCTCGCTGGCCGTCGCACTCATCCTGATCACCCTGTTCGCCGCCCGCTCGTTGCTCGGCGGCGGCAGCCTGTTCGGCGGCGCCCTGCTGCCCCCGCCCGAGGGCGCGGCGGACCTGTGGCACCGCTACCGCGACACGTGGCACGGCGTCGGCTTCGGCGAGGCGGCGAGCGCACCGCCCTACGTCGGGGCGCTGGCCGCGTTCGCGACCCTGCTGCTGGGCAAGGCCGGCACCGCGGTCGCGGTGCTGCTGATCGGCAGCGTCCCGTTCGCCGGGATCAGCGCCTACCTGTGCGCACGCCGCCTGGTGTCCGCGCCCGGCGTACGGGTGTGGGGCGCGGCCGTGTACGCGCTGACCCCCGTGGCCACCGGCGCGATCGCCTCCGGCCGGATCGGCACCGCGGTCGCGCTCGTGCTGGCTCCCGTGGTCGCGCGCGGCGCTGCCCAGGTGCTCGGTGCCGGCGACCTGAAGCCGTCCATGCGCGCGGCCTGGGCCACCGGTCTGGCCCTGGCCGTCGCGGCGGCGTTCACCCCGCTGTTGTGGCTCGCGGTGCTGCTGCTCGCGCTGATCGCCGTCGGGGCGTCCTTCGCCGGACTGCTCGGCCCGCGTCCGGGGATGGGCCTGCTGGTGCGGATCGGTGTCGTGCTCGGCACCCCGCTCGTACTGCTCGGCCCGTGGACCCTGGCCCTGGCGGGCAAGCCCACGCTGTTTTTGACCGAACCCGGGTTGGCCGGCGACGCGCTGGCCGAGAAGGGCACCAGCCCGGTCGGTCTGCTGCTCCTGGACCCGGGCGGTCCCGGGACGCTGCCGATGTGGCTCACCGGTGCACTGCTCCTGGCGGCGCTGGCCGCGCTGTTGCGCGATTCGCGTCGCACGGCGGTGCTGGGCGCGTGGGCAGTGGCCGTGGTCGGCCTGGTCCTCGCGGTCGTGGTCAGCCACGTCGAACTCACCGTCGAGGCCACCGGCGACAAGGCGCCCGCCTGGCCCGGCGCGGCCGTGGTGCTGATCGCGCTCGGCTACGTCGCCGCCGCGATGGTCGGCGCCGAGGACGCCCGGACCCGGGTCGCGGCCGGCAGCTTCGGCTGGCGGCAGCCCACCGCGGTGGTGTTGGCCGTGGTGGCCGGGGTCACCCCGCTCGCGGCGGCCGGGGTCTGGCTGTGGCAGGGCGCGAACGGGCCGCTGGAGCGGCGCGACCCGGTCGTGGTGCCCGCGTTCGTGGCCGAGGAGGCCACCGGGTCGAGGCACCCGCGCACCCTGGTGCTGACGTCGCCCGAACCGGGCAACGTCACCTACACGGTCGTGCGCGGCGCGGGCCCGGTGCTCGGCGACGCCGAGTTGGCGCCCAAGGCGTCCACCTACCGACAGTTCGACGCGTTCCTGGGCAAACTGCTCTCCGGTGGCGGCGGCGCGACCGCGAGCATGCTCGCCCCGTACGGCATCGAGTTCGTCCAGCTCAAGCCCCCGGTGGGCAGTGAGTTGACCGCCCGTCTCGACGGCACGCCGGGCCTGGCCCGGGTCGGCGCCACCCAGGGCGCGACCCTGTGGCGCCTGCAATACCCGGTCGGCCGCGCGCTGATCGTCGACCCCGACGGTCGCAGCGTGGCGATCCCCTCCACCCGTGCGGGCGTGTCCACCCGGATCGAGGCCGGCCCGCAGGGTCGGATCCTGCGGCTCGCGGAACGCGCCGACTCGGGATGGCAGGCCACCCAGGGCGGGAAGAAGTTGACCGCCCGCACGCTGGACGGCTGGGCGCAGGGCTTCGAACTGCGCCCCGAGGCGGGCCGGCTCGAACTCACCCACACGTCCGGCGGACACGGCATCTGGCTGCTCGTCCAGGGCGTCCTGGTGTTCGTCGTGTTCGTCATGGCGCTGCCCGCCCGCAGGCGCGGCACCGACGACGACCTGCCGGACAGCGCCGGTCCGGCCCCCGCCGTCGGCGAGGGCACCGGGCGACGCGCCCGCCGGGCCAAGGCCGAGGCGGAGGAGTCGGCGCCGGCCCCGGAGGCGGTACCGGTCGCTTCGGCCGCCGGCGCCCCGGACGCGTTCGGCTTCCCCGAACAGCGCACCGACCCGGCCGAGTCGCCGGTGCCGGTGGAGGCCTGGAACGGGGCGTCCTACGACGGCGCCGCGACGCCGGCCTACGAGCAGTACCCGCAGCAGGGCTACGGGCAGGAGTACCAGGGCTACCCGGACTACCAGGGCTACCAGTACGACCAGGGCGCCGCGGCCCCGCCGGGCGCCCCGGAGGGATCGGACGCGGCCGGCTCCTACGGCTGGGTCCCGCCCCAGCCGCAGCACCCCGTCCACGACGAGTACGGCAACGTGGTGCCCGCGCCGCAGTACGACCCGAACGCCTACCCGGACGGCGGCGGATGGCCACCCGAGCCGAGCCCGGGTGACCAACCGTGGCCGCCGCCCTCGCAGGGAGATCGCCCGTGAAGCGCACCACCCTCTCCCTGGCCGTCGTCGTCGCGCTGCTGGCCGCGGTCGTCGGCCTGGCGATCGTGACCCGCCCGACCGAGAGCAAGGCCGCGCCGCCGCCGGCGGCGAGTCGGGTGCCGATGCAACAGGCCGAGCTGAGCTGCCCGAACATCCGGGAGCTTCCCGGCAGTTCGACGGCGATCAGCGCGCTGACCCCGCCCGCGGCGAACACGGCGGGCGGCGGGGAGGCGAGCATCGTCGACCTCGGCGACCGGACCAAGGTGCGCACCAGGATCGAGGCCCCGGGCAAGCTCGCGAGCTTCGGCGTGGACAACGTCGACGTCCCGCCGCTCGTGGGCAACGCCGCCGGGGCGTTCGCGCCGGGCTTCTCGGCCGGCGCGGTCACCCGCGTGCCCAGCGGTGCCGGCCGCGGCCTGGCCGGTGTGGCCTGCGAGGCGCCGACCACCGACCGCTGGTTCGTGGGTACCTCCACCGCGGAGAACCGCGACGCCTACCTGTACCTGTCCAACAGCAAGGACACGCCGGCCGTCGTCGACGTGGAACTGTTCGGACCGAACGGCCCGATCGACGCCGAGGCGGGCCGCGGGCTGACCCTGGCACCGGGCGCGACGCTGCCGCTGATGCTGCGCACGCTCAACCCGAGCGCGGTCTTCCCGGGCGTGGCGGTGCACGTGATCGCCCGCACCGGCCGGGTCGGCGCGGCGATCCGGGACCAGGAGGGCGCGGTGGGCACCGACTGGCTGCCCTCGGCCGGGGCCCCGGGCCGCAACCTGGTGATCGCCGGCCTGCCCGCGATCGCCGGCGAGGCGGGCAACGTGCAGCTGATGTTGCTCTCGCCGAGCGGTGAGAGCACCGACGTCCAGGTGTCCGTGGCCGGCAAGGTGAACACCTTCAGGCCGGTCGAGCACGAGAGCACCGAGGTCAAGGGCAACAAGCTGACGGTGGTCGACCTCGGCCCGGTTACCCGGGGTGACGCGGGCGCGCTGCGGCTGACCGCCGGGCGCGCGGACATCATCGCCGGCGTCCGGGTGGTGCAGGGCAGCGGAGCGGACGCGGAGGTGGCCTTCCTGGCCGCCGGCCCCGAACTCACCGGGCGCGCGGTGGTCGCCGAGAACCGCTCCGGCGGCGCGGTCGCGACCACGATCTCGCTCACCGCGCCCAAGGGCCCGGCCAAGGTCAAGCTCACCTCGATCGGCGACAAGGGCGAGCCGGTGTCCGCGGACGTGGAGGTACCCGCCGGCACCACGGTCCAGGTGCCCGCTCCGGTGCCCGCCGGCGCCGCCCGGTTCGCGGTGATCGCCGAGGCACAGCCGGGCTCGCAGCCGGTGCACGCGGCACGCACGATCACCGAGACGATGGGCAAGGCCGCGGCGTTCACGGTGCAGCCGTTCGTGCCGACCGTGGAAACCGTCGTGGTGCCCAACGCGCACGAGGACCTGTCCCTGCTGGTCCCGCAGAAGTAGCGCCGCGGCGCGACGGAAACGACACGGCCCGGGCCCCGCGAAGGGGACCCGGGCCGCTGCGTCGCGGGCCGCTCAGTCGTCGGGGTCGATGGTGTCCGGATCCATCCCCAGCAGATCGGCGACCTGCTCCACGAGCACGTCGTTGACCAGCATCTCCAGCTCGGTCCGGCCCTCCGCGCGCAGCTCCAGCGGGCGGCGGTACAGGATGATCGTCGCCGGGACGCCCTTGGTCGCCGGCACCAGCCGGCCCAGCGCCACCGCCTCGTCGCCGTTCACCGCCGTCTCGGCCTCGGGCACGTCCAGGACCGCGAAGCGGACCTCCTCCAATTGCGGCCAGCGCTTGGCGAGCCGTTCGACGACATCGGCGGCGAGGTCGTCGAACCGCTGCGCGCGGGTGAGCGCGATCGGCACGGGGGGCGGGGCGAGCGGGCCGCGCATGCCGCGGCCGTGCCGGTCGCGCCGACTACGGCGCCGCCGGTCACGCTCACGAGGAGAAGAGGGGACCGAGTGCTCGTTGTGCACGGGACGAGCTTAGGGCCTGACGGCCGGATCCGGATCGGTCCACGCGGCCCCGGTTCGGGTGCGCGCCGGGGGCCGAACGGCGGTGCGAGACGTCGCCCGCACCCTGTGAGGAGCGACACGTGAGTCACACCGCACCCGGATACGACGCGGGTTCGGTCCGCTTGCGGTACCGTCCATCGTCGTGAGCCCTGTACGTCGCTGTTCGCGGACCGCCTGCGGCCGAACCGCAGTCGCCACGTTGACGTACGTCTACGCGGACTCCACGGCCGTCCTGGGCCCTCTCGCGACCTACGCCGAGCCCCATTGCTACGACCTGTGCGCCGAGCACTCGGAGCGGCTGACCGCGCCGCGTGGCTGGGATGTCGTGCGCCTCGCGCCGGATCCGAGCGCGGGCAAGCCCAGCAGTGACGACCTGGAGGCGCTGGCCAACGCCGTGCGCGAGGCCGCCCGCCCGCCGCAGCCCCCGCGGCCGGCGCCCGAACCGCCGGACCGGGACGGCCGACCCGAGGCCGGTCGACGCGGCCACCTGCGCGTTCTGCGCTCACCCGAGAGCTGACCGCCGGCCGATAGGGTCTGATGCGTCGTCCGCGGGGCAGGGGTCGACGGTCAGGGCCATTGCCGCGGCGTTTCGGGACCGCGGCCGAGCGAGTGGAGTCTTCGGGTGCGTGACCTCTCCCAGATCGTGAAGGCGTACGACGTGCGGGGCGTGGTCCCCGACCAATTGGACGCCGACACCGCGCGGGCACTGGGCGCGGCGTTCGTACGGGTCACCGAGGCCGATGCGATCGTGATCGGCTGGGACATGCGCCCGTCCTCGCCGGAGTTGTCCGGCGCGTTCGCCGCCGGCGCCGCAAGCCAGGGCGCGGACGTCACGCTGATCGGCCTGGCCTCCACCGACGAGCTCTACTTCGCCAGTGGCAGCCTGAACCTTCCCGGCGCGATGTTCACCGCCAGCCACAATCCCGCGCAGTACAACGGGATCAAGATGTGCCGCGCGGGCGCCGCCCCGATCGGCCAGGACAGCGGTCTGGCGGACATCCGCGCGCTCGCCGAGGCGGGCGTGCCCGAATACACCGGCGAACCGGGCACGATCACCGAGCACGACGTGCTGGCCGACTACGCCGCGCACCTGTTGGGCTTGGTCGACCTGACCGGCATCCGCCCGCTCAAGGTGGTCGTGGACGCGGGCAACGGCATGGGCGGACACACCGTGCCCAGCGTGCTGGGCGCCGCGAGCGGGCTGCCGCTGGAGATCGTCCCGCTGTACTTCGAGCTGGACGGCTCGTTCCCCAACCACGAGGCCAACCCGCTGGACCCGAAGAACCTGGTCGACCTCCAGGCCGAGGTCCGCAAGAGCGGCGCCGACCTGGGCCTGGCCTTCGACGGCGACGCCGACCGCTGCTTCGTGGTCGACGAGCACGGCGACCCGGTCTCGCCGTCCGCGGTCACCGCGCTGGTCGCGGTCCGCGAGATCGCCCGGGCCAGGGCGAACGGCGAGGACGCGCCGGTGGTCATCCACAACCTGATCACCTCGCGCGCCGTTCCGGAGATCGTCGCCGAGCACGGCGGCCGGGCGGTGCGTACCCGGGTGGGCCACTCGTTCATCAAGGGCGAGATGGCGAAGACCGACGCGATCTTCGGCGGCGAGCACTCGGCGCACTACTACTTCCGCGACTTCTGGCGTGCCGACACCGGCATGCTGGCCGCCATCCACGTGCTCGCGGCGCTCGGCGGGCAGGGGTTGCCGCTGTCCGAGTTCGCGAGCGAGTACGACCGCTACCCGGCATCCGGCGAGATCAACAGCGAGGTCACCGACCAGGCGGCGGCCACCGCGAAGGTGCGGGCCGCCTTCGAGGGCCGGCCCACCGTCACCGTGGACGACCTGGACGGGATGACCGTGGTGGCCGACCGGTGGTGGTTCAACCTGCGCGCCTCCAACACCGAGCCGCTGTTGCGCCTGAATGTCGAGGCCGACGACGAGCCGACCATGATCGCCATCCGGGACGAGGTGCTGGGACTCGTCCGGGGTTGACCGGTCGGCTCGGTAATGTGATGGGTTCAATCGGACGGCCGCCGCGCCGAATCGGAACTGATATGTACGAATCGGCGCGCGCGGTCGGAAAAGTGGGAGATGTCGTGAATCTGGAACCGTCGCAGTTGGCGATCCTGACCTGCCCGGTCTGCCACGCCTCGCTGCACCGGGACGGGGACGCCGCGCTGGCCTGCGACAACTCCGCGTGCGGGCTGGTGTACCCGGTCGTCGACGACATTCCGGTGTTGCTCGCGGACGAGGCCCGCCGGCCCGGTACCGCGCGGGCATGAACATCCTCGACGAGGGCCTGCTGGACGACCAGGACGGCATCGCCCGGGCCGACGCGGCGGACACGCTGCGCGCCCTGGCCGGTGCCGGGGCACAGGTGCGCCGGGCCGTGCAGGCCGCGCGCGAGGCCGTGCCCGCCGCGATCGCGGCCCGGGACCGACCGCGCACGGTGATCCTGGCCGCGCCCGCGTACGGGCCGCTGGGCCATGCGCTGCGCGCGGTCACCGGCGCGGACGCGGCCCTGCCCCTGGTGCTCGCGGCGGGCGGCGTGCTGCCCGGCTGGGCCGGTCCGATGGACCTCGTGCTGTTGGCCGGCCGAGGGGACGAGCCCGGCTTGATCGAGCTGGCCGGCCAGGCCTACCGCCGCGGCTGCC
Organism: Embleya sp. NPDC050493; assembly: GCF_044458105.1. Classification (NCBI taxonomy): domain Bacteria; kingdom Bacillati; phylum Actinomycetota; class Actinomycetes; order Kitasatosporales; family Streptomycetaceae; genus Embleya; species Embleya sp. NPDC050493. The sequence continues at coordinate 144,525 of NZ_JBITHP010000027.1, forward strand.
AGGTGGCCGCGGCCACCCCCGCCGGGTCGCCGCTCGAGGCCGCCGCGCAGCAGTCCCGGGGCGTGGTGGTCCGGGTTCCCGTCGACGCCGTCCCGGTCGGCGCGGTCGGCTACGCCGACGACACCGCGTTCGCCGCGCAGACCGCGTTCTGGCCGCTGTTCACCGCGCTCCTGGCGCTCACCGGCGCGGCCGGTGCGAGTGCGTTCACCCCCGGCGAGGCACTGGCGGGCGTGGACGCGATGGCCGACCGCCTCGACGAGGCGAGCACCCGCTGCCGGCCCGCCGCCGACGCCTACGTCAACCCCGCCAAGGGGCTGGCCGTCGCGATGGCCGGCACCATCCCGGTGATCTGGGGCGCGGGCACCGTCGCGGGCGTGGCCGCCGAGCGGTTCGCGACGATGTGCGTCGGCGTCGCCGCCACCCCCGCGTTGTCCGGCGCGCTGCCCACCGCGGGCCGCTACCAGGACCGGGTCTTCACCGCGGGCGAGGCAGCCGACGCCGCGGACCCCGACGACTTCTTCCGCGACCGGGTGGACGAGAGCGAGCCGGTGCGGATGTACCCGGTGCTGCTCGTCGACCACGACGACCCGGACACCGCGGCACAGCTGGACCGGGCCCGCCGCACGCTGAGCGCGCTCGGCCAGTCCGCCGTCGGCGAGGTCGGCGCCCGCGGCGGCAGCCCGCTGGAGCGGCTCGCCGAGCTGATCGCGGTGACCGACTTCGCCGCCGTCTACCTGGCCCTGGGCACCGGCGTCGGCCCCGCCCTGCCGGGGCTGTTCTCCTGGACCGAAGGTGGTCCCCGCTAGCCATGGACCGCCTCGTCAACCGGATCCGCGCCAACGCGTGGGGTTCGCTCACGGCCATCCCCGAACTGCTCGGCGTCGCCCCCACCGGCGAACCCCAGGCCGAGCTGTGGATGGGCGCCCACCCCGGCGCGCCCTCCGAGATCGACCGGGGCCACGGACCGTACTCGCTGGTCGAGCTGATCGCCGCCGACCCCGAGGGCGAACTCGGCGCGGACACCGCGGCCCGGTTCGGCCCGCGCCTGCCGTTCCTGCTCAAGGTGCTGGCCGCGGAGGAACCGCTGTCGCTCCAGGTGCACCCGGACGCGGTCCAGGCCCGGCACGGCTACGCGGAGGAGGAGGCCCGCGGCGTGCCGATCGACGCGCCGCACCGCAACTACCGCGACTCCAGCCACAAGCCGGAGATGATCTGCGCGCTCGGCGACTTCGAGGGCCTGGTCGGCTATCGCGAGATCGCCCAGACGCTCAAGCTGCTCGACGCCCTCGACGTCCCGGAACTGGCCCCGTTCGCACGGGCGTTGCGCAACCCGGACCAGGAGGCGGCGCTGCGCGCGGCGACCACGCACGTGCTCATGCTGCCCGCCCGCCTGCGGACCGGCGTGGTCGACGCGGTCGCCGCGGCCTGCCGCCGGCTGGCCGCGAACGGATCGCCGTACGCGGAGGCCTGCGCCGCGGTCGCGGGCCTGGCCGAGCGCCACCCCGGCGACCCGGGCGTCGCGGTGGCCCTGCTGCTCAACCACATCCGGCTGCGCGAGGGCGAGGCGGTCTTCCTCGCGGCCGGCATGCCGCACTCCTACCTGCACGGCGTCGTGGTCGAGATCCTGGCCAACTCCGACAACGTGCTGCGCTGCGGCCTGACCGACAAGCACATCGACGTCGGCGAACTGCTGCGGATCATGGCCTTCCGGGCCGGCCCGGTGGAGATCCTGGGCCCCGAGCCGACCGAGGTCGACCCGGGCGAGGAGGTCTACGCGACCCCGGTCGCCGACTTCCGACTCTCCCGGCTGCGGGCGACCTCGGGCCGCGAGCCCTACCTCCTGGACACCGCCGGCCCCCAGATCCTGCTGTGCGTACGCGGCCGGGCGACGGCCACCGGCGCGGACGGCGCCGTGCTCGATCTGGCCCGCGGCCAATCCGTGTACGTGCGCGCGGGCGAACCGCGGGTCGCGGTCACCGTCGAGGGGGACGACGGCCTGGTCTTCCGGGCGAACGTCCCGTGCTCCTGAGCGGCGCGGGGCAATCGACGCGCGGTCGCGGTAGCGCGGGCCTCCCGGGGTACACGGATGCCCGATGGCACACTGATCGCCGACGTACGGCAGTCGGCGGTCGGTGACGACGATGGTCAACCAACGGGTGGGAGTCGACCTATGAGCGCGGGTGGCGGAACCAAGGCGGTCGTCGCGGCACTGGCGGCGAACCTGGGCATCGCGGTGGGCAAGTTCGTCGCCTTCGCGTTCACCCGGTCGTCGTCGATGCTGGCCGAGGGCGTGCACTCGTTGGCCGACTCGGGCAATCAGGTGCTGCTCCTGGTCGGCGGCAAACGTGCGCAGCGCGACGCCACACCCGAGCATCCCTTCGGCTACGGCCGCGAGCGCTACATCTACGGCTTCCTGGTCTCGATCGTGCTGTTCTCCGTCGGCGGCATGTTCGCGATCTACGAGGGCTACGAGAAGATCGCCCATCCGCACGAGCTGAAGAGCTGGTACTGGGCGGTCGGCGTGCTGGTCTTCTCGATCGTCCTGGAGGGGTTCTCCTTCCGGACCGCGATCCGCGAGTCCAACCTGCACCGGGGCGAGCTGAGTTGGCCGCAGTTCATCCGCCGGGCCAAGTCGCCCGAGCTGCCGATCGTGCTCCTGGAGGACTTCGGCGCGCTGATCGGCCTGATCCTGGCGCTGGCCGGGGTCAGCATCGCGGTAGCCACCGGCGACGGCGTCTGGGACGGCATCGGCACGCTGTGCATCGGCGTGCTGCTGGTGCTGATCGCGATCGTGCTCGCGTCGGAGACCCGCAGCCTGCTGCTCGGCGAGGCGGCCGGGGTGGAGACGGTCCGGGCGATCGAGGCGGCCATCGTGGCCGGCCCCGACGTCGAGCGGCTGATCCACATGCGCACGCTGCACCTGGGCCCGGACGAACTGCTGGTCGCCGCGAAGATCGCGGTCAACCACGACGACACCGCGGCCGAGGTGGCCCAGGCGATCGACGCCGCCGAGGCGCGCGTGCGCGCGGCCGTGCCGATCGCCCGGGTGATCTACCTGGAACCGGACATATACCGCACCGAAGAGGCCGTGCGCGGCGCCGACCCCGAGGCCACGCCGGGGGGCAAGGACCCTCACGCCGCCGACCACTGAGGTGTTAACGTCGGTGACGCACTACGACAGTCGCTGCAGAGGGCGGTCGGGTCCGGGACCCGTAGGCACAGAAGTGTCCGACTGGATGGCACGGCATCGGCGCCCGCGGCACCGGTGTGTCTCCAGTTCCATCCACCCCTCTTCGCAGAAGGATTCACTGCCATGGCTTCGCAGCTCGACGGCGACTTCAAGGTCGCCGACCTCTCCCTCGCCGCGTACGGCCGCAAGGAGATCACCCTCGCCGAGCACGAGATGCCCGGTTTGATGTCGATCCGTCGCGAGTTCGCCGCAGCGCAGCCGCTGGCCGGCGCCCGGATCATGGGCTCGCTGCACATGACCGTGCAGACCGCCGTGCTGATCGAGACGCTCGTCGCGCTCGGCGCCGAGGTGCGCTGGGTCTCCTGCAACATCTACTCCACCCAGGACCACGCCGCCGCGGCCATCGCGGTGGGCCCCGAGGGCACCCCCGAGGACCCGCGCGGCGTGCCGGTCTACGCCTGGAAGGGCGAGACGCTGGAGGAGTACTGGTGGTGCACCGAGCAGGCGCTGAACTGGCCCGGCCATGACGGCCCGAACATGATCCTCGACGACGGCGGCGACGCCACGATGCTCGTGCACAAGGGCGTCGAGTTCGAGAAGGCCGGCGGCGTCCCGGACGCGACCGACGCCGACTCCGAGGAGTACACGGTCTTCCTGGCGCTGCTGCGCGCGACCTTCGCGGAGAACCCGGGCAAGTGGTCCGCGATGGCCCCGGGCATCAAGGGCGTCACCGAGGAGACCACCACCGGCGTGCACCGCCTGTACGAGATGTTCCGGGCCGGTTCGCTGCTCTTCCCGGCGATCAACGTCAACGACTCGGTCACCAAGAGCAAGTTCGACAACAAGTACGGCGTGCGCCACTCGCTCATCGACGGCATCAACCGGGCCACCGACGTGCTCATCGGCGGCAAGGTCGCGGTCGTCTGCGGCTACGGCGACGTCGGCAAGGGTTCGGCCGAGTCGCTGCGCGGCCAGGGCGCCCGGGTGATCGTCACCGAGGTCGACCCGATCTGCGCGCTCCAGGCGGCGATGGACGGCTACCAGGTCACCACGCTGGACGAGGTCGTCGAGATCGGTGACATCTTCATCACCACGACCGGCAACTTCAACATCATCATGGCGTCCGACATGCAGCGGATGAAGCACCAGGCGATCGTCGGCAACATCGGCCACTTCGACAACGAGATCGACATGGCCGGCCTGGCCAAGATCCCGGGCATCGTCAAGGACGAGGTCAAGCCGCAGGTGCACACCTGGACGTTCCCCGACGGCAAGAAGCTGATCGTGCTGTCCGAGGGCCGGCTGCTCAACCTGGGCAACGCGACCGGTCACCCGAGCTTTGTGATGTCCAACAGCTTCGCGAACCAGACCATCGCGCAGATCGAGCTGTTCACCAAGCCCGAGGAGTACCCGATCGGCGTCTACGTGCTGCCCAAGCACCTGGACGAGAAGGTCGCGCGCCTGCACCTGGACGCGCTGGGCGTCAAGCTCACGACGCTGACCGAGGAGCAGGCCGCCTACATCGGCGTCAAGGTCGAGGGCCCGTACAAGACGGACGCCTACCGCTACTGACATCGACCGTCGGTGCCGGGCACCGACACCGATCACCGATCATCCCGACAGGCCGGGCGGCGCACGGATCGTGCGCCGCCCGGCCTGTTGCCGGGGTAGCCATCGAACGACGACACACGACATCCCTCGGGGGGCGGTCGCATGCAACGGCGCACGTACATATCCATCCTGCTGGCCGGGGCCGCGCTGACGGCCTGTCAGGGCGACGGTTCCGAGGCCGAACCCGCGGCCGGGGCCGATGCGTCCAAGGCCGCCTCGGCGCAGGGCCAGGCGCCGACCGGTGGCGAGGCGGCCAGCCCGCTGGAGAACGAGGAAGGTGTCAAGGCGGGCCTGGCGCCGCTGACTTCGGCCGCCGACCTGACCCGGGCCCGGGCGCTGATCGGACGGGTGGACACCAAGGGCCGCGGTCCGCAGACCGGCTACGACCGGGAGAAGTACGGGCCGGCCTGGACCGACAGCGTCACCGACGTGCCGTTCGGCCGGAACAGCTGCGACACCCGCGACGACATCCTCAAGCGGGACGGCCGGGTGACGCAGTGGAAGGACCGGAAGGGCTGCGTCGTGACCGCCATGACGCTGCCCGATCCGTACTCCGGCAAGGACATAGTGTTCACCAAGGCCAAGGCGTCCGCGGTGCAGATAGACCACGTGGTGCCGCTGAGCGCGTCCTGGCAGATGGGCGCCGCGCAGTGGGACGCGGACAAGCGCCGCCGGCTGGCCAACGACCCGCTCAACCTGCTCGCCGTGGACGGCCCGATCAACGGCGGCAAGGGCGATTCGAGCCCGGCCGGCTGGCTGCCGCCGAACAAGGCGATCCGCTGCTCGTACGTGGTCCGCTACGCGCAGGTCTCGATCAAGTACGCCCTGCCGGTCACCGACGCGGACAAGCAGGCGATGCTCGCGCAGTGTGCGGGCTGACCGGGGAAACGAAGACCGGCCCTACGGTCGCAACACGACCTTGCCGAAGTTGGCGCGCGCCTCGATCACCGCGTGCGCCTTCGCCGCGTCCGCGAGCGCGAACGTCTCGTGCACCGCGACCCGCAGCCGGCCCGACAGCGCCAGGTCCCACAACTCCTGCCGGTGCCGCTCGTACAACTCCGGGAACGCGGTGGAGAACCGGGCCATCGACATCCCGGTGACGGTCCGCGCGCCCGCGAGCAGTTCCCACGCGGGCACCGTCCCACCACCGGAGCCGAAGAAGACCAGCCGCCCGAACGGCGCGAGCGCGGCGAGCGCGCGCGGCAACACGTCACCACCGACGCCGTCGAGCACGACGTCGACCGGCTCGCCCCATGACTCGGCGTCGTAGCACACCACCTCGTCGACCCCCAGCCCGCGCAGGAAGTCGGCCTTGGCCGGCGAGCCGACGGCCGCCACCACGCGCCGTGCGCCGCGCGTACGGGCCAGTTGCACGGCCAGGTGACCGGCTCCGCTCGCGGCGCCGGTGACCAGCACGGACTTGCCCTCGACCGAACCGGCCGAGGTCAGCGCGGCGAGCGCGACCTGACCACCGCGCACCAGCGCGACCGCGTCCGCGGCGCTCGCGGCGGCCGGGATGTGCGACGCGGTGAAGATCGGCGCGAGCGCCAGGTCCGCGTACGCGTTCGTGAACGAGATCGCGACCACCCGGTCCCCGACCGCGTACCCGGAGACGTCCGGACCGGCCGCGACCACCTCGCCGGCCACCTCTCCGCCGAACACCCCGGGCAACGGCAGTCCACCCTCGCGCACCTTCCGCACGCTCGGCAGGCTCACCCCGATCGCCTCGGTGCGGATCAGCAACTCGCCCGGCCCCGGCTCGGGCGCCCCGGCCTCCTCCACGCGTAGCACTTCCGGACCGCCGTACTCGTAATAGCGAACGCGACGCACACACACCTCCAGGAATCATGGGGATCCCCAACGGTATTCGCTTGATCATGGGAAAGTCCAACGATTCTCCGGATAGGCTGCACCCATGGTCGACAAGCTGCCCGCTCCCGCCCGGATCCGCGCCCTGCCCAGCTGGCTGCTCGGCCGCGCCGCCGCGCACGGCCGAGGACTCGTCCGCGGCGCGCTGGCCGCCGACGGCATGCCGATGCTCCACCACCTGGTGCTGATCGCCGTCCGCGAGTACGGCCCGGTCGCCCAGGCCGAACTCGCCCGCGCGGTGGCCATCGACCCCAAGGACATGGTCGCGATCCTGAACAGCCTCCAGGCCGACGGCCTGATCACCCGCACCCCCGACCCCCGCGACCGACGCAAGAACGCGATCACCGTCACCCCCGCCGGCGCACAGCGCCTGGCCCGGCAGGAACCACTCGTGGACGCCGCGATGGACGAGCTGCTCGCCCCGCTCGACCCCGCCGAGCGAGCCACCTTCACCGCCCTGCTCACCCGCGTCGTGGCCGCCGGCGAACCCACCGTGTCGTAGGGTCCGCGCATGCCCTCAGGCACCTACTCCTTCCACGACCCGCACGACGGCACCCCCCTCGGCGAGGAACGCTTCTCCTGTGCCCCCGGCCCGATCGGCTGGCGCTACACCGGCAGCGGCATCGATCTCACCCTCGACGCCCGAGGACGACCGCTGCGCCTGGAGGCGCTCGCCGGCGGCTGGCGGGTCCGCGGCGGCGCGACGGTCGTGGACGGCGCGGCCGGCGTGGTGTGGCTGCGCGCGGCGGCGGACCCGAACCTCGACGTGCCGGCGACCGAGGCCGAGGCGAAGGCCGCCGGCTTCACCGGCCGCTCGCCCGCCTTTCTGATCGCCACCGCGACCATGCTGAACCTGACCCCCGGCGGCTCCGCGCGGCTGCGCCTGATCGCGCTGACCGAACCGGTACTGGCGGCACACACCGTGGACCAGTCCTGGACCCTGGCCGCGGTCGAAAACCACGACGGCCTGCTCGTCGAACGCTACGAGGTGGACGACCTCGCCACCGGCGACCGCGCCACCGTGCACCTGAGCGGCGACGTGGTCCTGGCCGCCCCCGGCATCGAACTCGAAGCCCTCGACACACCGCCGAACCCGCGGATCACGACGGCGGGGTGAACCCGGGACGCTCACGCCGGTCGGGATCGGCGGGCGGTGCGGCGGGCGGTGCGACGGGGGCGGGCCGAGGGTCGGGTGGGGGTTCGGGTGCGGGTGAGGGCGTGGGGGCGGGAGCCGGAGCCGGAGCCGGAGCGATTGTCGGTGCGCCTGTCGGCGCGGGTGGTGGGACCTGTTCATGGAGCGGCGGCCGGGCCGGGGCGTGCTCCGATGGGTGTGGCGCGGTGGGGGGCGGCGTCGATGGCGTCGCTGATGTCGTCGTCGATGTCGGAATCGGTGGCGGCGTCGGTGTCGGTGGCGGCGTCGGTGTCGGCATGGGTGCCGGTGTTGGTGGCGGCATGGGTGCCGGTGAGGGTGCTGCGGGGGCGAGACCGTGTGAGCCGCCGGCGTACCGCTCCCAGTCCCGCCGCTGCCGCTCGGCCAGCACCGCGGCCAGGTAGACCACCGGGTGCATTCCGGGCGGCGGACCGATTCCGATCCGGTTCGCGGTATCCACGGTCAACCGCTCGCCCAGCGAAGCCTCTGTCGCCGGATCCAGCTCGCCACGCCGCGACAGGAATTGCCGAATGGCCAGGGCCAGATCATCGGTCAGTCCGGACAACTCGATTCCGGTCGCCCACGCGGAGGCGGCCGGATGCAGCGGAACCGGCAGGTGCCGCGCCCCGGGAGTGCGCTCGCGCACCACGAACGTGCCCGCCGCCATGTCACCGAGCCGTTTGCCGTTCTTCGAGGCAAGCGAAGAGAAGATCGCGCCGCACCCGAACGTGGTCCAGAAGTCCACGAAGAACCCGAGCAGCGCGCGAACCAACGCATGCCGGAACCGAATCGGCCCGCCGTCGTCGCGGACCACCCGCAGCCCGAGCGCCATCTTTCCCGGCGACCGCCCGTGACTGGCGGTCTCCCAGGCGACCGGCCACCCGACCACGACCAACACGACGATCGACAACAACAACGCCGACGCGAGCGCGTCGTCCTCGACCGGAACCGCCAGCGACACCAGCCAGACGGCGAGCAGCAACAGCGCCACCTGCGCGGACAGGTCGATCACCATCGCGATCGCCCGACTGGGCAATCGCGCCGGCCGCAGGTCGAGCGCGACCGCTTCGCCCGTGACGAGCTCGGACACGTCCACCTCCCGTGTGTGCGTGAATGCCACTTCCAGAGAGGATGCACCGTATGGATGTCGACGTGTTCGTCGCGGTGCACCGCCACGAGTGGCAACGCCTGGAAGAACTGACTCGCCGGCGGCGGCGCTTGTCGGGCCCCGAGGTGGACGAGCTGGTGACGCTGTACCGCCGCACGGCCACCCACCTGTCGACGATCCGCTCGGCCGCGCCCGACCCGGTGCTGGTCGGCCGGCTCTCCACCCTGACCGCGCGGGCCCGCTCGGCGGTCACCGCACCCCGTACGCCGGCCTGGCGCGAGGCGGTGCTGTTCCTGACCGTTCGATTCCCTGTGGCGGTCTACCGCAGTCGCCGCTGGTGGGGTGTCACGGCACTGGTCTTCGTCGCACTCGCCTCGATCATCGCGGCCTGGGTGGCACACGACCCGGCCGTCCGCGACGCGGTGGCCGCGCCGGACGACATCCGACAGATGACCCGCCCCGGCGGCGACTTCGAGACCTACTACTCCAGCGCCCCGGCGAGTTCCTTCGCCGCCCAGGTGGCCACGAACAACGCGTGGGTCACGGCCGGCTGCCTGGCCCTGGGCATCCTGCTCGGCCTGCCGGTGCTGTTCATCGTCTTCAGCAACGCGATGAACGTCGGCATCTCGGCGGGCCTGATGGCCGACGCGGGCCGCCTGGACGTGTTCTTCGGCCTCATCACGCCACACGGCCTGCTCGAACTCACCGCGGTGTTCATCGCGGCGGGGGTGGGCCTACGCCTGGGCTGGACCGTGATCGACCCGGGTCCCCGCACCCGGGCCGCGGCGATCGCCGCGGAGGGCCGAATTGCCCTGGGCATGGCCGTCGGCCTGGCCCTGGTCCTGGTCGTATCCGGCGTCATCGAGGCCTTCGTGACCCCGTCCGGCCTGCCGACCTGGGGCCGCATCGCGATCGGCGTGGCGGCCGAGGTCCTGTTCCTCGGCTACGTGGTGATCCTGGGCCGCCGGGGCGAATTCGCCGGAGAGCAGGGGGATGTGGCATCCTCGGACGTCGCGGACGAGCTGCCGATGGTCGCCTGAAGAGGTGATCTTGACAGTCCACCGGACGCACACGTAGATTCGAAGGGTTGTCGCGAAGTTGTTCAACGGCGCGACAGTCTGGTAGTCTCTGCCAGGGTCGAGCGGGGCGTCCGTCAAGGATCGCATTCCTGCCGCAGCATCACCATCGAATTTCTCGATCATCGGTCGCGTTCATTCGCGACGGGTTGGGCTATTTGCTGTTCTTGTGCGCGTGGTTTTGGAATTCCCAATCGGCCGGAGCGTGGCGGAAACGGGTTACCGAATCTGCTAAGCTCGAAGAGCCGGAAGCCAAGGAAACGAAAGTTTCGAAGGCGGAAAGCAACGGACGAAAAGCGGGTCGCAAGATCTGCTAGAGTCCGGGAGGCGGAAAACGCGGAAACGCGGTGGAAGCCGAAAGCGAGGAAAGCGAAGCCGC
>NZ_JBITHP010000028.1:0-71619 GCF_044458105.1 Embleya sp. NPDC050493
GGGGGTGGGGGGGGCGCCCCCCCCCCCCCGCCCCCCCCGGGGGGGGGGGGGGGGGGGCCCGGCCCCCCCCCCCCCCCCCCGGCGCGGGGCTATTCGTCGAAGCGGGTGGTGTCGTCGGTGAAGGCGGTGCCGGTCGGCGCGAACTCGCCGGGCCCCGGGCGGGCTCCGCCCGAGTAGACGATGTCGATCAGCAGGATTCGGTCGTTGCCCGCCGTGCCGTCCTTGTCCGTGGACGTGGTGAGCCAGATGTCCCCGTCGTGGTCGACCTCCACGGTGCGCAGCCGGTCGTACGTCCCCTCGAAGAACGACTTCTGCTCGACCAGGTTGGAGCCGGAGTCGATGCGCAGCCGGTAGACGCGCTGCCCCCGAGTCGTGGCCACGAACACGTGGTCGTTGATGATGGTCAGGCCGCTCGGCGAGGCGGAGGACACCGGCCAGGTCTTCTTCGGCGCGATGTATCCGGAGCAATTACCCTCGGTGCCTTGACAGTTGGGCCAACCGTAGTTGCCGCCCTTCTGGATCAGGTTGACCTCGTCCATGATGTTGTCGCCGAACTCCGCCTGCCAGAGGCGTCCCTTGGAGTCGAAGTCCAGGCCCTGCGGGTTGCGGTGCCCGATGGACCAGACCGCGTTGCCGAACGGGTTGTCCGACGGGATCGTGCCGTCCGGATTGATGCGCAGGATCTTGCCGTTGAGGGAGTTCTTGTCCTGCGCCCGGGAGTCGTTCTGGGCATCGCCCATGCCGGCGTACAGCTTGCCGTCGGGCCCGAAACGAAGCCGACCGCCGTTGTGGTAGCGGCTCTTGGCCATGCCGGCGAGCAGCACCTTGTAGCCGCTGAGCGTGTTGTTCTCCAGCTTCATCCGGGCGATGCGGTTGCCGTCGGACGAGGTGTGCAGGAAGTACACGTAGTGGTCGGTGGCGAAGTTCGGGGAAACCTCCACGCCCATCAGGCCGCCCTCGCCGCCGGTGGTCTGGGAGTTGGGCACCTTGCCGAGCTGTGTCTTCTGGCCGGACTTGGTCAACCGGTAGACGTCGAAGGTGTTCCGCTCGGTGTAGATCCCGGAACCGTCCGGCAGGAACGCCACACCCCAGGCGACGTCCACACCGGTGGCCAGGGTTTTCACGGTGCCCGGATCGGGGGTGCCGCCCGGCTGGGAACCGGTGGTGGTGACGCTGATCTCCGGGCCGAACGCCGACCGGTTGCCCTTGGCGTCGAAGGCTCGCACCTTGAACCGGTACGCCGTGTCGGCCTTCAGGCCGGCGACGGTCGTGGACGCGGTTGCCGAGGTACCCGCGGCGGCGCCGTCGCGGTAGATGTCATACCCCGTCACCGACACGTTGTCCGTGGACGGCGTCCATGCCAGGTCGACGCTGGTCGCGGTCTTGCCGGTGGCGTGCAGCGCCTGCGGAACACTCGGCGCCTCGCCGTCGGGCGGCGCGGGCAGCGTGGCGATGGTGACCACGTTGCTGGCGTCGGAGACGTTCGGGACCGCGTCGCGTGCGAACACGGTCCAGTCGTAACTGGTCTCGGGCGTCAGGCCGGTCACCGTGGTGGCCAGGGTGGAGCCGTCGACCTGCTTCATGAGCTGGCCGTGTTGGTAGACGTCGTAGCCGGTGACCTTCACGTTGTCGCCGGCCGCGTCCCAGGCGAGGGACACGGAGGTGGTGGTCGGCTCCTTGTCCTTGCGCAGGTTCTTCGGGGCCGTCGGCTTCTCGGTGTCGGCCGGGCCCTGCGGGGTGACGGTCAGGCTGTCGAGGTTGGGGCCGTCCACGCCCGAGGTGGTGGCGCGGATCTTGTTGGTGCCCGCAGCCAGTGCCGTCGTGACGGAGGCCGTCTTCCAGGTCGTCCAGGCGCCGGTGCCGGGGAAGGAGAGATCGTCGGCGACCCGGGTGCCGTTGACCGTGATGTCCAACGGCCGGTTGTCGGCGGTGCCGTTGGCGTAACGGAAGTCGAGCTTCGTGGCTCCCGGTTGCTCCGCCTGGACGGTGAACTCGACGTACGCGTCGGACACCGCGTCGAAGTTCACGAAGCCGGTGCCGGTGTGGCCGGCGTGGTTGGACTCCACCTTGCCCTTGACGACTTGGGCGGACTCGGCCTCGTACGAGGCGGTGCGAAGGAGGGGAGCGGAGTGGGCTGCGGGCAGGGCCACGCAGAGCGAGGCGGTGGTGGCAGCAGCCACCAGGGCGCCGAACACCCTGGACGGCCGGGATTTGATGCATCTCACGGTGTCCTCCAGCGAAGAGGGACTGAGCGCGAGGCGGCTCAGCAGCTCGTGGTGCCGCCCGGGCGGTTCCGCTGCGAAGGTTTTGTGGCAAGCGACATCCGGCAACGGGCGGTCACCCGGGGGAAGTTGGCGCTGGACCTCGATAGTTAGGAAACTTTCCTATCCGGTGATGGAGCACGCTAGGCCTCGGTCGTGTGCCTGTCAACGGGTCACGCCACTCGATGTGCGGACGCACTTCCGACCGCGCCTGGGCCGTGCGGCCGTCCGCGGGCACGATCCGGGTGCGGGCTCGGGGTGGCGGTGTCCCGACCCACCGATGGATCCCTCGACCCCGACCAGTCGGTCGCACTGCCGCTGGAGGGACCGACCGCGGCCGAACGGCGGCAGGGATTCTCGACCGCCCCGACGGACGTGGCCGGCCGGGTCGGCGTCGACACCGGGGACGGCAGGGTCACCTGCACGCCTCACGACGGCCACACCGGGCGGTACGACGCAGGTATGGACGGTGCCTGCGGTGCGCTCGCGGGGTCGAATCGCGTCGGATCCGAGAATCCCGGAGACGGCCGGGCTCGGCGTCGGCGATTCGCACAGGATCGTGGATCGTTCTTCGTGCGCGGCGACGATCCCCCGGTTTCCGGCCACTGCCTACCGTGATCATCCGCAGCGGCGCAAGCCGCACTCCGAGGAGGTTTCCCGTGACGGGACGATCCGCATTGCCGGCCATGCCGCCGACAGACCGCCGATGGGCACCGGGTGCCGAGTCGGGTGCGGTGCGCGGCACCGGGCACGCCGTGGCCGGGCGTTTCCCGGTCGCCGAGTGCTTCGCGGTCGGCGGGCATTTCCCGGGAGGCGCACGATGAGACGCGTCTCGCGTGGGGTCCTGGGGACCCTCGTCCTGGGCCTGCTCGCCGCCGGCTGCGGCGGGAGCGGTGGGGGTGGCGCCGCCGACGACGGCGATACGCTGACCGTCGGGGTCGTCGCCGATCCCGGTGGCCTGAATCCGCTCACCGCGCTGAACGCGAGCGCGTTCATGCTGAACCGCTTCTCCTACGACGGGCTCCTCAACATCCAGCCCGACGGGCGGATCGTCTCCGGGGTCGCCGAGAAGTGGACGTCCGATGCGACCACCGCGAGCTTCACCCTCAAGCGCGGTGTGACGTGCGACGACGGTACGCCGTTGACCGCCTCCGCGATCGCGGCGCAGTACGCGTACATCGCCGAGCCGGCCAACGCGTCGCCCATGCTCGGCATGATCGTGCCCACCGGCCTCACCGTCTCCGCCGACGACGCCACCGGCACCTTGACGTTCAAGACGCCGGAGCCCACCCCCTTCCTGCTGCGCAACGCCGCGACGCTGCAACTGGTCTGCCCCTCCGGCATGCGCGCGCAGGGCAAGCTGGACCATACGTCGGACGGCACCGGGCCCTACCGGCTGACCGAGGCGGTACCGGGCGACCACTTCACCTTCACCAAGCGGCAGGGCTACGCCTGGGGTCCGGACGGCGTGGACAACGCCCGCACCCCGGACCGGGTGGTCTTCAAGGTGATCGGCAACGAGTCCACCCGGACCAACCTGCTCCTGGGCGGCCAGTTGGACGTCACGACGGTGGTCGGCCCCGACCGGTCCCGGCTGGCCGCGGCCGGGATCAAGTCCATAGCCATGCAGGACCCGCTCGGCCAGTTGTTGTTCAACGAGGACCCGAACCGGGTCACCGCCGACCCGCGGGTGCGTCGGGCACTGGTCACCGCGATCGACCTCCGCCAGCTCGGCGCGGTCGCCACCGGCGGCAAGGGCAGGCCGCCGACCCGGCTGGGCACCGCGATGTCCCCGCCCTGTCCGACCGACTCGGTCACCGCCAACCTGCCGGCGCACGACGTGGACGGCGCCGCCGAATTGCTGCGCACCGCCGGGTGGAAGAAGTCCGGTGGCTACTGGACCAAGGACGGGCGGCAACTGTCCATCACCGTGCCCTACCCGGGCCTGTCCGGCACCCAGGTCGTCGCTGCGGCCGAGCTGGCCGTCAAGCAGTGGAATTCGTTCGGCGTGAAGGTGACCCTTCAGCCGACCACGCCGGCGACGAAGGTCTCCACGCTGATGACCGGCTTGTGGGACGTGGCGTGGGCGCCGCTGTCGTTGAGCACGCCCGACCAGATGGTCCCGTTCTACTCCGGGACCAAGCCGCCCGCGGGCCTCAACTTCGGTTCCGTGCAGAACCCGGAGTACGAGCGCCTGACCGCGCTCGCGATGGCCAAGTCGGACACCGCGGGCTGCGCCGAATGGACCGCGGCGGAGGAGGAGTTGATGAAGCGGATCGATGTGATCACCTTCATGGACAGCAACGTCCCCTACTTCACCCGAGGCTACGCGTTCGAGGTCGACGGCGGCGGTTTCCTGCCCTCATCCCTGCGCCGTACCGACGCGCGCTGACCGCTCGCACGTCCACGGGTTCGGCGCGCACCCGGACACTGCGAACGAGGCCGCGGCGGGAGGCCGCGGCCTCGTCGAGGGACGAGCGTCGGATGTCTATCGCAGTGCGTTCGGCATCACGGGCAGGTCGGGTCACCGACCTGGGCAGGCACGCTCACCGCGTCCCAGGCGGCCTTGGTCTTGTTGAACAGGCCGCAGGTGGAGTCGAGTGCCTTGGCGGACTTCAGAGTCGCGGTGCGGTACTTCTTGTAGGTCATGCCGCTCGTCTTGAGCAGCATGCCGCCGTAGAAGATCTTTCCCGCGGTCTGGATTCCGGCGCCCGTGAGTCGCGTGTTGTTGCAGGTCGGGCTGCTGGGCTTGCCGCCGCCGGGGTTCGTGCCCTCGGCGAGCAGGTAGAACCAGTGGTTCAGGGGTCCGGCCGCCGCATGGGTCTCGGTGCCCGGGATCGACGAGCTGTAGCAGTTCGGGTTGTTGCCGACCTGCGAGGGGTTGTACATGTTGCGGATCGGGCCGTTGCCGACCAGGTTGACCGTTTCGCCGACCAGGTAGTCCGGACGGTCGTAGGGCGAGGGCTCGTTGGTGTACGCCTCGGTGAGCGCACCGAAGATGTCGCCGGTTCCTTCGCCCAGTCCGGACTCGGCGCCGGCGCCGCCGGGGGTGAACTGGTCTATACCGTGCCCGAATTCGTGGCCCACGACGTCCATGGACGCGATCCACTGGTTGCTCTGGTTGTGGCCGATCTGGATCTGCGAACCGGTCCAGTAGGCGTTGATCGCGGGGAGCCCGACCCGTACCGGCCAGCTTCCGCCGTTGCCGTTGTGCCCGTTGCGACCGAGCCAGTCGCGGAGCATGTTCCATTCCTTCTGCGCCGCCCACATGGCGTCGACGCAGCCGGTCTCCTTGTTGGTGGCGTTGCCGTTGCCCCAGGTGTCGGTGGCCTTGGTGAAGACGCCGCCGCTGTAGTCGGCGCAGGACAGGCCGGGCCGGGTGGTGTCGATCATCTTGTAGTTGCCGGGGCTGCCGCTGGTGTTGATGGTCAGCGGGTTGGGGCCGTTCCACTGGCTGGTGCCGGTGCCGCCCTTGACGTCGTCGTAGGAGTCGAGCACCTGCCCCGAGCGGGCGTCGACGAAGACGTGCAGCCGGCTGGGCGCGGTCTCGGTGCTGCCGATCAGCACGGTCTCCCAGGCCAGGTTCGCGGAATTCTCCCGGACTCGTACGACCAGGCGCCGCGACTCGACCTTGTCGACGACCTTGAGTCGCGACCGCGAGACGTTCTCGGCCGCGCCCTTGCCGACGGTCGGCTTGACGGGGACGTCGATTCGCAGATCGGTGGCCGACTCGGCGGCCCGGACGGTGCCGTTGCCGTCGGCCAGCACCGCGGCGCTCGCGCCGACCACGGGCAGCCCGCGGTAGGTGCGCTCGTAGGCCACGGAGTACAGGTTGTCGACCCACGGGGTCACCTGCTGCCGCACGTAGCTCTCGTCGGGGCCCTTGGCCAGGACGTCCCGGCCGCTCGCGGCGGCCTGGTCGGCGGCGGACACCGCCGCCGCCAAGCCGGGCGCGGGCGGCGGCGTCGCCGCGTTCGACTGGGACGTACCGACCACGAGGCCGGCGAGTAAGGCCAGGACCGACCCGACCGTCACCGTGCTGCGTTTCATCGAGGCTCCTTGGATAGGGGAAAGACCTCGACCACGAGTCCGGTTCTCGTCGGCTCCGCGGGCTGCGCGGGACCGACCATCGCGTGCGCCGGGTTCGTGCCCGAGCGTACGAAACGCTCACACGCTCCCAAGTCGACCGTCAACGAATGTGTTCGACGCGGCACATTCTGTCAACAACCACCCGTGCACCCCCGTCGAGCCCGCAGGCCGCCCGCTCCTCTTACCGACAACCGGGAGCCCAGGAAGGCGAGTTGACCCGAGTGGCGAACCGGACGCGGATCGTCGGGGGCGGCTGCCCGGTGCGCGGCGCGCACCGGCGGCAGGACGCCGACCTGCCTGGCGGGGAGCCGAGCCGGTGGTCGCGCGCGACACCCGGCCGTGCCGCGGCTCCGTCGCGGCCATGCTCGAGAACTCCTCGTTCGGGATGCGGACGGACGACTTCGCGCCGGCCGTTCCGGAGCATGCGCGCCTCGGCGAGACCCGAATCGGTTCGGCCCGCGACGGCTCGGGAGGTTGTCGTTCGGCGTACGCGACGGCCCTCGCGTGGAGGATCGTCCCCCACGCCGGTTGCTGCGTCCGAGGTGGTCACCCGCGAGTCGTGGATGACCGCGACCCGACCGGGTAAGGGCAAGCACCGAAGCGATCAACGCTTCCCGCGCCCCGGGAATCCGGGGCGACTCGGCGGGCACGACACCGCACGCCGCCACCGCAGGCCCAAGGGCGGGCCGACATACGGAAGCGATTGGGAACGATCATGGTCATGCCCCCCACCGGCCGCCCCTGTCGAGCGGCCCTCGTCCTCGCCGCGCCCGCCCTGGCCTGGACGCTCGCCGGCCTACCGGGACCGGCGCTCGCCTCCCCCGCACCGACGAGCCAGGGCGGACCGACCCTGACGGCCGACCGCACCAGCGCCCTGGATCCCGCCGGCGACCACATCACCGTGATCGGTCGCGGCTTCCGGCCCGGCAGCGAGGTACGCCTCAAAACGTGCGACCCCGCGCAGGGGCCCGACAAGGCATGCGACTCCGATCTCGGCGTAGACCCCGTGCGGGTCGACACCGACGGCTCCTTCGGCCGAGCGCTGCGCGTACGCGCCGCGTTCGGCTCCGTCGACTGCCTGCGCACCCGCTGTGCCGTGGCCACCACCAAGGTCGGCGGCGGTGGGGACCGCAGCCAGGAGACCTACCTCTCGATCGGCTTCCGCGGCGAAGTCCCCGGACTGCCACCCACCTGGACACCGAGCCCGGCGCCCGCCCCCGGCAGCGACGGCGCCTCGGCCGCGCAGCCCGCACCGACGAGCCCCCCGGCCGCCGCCGACTCGGCAATCCCCGACGCACAGGACACGGACACCGACAAGAACCCATGGATCCTCCCGGCCGTCATGGCCGGCGTGATCGCGATCATCGCCGTGATCGTGGTGCTCGTGGTCCGCAACCGGCGCCAGGCCGGAACCGGCCGAGGCAGCGGAGACGAGTAGTCGGGGACGGCCGAACCTCGCCCCCGGCGAAAAGCACCACCTCGGCTCCCTGTCGCGCGCGTGGTGGAACACCGAGGAGGCGGTGGTGCCGAAGACGAGTGCCGGCGGTCCCTACCCGATGCGGCGCCGGGCCCGGAGAACGACGGCCACGACCTCGTCGGACACTTCGTCGCCCACCGCGATCCGAACGTCCGTGACCGTGCCGGGCCCGGGAGCCGTGAGTTCGGTCGAGACGTAGTCGTTCTCCAGGACCGCCAGCAGCTCACCGTCGCGGACGGTCCGCCCGCGCTCCACCAGGCCCTCCATCACGCGCCACGGTCCGCCGAATGGCGCACCCCCCGTGGTGAGCTCCCGCGGCCCCAGCTCGAGCCAGACCGGCGGCGCCAGTGGTCCGCCGATGCGTCGCTCGATGCGATCCAGCGCCTCCGCGGCGCGTCTTGCCGTGTGACCATCGTCGGTGCTCAGCCTGCGCAGCAGGGGGTCGATTGCGCGGACGTCCCCCAGCCGCCCGAGTACGTCGAAGGCTTCGGACCGCGTCGGTTCGCTCGCGTCGTCCAGGCAGTCGACAACGGCCTCCGTGTGCTCGGCGGTGCCGTGCACGGCCAGACCGCACAGGGCTGACCAGCGGACTCCGCTACCGGGAAGCAGTCCGCGTTCGAGAATCGGCACCGCGCGCGGATCCTCGACACACTTGAGCATCCGCATGACCGCCGGTTCGAGTGTGCGGTCGTGCGCCACCGCATCGAACAGGGCCTCGGGAAACGCACGGGCCAGGAGCCCCTGCAACCGGTCGAGGTGCTCGAACTCCTCCCGGTCGCAGCGTTCCCCCTCTGCCCCCGACGCGTTCCAGCCCGGGTCGACCCGGCCCGCCAGTGCGTCGATCAGACGGCGCAGACTCACCGGTCCCGCGGCCACCAGCCTGTCGCCGGCCCTGTTGTCGCCACGCAGGAACGACACGATGAGTTCGTCGATCCCGTCGGGTACCGCGTACATCGGAAATCAACCGCGCTTTCGGCCGGCAAGGGGTCGGTGCGGACAGGGAGTCGGTGCGGCCAGGGGGTCGATGCCGGCAAGGGATCGGTGCCGGCAAGAGCACCACGCGGGGTGCACGAACCGGCCCCGCCCAGTGTCCCTTCAAGCGGTGACCTGCGGAAGTCCGGTCAGCCGCAAACCGCCTTGTCCAGGAGGGCTTCGACGGCGTCGTCGGGATCACCGCGGATGATCTCGCCGAGCAGGAGGTAGCCGGCCGGTGTTGGCCGGGTCCGGTCGTCCGGCCGGTGATCGTCTTGGCGGATCACCGGCCGAACGACCGGTCGCTGCGGATCAGATCAGACGCAGGTACAGGGCGACGCTGCTACCCGGCGCGTTCCAGGCGAACGTCTTCTTGGTGTTCTTGGGGCAGGCGTTGGCGCTGTTGACCGCCACCGAGCCGACGCTGCCGTAGACCTCGGCGCACTTTCCGTCCGCCTTGGTGTCCTTCACGTAGCCGTCGACGTAGACCCGGCCACCCGAGCACCAAACGGTCCAGTGGGCTTCGGCGCCGTTGATGGACACGTTCCTCGTCTCCGGGCAATTGCCCAGGACGCTCACCTGCCCGGACGGTGCGGCGGGCGCCGCCGAGGCGACGGCCGTCCCGGAGCATGCCGCGAAGGCTGCGACCGCGACGAGCCCCGTGGCTATGCGTCGTTTCATGGTTTTTTCTCCCGTGTGTAGTCGGTTGTGCGATGGCAGGACGACGCTATCCACGGGGCCGGCAAAGCACGTCAAACGTGGGGTGGATCCACCCCCACCACGGTCGTTCTACA
Source organism: Embleya sp. NPDC050493 (assembly GCF_044458105.1). NCBI lineage: Bacteria > Bacillati > Actinomycetota > Actinomycetes > Kitasatosporales > Streptomycetaceae > Embleya > Embleya sp. NPDC050493. The sequence goes on from NZ_JBITHP010000028.1 coordinate 9,594, forward strand.
CGCGCGCCTCGACATACCACCGTCGTGCCGGCCGACGAGAATCCGGACGCCGCGCCAACGGCGACGCAACCGGCGCCGGAAGTCGCTCCACACACCGGGAGCCCGGCTTCGACTGAGCGCTCCGTCTCGAAGGATTCACCAGGCGACGCACGCGAGTTCGGCCATCCCCGATACTTCACCAGGTGATGCCGACCCGTGCGCGGGGGCCCGACCCGGCCGGCTACCCTCGTTCCGTCCTCGATCTCGTGGTGTGACAGGTGGAGGACGCGGTATGTCGAAGCGGACAGGAGACGCGGGCGTGGAGCCACTCATAGCCGCGGTACGGAGTGGGGACGCAAAGCTGACAGCCGCGTTGTTGGAAGCGGGAGCCGATCCCGACGCCGTCGACGAGCACGGCACTCCCGCGTTGCGTCTGGCGGTGGACGCTTTCGACCTCCCGGTCGTCGACGTCCTGGTCGCGTGGGCCCGGCTGGACGACGCCGCACCCGACGGCCGCACCCCGCTGTTGCGCGCGATCGACCGAGGCGCCTGCGAGATCACGGACAGACTCGTCGGGCACGGGGCGAAGTTGTGGGTCGCGGACGCCGAAGGACGTGACGCCTTGGCGACGGCCCGGTACTGGCACGAGGCGGACATCGAGACGGAGTTACGCCGTGGAAGCGGTTCCCGTCCGGTCGAGCGCGGAACCGTCCGACGGTCGGAGTCCGGGACCGTCTGCGCGGAACTGTCGTCGGGTGGTCTGACGATCAGGAACGGACACACCGCCATCCTCACCGCGCTCGAACCGCGCTACGGCATCCACCCGCCGTTCGACGAGCTGTTGTCGCGCGCCCTGGCGGAACCCGATGTCGACCACGAGGTGTGGTGGGCGACGACGTACGCGCTCGAGCAGCGTCACGACACCGGCGTGTGGGATGCCGCCGCCGCCCTGTGCGACCGGCCGAACCCGTTGGAGCGGTACTTCGGCGCGGAAGTACTCCGCCTGATGAACCTCTTCGACGAGCGTGCGGACGCACCGTACGACCGGCCGCTCGTCGACCTGTTCCTGCGCCGGGTGGCCTGCGAACCCGATCCTCGGGTGACCCGGGTGCTCACCGCCGGGCTCGTCGACGCCATGGATCCACGCGCCGGCCAAGCGCTCCCCTCGCTCACTCGCCACCTCGACGCCAAGGTTCGGGAGCAGGCGGTCGGCGGACTGCGTTCCGAGATCGAGACGGCAAGCCCCGAGGCCCTGGTCGCCGCGACGGAGCGCGTCGGGGACGCGAACGCGGCGGTTCGCCGAGCGGCCTGCCGGGCCCTCGCGTTCGCCCCACCGGACACCGCCGACGTCTCGGACCTGCTCGCCGGCTGCCTCGACGACCCGGACCGGGACGTACGCGTGGAGGCGGCGGCACGGCTCGCCCTGCGCGCCGACCCCCGCGGCGACGAGATCCTGCGCGGCCTCGACCCCACCGACGAGGACTCCCCGTACCACTGGCTGCTCGACGACGTGTACCGGCACCGCGCCTCGCGCCGCCGAACACCTACGACACACCCCGGCCATCGCAACATCGAAGTTCCGAAGCGCCGACGCTGACGCTCGGCCTCGCCACGTCGAGTGCTCGTCCGCTACCTGAAGCCCAGTCGCATCCGTGGTGACCGGGCGCCCGAGTCGGCCCACCGGATTCTCATCCGCTACCCGAAGCCCCGGACGGGCCGTCAAACCGCCCCGGCACGGCAGCGCTTCCCCCGCGCGGCGGCCGCCCGGGTGGTCGCCCCCGTCCGGCTCGGCGCACAGCCGCGGCAGGTTGCCGTCGCGGACGCGGTTTTCGATACGGTGACGATATGCCCGGGCTCGTAGCCTCGGCGTATGCGTGTGTCGATCGTCGAGGACGAGCCCCGTATGGCCGAGGCCATCCGCGATGGCCTGCGCCCGGAAGCCATCGCGGCGGACATCGCGGTCGACCGCGGCACCGCGCCGGAGCTGCCGAGCATCGATACGTACGACGTCGCCGTCCTCGATCGAGACGTTCCCGGGGCCGGCGGTGACGAGGTCGCCGACGCGGTACACGTCACCGTCTCGGCCCTGCGCAAGCATCTCGGTGAGCCCTGGATGAGCGCCACCGTGCCGGGCGTCGGCCACCGCATCGACACGGCACCCGGCACCGGACGCGAGGAACGAGGCCGTGGATAGGCGGCAGCCCGGTGTGAGCGTTCGCGTCAAACTCACCCTCAGCTACGCCGGATTCCTCATGCTGGCCGGCGCCCTGCTGATGGCGGCGGTGTGGGTGTTCCTCCTGAGTTACGTCCCCGACCGCGCGATGCTCATCAACCCCGATGACAGGCCCCAGGGTGGCGTCTTCCCCATCCGGTCCGCCCTCTTGGACGTTTTCGCCCCGAGGGCGGCCGCGGTACTGGCGTTCCTGCTGGTGTTCGGTCTCGTGGGCGGGTGGATCCTCGCCGGCCGCATGCTCGCTCCGCTGACCCGCATCACGGACGCCACCCGGATGGCCACCAACGGGTCGCTCTCGCACCGCATCCAACTGCCGGGACGCGGGGACGAGTTCCGCGAACTCGCCGATGCCTTCGACACCATGCTGGAGCGGCTCGAAGCACACGTCGCCGAGCAGCAGCGGTTCGCCGCCAACGCCTCGCACGAACTGCGCACGCCGCTGGCGACCACGCAGGCCCTTCTCGACGTGGCCCGCAACGATCCGCATCGCGACATCGACGCGTTCGTCGAGCGCCTCCGCGTCGTCAACGCCCGGGCGATCGACCTCACCGAGGCGCTGCTCGTGCTCAGCCGCGCCGACAAGCAGGCCTTCACCCGGGAGCCCGTCGACCTGTCCCTGCTCACGGAAGAGGCCGTCGAGACGCTGCTCCCGCTCGCCGAGAAGCGCGAGGTCACCATCGACACCTCCGGCGACATCGCCACGGCTTCCGGGTCGCCGGCGCTGCTGCTGCAGATGACGACGAACCTCGTGCACAACGCCATCGTGCACAACCTGCCCGAACGCGGCGCCGTGTGGGTCCGCACCGGCGTCCGGTCCGGGAGCGCGGTGCTCACCGTCGAGAACAGCGGAGAGGAGCTCTCCCCGCAGTCGGTCCCGACCCTCACCGAACCGTTCCAGCGCGGCACCGAGCGCATCCACAACGACCACGCCGGGGTCGGCCTCGGCCTGGCCATCGTCCAGCGGATCGTCCACGTACACGACGGATCCCTCACCCTCGTCCCGCGCGCCGACGGCGGCCTGCGTATCACCGTTCGACTGCCCGCCCCGGCACCGCGTTCAGCCAAACAGTTCAGGAACTCGATCAGTGAGTGAAGCAAGAAGTGAGTGAAGCAAGAGAAGACGTCGCGAACGCGCGGTCGGCCGCGCCGCCGCGGACCGAAGCGGAGGGGCGCGCCGAGACGGCCGCGACCACCCGACCCGCCGCAACCACCGACAAGCGCTCGGTCGTCCACCGGGCGATCGGCGGCCTGGCCCGACCGGGGCCGTGGAAACGCGGCCGGGTGCTCACGGCGACGGCGTTGCTCCTCGGCCTGCTCCTGCTCCTGCACGCGCGGATACCGAACCGGATCTGGAACATCGGCAGCCTGGTGGAGGCCTTCCTGCCGTGGTTCGGAGTGTTCGTCCCGGTGCTGCTCGCCGGGGCCCTGTGGCGCCGCTCCGCCGTCGCGGTGGTCGCTCTGCTGCTGCCGGTCGTGACGTGGGTGAGCCTCTTCGGCGGGCTGCTCACCGACAAGTCGCACCCGGGCGGCGACCTCACCGTGATCAGCCACAACGTCGACGCCGACAACCCCGACCCCACCGGCACCGCCCGCGATCTGGCCGCCTCCGGTGCGGTCCTGCTGGCCCTCGAGGAGATCGACACGCAGGCCAGGCCGGTGTACGAGAAGGAGCTGGCGCAGGCATACCCGTACCACTCGGTGCAGGGCACCGTCGGACTGTGGAGCACGTTGCCGCTGTCGGACATCCGGCCGGTCGACATCGCGCAGGACGTCGGGCCGCTGGGCGACGCCAAGCCGGCCGCCGACAAGTGGGCCGACAACCGGGCGCTGCGTGCCACGGTGGCCACCGACCACGGGCCGCTGGCCGTGTACGTCGCCCATCTGGGATCCGTACGCGTGAATCCCCGGGGAGGCTTCGGGACGGGGACCCGGAACAGGAACGCCGAGGCGCTCGCCAAGGCCGTCGCCGCCGAGCAGAACGAGCGGATGGTGCTGCTCGGCGACATGAACGGCACCACGGACGACCGTTCGCTCGACGGCATCACCTCGCAGCTGCACTCGGCCCAGGACGCGGCCGGCAACGGCTTCGGCTTCAGCTGGCCGGCGACGTTCCCGATGGTACGGATCGACCAGATCCTCACCCGGGGCGTGCAGCCGCGGAGCGCGTGGGTGCTGCCGGCCACCGGAAGCGACCACCGGCCGGTGGCAGCCCGCCTCAGCTGGTGACCGCACCCCGGCACGAACCGTGCCGGACCCGATCGGCAAGCAGCGGGCCGCCGCCGGCCACCACGTCGTCGGCACGGATGCTCGGCATCATCGGGCCGCCCCGCCAGGATCGAGCACTGCGGGTGCATCCGCCGGTCCTGGCGTCGGCAAGCGGTGCGGTGGACACTCGTGCCCACGGTGTGCTGCCGTCGTGGGTGTGGATGTAGGTGCCGCTGTTGGAGCGCCCGTCAGCGCTTCGGGCCGACCACCGGTGCCCATTCCCGGATGCCTGTGATCGTCACGCCCGGCGTGCGGTAGTACGGATCGGCGTCCAGGATGTCCTCCAGTTCCGGGCGCTCCAGATCGAATACCAGCAGCGCGCCGGAGTCGTCCGCCCAGGGACCCGCCGCGAGCAGGCGTCCCTCCTCGTGCAGCCGGGCGAGGAACGACCGGTGTGCAGCACGTGCGGCGAACCGTTCGGGGGAAGCGGTGAAGGCCAGTTCGAGGATCATCATGCGGGCGACGGTACGGTCTGCCGATGGGAAGTTCAGTATCGGCCGATACATCGGCGCCATGGCGGGCCATGGCCGCCGTGCCCCTGTTCGCCACACTGCCCGAGGATCGGCTGCGCGCGCTGTGGTTCGGCTCGCTCCCGCGGCGCCACCGCGCGGGAGAGGTGATCCGCAATGCCGGCGATCCGGCCGAGCACCTCCTTGTGCTGCTGCGCGGCCGGGTGTCCGCCGCCACCACCACGGCAGGCGGCCGAGCCGTCCGCTTCGGCGACTGGACGGGGCCGTGCGCGCTGGACAAGGTCGCCGTGATCGACGGTGGCGGGCACACGGCCACCCTCACCGCGGTCACCCACTGCTCCGTGCGCAGCCTGCCTCGAACCCGATTCGAGGAACTGGTCGACGACGTGCCGGCGGTACGTCGGCACGTATTGCGCCTGCTCGCCGAGCACGCCCGACATCAACAGGAGCGGTTCGCCGATGCCGCCACCCTGCCGGTCGAAGCGAGGCTGGCGACCTGGCTGTTGACGCAAGCGGCGGCATCCGCCCGAGCCCGGGTCGAACTGCCGGGCACCCAACAGGACTTGGCCGACCTGCTCGGGACGACCCGGGTGACGGTCAACCGTTTGCTCGCCCGATTGAGCCACGACGGTTTGATCGAGGTCACCCGCCGCGGTGTCGCCGTGCTCGCACCGGAACTCCTCGCTCTGCGCGCGACCGCCCCCGGCATCGGGTCACTCGCGCAATCGCGTGGACGAGGGAAGATCTCGACGACCTGATCCCCGAAGAGCGGGCCCAGGTCTTGCCTGCGCGTCCGTTTCGCCGGCCCAAGGGCGGCGGGAGCGCTCCCCGCCGCGACGGACGGGACGTGGCACAAGCTCGTGCGTTGCCGTGTTGTGGTTCGGTGCCGGTGGCATCATCGGGGCATGACTGTGATCGAGGTTGTTCAGGGTGACATCACGCTCCAGGAGATGGACGCGATCGTCACCGCGGCGAACGAGTCGCTCATGGGCGGTGGTGGCGTGGACGGCGCGATTCACCGTGCGGCGGGTCGGCGGCTGGCGGACGCGGGTGCCGCGATCGGTCCCTGCGAGCCGGGCGACGCGATGGCGACGCCGGCCTTCGACCTCGATCCGCCGGTAAAGCACGTGATCCATACCGTTGGTCCGGTCTGGGAGGGCGGCGACTACGCCGAGGCCGAAGTGCTGGCCTCCTGCTACCGCCGATGCCTTCAGGTCGCGGATGAACTGGGCGCCACGAGTGTCGCGTTTCCCGCGATCGCCACCGGCGTCTACGGGTTCCCCGCCGAGGAGGCCGCGCAGATCGCCGTCGCCACCCTCCGGTCCTCGTCGACCGGTGTCGGACGGATCAGGCTCGTGGCCTTCGACCAGGAGGCCCATGACTTGCTGGTCGCCGCGCTCGCTTCCTGAGACGACAGTTGCGGCCCGCAGGGACAGACCCGATCAACTGGGACAACACCTGCATCCCAGCCGAGACCGGACAGCCGGTGACCGGGGTGGGCCGAGTGCTCCGTCCGGGCGAATTCGGCTGCCTTGCCGGGGCGTCGCGGTGAGCGGCGGCATGTCGTCCGTAGGGTCGAACGCATGGCCGAAGCACTGCCCGAGCGCCTGCGCCCCCTGCTCGACCACCAGCTCGCGTTCGAGCTGGCCCACCTGGAATGTCTGCGGGTCGCGGACACCGACGACGCCCGGGCGCTTGACCGGGCCAGAGCCGCGCGGATGAACGCCATGCGGGCGCTGATCGCCGCCCGCGAGGACGCCGGCGCCACGAGCGCCGAGGACCGTGACGCCCTCAAGAAGGCCGCCCTGGCCGCCCTCACCGGCCAACCGACCGACCCGCCCCGGTAGTCCGCCCCGCCGCCGGCGGGATCGGGGCGGCCGACGCACACTCGAATGATGGAGATCACCTCGGCGCACGGCCACGTCACCGTTCCCGGCCGCGGGGACATCGAGATCACGGCCGACCTGTACGACTGGCCCATCGACGGCGACACCCTCCCCCGCACCTGGACCGGGATCATCGACGGCGGGCCCGTCCTGGCGACGGGCACCGAGGGCGTCCTGCACCTCGACACCGAACCCACCGCGCTCGGCCACCGATTCGTCGTCGTCGCGAGCGCGGGCCACGTCTCCCGGATCAGCGGACACCGAACCTGACCGGGGCCTCCCGCGTCGGCCGGGACCGCTACGACGGACCCGCGATCGCCGCCGCCGGCACGAGCATCCCCGTCGAGGCCCTGCGCCCGGAGACCGCCGGAATACGGCACGAACGGGTGTGGACCGACGACCCCACCGTCGACATGAACCGCTTCACCGAAGCTGCGGTCCACCTCCTGCGCCGGGGCCTGTCGCGGGTCGGGAGTCGAGCACCGTGTGGATTCGTTCCGCGGTTCCGCGTGGGCGGAAGACGTATCCGTTGTGACCGCCGGGAAATGTCTCCAGGCGTGTGCCCAGTGCGCCGGCGAGCATCGCGGCGCACGTGTGCGGCCAGACGTGGCCCGAGTTCTCACCGGCGGCGGGCACGACACGGGCGGGTGAGCCCGTGAGCGCGGCCACGTCGAGGACGTGCGCCCTGATCGCCGGCATGTCGTGCGTGAGCAGCACCTCCGCGTTCCGCAGGTGGTCGGGCCCCGGAGCGCGCGTCGGGACGTCCGGCTCGCAGTCGCTCGGGTCGATGTCGATGTCGGCCGCGAACCTGCGCATCGCCGAGGCCGCTCCCTCCGCCCTGAAGGTCTCCTCGACGGTGCGCAGTTGCCCGAGGGCGAGGGTGCGCCCGGGTTCCGGCAGCAGGTGCGTGACGGGCGGTTCGTGCGCGACGACCGCCGCGACCTGTTCGGGGTGCCCGGCGGTCAGTTCCAGCGAGATCAGGGCGCCGATGCTGGTGCCGTAGACGAGTGCGGGTTCCGGAGTGAAGGCGGAGAGCAGGCGGGAGACGTCGTCGGCGTGCGTGGCGAGCGTCGTCGCGGGGGCGTCGGTGGTGCTCCCCGACAGGCCGCGCCGGTCGTAGGTGAGGACGGTGTACCGGTCGGCGAGGTGGCGCGCGAGCGGTTCGTTCGCGTCGACACCGTGGTGGCCCCCGGCGACGAGCAGGAGCACGGGGCCCTCGCCGCGGACGGCGTAGCGCAGTCGTGCGCCCGGAACTTCCAGTACGGATTCCCCCATGATGCGACCACCGATCTTCTCGTCGGACCGACCCTGGAGGGCCATGTACCGATCGTGCCGCCACCGCCGGCACCGCAAAAGCGGAGCGCTTCCCCTAGGATCGGCGGTCCCGGGATGCGCTCTCACGACACCGATATCCTGGGGAGGACATGACACTCAACCGTCCCGACCTCGCCGATTTCCTGCGCCGATCCCGGGAGCGGCTGACGCCGCGCGACGTCGGGCTCGTCGAAGGACCGAGGCGGCGGACCCCGGGCCTGCGTCGCGAGGAGGTCGCGATGCTCGCCGGCGTGTCGGCCGACTACTGCATGCGGCTCGAACAGGCCCGCGGCCCCCAGCCCTCGGTCCAGGTGCTCGCCGCGCTGGCGGGCGCGCTGCGGCTGACCGAGGACGAGCGGGACCACCTGTACCTGCTCGCCGGACACCGCCCGCCGGAGGGCGCGCGGGCCGGGGGGTACCTGCGGCCGGCCCTGCGATACCTCCTCGACCGCCTGGACGGCGTGCCCGTGCAGGTGGTGAGCGATCTGGGCGACCTGCTGGCGCAGAACGACCTGGCGCTCGCGCTGTTCGGGTGCGTGTGCACGGTCGCCGAGGAGGACCGCAACATCGTGCTGGGCTGGTTCACCGACCCCGCCGTCCGCGCTCACTTCGCGGTCGAGGAACACGAGGAGCAGGCCCGGCAGTTGGTCGCCGACCTGCGGGCCGCGACGACCCGTCGCGGCGACGACGCGGCGTCCCGCTCGCTTGTGACGCGGCTCCGGGCCGCGAGCCCGGAATTCACGGCGCTGTGGGACCGGCACGAGGTCGCCGTGCGCAGGTCACACCCGTACCGGCTCGTGCATCCCGACCTGGGCAGGATCGACCTGGACTGCGAGGTGCTGGCGACGCCCGCGGCGGACCAGCGGCTGCGGATCTTCACCCCTCCGCCCGGTGGTACCACCGTGCTGGACGAGTTGCGCGTACTCGGCCCACAGCACCGGCACGACCGCCAAGCGCCGGGCGCGACCGCACCGTAGGCGCCGGGAACGTTGTGCACTCGTCGGGCTGCGCTCATCGGGCTGCACCCATCGGTATCCCGGAGGTTGACCACGGTTCCGAGATCGGCCGTTGTTCGAGCCGAGCGCGGACGACAGTCTTGAGACATCGACACCTCCGCCGATGGCGTCCCCCGCCGGTCAGCCTCGGCGGAGTTCGCTCACCGTCGTAGTGACCTCGTCCAGCACCGCCGGGATCGGCTCGACACCGAGACCGGGACCCGTCGGTACCGCGAGGTGCCCGTCCCGCAGGACGAAAGGCTCGGTGATGTCGGTGGCGAAGTATCGGTCCGAGGCCGAAACGTCCCCCGGCAACGTGAAGTTCGGCAGCGCGGCCAGCGCCGCGTTCCCGGCTCGACCCAGCCCGGTTTCGAGCATTCCACCGCACCACACCGGAATGCCGGAGGCAGCGCAGACGTCGTGGATCCGACGGGCTTCGAGGTAGCCGCCGACGCGCCCGGGTTTGACATTGACGATGTGGCAGGCGCCCAGCGCGATGGCGGCGGCCGCGGAACGGGCCGAAACCACGGATTCGTCGAGACAGATCGGGGTGCGCAGGGTCCGCGCGAGTGCGGCGTGCCCGAGCAGGTCCTCTTCGTCGAGCGGTTGCTCGATCAGGAGCAGGTCGAAGGCGTCGAGTCGGGCGAGGTGCCGAGTGTCGGCACGCGTGTAGGCGCCGTTTGCGTCGACCTGCAGGAGTGTGTCGTCACCGAAGCGCTCCCGGACCGCGCGTACCGGCGCGATGTCCCAGCCGGGTTCGATCTTGAGCTTGATCCGTCGGTAGCCCTGCGCCAGGTAGCCCGCCACGGCGTCGATCAGCTCCGGCACCGAGTCCATGATGCCGACCGACACCCCGCTGGGGACGCGATCGGCGACGGCGCCCAGAGCGGCCGCGAACGACGTTCCGTAGGAACGCAGTTCGGCGTCAAGGACCGCCATTTCGAGTGCGGCCTTCGCCATTCGATGGCCTTTGACCGCGGCAAGCAGCGGCGTGAGCGTACGGGCGGTCACGGACTCGGCGGACAGCAGCGGGGGCACCAGATGCCGCAGGAGGACGTCTTCGGCTCCCTCGACGTATTCCGAGGAATAGTCGGGTTCTGCCCCGGCGACGCACTCGCCCCATCCCTCGGCATCCGCTGTGGACACCTGCACCACCATCGCCGTGCGCTCGTATTCGATTCCCAGGGACGTGCGGAAGGGGGTGACCAGCGGCAGGGAGATGCGCCGAAGGCGGACGCGCTCGACCCTCATCGTCCCTCGCCTCGGGTCAGAACGTAACTGCACGCCGCCCGGTCGAAGTCGACCAGTCGGGCGTCGTCGGCCAACAGCGTGCCCAGGGTGTCCCGAAGGGCCAGGCGCCAGTCACGGGCGACGGTCGGCTGCCGGACCCGGAGCAGGTCGATGTCGGGCGGTACGGCGACCAGGACCGTCTCGCCGCCCGCCCGCCGAGTCACCGGCCGATCCCCGTCGACCGGCGGCAGCCCCCGCCGGGTCGGCTCAGCGGGCACGGGCACGGGCACGGGCACGGGCCCAGGCGCCGGCGCAGGCCCGGTGTCCTCGTCGCATGCCGCCACGACCTTCTCGCTGCGCAGATCCCAGCGCAGCATCAGCCGATCCGACTCGTCGGCGGCGTTCAGCCCGTCGGACAGGGGTCCGTAGTAGTCGGGCAGATACGTGTGTGCCGTGGCACCGAGTTTGTGCAGATTGAAGTGGGCGTTGCGGGCGACGAGCGGGTCGAAGGTCCAGGTGATGCGCTCGACGCCGTGCTCCAGGGCGTGCGCCCGCTGATCCAGTTTGAGCGCGTACCCGACGTCGCGTCCGCGGGCGGCGACGTGGACGCCCGCGATGTGGCTGTGCATTCCGGCCCTGCCGGGTGGGCCCCAAAGGCCGATGCACGCTCCGAGAAGCCGATCGCCGCCGTCCGCCTCGTCGAACGCACCCACCACGTAACTCCCCGCGTCCGCCATCGCCTTGACGACGTCGCCGGCGAGGGGCGGGCGGTCCGGATCGCTCTGCCACACCTCGCCGAGGAATCGCGCACAGGCGTGGCTGCCCGCCGTCGAATCCAGCATCCGGATCCGTACGCCGGATCTCGTGCCCGCTCTCGTCGCGCTCGCTCGTGCCCTGGCTGCCGCAACACCGATGTCCATGACTCGCCATTATGAGCAACTCGCCTACCCAGTGGGGCAATCGCGATCATCGTTCAGACCACCTTCGGTTGGATGCCAACTCCCGGCAACACCAAAGATCCCCAAGGCAACCTACGTTGAGGCCATGAACCTCGGTTGGCGGAGCCATCGGCTTCCCGTCCTTCTCAGGCCCGACATCTCCTTACCGGACATCGCGGTCCGGACCCTGGCGGAAGTCGCCCGACGGCTGGGCCGGGATCTGGTCCTCACCACGACCGCGATCGACCCGACGGCTGTCGCCGTCCACACGCACGACGCGCCGGACGGCGCCGCCGGGCCCACCGTGCACGTACGGATCGACCCTGCCGGTCGACTGTCGGTCGACCTCCGATGCCCTCCCGGCGATGTGTGGGAGCGGGCCGCGGCGGCGGTCGCCGAGATGCACACCGAACTGCTGGGCGCGGCGCTGGCCGATCCGAACCTGGACCTCGGTGAGGCCGCCGCGCTGTCGCCGGACACCGAGTCGGCGGTATTCGGCCCGCTCGCGGGAACACGGGTGGACCACGGTCCCTACCGCAGCGTCCCGGAACGGATCCTGGCCGTCTCCCGTTCTCTTCCGGACGCCGTGGCGGTGTATGCCGCCGATGGAACGCTCACCTACCGGCAGTTCGTCGCACACGCCACCGCGCTGGCCGCCCGGATCCGCGCCGCGGCACCGAAAGCCGACGGTCTGCTGCCCGTTCTCGTCGCGGACGGCCTCTCCCTGCCGGTCTCGTGGGCCGCCGCGATGATCGCCGGGATCGGCTACGTACCGATCGACCCCCGCTGGCCCGCACCGCGGATCGCGCACACCCTCGATCTCCTGGACGCCCCCGTGGTGCTGTGCACCGACCCGGCCGCCGTCCCCGGCGCCCATCGCGACCGGGCGATCCGCGTCGAACTCGGCGATCCCGAAGGGCACATCACGTCGGACGACCCGCCCGGCCCGGCGCCGGACGACGTCGTCTACGGGGTGTACACCTCCGGCACGACCGGAACGCCGCTGTGCGCGGTGAACCTGCACGGCGGCCTGGCGAACCGGCTGGCATTCATGAACCGCTGGTTCGGCCCCCCGCCGGACCGTGAGGTGGTGCTGCAGAACACTCGGCACACCTTCGATTCGGCTTTCTGGCAGCTGTTTTGGCCGCTGACCACCGGTGGCGCGACCGTGGTGCCCACCGCCGGCGAACTTCTCGACCTTCAGCACACCATCGACCTCATCGACACCCACGCCGTGACCGTCACCGACTTCGTGCCGGCGGTACTGGGCGCGCTGCTGACCCTGTTGGAACGACGACCGGCGACGGTCGAGCGGCTGCGATCGTTGCGCCATCTCGTGGTGGGTGGCGAGCAGATCAATCCGCAGGACGTGCAGACCCTGCGGAAGTTGCTGCCGGGGCTGCGCGTCAGCAACGCGTACGGGCCCTCGGAGGCCTCCATCGGCATGATCTTCCACGAGGTGACGGCCGAGGACGGCGACGACATCCCGCTGGGACGGCCGATCGACAACTGCGTCGCCGTCGTCGTCGATGTCGACGGGCGGCCGCTGCCGCCCGGAGCGACCGGGGAGATCGTCATCGGCGGCGCCTGTGTGGGCGCCGGCTACCACGGCGAGCCGCACCGCACCGCCAAGCGTTTCTTCGCTTCGCCGTCGTTCGACCGGATGTACCGCACCGGCGACCTCGGGCACCTCGACGCCGAGGGGCGCTTCCACTTCGCAGGACGCGTCGACCACCAGATCAAGATCGGCGGGGTACGCATCGAGCCGGGCGAGATCGAGAGCGTGTCCCTGGCCTGCACGGGAGTTCGGCAGGCCGTCGCACTGGTCGCCGGGCCCGCCGAGAGCCGTGAGCTGTTGCTCGTGATCACCGGAACGGCGAGCGAGGAGGCGGTGCTCGCACATCTGCGGGCCGGGCTGCCTCGTGCCGGCATCCCGCGACGCGTCGTGGTCGTCGCGGAGATGCCGCTGACCGAGGCGGGAAAGATCGACCGGCGGCGGCTGGCCCTCCGGGTCGAGCGGCCCGACGCGCCGCTCTCCGCCAACGGCGCCGATCCGGTGCTGAGCATTCTCCGAACCGCCTTGCGGCGCCCGGACTTCGCGGCCGACGACGACTTCTTCACCGCGGGAGGAAACTCGCTGCAGGCGGTTGCGGCCGTGGTCGAGCTGAGCGACCGGTTCGGGACGGAGATCGGGGTCCGGGACATGGTCGATCATCCGACGGCGAACGGTCTGCGCGGGCTGATCGCACGGCGCGGGCGCGAGCGTTTACCGTCCTCGGCCGACCTGGTCGCCGCCGACCTCGCCGACCTCTCCGACCTCTCCGACTTCGTGGCGATGCCGGCACCCCGTCACGAGCGGCGAAGCCGGGCACCACGCACGGTGCTGCTCACCGGCGCGACGGGGTTCGTCGGTACTCGGCTGCTCCACGAACTCCTCGAACAGACCGACCTGACGGTGCTTTGTCTGACCCGCGGCGGCAACGATTCCCATGCGCGGCAACGTCTCCTGCAAGCCCTGTGCGCGCAGGGACTGGACCACACCGGGTACGCCGAGCGGATCACCGCGGTCGCCGGGGATCTGGCCCGACCCGGCTTCGGGCTGACGGCCGGCCACCGGCGCTCGCTCGCCGAGCGGTGCGACCTGATCGTGCACGGCGGCGCCCTGGTCAACCTCCTGTACGACTACCGCATGCACCGCGAGCCGAACGTGCTGGGCACGGCGGAGATGATCCGCCTCGCCCGGGAGGCCGGCGGCATCCCCCTGCACTACATCTCGACACTCGGCGTCCTGCACGACCACGCGCTGGCCGAGCGCCACCCGGTACCCGAGGACGTGGACATCACCGCTGTGACCCCACCGTCGAGCGGCTACAGCCTGTCGAAGTGGGTGGCCGAGCGGCTGGTACACGCCGCCGTCGACCTGCCCGTGACGGTGCTGCGCCTGGGTGAGGTCATGCCCGCCGTCGATACCCCCGCCGTACCCAACCCGACCGCGCTCACCCATCTGCTGCTCACCGCCTTCGAACGGTTGGGATCGGTGCCCCGCGCGGCGATCCGGTCGGACTACAGCCCGGTCGACACGATCGCACGGGCCGTCGCCGAAGCGATCCGCAATCCGGCGATGTGGGGGCGCACCGCACACCTCTTCAACCCCGGCAGCGTGCGCTTCGACGAACTGGCCGGTACCCGCGCGGAGCGGGTTTCCTGCTCGGGTTTCCTGGCCCGGCTGCGCACCGCCGCGGCGGCCGGGGACGCCGAACTGGGCATGCTGCTCGCGATCGTCGAGCACCGCGCCGCCGGCCGCGGCGACGACGAGGCGGACCTTCGCGAAGTGCTCGAAAACCTTCTGCAGGACAACCCCGCCCTGTTCACCACATCGCACACCCGCCCGAAGGAGCCTGTCGGTGCATGACGAGGAACGACCGATGGTCGGTAACGGGCAAGAGCCGCCGATGCGCCGGCGCACCATGGGACGGCTCGGCTGGGAGGTCGGCGAGATCGGCTACGGCATGTGGGGAATCGGCGGCGGTCCGGGCGGATTCACCGGATGGAACCACGACATCGCCCCGGACGCGCTCGACCTCGCCGTGGACATGGGATGTACGTTCTTCGACACGGCCTGGGTCTACGGGCGCGGCAAGTCCGAGACCCTGCTGGGCGAACTGCGTGAGCGCCGGCCCGACTCCGGGATACGGCTGGCCACCAAGATTCCCCCGCTCAACCGCGAATGGCCCCCGCGCCCGCAGGACACCCTCGAGGACGTCTTCCCCCTCGATCACATCCTCGACTACACGCGTCGCAGCCTGGACAACCTCGGCGTCGACCGGATCGACCTGCTGCAATTCCACGTCTGGGAGGATCGCTGGGCCGCGGACCCCGCTTGGCAGAAGGCCGTCACCCTGCTCAAGGAGCGGGAGTTGATCGACGGATTCGGCATCAGCGTCAACCGCTGGGAACCGACGAACTGCTTCGCCGCGCTCGATACCGGGCTGGTCGACGCGATCCAGGTCATCCACAACATCTTCGACCAGGCCCCCGAGGACGAGCTGTTCCCCCGCGCGATCGAGGAAGGCATCGCGATCATCGCCAGGGTCCCCTTCGACGAGGGTTCCCTGACCGGAAACCTGAGTGCCGACACCGTGTTCCCACCCGAGGACTGGCGAGCCGTCTACTTCGGACCGGAGAACCTGCCACCCACGGTCGAACGCGTCGACGCGCTCCGCGCCCTCGTCCCCGCCGGCCGAACCCTGCCGGAACTGGCGCTGCGTTTCATACTGCACCACCCCGCCGTCTCCGTGGTCATCCCCGGCATGCGCCGCCCCGAGCACGTGCGCGCGAACCTGCGCGTGTCCGAATCGGCGCCGATTCCGCCGGACCTGCTCGAAGCCCTGCGCGCCCACCGCTGGGACCGGCGGCCGACGCACTGGTCGATGTGAGAACCGAGGAGACCCGGGTGACCCGAACCCACGACATGTCGCCCTCCACGGTCGACGGCGACGTCTGGTCGTCCCTGGCCGCGCAGGCCGTGCGGACACCGTGCGCGCCGGCACTGGCCGACGCGCACGGCGAACTGGACTACGCGACCCTGTTCGACCTGGTCGCCGACATGGCCGACCGACTGGCCGACGCAGGCGTTCGACCGGGCGATCTCGTCGGAATCCGGCTACCGCGCGGCCGGGACGCCATCGTGGCCATCCTCGCGGTCCTGCGCGCCGGAGCCGGGTACGTACCGCTCGACCCGGTCTATCCGGCTGCCCGCCTGGACCTGATGGTCGAGGAGACCCGGCCTCGCGCGCTGATCACGACCGACGGTGTGCTGGCGCTGGACGAGAGCGTGCGCCGGCGCGATCCCGCCTACGTCATCTTCACCTCCGGTTCGACGGGCCGGCCGAAGGGCGTCCTGGTCGGCCGTCGGCAACTACGCGATTTCACCGAGGCCTTCGCGGACCGGTTCGCCTTCGCGGAAGGCGACCGGATCCTGCAATTCGCCTCGCTGAGCTTCGACACCAGCGTCGAGGAAATCTTCTGTCCGCTGCTCCGGGGCGCCACGCTGGTCCTGCGCGACGACGACATGATCAGCAGGCCGGACCTGTTCCTCGAACGCTGCGAGGCATTCGGGATCACCGTCCTGGACCTGCCGACCGCGTACTGGCACCAGTTGGTCGCGGCCCTGGACCGGGGCGAGACCGTGCTCCCGGCCGCCGTGCGGTGCGTGATCATCGGTGGCGAGACCGCGCGCCCCGACGCGGTACGCCGCTGGCAGGCCGCGGTGGGCCGCGCCACCCGGCTGTTCAATACGTACGGCCCCACCGAGACCACCGTTGGCGCCACGGTCGCGGACGTGACCGAGTGGTCCGGGGACGTGGTCCCGATCGGCCTCCCGCACCCGGGCGTGACCTGCCGGATCGGCGACGACGGCGAGCTGCTGATCGGCGGCATCGGCGTGGCCGACGGCTATCTGAACCGCCCCGAGCTGACCGCCGAGCGGTTCGTCACGACACCCGGACGGGGCCGCGAATACCGCACCGGCGACCGCGTCCGCCGGTCCGCCGACGGGCAGTTCGAGTTCCTGGGACGGCTCGACGACCAGGTGAAGATCCGGGGCCACCGGGTCGAACCGGCGGAGGTCGAGGCGACGCTCCGCACGCTCGAGGGCATCACCGACGCCGTGGTCCTGGTCGACGAGCGGACCGGCCGCGCCAAGCTGATCGGCCACGTCGTCACCGCGGCCACGACCGACCTCACGACGGTACGCGGCGCCCTCGCCGCCCTGCTGCCCGCCCACCTCGTCCCCGCCGCCCTGATCGCGCACCCACGGTTCCCCCTGAACCCGCAGGGAAAGATCGACAAGGCGGCCCTCGCCGCGAAGCCGGCGCAGCAGCCCGTTCCGGATGTCGCCCGCACGACGGCCGAACGAAGCGCGGCCACGCTGATCCGGGAGATTCTCGGCGTCCCCGTCACGAACGCGGCCGACGATTTCCTCACCCTCGGCGGCGATTCCCTGGACGCCGTACGCCTGATCGCCGCCCTGCGGCAGCGGCACGGCGCGGAGCTGACCCTCACCCGGTGGTACGCGGATCCCACCGTCGCCGCGCTCGCCGGGCTGATCGACCGCGCGAGGGGGGCGGCGGCCGCGCCGGCCGGACCTCCCACCGCCACGCTCGCCGAGGGTGTCCCGCACAAGCTGAGCCCGATGCAGCGCGACTACTGGATCGCCGAGCAACTCTGCGCCGATCTGCCGGTGTACACCCTGGGAATCAGGTACCGCTGGGCAGAACCGGTCGATGTCGCGGCGTTGACCGCGGCGCTGGCGGAACTGGCCCGCAGGCACCCGCTGTTGCGAGCGCGCTTCCCCGACGACGGCACCGAGCCGAGCATGGTCGTCGCGCCTGCGGCAAGGATCCCGCTGACGCTGGGCGAGCCGGATCGCGCGGGCATCGACTTCCGGCACGGCCCGGTCGCACACGCCTTCCTGAAGGGCGACACCCTCGTCGTGATCGTGCATCACCTCGCCTTCGACGGCTGGTCGGCGGGTGTACTGGAGCAGGAGCTCGCCGCCCTGTACCGGGCCGTGCGCGAAGGTGGCGACCCGACCGCCGTCCCCGCTCTGCCGCCGGCCGCCCCCGTCCCCGACCTCGCCGCCCGCAGTGCCGATGCCAGGGGCGACGCGGCACTCGTCTCGTATTGGCGGGAACGATTCGACGGCGCCGATCTCGATCTGGAACTGCCCACCGACCGGCCTCGCCCGGCCACCCCCTCGTACGCCGCCGCCCGGATCAGCCGTCCGCTGGATCCCGACCTGTCGGACCGACTGCGTTCCTATGCCGGCGACCGGCGGGCAAGCCTTTTCATGGTGGTCCTGGCCGGACTCCAGGTCGTCCTGCACCGGTACACCGGGCGCACCGACGTCACCGTGCTCGCACCGGTTGCCGGGCGGTCCACCGTGGAGTCGGCCTCGTTGATCGGCCCCGCGTTGAACGTGCTGCCGCTGCGCGGCGATGTGTCCGGCGATCCCTCGTTCGCCGAACTCGTGGCGCGGGTGCGGGACACCGTCCTGGGCGACCTCGACCACGGGCGGCTCGCGCTGCCCGATCTGGTGGACGCCCTGGCGCGGCCCGGTGGTACCAAGCGCCTGAGCCCGGTCATGCTGACCGTGCACAACACCCCGACGTCCGACGACCCGATCCTGCGCTACGCCGGCGAACTGGCGCCGGCCGCGACCATGGTCGACCTCGCGATCGGCCTCGACTTCCCCGCCGATGGCGCGGTGCTGAACGCCGACTACGCCGTCGAACTCTTCGACGGGGCACGCGTCGAGGCGTTCCTCGACCACCTGCTGACCCTGCTCGACGCGGCGACCGGCGGGGCCGACGCCACCGCGGCGACCGGCGGCACGAGCACGCCGATCGCCCTGCTGCCGATGCTCACCGACGGCGAGCGCCGCCGCATCGTGGACGACTGGAACGACATCGTCGCCCCGATACCGGATGCCGTCGCCGTACACCAGCTGTTCGAACGCCACGCCGCGGCCACGCCCGACGCGCCCGCGCTCACCGTCGGCGGCGACACCCTCGGCTACGGGGAGCTGAATCACCGGGCCGACCGGCTCGCCCGAAGGCTGCGCCGAGAGGGAGTCCGGCCGGGCCATCGGGTGGCGATCAACCTGGATCGCGGCCTCGAACTGTTCACCGCGATGTGGGCGGTGCTCAAATCGGGCGGCGCCTACGTGCCGCTGGATCCGGCCTACCCCCGCGACCGGCTGGACTACATGCTGGCCGACAGCAAGCCGACGATCGTGATCGACCGGGACTACCTCGCCGAGGAACTCCCCGACGAACTTCCCGAGGACGACGGCGATCTGCCCCTGTGCACTTCGGCCGACGACCCGGCGTATGTCACCTACACCTCCGGATCCACCAGCAGGCCCAAGGGAGTCGTCGTCACGCACGGCAACCTCGTCCACGCCGCCGGCATGTGGCGGCAGGCGTATGGGCTGCGGCCGGAGTGGACCTACCTGCAGGCGGCCGGCTTCTCCTTCGACATGTTCGTGGGCGAAACGCTCCGGGCACATCTCAGCGGCGGTCGTCTGGTGGTCGCCCCGCGCGAGACGCTGCTCGACCCCGCCGATCTCCACGCGCTGATGAAGACCGAGAATGTCGACTGCACCGAACTCGTGCCCGCGGTACTGCGCGCGCTCCTCGACCACACCCAAAGCAGCGGGTCGGACCTGTCGTTCGTCCGCCTGCTGATCGGCGGCGGCGAGAAGTGGCACGTCGGGGAATACAAGTTGGCGCAACGCCTGGTCGGCCCGGACAACCGCGTCGTCAATTCGTACGGTGTCACCGAGGCCACCGTCGAC
This sequence comes from Embleya sp. NPDC050493, assembly GCF_044458105.1. NCBI lineage: Bacteria > Bacillati > Actinomycetota > Actinomycetes > Kitasatosporales > Streptomycetaceae > Embleya > Embleya sp. NPDC050493. Next base: position 29,263 of record NZ_JBITHP010000028.1, read on the forward strand.
AACGTGCTCTTCGAAGGTTCGGTCGAACATCTCGCCGACGACGCGCCGTTGCCGATCGGACGGCCCTTCCCGAACAACCGGGTCTACATCCTCGACGCGCACCGCCGGCCGGTTCCCGCAGGCGTGGTCGGCGAGCTGTATCTGGGCGGGCTGGGCGTCGCATCCGGCTATCACGACCGGCCCGAGCTGACCGCCGAGCGGTTCGTGTGCGATCCGTTCGTCACCGCATCCGGCGCCCGGATGTACCGCACCGGCGACTCGGCCCGGTTCCACCCCGACGGCACCGTCGACTTCCTCGGCAGGCTCGACGACCAGGTCAAGATCAACGGGTACCGGATCGAACTCGGCGAGATCGAGGCCCGTCTCGCCATGTCGGAGCGGGTGGCGGCGTGCGCCGTGGCCGCGCACGGGTCGCCCGGCGGCATCAGTCGGCTCATCGGCTACGTGGTGACCCGCGACGGGGCGGATGCCGACGAGGCCGCCTACCGCGAGATGCTCGCCGCGGGTCTGCCCGCGCACATGGTTCCCACCCGTATCCTCACGCTGCCCGCGCTCCCGTTGACGCCGAACGGAAAACTGGACCGGCGCGCGCTGCCCGCCCCGGCCGGAACCGGGCCGGCATCCGCCTCGACACCCGCTCGGACCGACGCCGAGAGGCGGATCGCGGCGATCTGGGCGGAGGTGCTCGGGATCCCCGAACCCGGCATCGACGACAACTTCTTCGCCCTCGGCGGCGACTCGTTCTCGGCGCTCAGGGTCGTCCGTCGCATCGAACCGGCCCCCAGGCTGGTCGAGTTCTACCAGTACGCCACCATCCGTCGACTGGCCGCACATCTCGACGCGCGGTCGGAGGCCGGTCCCGCCGATCAGCGGCTGCTGCAACGGCTCACCGCCGCCGACGCCGACCCGGCGACCGGCGGGCACACCGTCGTCGCGGTGCCCTACTCCGGTGGCAGCGCCGTCGCCTATCAGCCGCTCGCCGACGCGCTTCCGGCGAACTGGGCGCTGCGGGCGGTGGAGTTGCCGGGCCACGACCGGTCCAGGCCGGACGAGGACCCGGAGCCGATCGCCGTCGTCTCCGACCGCATCGTCGACGAAATGCGAACGATCGCCGGCCCCGTCCTGCTCTACGGGCATTGTCTCGGCGTCGCGCTCACCGTGGAAGTGGCACGGCGCGCCGAGGCCGCGGGCGTGCCGCTGGTCGGGGTCGCGCTCGGGGCGGGATTCCCGACCGCCCGGCTGCCCGGACGGTTCTTCGACTGGATCTACCGGCACGTGCCGGTGGACCGCTTCACCTCCGACCGCGAATACCTGGCCTACCTCCGCGCACGCGGCGGTTTCACCGATCTGGACGACGACGAGCAGGAGGCGTTCGTACTCCGCAACGTCCGGCACGACGCCCGCGACGCCGAGGAGTACTTCACCGCCGCGTACCGGCAGACGTACGCCCCGCTGAAGGTTCCGGTGCTCACGGTCGTCGGCGCCCGCGACCGGGTCACCGAGCACTATCAGGAACGCCACCAGGAATGGCGGCACTTCACCGAAGGCGACTTGGGCCTCGTCGTGCTGCCGCGCGCGGGGCACTTCTTCCTCAAGAGCCACGCCGAGCCGCTCGCGGAGGCGTTGGTGGCCGAGGTCGTCTCCCGCGCCCCGCAGTCGCCGACTTCGCCGACCGCGGCGACCGTGGCGACTGCGGCGACCGTGGCGACTGCGGCGACCGCTCCGCCGCCCGCACGGCCGCCCGCCGAGGTACGCGGCCCGGCGCCGGGGACGGCACCGGATCTGCGCAGGTTCGCGGTGGTCGCGTTGGGCCAACTCCTGTCGATGATGGGCAGCGGGCTGAGCACACTGGTACTGAGCATCTGGGTGCTCGACCGCACCGGCTCGCTCACCTCCTTCGCGGTGGTGAGCGCGATCGCACTGCTGCCCGGCATCCTGGTGGGGCCGGTCGCCGGTGCCGTCGCCGACCGGTGGGACCGCCGCAGGGTGATGCTGGCGAGCGACACCACGGCCGGACTCTCGATGGCGGCCCTGGTCGTCCTCATGCAAAGCGACGGCCTGCATCTGTGGCACGTCTATCTGGTCGTGTCGGTGACGTCGGTGGCCGGAGCGTTCCAGCGGCCGGCCTACCTCGCGGCGGTCGCGCAGCTCGTGCCCAAGCGCTATCTCGGCCACGCCGCCGGAATAGGGCAACTCGGTGTCGGCGTCGGACTGGTGTTCTCACCGATGCTCGGCGCCGCGCTGATCGACCCGATCGGCATCGGCGGCGTGCTCCTCGTCGACACCGGCACCTTCGCGATCGGGGCACTCACGCTGCTTCTCGTGCGCTTCCCGAACCTGCTGTTCCGCGTGCGTGAGGAAACCTTCGGCGCGGAGATCCGCAACGGCTGGCGCTACATCACCCGCCGACCGGGCCTGCGCGCCGCGCTCCGCTTCTTTGTCGTCGACCACGTCTTCTACACCCTGGGCTTCGCCGTCATCACACCGATGTTGCTGGCGGAGCAGTCGGCCCCGGTGCTGGGTCTGGCGCTGGGTGCCGGTGGCGTCGGCGGGATCTTCGGCAGCGTCCTGATGGGCCTGTGGGGCGGTACCGCCCGGCGCAGTCACGGCATGCTCGTCTCGATGGGCATCGGCAGTTTCGCAATGATCCTGGTCGGCATCTCCACCGTCCCGGTCCTGATCATCGTCGGGATGTTCCTCGTGGGGTTCGGCGAATCCCTTGCCGAAGGCCATTGGATCGCGATCGTGCAGAGCAAGGTCGGGTTCGAACTGCAAGGCCGCGTCCTGTCCCTGTTCATCACCTTGATGATGCTGACGATGCCGCTGGGCTACCTCGTGGTCGGGCCCCTGGCCGAGCGTTTCGTCCAGCCACTGCTCGCATCCGAAGGCCCGGGACGCGGCCTCGCCCTGCTGATCGTCCTCAGCGGACTGCTGCAACTGGCCTGGTCCGTCCGCGGCTGGTTCGACGCCCGGCTGAGGCTGATCGAGGACGAACTGCCCGACGCCATCCCGCCCGCCGAGATCGGCACGCGCGACGATCTGCAGCGCGAAGCCGACGAACTGCTCTCCGCTCGCACCCGGTGAAGGAAGACACCTCCGTGTTGCCTCCGATTTCAGTCGCGCCCACCGATCCGTACCTGACCCCCTTGATCGTCGCGGACGGCCTCGTGCCGGGCGTCCGCGTCTTCCTCAAGGACGAGACCCGTTACGCGTCCGGCAGTCACAAGGAACCCGCCGCCCGCGCGGTCGTGGCCCGCGCCGTCGCCGAAGGCCACGACCGGATCGTGGTGGGATCGTGCGGCAGCTACGGACGGGCGATGGCGACGGCGTGCGCGGCGGCAGGTCTGCGGTGCACCGTGGTGCTGCCCGCCGAATGGGGCGACGGCGGCGCCGCCGCCGCGACCGCCGGGGCCGACATCCGTCTCGTGCACGGCGGTTACGAGGACGCCGTCGACGAATCCCATCGCCTGGCCCACACGTCGGGGGCTCTGGACGGCAATGTCGACGGCCCCTGCAAGGACGCCGTCATGGAGGGCCACGGACATGTCGTCGACGCCCTGCACCGGGAACTGGGCGGCGCCCCGGCCGCTCTCTGGATCCCGGTCGGCAACGGCACGACGATCGTCGCCGCCCACCGCCGAGCCCGCCTGCCGGCCTGGCCGCTGACCATCCACGCCGTCGGCTCCCCCGGCAACAACCCGATCGTGACGAGCTGGCCGGGGCCCTACCGCACGCTGCCCAGCCAGGACGTCGTCACGACGGAGCACAACGAGCCCCTGGTCAACTGGCACGCCCTGCACGGCCCCGAGGCCCTGGCCGCGATAGCCGACTCGGGCGGCGCGGCGCACGCCGCGGACGACGACGCACTGCTCGCCGCCCAGGCCCTGCTGGGACAGTACGGAGTTCACCCCACCGCGGCGGGCTCGGCCGCGCTCGCCGGCCTGCTGGCGCACGCCGAGACCACTGCGATCGGCGGGAACCAGATCGTCCTGCTGACCGGCCGCTGAGCCCCCGCAAAACTCCGGAGGGGGGGGGGGGGGGGGGGGGGGGGGGGGGGGGCGGCGGGGGGGGGGGGGGGGCGGGGGGGGGCGGGGGGGGGGGGGGGGGGGGGGGGGGGGGGGGGGGGGGGGGCCGGCGCGCGTGTGCGGACGTCGGTGGGGCCGGCGGGCGTCCGGCGGACCGGTACGGGTATCCGTCGCGCCCGCCCGGGGTGTCCGCCGGAGCTACCCGGGCTCGCATCGGGCCCGTCCGGGCTTCCGGCGCGCCCGCCCGGCGCGACCGTCGGGGCGACCGTCGGGGCGGGCGACTGTCGGAACCACCCGGGCGTCCGGCGGACCTACCCGGGTCTCCGGCGGGCCCGTCCCGGCTTCCGGCGCGCCCGCCCGGGCGTCCGGCGGACCTACCCGGGTGTCCGTCCGGCCCGGTGACGGTGACGGGACCGGGGCGGTCAGACCCGGTCCCGCAGCGTCGCGAGCGTGGCGGCGAGCACGTCGGGGTTGCGCGTGTGGTAGCCGAGTTCGCCGGACGAGTACGGGAGTTGGGCGATGTAGGCGTCTGCCGCCTGCTCGGGTGTGCAGTGCTGCGGACCGACCACCTCGCGGATGATCACGATGTTCTCGGCCAGACTCAACTGGCGGCCGCTGAGCCACGCGACCAGTGCGGGCATGCCCGCGCGAGCCGCCTCCCGGCGCGCCTCGGGGAGCAGTCGGTCCAACCAGCGCAGGCGCCAGGCGTAGCCGTCGCCGGCGGCGGCCGCGGCGGCGCTCTCCTCGGCGAAGACCGGTTCCAGCGCGGTGAGCAGGCGGCCCATGAGCACCTCGGCGGTGCCGTCGACGTCCGGGTATTCCTTGACGAACTCGTCCCAGTCGGTGTCCTGTCCGGCGAACGAGGCGGCGGAGACGCATCGTCCGGCCCAGTGCGGTACACCGGCGACCAGGGTCCGGTGCAGCAGGTCGGCCCGCAGCGACGTCGACTCGGCCAACAGCACCGCGTCGTAGAGGTCCTTGCCCTGTGGATAGGAATCGGAGAGCAGCCAGAGCAGTTTCCAGGCCAGCGACTGCTCGGCGGTTGCGGCCAGGATGCGGTGTGCGCCGGAGCCGTCGTGGCGTGGCACGTCGGTGTACTCGGCCGCCGAGGGCAGCGACTCGTTGAAGACGAAGTCGAGTTGCACGATCCCGGACGGCAACCCATGCGCACGCCAGGGCAGCACCAGGCGCCGTCCGGGCACCCGGTCGTAGGTCCAGATCTCGTCGTCGACCGCGCCGGCTGCGTCGATCCGCACATCGCCGGCCGCATCCGAGTGGGCCTGCGCGCCGCGGGCGATGTCGGCGAACATCCGGTCGGTGCGCGGTTCGACCAGATCCCAGGTGACGGGCACCACGACGAAGTCGAGGTCGCCGGGCTCGCGGGCGGCGGGGCCGTACCAGGCGCGGAGCAGCATGCTGCCGCGCAGCACCAGATGTTCGGCCCACGGCGATTCGGCCAGCGCCGCCAGCACGTGGTCGACGGCCTGTCGGCGCGCGGTGTGCCAGCGCTCGGCGACACCGGGCGAGGCGAACTGCGGTTCGCCGGCCCGCATCGCGCTGCCGTACTGCTTCAACGCCGGATCGAAGACCGGTCGTTGGCGCACGCCGGGATCGGCCACGGACACCAGAGTTCGGGGCAACTGGCGCTGCTCCCGGGTCGGTTCGTCCAATGGCTCGGATGGCAGGGCCTCGTCGTCCCACGGCCCCCATCCCATGGTCCGCCAGGTCTTGCGCTCGCCGCTGTCGGTCATGGTCGCTCCCCCGTTCGTCGTAGCCGTGCTCGGGCCGGCGCCATCGTGTCGCCGGTTGCCGCGAAGTCCCGCCGGCTCAGGCCGGATCGGGGCGATCGGCGGCGGTCAGGTCCTTCGCGTACCAGATCTCGGCGTACGGGCCACCGTTGTACGCGGGCACCTCGACGTAGCCCGTCCTGGTGTACAGCGTGCGGGCCTCGATCAGGTCCAGGCGGGTGTCCAGCATGATCCGGCCCACCCCGAGTGCGCGGGCCGCGTCGTCGACGGCGGCCATCAGGAGCCGGCCGCCGCCGGTGCCGCGCAGCTCGGGTCGTACGAACACGCGGGTCAGTTCCGCCGTGTGCTCGTCCCGCAGCAGCAGGCCCGCGCACGCGGCCGGCTCGGTACCGTACCTGCCGATCAGGAAGAGGCCCTGCGGCGGCACGAGATGGTCGCTCGGCGCGGCGGCGAGGCCCTCCTCGATCTCGGTCGGGGTCGAGTCCCGGCCCTCGTGCAGCCGGTAGTAGCGGTCGCTGACCTCGACGAAGTACGCGCGCAGCAGTGCGAGTGCCTCGGGCGAATCGACCGCGCCCGGGGTAATCGTCCAGGTCTGCGTACCGGGGGTGGCGTTGAGCATGGGAAAAGTCTTCCGCACCGGTCAAACCGTTTGCCGGGCGGGGAGGCGGCCCGGTCGGACGGGAGGCGGCCTTGCCTGCCGGCAGCGGGTGTGGGGTGCCCTGGGACCGGGTGCGGCGCAGCGGGGCGGGGCGCGGCGGGATGGTGCGGGGCGGGATGGTGTGGGGCGGCGCGGGGAGGGGCGGGGAGGGGCGGCGCGACCCGTCGTTGCCGCGCCGCCGCATCCTCACCAGCTCTCGGGCAGCGGCTTGCCCTCCGCGTAGCCGGCCGAGCTCTGGATACCCAGCACGGCGCGTTCGTGGAACTCGGCCAGCGTGCGTGCGCCGGTGTAGGTGCACGCGCTGCGCACGCCGGCGCCGATCGAGTCCAGCAGGTCCTCGACGCCGGGCCGGTTCGGGTCCAGGTACATCCGCGAGGACGAGATGCCCTCCTCGAACAGCGATTTGCGGGCCCGGTCGAAGGCGGACTCGGTGGCGGTGCGCAGCCGGACGGCGCGTGCCGACGCCATGCCGAAGCTCTCCTTGTACAGCCGGCCCTCGCCGTCGCGATACGCGTCGCCGGGTGATTCGTAGGTGGCCGCGAACCACGATCCGACCATCACGTTCGAGGCACCGGCCGCCAAGGCGAGCGCGACGTCGCGCGGGTGCCGAACCCCGCCGTCGGCCCAGACGTGCCGGCCCAACCGGCTCGCCTCGGCCGCGCACTCGGCGACCGCGGAGAACTGCGGACGCCCGACGCCGGTCATCATCCGGGTGGTGCACATCGCACCGGGACCGACGCCGACCTTGACGATGTCCGCGCCCGCCTCGATCAGATCGCGCACGCCCTGCACGGTGACCACGTTGCCCGCCACGACCGGTACGGGCGGGTCGAGCGCCCGGACCGCGCGCAGCGCCTTGATCATCTGCTCCTGGTGGCCGTGCGCGGTGTCCAGGACCAGCGTGTCCACGCCCGCCTCGATCAGGCCCTTCGCCTTGTGCGCGACGTCGTTGGTGATACCGATCGCGGCGGCCACGCGCAGCCGACCGGCCGCGTCCACGGCGGGCGTGTACAGCGTCGAGCGCAGTGCGCCGGTGCGGGTCAGGACGGCGACCAGACGGCCGTCGGGGTCCACGATCGGCGCGAGCTTGTGCCGACCCTCGTAGAGCCGGTCGAACGCCTCGCGCGGATCGACGCCGTCCGGCAGGGTCAGCAGCTCGGTGGTCATCACCCGCGCGAGTTGGGCGAACCGGTCCACACCCAGGCAGTCGGCCTCGGCCACGATGCCGACCGGACGCCCGGCCTCGGTCACCACCACCGCGCCGTGGGCGCGCTTGGGCAGCAGGTTCAGCGCCTCGCCGACGGTGTCGGTGGGGGCCATCGTGATCGGGGTGTCGTAGACGAGGTGGCGGCGTTTGACCCAGGAGGTCACCTCGGCGACCACGTCGACCGGGATGTCCTGCGGGATGACCGCGAGGCCACCGCGGCGGGCGATGGTCTCCGCCATCCGACGCCCGGCCACGGCGGTCATGTTGGCCACCACCACCGGGATGGTGGTGCCCGTGCCGTCGGAGGTGGTCAGGTCCACGTCGAGGCGCGAACCCACGCCGGAGCGCGACGGTACGAGGAAGACGTCACTGTAGGTGAGGTCGTGCGGCGGTACCTGGTCGTGGAGGAATCTCATGTGCCGGTACGTACCCAGCCGGCCGGGCTATCGATCTTCCGGGCGGGTGGGGGGAGTTGGGTCGGGGCGGGGGGTGGGGTGGGGTGGGGTGGGGAGTTGGGTCGGGGCGGGGGGGTTGGGGGCCGGGGGTTCCGGACGGCGGGGGTGGGGCTGGGGTTCGGGGCGGCCGGGTTCGGGGCGGCGGGATTCGGGGCGGCCGGGTTCGGGGCGGCGGGGCGAGTCTGGTCGACCTGCTCCGGGGTAGCCGGGCGAGTTGGTCGGGGCGGCCGGGGCTGGGGCGGCCGAGTCGGGGACGGTGGGGCGAGTCGGTCGGGTCGGTTCGGCCGGGTCCGGGGGCGGCGGGCCCGGCCGGATAACGGCGCTCAGCTCGCGAGCACCGTCAGGTCGAGCCGGCTCAGGCGTTGCGGGTCGGCCAGGATGTCGATGGTGACGATCCGGCGCTGCACGATCGTGAAGGCCAGCACCGACATCGGCTGTCCGGCGGCGACCGAGACGATCCCGGCCGTGCCGTTGACGAGCGCGGGTCGGGCCACCGCGGCGAGCCGCGCGAACGTGAGCGCCTGTCCGGCCACCTGCGCCGCACCTCGGACCACACCGCTCGGGCGCAGCGCCCCGCCATCGGCTCGGGCCACCACGTCCGGGTCGAGCACCGCGACGAGCGCGTCGAAATCGCCGCCACGGGCCGCGGTCAAGAACGCGTCGACCACCTCGCGCTGCACGGCGAGGTCACCGTCGGGGGACGGCGCGGCGCCCTGGACCCGGCGGCGCGCGCGGCTGGCGAGTTGCCGGGCCGCGGCCGGCGTACGGTCCACGATCGGCGCGATCTCGTCGAACGGCACCGCGAACAGGTCGTGCAGGACGAACGCCAGCCGCTCGGCGGGCGCGAGCGTCTCCAGTACCACCAGGAGCGCCAGGCCGACCGAGTCGGCCAGGAGTACCGCGTGCTCGGGATCGGCGTCGGGCATGCCGGAGATGATCGGGTCGGGGATGTGTACCTGGGCGTCCAGCGGCTCCTCGCCGCGGGAGCGACGCGAGCGCAGCATGTCCAGGCAGACCCGGCCGACCACCGTGGTCAACCAGCCGGCCAGGTTGTCCACCTCGTCCGGGTCGGAGCGACTGAGTTTGAGCCAGGTCTCCTGGAGTGCGTCGTCCGCCTCGGTCAGCGAGCCGAGCATCCGATAGGCCACGGCAAGCAGGTGGCTGCGGTGCGCCTCGAAGCGTTCCGCCAGAAAGTCGTGCTCGGTCATCGGCGTTGTGCGGCGCTCGCCGGCGGGCATCGTGCGGTGCTCGTTCGTGGGCGTCGTCTGGTGCTCGGTCATCGGCGTCGTCCCGTCCTCTGGTCGCGTCTCGGTTGTTCTCGGCGCGGTTCTTGGTTCCTTGACGCGGGGGGCGGCGGCGATGTGACAGGAGGCGGGGGTGGGCCGGGGCGGCGGGGGTGGGCCGCGGCAGCGGGTGGGCGGCCGGTCGGCGGGTGGGCGGCCGGGTCGGGGAAATCGGTTCGGCCCAGCTGTCACATTCGTCCGCCGGGATCCGTCAATGCGGTGGCGAACGAGCCCCGGCCGCAGTGACCGGGGGCGGAACCGGTGCGGAGGGTACGACCCGCCGGTTCGGCAGCCACCCGGACACCACGCTCGGCCCGGTGGCGTTCGGCGGCCGTCCGCCGATCCCGGGGACCGCTCTCGAACAGCCAAGGAAGCCGTACGAAGCCGCACACCGAACTACGCCCCGACACCGAACACGAGCGAACACGAGCGAACTCCGCGCACCACAACCACCACTACGACCGCAACCGCAACCGCGACCGCGACCGCGACCGGTCGGGTGTCCCGCTGCCGCTCGCCCGATTCCGCATGGCTTAGGAGATTTGTGATGTCTGCCACCGACTCGGCCCCGAGCCGATCAGGACCCGGTGTCGGCACCGGGGCGATCCTGGCCTTCCTGTGCCTGGGCCAGTTCATGGTGTTCCTCGACGTGTCGATCGTGAACCTGGCACTGCCGTCGATCAAGGACGGCCTGGACATGTCCGAGGTCAGCCAGAACTACATCGTCACCGCCTACGGCACCGTGCTCGGCGGCTTCCTCCTACTCGGCGGGCGACTCGCGGACACGTTCGGGCGTCGCCGCCTGCTCCAGGCCGGTTTCGTGGTGTTCGCACTGGCCTCACTGGCCTCCGGTCTCGCGCAGAACGGCACGATGCTGATCACCGCGCGCGGCTTCCAGGGCCTCGGCTCGTCGATGATCGCGCCGGCCGCGCTGTCCATCCTGACCAACACCTTCGCCGAGGGCGCCGAACGCAACAAGGCGCTGGGCATCTGGGGTTCGCTGGCCGGAATCGCGTCGATCCTGGGTGTGATCCTGGGCGGTGTACTGGCCGACGGGCCCGGGTGGGAGTGGATCTTCTGGATCAACGTGCCGATCGGCCTGGGCGTAGCCGTACTCGCACCGCGCGTGTTGCCGGAAAGCGTGGCCGAAGAGCGCGGCCGGCCGTTCGACCTCGCCGGTGCGATCACCTTGACCAGTGGGCTGCTGCTGCTCATCTTCACCCTGGGCGAGGCCACCACGGTCGGCTGGGCCACCACCCGCACCATCGTGAGCCTGTGCTGCGTATTCGTCCTGCTGACCGCCTTCGTGGTGATCGAGGCGCGGGCGGCGTCGCCGATCCTGCCGCTGCGGGTCTTCCGCTTGGCCACGATGCGCACCGCGAACCTCTCCGCGATCCTGGTGTTCGGCATGTTCGGCGCGATGTTCTTCTTCGCGAGCCTGTTCATGCAGCAGGTGTACGGCTATTCACCGCTGCGGGCGGGCTTCGCCTACGTACCGCTCGCGGTGTGTGTGGCCATCGGCGCCGGCGTCGCGTCGGGGCTGATCACCAAGATGGCCGCCCGGCCGGTGCTCATCGCGGGCCTGGCGATCACCACCGTGGGGCTGTTGCTGCTGTGGCGCGCCCCGGTCGACGGCAGCTACCCGGTGGACGTACTACCCGCGTTCATCGCGCTCGGCCTCGGCTGCGGCATGTGCTTCGTGACCCTTCAGATCGCCGCGTTCGTCGGGATCGGCGAGGAGGAGGCGGGCATGGGCGCGGGCCTGATCAACACCAGCCAGGAGGCGGGCGGCGCGCTCGGCCTCGCGGTGGTCGCAACCATCGCGTACAGCGGCTTCGCCGGCGACATGGCCGCAGCCGGAGGCAACGGGCACCGGATCCGCGAGGCGCAACTGGCGGTCAACCACGACGCGTTCCTGTCCGCCGCGTGCCTGGGCGCGGTCGCGCTGCTGTTCGCGGTGTGGCTGATGCCCAAGGGCCAGAGCTCGATGAGCTCCGCCGAGGCGGTGGCGAACGCCGGTACGGGGGAGGTGGGTTCGGGCCAGGTGGGTTCGGCGCAGGTCGCGCCGGCCTCGCAGGCTCCGCATGCCTCGCAGGTCGAGAGCCGGAAGTAGGTGGGAAGGAAGTAGGAGGAAGTCGGAAGCAGGACGTGAGCCGCGCGGCCTATGTCGGCGGGCGGAGCGCCGCCCCGGATCCGTTCCGGGGCGGCGTCGCGCATCCACGTCCGCGTTCGGTGCTCGGGCGGGGGCTCGCAGGTGTGCGCCTGGCCGTCGAGTCCGCGTCACGGTACTAGCATCGACCCATGACTATTCGTAGCGCGACAGCTCAGTGGCAGGGCACCATCCTCGAGGGTGCCGGCACCATCCGCACCGGTAAGGGCGGTCTGGAGGGGGCCTATTCGTTCAAGTCCCGGTTCGAGGAGGGCGAGGGCACCAACCCCGAGGAACTGATCGGCGCGGCGCTCGCAGGCTGCTTCTCGATGGCCCTGGCCAAGGGCCTGGGCGACGCCGGTTTCCCGGCGACGTCGGTGGACACCACGGCCAAGGTGCACCTGGACAAAGTCGAGGGCGCCCCCACGGTGACCCGCATCGACCTGGAGACCGCCGTCGTGGCCGCCGGCATCGACGAGGCGGAGTTCCTCAAGATCGCCGACGTCACGAAGCAGAACTGCCCGATCTCCCGGCTGCTTTCCCCGGGCGCCGAGATCACCCTGACGGCGTCGCTGGGCTGACCCGCCCCGAACCGACCCGGTACGGACGACCGGGGCCGGCGCAGTACGAACAGCCGGGGCCGGCGGAGTAGGTCCGGTACCAGACGGCCGGGGCGGCCCGGTACGTCCGGCACAAGAGACCGGGGCGGCCCGGTACTTCCGGTAAGGACGGCCGGACGGCCAGGCGTCCCGGTCCGTCCCGGTACAAGTCTCGGCCGAGGCGGCCCGGCACGGGCAGCCGAGGGCGTCGGTGATCGCGCGGTTCGCGCCGCGACCGCATCCGCACACCGACGCCGACGCCGACGCCCTCGACGTCGCCCGCCCGAGTGGCGCTTCACCGTCGCTCTCGAAGGGGCCGACGGGTTCGGGCGGGCGATTACGCTGACCCGATGGACTACCTGGCTCGGATCACCGCCTCGCTGCGCACGCAGCCGCCGCGCTGGGAGCGGATCGAGGCGCCGGCCGCCTGGGCGAGGGCCGTCCGCCCCGGCACGGAGACGGCGTTCCACGTGGTGCTGCGCGGCAACGTAACGCTGACCTCGGCCACCGGCGCACGTCTGGAGCCGGGTGCGGGAGACGTGGTGCTGGTGACCGGCGACCATCACCTCGTGTCCGGGCTGGTCACGGAAACGGCCGGGCAGTTGCCGGCGGTCCCGGCAATGGAGTCCCGCAACGTTTCGCCTGCCCGAACCCCGGTAGCGCGGTCGGACGAGCCTCCGGGCAACCTGACGCAGAGCAACCGGGACCCGGTATCGGTGCTGCTGCTCAGTGGCACGTTCCGGCTGGACGCGCCGGGCGGACTCTCACCGACGATGGACCTTCCCGAGACGATTCACCTGGCAGACGGCCCGAACCAGGACGCTTCCGTACGGGCCTTGGTGGACCTGCTGCGCCAAGAGGAGACGGAGCCCGCGCCCGGCAATGCCTCCCCCGGAGCGATGGCAACACACGCCGTCACCGATGCGCTGCTGGACGCCCTGCTGGTCTGCCTCCTGCGCTGGTGGCATCGGCGCCACGGCGCCCGCCCGACCTGGGACATGAGCGTGCCCGACCCCGCCATCGGCCGGGTGTTGTGCGCGATGCACCACAACCCCGAACAGCCGTGGACGGTCGAGCGGCTCGGCGCAGTGGCCGACCTGCCCCGCTCCACCTTCGCCCGGCGCTTCACCGAGTCGGTCGGCCGCCCCCCACTCAGCCACCTGACACTGGTTCGAATGAACGCCGCCGCAACGCTGCTCCGTGACACCGACGCACCCCTGAGCGCGGTCGCACAACACGTCGGATACGCCTCGGAATTCGCCTTCTCAACAGCCTTCAAACGAGAATTCGGAATCGCCCCAACCACCTACCGCCAAAAGCAGCCAACCACCAGGGTCGCCTGAACCCCACCCGGCCGGGCGGCCAGCCTGGAGCCAACCTGTGGCGGCGGGCGGGGAACGGCCAGCCGGCGGTGGTCGGCGGGGCGGCCGGTCGGCGGCGGTCGGCGGGGCGGCCAGTCGGCGGCGGTCGGCTGGGCGGCCGGTCGGGGGCGGCCGGCCCGTAGCGTCCGGTCGGAAACGGCCAGTCGGGCGGCCGGGGGTCGGGCGGTCGGGCGGCCGGGGGTCGGGCGGCCGGGGGTCGGGCGGCCGGTCAGCCGGAGCCCAGCCGGTGGCGGTCGGCCAGGGACGCCAGCCCGCAGCGGTCGGCCGGAAACGGCCGGCCGGTAGCGGTCAGCCGGTAGCGGTCGGCCAGGACCATCAGTTCAGAGACGGCCACTCGGGGACGGCCGCGGGGACGGCCACTCGGGAACGCTCAGCCAGGGTCGGCTGGGGTAGCCGGGTTGGGAACGCCGAGCCCGTAGTGGTCGGCCAGGGACCGCCAGTCAGGGACGACCACTCGGGGCAACCGGCCGGGGACGACCAGTCAGGGACAACCAGTCAGGGGCGGCCGCTCGGGGACGGCCGGCCGGGGGACGGCCGGCCAGTAGCGGTCGGCCAGGGGACCGCCGGCCGGTGGTTGCCGATCAGGAACTGTCGGACGGGAACAGTCAGCCGGTAGTGGTCGGCCGGGACAGCCAACCAGAGACGGCCCGTCGGAAACGGCCGCCAGGGACGTCGACTGGGGCGGCCAGCCGGGAACGGTCAAACCAGTAGCGGTCGGCCGGGACCGCCAAGAGCAGGCGGCCAGACGCAAGCGGCCAGACGCAGTCGCCAGTCCGCCAGACGGGCCCGTCGGCCGGCGACGGCCCGTCGAAGGCGTCGGCGAAACCGGCTCGCCCAGCGCGGGGGGTCACCGGCACCATGAGCGGATGCGTGTGGGTGTGATCGGGCTGAGGATGGGGCTGCATCTGGCGACCTGGTCGCGCCGGGTGGGGCTGGACGTGGTGGCCGCATGCGATCGTGATCCGGAGCAACGTGCCGAGGCCCGCAGGCGGTTGCCGGGCGTCGCGCTCACCGATCGGTGGCAGGATCTGCTCGACCGGCGCCTGGACGCGGTGATCCTGGCCAACGACTTCGACGCACACGCACCGCTCGCGGTGGCGTTCCTCGACCAGGGCGTGCACGTATTGTCCGAGTCGGCGGCGTGCGTGAACGAGGAGGAGGGTCGCCGACTCGTCGACGCGGCCGAACGCTCCACCGCCACCTATTCGTTCGCGGAGAACTACGTCCTGCATCCGCATGTCCGACTGCTGCACCAGGTGGTCGAGGCCGGCGAGGTGGGCCGGATCAGCCTGATCGAGGCCGACTACCTACACGGAATGTCCCCCACCGCGGTGGCCGAACTGATCGGCGATCCCGGGCATTGGCGCGGCCGGATCGCGCCGACCGCGTATTGCACCCACACCCTCTCCCCCGTACTCGCGCTCACCGGCGAATGGCCGGTCGAGGTCACGGCGTTCGCCGCGGACGAGCGCGACCCCCGGGCCGCGGTGGTACTGGTGGTGCGGCTGTCCGGCGGCGCGTTGGCGGTCACCCGGCACGGCTTTCTCCAGGGCGAACCGGACAGCCACTGGAGTTGGATCTCGGTACGCGGCACCCGAGCCCTCGCGGAGTCCGTGCGCGGACCGGGCCCGCGGGCCTGGTCGGTACGGGTCCGCACCGAGGCGTGGGCCGCCCCGGACGGCCGGCTTCGAGACGAGGAGCGTGTCCCGCCCGCCCTCTCGCTCGACGGCGCCACCGTGGAACGCGCCGCCGAGGGCACTGTCCTGCTGCTCCAAGGCTTCCGGGCCACGGTCGAGCAAGGAGCGCCGCCGCTGATCCCGGTGCGCCCGGCCGTGGCCGCCTCACTGGTCGGCGTCGCGGGGGCGCAGTCGCTGCGGACAGGCTCGCAACCGGTACCGGTACCGAACTTCGCCGCCCCACCGAGCGGGCCCTGACCCATCGGCAAACACCGACCTGACCGGTGGGCGGGATCCCATCGAGAGCACCGCTCTCGCCCGCGAACATCGATCGCACCTGCGGACACCAATCCCGTGGAGAGCACCGTTCGCATCAGCGAGCACCAAACGCGTTGGCAAACACCGATCTCGCCGGCGGACACCGATTCCATCCGCGAGCGCCGATCTCGCAGAGAGCAGCGATCCCAGGGGAGCGCCGATCACACCCGCGAGCACTGATCCGCCAGTGAGCACCGATCTCTTCAACGAGCGCTGATCTCATCCGCGAGCACCGATCATACGGAGAGCACCGATCTCATCCCGCGAGCACCAGCTTCGTACAGAGCACCAATCTCGTCAGCGGACACCGATCTCATCCGCAAGAGCCATTCGTGCAGAGCATGGATCGCGGTTCGGCACCAATGCACCGCAGCGGGCACCGATCTGCTCGGTGAGCGCTGATCTCATCCGCGAGCACCGCTCTCGCTGGAGAGCGCCGATGTCTCCAGCAAGCACCAGGGGCCCACGAGCGGGAGCACCGCACACGTCGGCGAACGTCGATCTCGCAGCGAGCACCGCTCACGTCGGTGAACGTCGATCTCGCAGCGAGCATCGACCTAGAGAGGGCACCGATCGCGTCCCATCCCCGAGCGGCGATCTCGCGTGAGAGCACCCGATCTCGCCCGAGAGCACCGATCTCGTGGAGATCGAGAGCACTGATCTCATTGGGAGATCACCGATGCTCCCAGCAAGCACCGGACGCGTCCTACGAGCGCCGCACACGTCGGTGAATGTCGATCTCGCCTGCGGACACCGATCTCTTCAGCGAGCACCGATCGTGACCGCGAACTCGGTCGCTTCAGCGGGCATTGATCTCGTCCGCGAGCACTGATCTCGACAGCAGTCGTCGATCACGTCAGCGGACACCGATCGCGTTCGAGAGCACTGATGCCCCGAGAGCACTGATCACGTCGGCAGGCGTCGATCTCGCCGGTGAACATCGATCTCGGCGGGGACGACCCACCCGCTGCATGGGTCTGTCCACGCAATGGCCGGACCGGCCCGGCCCGGCCCGCACCGTAACCGAGCCGGGCCGATCCGGGTGGTCTGGCCGGGCCCGCCCAACCCGGATCCGGAGCCGGATCCGGCTCAGGCTCCCGCTCAGGCTCCGGCTCCGGCTCCGGTCAGTCGTCTTCTGTCGGGCAGCGGCTTCCGGGCCAGCAGGAAGGCCTGCTGCGCGGGTCTTACGCTCTCGCCCGGGTCGGGTTCGCGGATCATCTGCGCGTGCATGGTCAGGCCGGCGTCCGTCACCAATTGGGCGATTCGCTCCGGTTGGCGGCGGTGGAAGTCGAGGGATACCGACCGGCCGAACGCCTCCGTCAGCCGCAGCGGTTCGTCGCCGACCTGGAAGGCAAGCAGAAGCCGGCCGCCGGGCGCCAGTACACGGTGGAACTCGGCGAACACGCCGGGCAGTTGCTCCACCGGGACATGGATGATCGAGTACCACGCCACCAAACCGCCGAGGGAGTCGTCCGCAAGGTCCAGGTCCGTCATCGAGCCGACCTCGAAGCGCAGGTCCGGGTGCTCACCGCGGGCCGCCGCGATCATCCCCGGCGACAGGTCGATTCCGAACACGTCCAGCCCGAGGTCGCGCAGGTGCGCGGTGATCCGACCGGTCCCGCACCCGATGTCGGCCACGGATTGGGTCCCGGCGTCGGCCGTACGCACGAGTTCGGCGAAGGCGGCGAGTTGGGCTCGGTCCAGGGGCTTGTTCGCCAGGTCGGTCCGAGCAAACTCGATGTACTCGGTGGCAATGGCGTCGTAGGACACCCGGGTGGCATGCAGGAAGTCGGATTCGATCACGACCGGGCACCCTACCTCCGGCCATCCACGACGCACGGGCGAGCACCCGCCGGAGCGGCGGCGGGCAGGGGCGACGCCGGCACCTGTCTGCCCATGGGACGACGAATGCGGCGTCTCAGTCACATCCCGGGGCCGGGTTCCGTCTTAGGAATGGAGGTTCCGTCCAGACGACAACGCTCGACAAGCGAGGATTCCCGTGCGCGGCAAGGCCTTCCGACACGACATGACGATGATGTTCGCAGTCCACGACGCGCTGCGCCGCGACCTGGAGCGGCTTGCCCGGGTCGCCGCGCGTACGGACGACGACCCGTGGCACATCCTGCGGGTCGGCACCGGCTGGGACCTGTTCCGGCGCTACCTGCGGGTGCACCTTGGCGCCGAGGACGACCTGCTGTGGCCGGTAATGCGCCGGGCGTTGGCCGATCGGCCGGACGAATTGGGCCTGATCGCGGTGATGGAGGCCGAACACGCCACGTTCGAGCCGCTGTTGCATGCCATCGACGCGGCGTTGGCCGACCACGACACGGGACGCCGGCGGCTCGGCGATCTGCTGGATGGACTGGTCAGCGGGCTGCGTGGACATCTCGAGCACGAGGAGGACGAGGCGCTGCCCCTGATCGACGCGGTCGCCACCGCCGAGCAGATGCACCGCTTCGGCGCCGAACACGGCCGACGGGTCGGCTCCGGTACGTGCCGCTATCTGCCGTGGCTACTCGATCACGCGAGCGCCGAGAACGCCGCCATCATCCTCGGCCAACTGCCGGAATCCATCCGCCCGACCTACCTGAACCTGTGGCAACCGGCGTACGCCGCACAGGATCCGTGGGGCGCCCGAGGCAGCCGGCGCACCGCCCGCCGCCCGCATGGGGCCTGACCGCATGGAGCCTGAGGGGGGCGAGATCACCGACGCGGCTCCCACGGCCTCCTCAAGCGGACGCCGGAGACCGCGAGGGCGCGACGCGTGCCCCTGCACGTGTACACGAACGTCCGCCCGAATGCAGGCACTCGCCCATGGCCGGCACCCCGGCCCGCGCGACCGCACAGATCCGCGGGGCGCCCGAGACAGCCGGTACGCCGCACGCATGAGGTATGAGGCTCGACAGGGTCGAGATCATCGCACGCAGTACAAGCCTCCTCGGGTACACGCCGCCGGCGGCGAAGGCGCGACGCGCACCGCACATGTACGCACACCGCACGTGTACCGCACCGGCGCGTGTATACGCACCTCGGCCCGGGGGAAGGCGCCTCGCCCGTGCCCGGCGCCACCCGGCCCGCGCCACCGCACAGGATCCGCGGGGCGCCCGAAACAGCCGGCCCGCCACATGCATGAGCCATGACAGAGTCGAGATCACCGACGCAGGGCGAGCCTCCTCGGCTGGACGCCGCCGGGGGCGAAGGCGCGACGCGCACCGGCGCGTGTACACGCACCTCGGCCCGGGCGAAGGCGCCTCGCCCATGCCCAGCGCCGCCCGGCCCGCGCCACCGCACAGGATTCGCAGGACGCCGGAAACAGCCGGCCGCCGCCACTCATGGGGCAGAACAGGGTCGAATCACGAACGCGGGGCCTGCCTCGTCAGGTGAACACCGACGCGGCAAGGGCGCGACGCGGCCACCCGTACGTGTACGCGAACCTCGGCCCGAGCGAGGGCACCCGACCATGCCCGCCCCGACGCCGCCCGGCCGGCACCACCACACGGGATCCGCGGGGTGCCCTAGGCAGCCGGTCCGCCGCCTCGGCACGCCTGGGGGCATGATGGGGTCGAGATCACCGACGCGGGCCCAGCCTCGTCGGGTGGACGACGACGGCGCGATGCGCACCGCACGTGTACGCGCACCTCGGCGCGCACGAAGGCGCCTCGCCCATGCCCGGCGCCGCCCGGCCCGCGCCATCGCACAGGATCCGTGAGGCGCCCGAGACAGCCGGCCCACCGTACGCCACACGCATGGGACCCCTGACGGGGGCGGGATCAGCGGTGCGGCCCCACAGCCTCCTCGGGCGGACGACGGCGACGGCGAAGGCGCTCCGCCCGCGCGCGTGTACGTGAAGCAGGGCCTGCCCCCGGCGCTGCCGAGCCCGAAGCTCCACCCGGGCGCGCGTGTACGTGAACCTCGGCCTGAGCGAAGGAGTTTCGCCCGTGCCCGGCGTACCCGGCCCGCTTCGGGTGTCGGGCGGCGGGGATAGCCTGACGCGATGGGTAAGACCGTGGTGTATCTGGAGATGACCTCGCTCGACGATCTGCGGCCGTCCCGTTCCGTTCCGGCACTCGCATTGCGCCGCGTCGACGCGGCCACACCCATGGTGCAGGCCCTTCAGGCTCGGGTCGGTGCGTCGTACGGCTGGCGGAGCGCGTCCCGAACCGAGCACGAGTGGGCGGAACTTCACGCCGCGCACCCGCTGCGGCAGCCCTGGCTGGTCACGCACGCCGGCGAGACTGCGGGCATCGGCAACCTGGAGCCGCAACCGGGCGGGAACGTGGAGGTGGTCACGTTCGGCCTGCTTCCCGAATTCGTCGGCAAGGGCCTGGGCGGCTACGCGCTGACCCTTCTGCTTCGTCAGGCCTGGCACACCACCCCGCTGTCGAGTACCGAGCCGGTCCGCCGGGTGTGGCTGCACACGTCCTCCGAGGATCACCCCAACGCCCTCGTCAACTACCGCGCCCGGGGCCTGCGCCCGTATGGCGTGGAAGCCCGGGCGTAGCCGCCGCATCGGGCGCGGCCGGCCCGCCTGATCGCAGCGCGCCCGTCAGCAGGCGAAAGGGGCAGTCGGATCCGTGGCATCGCCGAGGCGAGCCGCGCCAATCGGGTCGGATGCGGCAGACATCCAAGCGGACGCCGCCTACTGCGCCGGGGCCTGCGTCCATACGGCATGAAGCCCGGGCGTAGCCGCCGCATCGGGCGCGGCCGGCCCGCCTGATCGCACCGCGCCCGTCAACAGGCGAAAGGAGCAGTCGGATCCGTGGCATCGCCGAGGCGAGCCGCGCCAATCGGGTCGGATGCGGCAGACATCCAAGCGGACGCCGCCTACTGCGCCGGGGCCTGCGTCCATACGGCATGAAGCCCACGCGTAGCCGCCGCATCGGGCGCGGCCGGCCCGCCTGATCACACCGCGCCGCTCAACAGGCGAAAGGGGCAGTCGAATCCATGGCATCGCCGAGGCGGGCAGCGCCGACCGGGCGGGAAGCGGAAGACGGACGCTGCGTACCGCGCCGGCCTGCGGCCGTACGGCACGGAAGAAGCCCAAGCGTAGCCGCCGCATCGGGCGCGGCCGGCCCGCCTGATCGCACCGCGCCCGTCAACAGGCGAAAGGAGCAGTCGGATCCGTGGCATCGCCGAGGCGGGCAGCGCCGACCGGGCCGGAGGCGGCAGACATCCAAGCGGACGCCGCCTACTGCGCCGGGCCTGCATTCCTACGGCATGGAGCCCGCGTGTAGACGCCACATCGGGCGCAGCCGGCCGGCCCGTCCAATCACTCCGGAAGCAATCAACAGGCGAAAGCACCCCCGGATCCCTGGCGTCGTCGGAGCGGGCCGCGTCGACCAGGCCGGATGCGGAAGACGGTCAAGCGACGCCGGTACCGCGCCCGTACGGCATGGGTGCCCGGACGTAGGCACCGCTTCGGGCGCAGCCTGCCGGCCCGGTCGCGCCGAGCCGGTCAACAGGCGAAAGGGGCAGTCGGATCCATGGCATCGCCGGGATGGGCCCCGTTGACCAAGCCGGATACGGGAGACGGGAGAGCGGAGACGGGAGACGGCAGCCGGGAGACGGGAGACGGGAGACGGCCAAGCGAACGTCGGTACCGCGCCCGGGTCCTGCGTCCGTACGGCATGGAAGCCCGGGCGTAGCCGTAGCGTCGGGCGCGGCGGCCGGCCGGCCCGATCACACCGGGACGAATCAACAGGCGAAAGGGTCCGTCGGGTCCGTGGCGTCGCTGGGGTGGGTGGCGTTGCCGGGGCCGGAGGCGGGAGGCCGTGAAGTGGGCGTTGCGGGTGACCCGGGGTGGGCGCCCGGGGGCGGGACAACGGGCGGGACAACGGGCGGGTCGACGGGCGGGGCGATCTCTGCGGACTGCTCGCGTTGGGTGCGCAGCCTGGCCGAGACCGCGTCGGTCCGGGCGCGCAGGACGCGGATACGCTCGGCCGCCGCTGCGTCGCCGCCGGCTTCGGGTATGGCCGTGGTCACCTCGACGCCGTGGGCGCGTGCGGTGGCCACGAGGCTCTCGGCGACGGCGGTCTGTCGGGCCAGCAGGGCGGTGGCGAACAGGCTCGCGCGCAGCGTCTTCTCTCGGCCGAGCAGGCCGCGGTAGGTGATTTCGCAGGCCACCTGCGCGCTGTCCAGGCGACGGTCGTCGGCCTGCTCCAGCGACGCGAGGACCACCGTGAGCAGGCCCTCCACCACCTTGGTGACCGCCCATTTGCGGCCGGGCAGCGGGGGCAGCACGTCGCGGATGCGGTCCACCTCGGTGTCGAGTGCGGCCGTGGTCATCGAGGCGAACGCGTCGTGCAGGGTGAGCCGGACGACCTTTTCCCACGGGATGTCCTCCCCGTCGAAGCCGACCGTCTGCGGGCCGAACCGCACCGCGCCGAGGCCGTCGAGCAGCCGTAGCGGTTGCGCGGTGATCGCCGGCACCTTCGGATGCCGACACACCAGCGCACCCAGCGAGAATTCCCAGGCCTCGGTGGCGGGTGCGGCGGGCGCGGGCAACGCATCCAGCGTCCCGTGCACCCAGTCCCCCGACGCGACCCGGGCCCGGCCGGCGCCGATCCGGCCTCCCACCGCCGCGCGCCCCGAAGCCGCCGCGGCCCCGACCGCGCCACCTATGCCCCGCAGTTGATCCCGTATCGCCACGTCCCCGAGCCCCTCGCCGCACACCGTGTCGTCCCGCCCCGTCGTGATCACTCTAGCCAGAGCCGGCGCCGACGACCGATGTGCTGCAACTGCGCCGGATCGACCGAGAACGCCGAACCGAGCGGGGCACACGGGCCACCCACACACCGGCACCGGCACCGGCACCCAGCCGCCGGCCCGGGCGTCGACTCCCCGTCGGCTCAGGCATCCACCTGCCACCGGCCGGGCATCGACCCGCCGGCCGTCGCACCGAGCGGGGCGGACACGGAATGGAATACGGGCCAGGACCGAACGCGGGCGGGGTCGACCGACGGGATCAGTCTGGCCCAATCAGGCGCCGCAATGGCGCATCCTGCCCACGATCTCCAAGACAGGCAACTTCACCTGCCTCTTTACTGTCCCCAGGCCGCTTGACCGCCCCCATCTCGACACTCAGCCACCTCGTCCGCAACGCTCGCGCGCCAGGATCGACCTGTGAATGGCACATTCATGACGTCATCTCCTCTCGCCATGGGGCCATCAATGTGCCATGATGGCGTCATGGATCTCACCCCTTACGTCGACAGCCTTCGGAACGAACTTGCAGTCGCTGCGGATGCGGGCGGCGGCGAGGCCCGAAAGTTGGCCGAACACCTCACCGCTCCACTGGAGTCGGCCACCCGGGTCGTCCTGCTCAGTGCCCTGTCCGCCGCCATGGCAGAGGTCACCGGCGACCTCGCACCGGGGTCGGTCGAGATTCGACTACGCGGGCTCGACCCCGAGTTCGTGGTGACGGCGCCGCCCGGCCCGGAGGCGTACGCGGAACCCCCGCCGCCCGGGCGTGCGCCGAGTGCGTCGGTACCGGCGGACGGCGACGAGGGCGGCATGGCCCGAATCAACTTCCGGCTGCCGGCCCACCTCAAGTCCCGGGTCGAGGACGCCGCCGCGCACGAGGGCCTCTCGGTGAACGCCTGGCTGGTCCGCGCCACCGCCGGCGCCCTGGAGCCCGACGCCCCCCGTACCGACACGACCGACCCCGCCGGCCGACACCCGGACCGCCGCCGCTACTCCGGCTGGGTCCGCTGACCCGCGCCGCACCCGACGCCGTACTCGACGCCGTACTCGACGCCGCACCACCATGCACGGCATCGCGCCGGCCTCCGGATGCCGGCACCGGACCCTGCCCGCCTCCGCCCCCGCCCGCCCGCCCGCCGATGGGCAGGGCAAGCCCGAAGGCCGGCAAGCAGCCCACAGCCAAGAGGAAGGCACCTCCATGCCGACGTTCGACACCCCGAAGCCGATCTCCGCCACTCTGGAATTCGACGTCGGCTCGGCCCGGGTCGGCGCGAGCGACCGTACCGACACGGTCGTCGAAGTACTGCCCGCCGACGGCGCGGACGAGCTGGATGTACGGGCCGCGCAACAGACCACGGTCACCTGCTCGGGCGGCACGTTGTCGATCAAGGGGCCCAGGAAGCGTTCGCTGTTCGGCAAGAGCGGTTCGGTGGAGATCACCGTCGAACTGCCGGCCGGCTCCGATGTCCGGGCCACCACGCCGCTGGCGGACTTCGCGTGTTCGGGCCCGCTGGGCGACTGCCGGCTCCGGACCTCGGTCGGCACCATCCGGATCGACGAGGCCCGGACCCTGTACGCCAGGACCGGCCACGGAGACATCCGAGTGGGCCGCACGACCGGGGACGCCGAGATCATCGCGGCGGGCCGGATCGAGGTCGGCACCGCCGCCGGCGCGGCGACGATCAAGAACGCCAACGGCGAGACCACCGTCGGCGAGGTCGTCGGCGACCTGCGGGTCAGCTCCTCCAACGGCCGGATCGCCATCGGCGTCGCGCATGCCGACGTCGACGCCAGGTGCGCCAACGGCGCGATCCGGATCGACGAGGTGGCCCGCGGCCGGGTCCACCTGCAGACCGGCGCCGGTGACCTGGAGGTCGGCATCCGCGCCGCCACCGCAGCCTGGCTGGATGTGCAGACCCGCATGGGCAGCGTACGCAACTCGCTCGGCTCGACCGAGAGTCCCGAGGCTTCCGAGCAGACCGTGGAGGTCCGCGCCCGGACCGCCATCGGCCACATCGTGATCCGGCGCGCCTGAGTTCGGCCCGCCCGGGACGAGACCGCAGCGCCAGGACCATGGGAGACCGCTGCCATACCTCCCTGTCGGCTGCGCCTGAGCCGGTCCGATCACGGTTTACGGTCCCGAAAGGCCTCTGACCTGGTACTTGCATGGCAAGCTGCATGGCAGAGTGCACGGCAAACTGCAACGTAACCTGCAACGGAACATGTCCGCCGGGCCACCACCCTCGCCGGCACCCTGCCGGCACCGGCACCGGCACGGTCGCCGACCGCAGCATGTGCGGCTCCCCTCGGCCCACGTCCGAGTGCCGGCCGGCCGAGGTCCCACGCACCAGAAAAGAAGGTCGTGAAGGCGATCACCTCGCCTACCACGAGCCTCGCGGCGCCGGCGACCGCGACCTTGGCCGCGAACATCCGGCGTCGCCGCACGGCAACGCGGTGTACGCGGTCACGATCAGCCCCGATCCGTACTCCGAATCGTCGACCGACGACCGACGACCGCCGACCAGCGATCAGCGACCGCCGACCAACACCCGAGCGTGCCCGCCACGAGCACCACCACGTAGTAGCCGCCGCTGAAGCCGAATCGGACCGAATCGAACACGGACCGCTCCCCGACCGACATCCCCGTCCCGGTTCGGCGACCGGATTACCCAGGCCGAACACGCCGAGGCCGAGCGCCGCGACCGGCGCCACCGACGCAACCGCCGCGACCGTCGCCACCGCCGCGACCGGGGCGGTGTAGTACGTGGAGCGAAGTGTCCGCAGCTTGGTCCATTCGACCGCGAGCACTCCGCCCAGCGCCGGGAAACCACCCACGCCCCCGCCCCCTTTCCGCCACCGTCCGCACCCGAGGGGTCGGCCATCCGGTGGGCCGCCTCGTCCTTGGTCGCCGGCACGTACCCCTCCTCCAACGAGCCCTGCCGGGGCGCCAGTTCGAGATCCACAGGCCATGTGCGGCGGACGATTCGCCGATGCGGGCGAACGCCACGGCGGCGACGGCGAGGGCACCGTCCGGCTCCGTGGTCACCGTCGCCCCGTGATCGGTCAGCAGTCGGGCGGGCTGGTCATCGCGCGGCGGACGCAGCAGCATGTCGCCACACGATCCGATCGCCGTGTTCGCCGGCCGGTCGGATCCGCCCGGCCCGCGGGCCGCCGAGGCGCGCCGCTACTCATGCCGGCGACCGCCGCGCCGGGTGCGATCAACGCGCGCGAACGCGAGGTGTTGGTACTGATCGCCGCGGGTCGGGTCGCACCAACGCCGAGATCGCCCGACCCCAGCACATCACCAAGTGCACCATCAAGACCACGTGGGCCACCTACTCACCAGGCTCGGCGCCCGCGACCGGGTGCACTTGGCCATCATCGCGTCTCGCGCGGGATCGGGGCCCGCCTGGGCCGTGTTCCGGCGGCGGTGCGGAGGACGTGGCGTGGCGCGACGTGGCGTGGCGTGGTTGGCGGTAGGTAGGGTGCCGACGCGTGAGTGACCTGTACGAGTTGACGCTGGATGTGTTGGTGCGGGGCCCGCTCTCGGACCCGGAAGTGGCCGAGTTGCGGTGGCATGTGGGGCTCGCGGACGGGGCGCTTCCGGAGCCCGGCGATCGGCGCATCGTGACGGCGTTTCCGGTGGTCGTGGTGGACGACCTCGGGGTGCCGACGGTGGTGGACGATCCGCATCCCGTGTTGGGAGGCCCGGATGGGATCGCGCTGCGGAGCGGTGGTGTGTCGGCCACCGGTCTGGCGCCGACCGCCGGCGGGTGGGCGCTGACCGTGCGACGGGAACTGCATCCCGACGAATTCGACGAGGTCGGTGGGCTGTTGGCCTGGTTGGCCGCGCGGGTCGCGGACGCGCACACGGATCCGGACGGCTCGATCGTGCTCGGGTGGTTGCGCTTCGTCGAGGACACCGAGGCCCGGCCGTTGGTCTTTCGGGACGGGTGCGTGCGGTGGCCCGATCGGGAGGCGGGGTAGGCCGCTCGCGGGGTGTGCGAGACGGCCGCCGTCCGCCGGTTTCGGGGCCGGTCAGGCCCATCGGGTCGGGGCGGACCTGCGGTGCCAGGCGGTGACCGCGCAGGCGTCCGTCGGTTCCACGTCGGCCGGGAGGTCGGCCGGATCCAGCCAGGTCAGCCGGGCGCACTGGTCCGGTTCGGCGTTGACCGGGTCGCCCGACCAGGCCGTGGTGTGGAAGTACCAGCCGATCACCGGCGCACCGGTCTCGCCGAGCACTTGGGCCACGTACGCGGTGCGCAGATCTGCCGTGGCGACGTCGGTGGCGATCTCCTCCTTGGCCTCCCGGGCGCATGCCTCGATGAGGAGTTCGCCCGGATCCGCCAGTCCGCCCGGCAGGGCGAGCAGGCCGTCGGCGAAGCCGGTGTCCTTGCGTTCCATGAACAGCACCGCGCCGTCCGCGCGTTCGAGGATGATGGCGGCATAGGCGATGGCGTTGTGGCGGTGGTCGCTCAAGTGTCGCTTCTCCCCATGGTCGATCCGGGTGCGTCGGACGTCGCTCCCGGCTACACGGCGGTGTCCTCGGCCGGCACGCGTCGGACCTCGGCAACCGGCCCGCGCGCCGGGACGCACACCTCCGCCCGGACCAACGACCGGTCCCGGACGGACGTCACGCCCGAACCGTCGGAAGCACGTTCGGCACGGCGCTGCCGTCGGGCAACCGCCCCATTCGGCGGGCCGGTTCCGCGCGCTTCGCAGATCGCGCCGATCTCGCGGGTCCGCCGCGCGGCGTTCTTCGGCGCGAAGCCCGCTCATGCCACCGCCGGGTCCGTGCTCGCCGGGTCCTTGTCGGTCACGCGGTCACGCGGTCACGCGGGTACGCCGCCACGGGGGCACCCGGGCACTCGGTGACGGGGGTCACCCGATCACAGGATCACGATGCGTTCGACGGCGGCAGCTACGAGTTGGTCGCGCTCCGCTTCGGAGAACACATCGGGCAGGGTGAGTTGTTCGACGATGAGCCAGTTGAGGGCCAGGTACAACAGGCGGACCGCGGTCGCGTCGCCGGGCAGGCCGGACTGCTCGTGGTAGGCGACGTTGGCGTCCACGTCGGCGCGGACGCGCTCGGTCAACACCACGCGCAACTCCGGTCGCCGGGTGGCCTCCAGGCGCAGTTCGAGCAGCGCGAGATAGCCGGTCCGGAAGGCACTGACCCGGCCGACCACCTCGCGCATCAGCGTCGTGTACGTCTCCTTGTCAGGGGTGGCCGCCCGCTGTCGCGCGATCAGCGCCTCGTCGGGTTGAAACCGTTCGTAGACCCGGGCGCCCGCCTGGGTGAGCAGCGCGTCGCGGCTCGCGAAGTAGTTGGAGGCGGTACCGGTGGGCACCCCGGCCTCGACGTCCACCGCTCGGAAGGTCAGCCCGCGGGCGCCCTCCTTCGCAAGCACCTCGATGGCGGCGTCGACGAGCGCCGCCCTGCGCTCGGAGTTCCTGCGAACCATTGATACCACTCCAGCTGTAGTACTACATTCTGGCCACTATAAGGTAGCCACACAGGCCGCCGACTACGCCGCCTGGGTGGACGCCCGCCACCCCGAGACCGTACCGACCGCCATGCGCGCCCGCGCCGGACCCGCGGACGCGCCGAACCTGCGCTTCGACACGGTCGTGACGGGCCACGGCTCCCTCGCCGCCGGGCCGGAATCCCTTTATTCGACGGGGAGTTCGGCGCGGATTTTGGCGCGGGGTTCGACGGGGAGTTCGATCCTTCTCGGTTCCGGTTCACCGTCGCGCATCGCAGGACGTTTCCGAACGACGTCCCGGTCACGTGGTCGACGGCGCGACGCTGAATGCCGACTCGTCCGGGTGGGCGCGGCGCCGATGGCGCCGATGGGTGCGCATGCGGCCCTCCGCGGGGCCTCTGCGGCACCTGAACGGCACCCGAACGGCACCTCGACGGCACCGCGACGGGGCTTCGGCAGGGTACGGGCACGTGTGACGATACGGTCCTGCCATGCTCGAATCACCTGAAGGTGCTGCCATGCCCGAATCACCCGAAGACGACGCGTCGGCAACGTCGACGGGCGGATCGTCCGCGCTGCCGGAACACGGGACCGGGCCGGTGACCGCCGACGATCTGGATCGGGTGGTGCAGCTCGCGGTCGCCGCCCTGCGGGGCGTGCCGGCCTCGGCGTGGGAGGCGAAGGCCGGCGCGTTGGAGTGGGACCGCTGGGAGACCGTCGAGCACCTGAGTGACGACCTCTTCGCCTACGCCGCCCAACTGGGCCCCCGGGTCCCACCGATGTCCGGCGAGGTGCCGTTCGTCTGGGCGAGTCGGCGACCTGGCGGACCGGCCAACGCGATCCACGCGAACCATGCGGCGGGTCCGGAGGGGCTGTTGCAGGTGCTGGAGGCGAGCGGTGCGCTGCTGGTCGCCATGGTGCGGACGACGCGGTCGAGCGTACGCGCCCACCACGGTTTCGGCGCGGCCGACCCCGAGGGCTTCGCCGCGATGGGCATCGTGGAGACGCTCGTGCACACTCACGACCTGGTCGAGGGCCTCGGGCTCGTCTGGACCCCGCCCGCCGACCTGTGCGCACGCGTACTCGCCCGGCTCTTCCCGGACGTGCCACAGGACACCGAGCCCTGGCCCACGATGTTGTGGGCCACCGGCCGCGCGGACCTTCCGGGCCACGAACGACGCACGTCCTGGCGCTGGTACGGGGAACCTCGCGCATAGGGGCAGGCCGCCTCGCGCGTGGGTGGCGAAGCCATCGTGGTGTGCCGGGTCGGGGAAGGTCGCCGCGTCGGGTCGGGTCGCCGGCGGGTCGGGTCGATCCGGGTCGCGTGGGCGAATTCGACGTCGCGCCGTCGTCGCCGTCGCCCGCAGACGCCGCGGGCTGGAATTCCTGCTGCTGAAAGGGGAATTCCGGTACAACGGTGGGATCGGGCGGGTCGGGTCGCGGCCTACGGAGCGGACTCGCGTTGACGCCGTATCCGGTGATCAAGCTGTCATGGGTGATCGGTTCCCTGATCGGCGTGCTGCCCGTCGGCTCCGGGTTCGGTTTGACCGAGTGGGTGGTGCCGAACACGGCGACAGCGGGCATGGCGGCGATCGGAATCGCGGTGGCGCTCGCGCTGGTCCGCCCCTGGGGGATGCGGATACCGGGCGCTCCGTCGGCGTTCTGCGCGTGGGTCGGGACCGGGTTTTCGGTCCCGCTGTTGCCGTACGCGGTGCCGAGTTCGCTGTGGGCAGCCGCCGGTGACGACCCGGAATCGGCCACCGAAGCGGGTGGGAGCGCGGAGGCGGGTGCGGGTACGGGTGCGGGTGCGGGTGCGGACGATGCGTCCATGCCGGGTTGGGAAGCGGCCCCTCGCGACGCCGATTGGCGGATCCTGACCGGCATCTGGGACGGCTGGGCACTCGGGGCGGCCGTCGCCACCACGATGATCGGCTACGGCCGGCCGGGGCGGATGGTGCGCCGACTGCCGGTGGCACTGGGCTGGATCGGGTCGGGCTCGCTGTTCGCCTGGAGCGCTTGGAAACTGCCGCTCATGCTGTACGTGGCGCTCGCGAGCCCGGTCGACACCACGATGCCGGAGGACCTCACCTGCGCGGCGATCCTGCACGCGACGGCAGTGGTGGTGGTGGGAATCGCGATGTTGCGTTTGCTGGTGCGGGATCGGAATCCGGATCGGAACCCCGGATCGAAACCCGGATCGGGATTGGGATCGGGATCAGGATCGGCTTCCGGGGCCCGGATCGCAATCGCAGCCCGGGCCGGGTTCGGAATCGTATCCACGCCGAGTTGCACGGCGGTGAGGACGATGGCCGGTCGCCTGTGTCGGCGAAACACTGAATCGTGTGCGACCCGGTTCCGAAGGCAGAGAGGGAGAAGTGCCGGGCCGCGGTCACCGAGTCGTTCCGGGAGCCTCGGCGGCGTCGGGGATTTCGACGCGCTCGGGTGGGGCTGTGCCGGCCTTGGTGAACTCGTCGATGGCCAGTGCGAGTTCGTTGGGCCGGTCGAGTGGGATCAGGGTGTAGCTGTCCGGGATCTCGACCAGCCGTCCCTGGGGCAGGAGTTCGGCCAGGCGGCGGCCGTGGTCGGTCGGCATGACGCGGTCCTCGCTTGCCCAGACCACCAGGGCCGGTCGGTCGAAGCCGGGCAACGATTGGGCCGCGGTGACCAGGATGTCGGTGTCCGCGCCCACCGCGCGCAACATCCGGACGGCGTCGCGACGGATCTCGGCCCGGGTCAGGATCGGCGCGAGCCAGCGGGCGGTTACGGCGTCGCCGCGCTTGGTCAGCCACCCGAACGCGATCCGGAGACGACGGACCGGGCGGAGCCGCATCTGCTGCATGAACAGCCCGAACATCCGGGGCGACAGCTTCCCGGTGAGCAGGAGCGTCTTGCCGGTCAGGCCGGGCGGGAAGTTGTCGAACGCGTCGCACGAGGCGAGCACGACCCGGCCCACCCGGGCGGAACCACCTTCGCACATCAGCAGTTGCACGAGCGCCCCGCCGGTGTCGTTGCCGACGAGCGTGACGTCGTCCAGGTCGAGGCGGTCCAGGAACTCCGCGACCAGTCGGGCGATTCCGGGCAACGACAGGTCGGCATCGGCACGCATCGGCAGACGATGCGCACCGAACGGCAACGTGGGTGCCACACAACGGTATTCGGCGGACAGGGCGGCAATCGGCCCATCCCACAACGAAGCGTCCATCAGCAGCCCGTGCAACAACACGATCGTCGGCCCGGTGTCGCCACTGCTTCCGGTGTCGCCACTGCTTCCGGTGTCGCCGGTGCCTCCGGTGCCTCCGGTGTCCCGATACTCGATCGTCCCAGCGGACAGTTCGATCTCACGCATCGTCATCGTCCTCGACCCCGCAGATCGGTGGTGGCCCGGACAGAGCCCGCAAAGGCGGAGGCGGCGGAGGCGGACGAGCCGGCGGAGGCTGAGGATGCCGAGGCCGGCGGCACATCGACCGACCTCCCATCCAGCAAGTGCCGTCGCAGAAAAGCGAGTTCCGCCGCCACCACCTGCTCGTGCGCGGTCGTGAAAGGTGCGTAGTGCCCACCGGGCACTCGAAGCAGTTCGGCGTGCGGAGCGCGATTCGCCACCGCGACGGCCGGTTCGGCGAGTGCGGTGCGGTCCTGGTCGCACACCACGACCAGGAGCGGGCAGCGTACCCGGGCGGCGTCCCGTCCGGGCCTGTACCAACCGAGGGCGAGTGCGGAGCGGGCGGCGACCGCCTGCTGCCAGTCCGGGTGGATGTTGTGCGGATCGAGTGCGCGGTCTCCCTCCTGGGCATCCGGCGTGGCCAGAAGCGCAACCGTGCCGCGCTCTCCGACGAGTGGCACCAGCAGTGGTGGGCGGCCGACCGTGCCGCCGAGGGCGTCCAGGATTCCGCGACCGGTGAGGCGCAGCAGCGCGAGGGCCGTCTGGTGGCGCGCGGCGTTGCGCAGGACGATGGGCCCGTCCACGTTCGGTGTCTGGGCGATCACCGCCGCGAGGCCCGCCGTACGGGCCGCGACGCGCAGGAGGTGGCCGCCGGAGACGGAGAACGACCAGCCGGCGAGTCGGGCCGGGTCGACCCCGGGCAACGTCCCGGCGAACTCGATCGCGGCCTGCCAGTCGACGAGTTGCTCGCCGATCGGGGCCACTTGGCGCGGCTGCCCGTCGCTTTCGCCGAACCGGCGGTAGTCGAAGGCCAGTACGGCGAAGCCGGCCTCATGGAAGCGCTTGGCGAACGGGTCGGTCCCGGGTTCCTTGGTCACCCCGAAGCCGCCGGCCATGATCACGCAGGCGCCGTTGCTTCCCGGGTAGTACCAAGCGGCGCACCGCGTTCCGCCGCTGACGAAATGGACCTTCTCGCGTTCCCTGGACATCGGCACACCGACCCTCCGAGTGGACGACGCTTCATCCCACAAAAAGTGAACCACGCGGTTCGCAAACTGTCCATGGCCCCCGACGGCCTGCCGGCGTGCCCAACCCTCAAAACTGTGGATCGGTTCCACTCGTGTGGTGATGACGACGAGGTCGCCATCCGTCTGCGGGCCCCTTGGAACTCACCGCAGGATCGACCGCTCGGTGGGTTCCAGCCGCAGCCGTTGTGGGGCCCTCGCCCACCGTTGCGAAAGGGTCGGCAGCACCTCCTCGCGCCAGCGTTCCGAATGTTGCAAACGATTCAGGTGGTCGTCGAGGTGGCCTTCGTCGGTGAAACGTGCGAACCATACGAAGACCTCCTCGTTCATCCGAACCGGCAGCGCCGGGAAGGTGTTCGGGGAATGTTCCGACTGTAGGTACGCCAGTGGCGCGACGCCGGTCTCGGCCAGTACGGGTTGCACGCACTGCTGGAAGAATTCGACGAACGCCGTGTCGAACGGGCCGTGGCCGTACCAGATCGTGGCGAGGACGAGCGATGGCGGCGATGGCGCCGGCTCACCGGGGGCCGGCCGGGCGCCGACCGGTACGGGGAACCCGCCGCGCGCCGAGGCCGGCCGCAGCAGCAACACGTCATCGGAGTCGATCATCGTCGCGTTCGCCTCGTCGCGGTGCGCCTGCCAGACCGGCCCGCCGTAGAAACTCTCCAGCGCCTCGGCACGGCTCGGCATGTCCGCGAAGCCGCGGAGCCAGACGAACCGGTCGGGGTCGTCCAGGTCGCGGAACTGCCCCAGGACGGTCATGCCCACCGCTTCCTGGGACTCGACGAACTCCCGGTCGAACAGATCGCTCAGTACGTCTCGCCGGCCCGGGTGCAGCGTGTACTGCCGCAGTTCGACCACTGGACACCGTAGGGCTTTCACCAGTCGTACTCCTCGTTCAGTGGCTGGAACAGACAGTGGCTGGAACAGACTTTGTTACAACAAGCGCCATGGCGGCTGTATGACCATCGGCCCGCCGGCGGGGATTCCGCCGGGCGCGGCACTAGTTCACCAGCGTCTCGCGAAGCACATCGGCGATCGACATCTCCGCCAACTCCCGCCGCATGGCCCGCTCGACCCGGCCGTAGACCTCGCTCAGGACGGGCCGGATGCCTCGGCCGACCGGACACTCCAGGTTGGGCTCGGTGTGGTGCAGACCGAACGGTGGCTGCGCATCGACGGCGTCGTACACGTCGAGCAGGGTGATCGTCTCCGGCTCACGGGCGAGACTCCAACCCGCACCGGCACCGTGCCGGACCTCCACCAGGCCGGCTCGCCGCAGGTCACCGAGGCTGCGCCGGATGATCACGGCGTTGGTGTTGACGCTGGCCGCGACCTGCTCCGAAGTGAGAACCTCCTGGCCACGGCGCTGCGCCAAGGCCAGCCAGGCCAGCACGTGCGTCGCGATGGTCAATCGACTGTTCGCCGCCATCACCCCTCCTTGCTGCAACAGCTTC
Source organism: Embleya sp. NPDC050493 (assembly GCF_044458105.1). Lineage (NCBI taxonomy): Bacteria > Bacillati > Actinomycetota > Actinomycetes > Kitasatosporales > Streptomycetaceae > Embleya > Embleya sp. NPDC050493. The sequence goes on from NZ_JBITHP010000028.1 coordinate 62,812, forward strand.
TGTTACAGCCACCCTCGCAGTCAAGCCACGTCGGTCGTCTAAGGCTTGCCGCAGTGCGACCCGCCTGCGTGGGCCGGTCCAGGCCGAAACCCTTGCCTCGGCGCGCTCGACGGGTGGACCGTTGCTGAAGCCGCCGCCGGCGCGAACGAGGGCGACGAGGTGGGTGCGTTCACGGCCGCCCGCCAACGGGCGTCGTGGTGCCCGGCGGGAGGATCGGAGCCGGACCCTACGCGTCGGCCGCCTCTTCGCGGGCCAGTGCCCGGGTCAGCGCGTCGAAGCCGGCGGCCACACCCTCCGTGTCGCCGCTGGTTCGGGCGTCCACCAGGAAGCCTCGCAGCGCCGCGAGGATCATCTCCGCGACCTCCAGCTTGCGTCGGTCCGACCAGTGTTCGGGACAGATGGCCAGCAGCGTGGGCAGATACTGCCGGGACGCGCCGCGACCGAGTTCCGCGTAGCGGTCCGGGTCGTACATCGCCAGGCCGATCGCCTGATCCAGGACTCGGGCCTCCTCGCCGACCAGGATGGGCCACACCGCGCGCACCCACTCGGCCAGCGACAACCGGGTCGACCCGCCGCCTGCGGCGGCCGACGACTTGTCGATCCGCCGGTCGCGCAGTTGCAGAATCGCCTGCCTGAGCAGGTCGTCGGCACCGTCGAAGTGGTAGAGCAGCACCTTGTGCGTGGTCCCCGCCGCCCGCGCGGCCCGTCGCAACGAGAAGTCGACGAGGCCGTTGACCGCGAGGTCGTCGGTGACCCGGTCGAGCAGCTCGCGCCGCCGCGCCTCACCGCGCGGCGACCCCGCCGAACGCCGATACCCGGCCTGCCCGGAGGCCCCGTCACCGGAGGCGTCCGCGTCGACATCACTCATGGGCGAACGTCCTTACCTGATCCGATGCCGAGGAGTCCAGGAAGCCGGGGAAGTCGGGGAAGTCGGGGAAGCCGGGCGGATACCGTTCGGCCGATTCGGGCACCCGAGCGCGTCGGCGCTGTCGAATCCGTCGACCCGGTCGACCACGTCGACCACGTCGAGCGCATCGGCTCCGGCCTCGACTCCGGCACATGCATTGCGTACACGGTCCGACCCTAGCTTCCGATCGCCCGTCGACGGCGTCGGGCGCCGGGACCCGACGCGCCGTCGTTCCGCCACGTGACGAACCCATGCCTCGGGTGCAGGCCGCCCGCGAAACCGACACAACCTTCCGCCCGACACCCCGACACCTCCCCCGCCCCCTGACCTCCCCAACCTCTCGAACCTCCCCGACGCCGAGCGCCTCCGCCGTCGACCCCGCCGCCCCTCACACCGGCCCGCCGTCACCCGAACCGGCCGGCCCGCCTCCTCCCGCATCGTCGTCGCACCGGCCATCTCCGGCGACCGCCGCCCGAGTTCCCCCCATCCGGGCCAGGAGCGCGCGCAACCCCGCTGCGTCGGACCGGATTCGGGCCTCGTCCTGTTGGTCGTGCTCCAAGTGGGCGAACACCGGAGTGCGTTCCGGGTTCGGCTCGTCGGGGTGGCGCGGGATCAGATGCGCGTGCAAGTGGGGGATGTCGTTCTCCAGCAGGGACACGTTGAGTTTGGGCGCCGGTCGATAGTGCGCCTCGATCGCGCGCCCGACCCGGGTCACCTCGGCCATGAAGCCCGCGAGTTGGCGGGCGGAGAGCGCGGTCAAGCGCGCGACGTGTCCGCCGGTCCAGACCACCACGACGTAGCCGCGCACCCGGCCGGCGCGCCATAGGTACGCGTTGCCGTACACGCCGCGCTTGATCAGCAACCCCCAGCCGATGTCGGGCGCGGTGAAGTCCTTGTCACACATCGAACAGGCCGCGCCGGTATCGGGTTCCGCGTACCGCTCCGGCCAGGTCGACGCGGCGAGTGAGCGGGGTCCGGGCACCTGGGAACCACACACGACGGCCTCCAACTCGAACGGGGACATGAGCCTGCTTGCGGCGGCAAACGTTCGGTTGAAGAAACGATCGTCGCGGGACGGATGTCACGCCTTGATCCGGCCTGTGACCTCCCCGCAGCACGTCTGGGACACACTCGCGACGGATCCGTCCGCCGGAGTCCCTCCGGTCCACCCCCTGCCCGACCCGCCGGCCCTGCGACGAACCGGCGGAGTGCGCTCGGCAGGCTACCCACAAGCCCGGACCCACCAACCGACCCACCAACCGACCGAGCAGGCACCGAGCAGGCACCGACCACGCACGGAACACGACCCGAGCACGCCTGCCGGCCCGATCAGGCCCGCCGCGCCCCTCGCTCGCACTACGCTGAACTGCTCGGTAGGCCAAGGGGGATGGATGCGTGTGCGGATCGGCGACCGAAGCGGCGGCCGGGCCGGGCCGGCGTGAGTGCCGGGCCGCACGATCCGCAGGGCTCTCGGGTGGTCCTGGTCGGCGCGCACGACTTCACGCACCTGGCTCCGCTGCCGGCGGTGTCCCGAAACCTGACCCGGCTAAGGGAGTTGCTCACCGATCCGCGGGTGTGGGGGCTACCGGCGCGGAACTGCGTGGTGATCGAACAGCCCGAACACCGGGACGAGGTCCTGGACGCTCTGGCCGATGCGGCCGCCGCCGCGACCGACCTGGTACTCCTGTACTACGCCGGCCACGGCCTGATCTCGCCGGACACCGAGGACCTGCTCCTGTCCCTCCCGCGCTGCCGACCCGACCGGGCGTACACCACACTGCCCTTCCAGGACGTCCGCAACGTGCTGCGTTCGGCCCGTCGTGTCCCCGCCAAGGCGGTGCTCCTGGACTGCTGCTTCGCCGGCCGCGCGCTGACCGGCGCCATGGGCGCCGAGGACACCCGATTGGCCGAACTCTCCCGCGTGGAGGGCACCTACGTCCTGGCCGCCGCCTCGGCGACCCGGCAGGCGATCGCCCCTGCGGGTGAGCGATACACCGCCTTCACGGGACGGCTGATCGACGTCCTGGAGCACGGCGTGCCGGGCGGGCCACGGGCCTTGGACCTGGCCACCGTGCACGACCATCTGCACCGCGTGTTGCCGGAGTCCGGCTTCCCGGCGCCGCAGCAGCGCAACGACGACCACGGTGCCCGGATCGTACTGGGTTGGAACCGGCATCCGTCCGCCGCCGATCATGTGCCCCGACTGCCACCGCATCTCCGGGAGTTGCTGCACGCCCAGGCGATCGCCGCACGCAACTTCACCTACCGGCTGTACGACGCGCCGCTCGACGGCCTGGCCACCGTCTACGTACGCCAACAGGCCCGCAGCGCGCCGACCACCGGAACCACGGTCGAGACCCGCGAGGAGTTCCGGGACCACGAGCGCAACCGCCACGACGGCGAACGCCGCAGGCGCCACTTCGTCCCCGTGGAGTCGGCCGTGCAACCGGTGGCCCCGGCGCGGGCCGCCGAGGACACCCTCGGCCTGCACCGCCACGTCCTGATCACCGGCGGTGCGGGCCAGGGCAAATCCACGCTGAGCCTGCAACTGGCGGCTTCCCTGGCCGCCGACTACGCGGCCCACGCGGCACAGGCGCCGGGTGCCGCGGCCGGCCCCGAAGGGCCGGCGGGTCCCGAGCGAAAGGACCGCCCCGAACGGCTGTTGCCGCTGCGCGTCACAGCCGGCCGACTCGCCGCCGACCGCAGCGCGCTGGTCCCGCGCCTGGTCCGGATCCTGTCCGAGGAACTGGCCCCGCACCTGGACTACGCCCTCCCGGACGATCTCCTGGAGAACCTGCCCGAGGGCACCACATGCCTGTTGATCGTCGACGGCCTCGACGAGATCACCGATCCGGAGCGCCGACGCGCCCTGGTCGCCGAGTTGGCCGGTCGGGTCCGAAACCCCGACAGCCGCTTCCGGTTGCTGATCACCACCCGTCCGCTGCCCAACGACGAACTGGCCCCGCTGCAACACGCGGCGACCGGGACGTACACCCTGGAGCCGTTCGACCGCGAACAGTTGCGCGAGTTCGCGCACCGCTGGTTCCGCGACCACGCGGACGGGCAGGCACGTGCCGAGGGCTTCCTGCGCCAGACGGAGGCAGCCGGGATCCGGGATCTGGTCCGCATTCCGCTCCTGTCCACCGTGGCCGCGCTCGTCTACCGCAAGCACCCCGGGACACCGCTTCCGAGCAGCCGATTCACCCTCTACTGCGACTACTTCACCCTCCTGGCCGAAGCCCATTTGCGGGAGGTCCACGAGCAGCAACAAACCGTGCTGCACCGCTGGACCCTGCGCCCGGCCGCCCACCGGGCAAGCGCCGCCTTCCTGTTCGAGCATCGAGCCGAACTCATCGAGCACCTGGCCGTCACCGTGGTCACCGACCCGACCGCCGCCACCCGGGCGGTTCTCGACCTCGCCCTCGACTGGCTCGACTCCCACGGCTGCCGCCCCACCCGTCGCGGCGTCTCCGAATGGCCCGGCCTGGTCACCTCGGTACTCGGCGCATCCGGCGTCTTCACCCACCACACCGACCATCTCCGCTTCACGCACTACAGCTTCGCCGAACACATCGCGGCCGACGTACGGGCCGACCGACTGCCGACCCGCTTCGACGCCACCGATCCCGACTGGGCCCACACGGTGCGTCGCGCCGTCACCGGCGACCTGTTCGCGCACGCCGTGCTCACCCACCACGCCCACCGGTACGACTCGGGCGACGCCGTCCTGGCCTGGTTGACCAGAGGAACCGGTGACTACGCGGCCCTGGCCGGCGAGCTCCTGGCCGGCGGGGTGCCCGCCTCGGCCGCGCACGTCGAGTCGTTCGCCGCCCACCTGGTGCTGACCCTGACCATGCCACCGGGACGGGAACGACTCCAGCGCGTCGTCTCCGACGCGGCGGCGCTGATCCGGCAGCCGGCCGTACGCCGCGTCCTCGACGACTATCTCGCGAGCTGCTATGTGAATCGCGAACTGCGGGTCGGCATAGCCCAATCGTTGATCGCCCACGACCCCGGGATCGCCGCCGACATCCTGCACGACGTGCTGGCCGCGACCGACACGACGGCCTCGGTGCGGGTGGCGGCCGTGCGCGCGCTGGTCCGATGCGGCCCGGAGCACCTCGCCGAGGCAACCGAGGTTCTGCGTGCCGCCACCACCTGCTCGAACCCGAGGGAGGTGCTCGCCCGGATCGACGCCGCGACGGGAATCGCGGCCCTGGGCCCGGAACATGCCGATATCGCGGCCGAGACACTGCGCGACATCCTCGCCCACGCGCACACCGCTGCCGACGAACGCGGGCGCGCCGCACGTGCGTTGCGCGAGGTCGGTCCGGAGCACGAGGTGACGGCCGCAAACGCACTGCGCGCGATCCGAACGGCTGCGGACGCGGCCGTCGCCGATCGCACGCTCGCCGCGGAATGGTTGGCCGAACTGGGCCCGGCCTACATCGCAGAGGCTGCGGAGGCGCTGCACGCGGTCATCGCCGCGCCCGAGGCCGGTGCCGGCGAGCGCCACACAGCCGTCACGGCCTTGGGCGCACTCGGTTCCGATCAGGCAGCGGAGGCCATCCGCCTCCTTCGCGAGGACTTGGCCGCAGACGACAACGATGCCTTCATCGTCGCAGCGAGCGCGGAGACGCTGGTGCAGTTGGCACCCGACAGTCTGACCGAGGTTCTCGATCCACTCCGCCGGCTCCTGTCGGCGCCCACCAGCACCGCCCGCTTCAGATGCGATGTGGCGCGCACCATGGCACGGCTGGACCCGGATCGGGTTCGCGAGGCCGCAACCGTCATCCGCGCGGCCTTTGCAGCTCCGACCTCGCGCGCCTACGAGCGAAGTGAAGCCGCCCTGAGAATTGGCGAGTTGGGCCCGGAGTACATCCCGGAGGCGGCATCGATGTTGAGCGGTCTGCTCGCGGCTCCCACCACGGGAACGGCCGAACGCTACAATGCCGCGCTCAATCTGGCCGGACTCGGGCCCGCCTTCGTCCCGGCGGCGGTACGAGCATTGCGCGCGATCCTGACGGCTCCCGATGCGGACGACTCGGCTCGCGCAAGGGCCGCCCAGGGCATGTCCCGACTCGGCGCCGCATTCGTGCCGGAGGTCGTCGACGTCCTGGGCCGACTGTTCAGCGCCCCGGAATCCTCCGCTGCGGTGCGCGAGACCATCGCGCGGGCCCTGATGGATCTTGCACCCGATCAGGCCCCGCGGCTGGCAGCGGTACTTCGAACACTCCTCGCCGCGTCGGATGCCTCGGCCCACGACCGGATCGAGCACGCTCGCATCCTGGGCTACGTCGAGCCGGGGTGTTCCGGCGACATGGTGGACGTCCTCCGTGGCGTCCTGAACGCGCCGGACACCCGGATCGTGGACCGACGCCGAGCTGCGGACGCTCTGGCCACACGGGGGAAGCCCACCCTCGCGGAAGGCACGAGCGCGCTGCGGGATCTCCTGACCGATCCCGATGCGAACACGGACACACGCATATGGATCGCCTACGACCTCTCACATCTGGGGCGCGAGGGCCGAGCAGCAGCGACGAGCGTGTTTCGCGACATCTTCACCTCCGCCACTGCCAAGCCCGCCGAACGCGCCTTGGCGGCTCAACTCATGCGGTACCTCGGGCAGGGGTACGCAGAGGAGGGCATCCACATGTTGCGGGCCATCCTGGAGGACCCCGAATCGGACGCACGAATTCGCGTCGGCGTCGCCGGCAGTTGGTCCAACCTCGGGCCGGGCTTCGCGGAGGACGCTGCCTCAATCCTGCGAAGTGTCATCGAGAACGCGGAATCCGACTCGGGCCTGCGTCGGGTAGCGGCCTGGGAACTCGGCTGGCTCGGCCCGGATTATGCCGTCGAAGCCCAGGAGACGTTACGACAGTTGCTCGTTTCGTCGCATCTCGACGCGAAAGAGCGCTGCAAGGCGGCAGAGGCTCTCCTCATCATCGGGAACGGCTACAAGGGTGATATCGCCGAGGCGATGCGTGGGCTTGCGACGGACCCGGCAACAAGCACCTTCACTCGTGTCGCCGCCGCCAAGACGCTGGGCAACCTCGGCATCGGCTACGTCGAGGAAGGCGCCGAGCGACTGCGCACATTCCTCGCGTCGCCGGACTTCACCCCGGCCGCGCGCGGCATGGCGGCGAACGAACTCGCCCGGCTCGGGCAGGGGTACCACGCCGAGGGCATCCTCGCCCTCCGCCGCTTGCTCGGCTCCCCCGAGGCCGAGGCCGAGGCCAATGCCAATGCCGACAGCGACACGGGCACGGACACCGAGGCCGATGCCGAGACCCCCGCAGGCACCCCCGCCGGTGCCCACGACCGCGTCTCGATCGCTCGGCTCCTGTTCGGCTTCGGCCCGCCGTACATCCCCGAAGCCGCCGATGCCGTGCGGGCCGTCCTGGCCGATCCCGCGTCCGGCGCCTATGTGCGCATTCGTGCGGCCCGGCTGCTCGGCGACCTCAGCCCTCGGTTCGTGGACGAGGCGGCCGGGGAACTGCGTCGTCTTCTGGCCGACGCCGACCTCGCGGCGGCACCCGTCTCGACTCGGCGGGCCGCCGCGGCACTCGGGCTGCTGAGCCCACGCTTCCGGGCGGAGGCGGCGGAGGTGCTGCGGGGGCTTCCGGCGGGTGGGATCGCCCCCGGCTACGGGTCGGGGGCCGGTTCCGGCTCCGTACTCGGCACCGGCACCGGGGACGGGTCGTCCCGTTCCGACGCCGAATCCGACACCGGGGCCGGAACCGGTGGCGCTCCGAGCACCTACGCCCGCCGCGCCGTCACCCGCATCCTGCGCGACTTCGGCCAGGGGTACGCCCCGTAGCGAGCCGCCCCTGTTGCAGACCGAGCCACCGGCTCGCACATCACGCCCCGGTGCGGAATCGCCCCCGAGTGCGTACCGGCACGCGCACCGGCCACCCACCCGAGTCCGCGCACCCACCCGCTTCCGTCCGCCCACCAACGCACGAGCCCCGAGCCACGAGCGGCGTGCACCCGCGCGCTCCGCACCCGAACACCCTCGCCCCACCACATCGCGCAGAATCGAGACGGCCGGCGGGCACGACCGCGCCGCGGTCCTCGCGCACCCGCCGTACGCCCGCGACCACGCCGCGCGTACCGTACCCACCCGCGCCCGACCCGCACTCCCGAACCTCTCCTACGCACACGTCACCGCTCCCCACCAACCACCCGCCCACCCCGATCGAAAGCGAGCCACCATGACCACCGAACGCCCCGAGCCGCCCGTGATCGCCGACGAGCGCGAAATGATCCGCAGCTTCCTCGACTACCACCGGGCAACGCTCGCCATGAAGTGCGACGGCCTCTCCGACGAAGACCTGCGCCGCCAGTCGATGCCGCCCTCGACACTCTCCCTGCTCGGGCTGGTCCGGCACATGGCCGAGGTCGAGCGCAACTGGTTCCGGCGGGTGATCAACGGCGAGGACATCCCGCTCGTGTGGTCGGACCAGGGCGACTTCCAGGTGGCGTACGACGCGAGCCGGTCCACCCGCGCGGAGGCGTTCGCCGCCTGGGAAGCCGAGGTCGAGCACTCGCGCCGGATCGAGGCCGCCGCCGAATCCCTCGACGTGATCGGCCACAACGCCAAGTGGGACCAGGACGTATCGCTGCGCCTGGTCATGTTCCACCTGATCCACGAGTACGCCCGGCACAACGGCCACGCCGACTTCCTCCGTGAGGGCATCGACGGGACGGTCGGTCCCTGACCCCCCGCCGACCGCGGCATCCACCGTCGCGGCCGGTCCGCTCACCACGCCCGTTTCGCCCACGGCGGGGGGGGGGGGGGGGGGGGCCCCGGGGGGGGGGGGGGGCCCCCCCCCCGGGGGGGGGGCGCCCCGCCCCCCCCCCCCCGCGCCCCGCCCCCCCCCGGCCGCGCAAGCCGCCCA
>NZ_JBITHP010000028.1:71629-140661 GCF_044458105.1 Embleya sp. NPDC050493
CACTCACCACCTCCAAGCAGTTTTTTTACGCCCCCCGCCGCCCCCGCCCCCCCCCGGCGGGGGGGGCCCCCCCGCGCCCCGCGCGCCCCCCCCCCCCCCCCCCGCCGAGTCGTTCCCGGCCGCCGAAACCGGGGGCACTTCACGCCGAACCGGAGGGACACTTCACGCCGAGAAGGGGACCATCCACGACACCTCCCGTATCTGTATTGCGCTTGACCGTCCGGATATGCTCCGCCCGTGATCGACTACACGGTTTCCTCGCACATGGCACACGTTGTGCGAGATGCCGCGCTCCGGGCCGGGGTGGCCCACAGTGAACTCGCGTACCTGCCGGGCCTGGAACCCGAGACCCTGGCGGATCCGCTGTTGCGCGTGCCCACCGCGACCCTGATCCGGATGTGGGAACTGATCGCGCACAGCAACCCGACGGGTGCGGGCGTCCGGGCCGCGGAGACGGCCGCGCGCGGGCGGCTGCACGTCTGGGACTACCTGTTCACCACCGCCGGGACGTTCGCCGAAGGCTGCCGCGACGCGGCCCGCTACCTGCCGACCATGACCGACCCGGGCGTCGAGATGACGGTGATCGAAGACGATCGGCGGCTGACCATCACCTACGGCATCGCGCTCTACTCGCCGGCCGCGGTGACCGCCATCGACGAGTTCGCCATGGCACTCATGCTCAAGCGGGCCCGGGACGCACGTGGACCGGGGGTGGTCCCGGTCCACGTCGCCCTCGCACACGAGGCCCCGAAGGACCATCGGCACCTGATCGAGGCCTTCGGCACCCGGTCCATCGACTTCGGCACCCGGGCGAACTCGATGACCTTCCTCGATCTGGACGCCGGGCCGCCGCGCCCGGCCGGCCCGGACGACGAACTCGGCCTGATCCTGCGCCGCTACGCGGACAACGTGCTGGAGAACGCCCGCCCCGCATCGGGCTGGCACGGCAGGTTCCGGTCCGAGGTCGCCCACGCCCTGGGTGAGGAACTCAGCCTCGAACTGGTCGCCCAACGCATGGCGATGAGCCCGCGCACCCTGCAGCGGCGACTGAGCGACCTGGAGACCACCTGGCGCGACGAGATCGAATCCGTCCGCCACGAACGCGCCGGCACCCTCCTGCGCGAGACCGACCTGCCGATCCAATCCATAGCCGGTCGACTCGGCTACACCGACGCCCGCGCCCTACGCCGCGCCTTCCAGCGCTGGACCGGCCAAACCCCCGACGCCTACCGCCGCGCCACAGCCTCCCGCCCGTAGCCCGGGAAGGTGATCCTTCCCCACCGGCGTTCGATTCACCAACAGGTCGCCGCCGTCGGCACGTCCCGGCCACGTTCTGCCACGTACGACGGCCGCCGAACAACAGCGCCTCGGCCGAGCCGCTCCCGTGGCATCGGCGCATCGCGCCCCCGGGGACCCACCCCACAACGGACGCAAGCCCGCCCGAGGCGACCACCGCAACCGTCGCCACCACGGCGCGCGGCCGACGGTCGCGATGTCGTCCGCGGCCCGTAGGGTCGACCGCCATGGCAGCACTCGGTATCGACGACCCCGTGGCCACCCGCCCGGCCCGGCTCCCCCGCACGTACCTGGTCTGGCTCGCCGGCACCCAGGCCTCGCTGCTGGGCGACGCCGCCCTGTACTTCGCCCTCGGCTGGGCCGCAGCCGCACACGGCGGCCGCACCGCGGCACTGGTCCTCACCGCCGTGACGCTGCCACGCACCCTGCTCCTGCTGCTCGGCGGTGCGGTCGGCGACCGGTTCGGCGCGCGTCGCGTACAGATCGTCGGCGACGCCGCGATGCTCGTGGTCACGCTCGGACTCGCGATCGCGGCCTACCGGTTGGGCACGCCCGTCTGGCTGCTCGTCACGATCGCCGCGCTGATCGGCGTGGTCGACGCGTTCCATCTGCCGGCCACCGGCTCGATGCCGCGCCGGTTGGTCGGTCCGGCGCAACTCCCCCGGGCCTTGGCCATGCGTCAGGCCGGTGGTCAGATCGCCGCGCTGCTCGGCGCGCCGCTGGGGGCCGTACTCATCGCCTCCGGCGGACCGGCCGGCGCGGCCCTCCTCGACGCGGGAACCTTCGCGGTGGTCCTGGTCGTACTGGTCTGCATCCGGCCCGCCTTCGACGTCGAACGCGCCTCCCGGGACGAGCGCCTGACGACCGGAGCCGTCGCCGGGGTCAAGCTCGCCTTCGCCGACCCCGTCCTGCGCCCCGCACTGCTGATGACCGCCGTCGCGGCCGGATTCCTGCTGCCCGTGGTGTCCCTGTTGAACCCGTTGCTGGCGCGCCGCCACGGGTGGGACGCGGGCGCCGCCGGGCTGGTGGCCGGCGGCCAGAGTCTGGGGATGATCGCGGTGGCGCTGCTGGTCACCCGCCGGGGCCAGATGCAGCGCATCGGCGTGGGCGCGGCCGCGGGGTTGTGTGTCGCCGCGGTCGGGATCGCCGGAGTCGCCTTCGCCCCGACCGTCGTGGTCGGGGCGATCGCGGGCATCGTCGTCGGCGTCGGCTCCGGGATGTTCGCCTGCCACATCGGCCCCTTGGTCCTGACCGGCGTTCCCGACACCCATCTGTCCCGGATGCAGGCACTGCTCACCCTCGTCCAGAGCGCGGCACTGCTCCTGGCCAACAACGCCCTGGGCGCACTCGCCGACGGCACCGGCCCGACGACCGCAACCGCTGTGTGCGCCGCCGCGATCGGGGCCGCGGGCGTCGCGGGCCTGCTCAACGGACCGATGCGCGGTCTACTGCGGCCGGCGTAGGGGACACGTTGTTTCCGGTTCTGTGTCCGGTTCTGTGTCCGGTTCTGTGTCCGGTTCTGTGTCCGGTTCCGCTTCCGCTTCCGGCCAGTTGATCGCGTAGTGCTTGAGGTCGGCGTCCTCCTTGGTCAGCCGCATGCCGACTGCCGTCATCACGTGTTGGGAGGCGATGTTGTCGTGCGCGGTGTCGCCCTTTACCCGGGAGACGCCCGCCTCCCAGGCGAAGCGCAGGAGTTCGCGCAGGGCCTCGGTCGCGTAGCCGTGGCCCCGGGCCGCCGGGATCAGGCCGTAGCCGATGGTGACGGTACCGCTCGCATCGGGTGCTCCGTGAAAGCCGAGCCCACCGATCGCCCGTCCGTCGGCGCGGCGGCGGATCTCGTAGTTGCCGAACGGCCCCGGATCACCGCTGCTCGCACAGGTGTCGAGAAACCGCCGACCTCCGGCGACGTCGCCCTGCGTCGGATAGCCGGACGCCCAGTGCGCGTCGTCGGCCGGCGTACCGGCCACCACCCGCTCCGTCTCCGCGACCGTCAGCGGATGCAGCACGAGCCGTGTGGTTTCGAGGTCTCCCATGGGGGTCTGGGCTATCACGGCGAAGTACCGGGCCGCATGCGAATTTCGGGCCCGGCTCCCGCCGCCGCGCGTGCTCGGGCGGCGGCACCCGGGACCCCGTACTCCGGTACTACCCGGTCACAGAGCACCGGCTCACTCGGCAGCTCGGCCACTCGGCTGCCCGGCCCCGGGCGCCCGGCTGCCCGAGCGACCCCCTGCGCGCCCGAGCACGGCGTACCAGGGTGTGTCGGGCCCCTCAACGGCGAACAAGCGTCGTCCGTCACTCCTTGCGCGCCACCAGCACCTGCATGCCGCGCCGTCCGGGTTCGTTGCGTTCGAGGGTCAGGCCGACCGCGCGACAGCGGTCGGCGAGCCAGGTCGGGGCGATCCGGAGCTTGGAGTAGCTGCCGACGTGCTGGGTCCAAGCGGTGCCGTCGTGGACGTGCAGGAGGTCGTATACGAGGACGGTGTCGTCGTCCGGATACTCCAGGAAGCACGTGAGCACCCGGTTGTCGGTGCTCCGGACCGGGATGAATCGGTCTATTCCGTGCAGCGTTTCGGTCAGATCCCGATACGTGACGACGAGCCGACCGCCGGGCGCGAGGGCCTTCGCAATGTCGCCGAGCAGCGCCGTCACGTCATCCTTCGAGGACAGGTGGGTGAGGGTGTCGCCCATGCATACGACGGCTGCGACCTCGCCCGGCGCGGTGAGCCCGGGCAGTACGGTGCGGATGTCCTCGTGGACCGGCTCGATCGCCGGCAATCCGGCCACGTGTTCGGCGAGTTCGGCGAGCAGGATGCGACTGGTGTCGACCCCGAAGACCCGGGTGAAGCCCAGGCCCGCCAGCGCCAGACTCTGATTGCCCGGCCCACACCCCAGGTCCACCGAGATCGCGGATGTCTCCGTCGGCGCGATACCCAGTTCGGCGAGCAACTCGGTCTGCTCGGCGACGATCGGCGCCAATTCGCCGCCCAACATCCAGGTGTAGTTCTCGGCGAGTAGCCGCTCGTAGTGGTCGGCGGCGGCGCTGGTCATACCGGGACTCCCGTTCGAACGTTCCAGCAAAACTTCGAGACCTACGCGGTGGCGACGAGCGAGGCGCGGGTGAGCACGGCCTGCTCCCCGCTCGTCGGGAGCGCAACGGTGGTGGCGGGCATCCAGGTCGGCACGACCACGGGCACGGGGGTCGGGATCGGCATCAGGATCGGCATCGGGGCCGGAATCCGGGTCGACGTCGGCGCGTCGGTCGCGACAGCGGCGGCGGCAGCCGTACCGGCAACAACCGTCGGCTCCACGGTCGGCGTGTCGACGCCCGCGCTCACGACCGCCGGAACGACCGTCACTGTGACCGCCTTGGGCGTCACCACGAACCGCAGGAACAGGAACCGGGCGATCCCCGCGGCACCGGAGGCCGTCAGGTAGACCGCCTGCTCCTTGAGCACCCCCGGAGCGGACTGCAGCGCGTGCAGCGTCAGCATCGCGCCGGTGGTGAACAGGTAGGAGACCCCCGCCGAGAACGCCGACTGCAGGTGGACCCGACCGCGGGCCCGACCCGCGCCGAAGGTGAACCGGCTGTGCAACTCGGTGGCCAGCAGCGTGAAGACCACGGTCACCACGGCGTTGGCGACGACGATGGACATGTGACCGGACAGGGCCACGAGCACCGCGCTCGACGCCAGCCCGGTGCCACCACCGAAGAAGACGAAACGCATGAACGCGGCTACTGTCCCCGACTTGGTTGCGGCGTTCATGGGTCCCCCGGTCGTCTTCTTCGACTGATCCTCGTCTTCGGCTCCTTAAATCTAGGGGCGATCAAGGGGCAGGGAATCAGTCGTGTGTAGGTACTGCCGTTACTGCTTGGGGAGGACCCGCCCCTAGGGGTACTACTCCCGACGACGCACTGAGGGGGTGACAAAAGTACGCCCTCGCTCCTACCCCGAGCGTCACCTACGTCCCCGGGATCAGCACCCACCGACCGGCCGTCCCTCCCTCGCCCCGGAACGCCCGCGGCGCGACCGCCTGTTCGCTCCGGCCCCGTAAACAGCCCGGTCCCCGGGTGCGGCCCGTACGTTGCAAGGGTCTACCGAACCGATCTGGGGCAACGCCGGCGACCGGTGAGTACGGGCAGCGCCACGCGCGGTTCCACGTCGTCCTCGGGGCGGGGATCGCCGATCGTGCCGGGAGTTGCACCTCAGGGTTCGAGTAAGGGATGTCGCGGTGAGGGGGTGCCCTCGGCGCTGGTCGATCCGAGGGACGGGCGTCAAGGGGGCGGTGCTCGGCCGAGCCGGCATCGACGCCAACGCCCCTGGCCGCATGTCCGCCCGCGCGATCCGGCCCGCCCCTGCCCGGCGTCGCCCGCACAGCCTGGCCTGCGCGGGCCACCGCCACGGCCGCGCCGCCCACGGCCAGGCCCGCGGCGCACGGCCCGTGCAGCCCCCATGATCATCCCGATCCCGTCGCCCGGAGAATTGGCGGGCGACGTACCGGCCGCCGCACTCGACGAGGAACAAGGAATGAGGACCCCGGCATGCCCTTGAGCGACCTGCCCTTGACCGACCTGGAAGATTTCCGCCCGGTGATACCGCGACCGGACGACTTCGACGCCTTCTGGGCCCGCACGCTCGCCGAGGCCGACATGCACCCCCTCGACCCGACCTTCACACCCGAGTCCGGCCCGCTGACCGAGGTGGACGTGTACGACGTGTCCTTCGCGGGATACGCCGGTCAGCGCGTACACGCCTGGCTGCTCCTGCCCACCCGTCGAACCGGCCCGCTCCCGTGCGTCGTCGAATTCCCGGGCTACGGCGGCGGACGTGGTCTGCCTCACGAGCAACTCCTCTACGTCGCGGCCGGGTTCGCCTACCTCGTGGTGGATGTACGCGGTCAGGGCGGCGTTTGGCGCAGCGGCGACACCGGCGACGACGCGCCGGCGGGCAGCGGCTCCACCCATCCGGGTTTCATGACCCGTGGCATCACCGACCCGGACCTGTACTACTACCGCCGGGTGTTCGTCGACGCGGTACGCGCCGTCGCCACGGCCCGCAGCCACCCGGCCATCGATCCGACCAGGATCGCGATGGTCGGCGAGAGTCAGGGCGGCGGCATCGCACTCGCCGCTTCCGGCCTGGTCCCCGACCTGACCGCGGTGGTGGCCGAAGTCCCGTTCCTGTGCCACTTCCGGCGGGGCGCCGACATCGCCGCGACCGGCCCGTACGGCGAACTCGCCCGCTACCTCGCGGCCCACCGTGACCACACCGATCAAGTGTTCCGCACCCTGGGCTACTTCGACGCGGTCAACCATGTCACCCGCGCAACCGCACCGGCGTTGTTCAGCGTGGCGCTGATGGACACCACCTGCCCGCCGTCCACGGTGTTCACCGCCTACCACCGCTACCCGGGGGCCAAGCGGATCGAGGTCTACCCCTTCAACGACCACGAAGGCGGCGGCGCCTTCCAGGACGGGGTACGCCTTACCTACCTCCACACCGCCTTCAACGCCTGACCACCGGTCGGGCACGCCATCGAAATCCGGGCCGCGTCACGTCCCCCGTCCCGCCACCGGGCCGGCCCGGCCACACCGCTTTCGCCACCGGAGGCCGAACCGGGGAAGCAACCAGCGAACCACCCCCGGACCGACGGCGTCCCGACCCCGCACCACGTCGAAGAACGTCCGCGAACCGGATCGCCTAGTGGGCGGGGGGTGGGTCGCCGAGGGGGCGGGTAGGCGGGCCAGGCGGTTGCCGAACCGCCGGGTGGCGGCTGCGGTTCGAATCATCGCCTCAGCGGTGGGGGCCGTGTCGGCCGAGGGTCTCCACGGGGGTCGCGTCGGGGCGGGTCCACTGCGGCACCGGGCGGCTGGTCGGGCCCCAGCCGGCGTTCCCCTCGTGGTCCGAACGCCAGTACCAGCACGGGCTGTGCCCCTCGGGCCGGTCCTCGGGGTTGTCCTCCCACGCCTCGCCGCGGCCGTAGGGCGTGATGTCGAGCAGGCCGAAGGACCCGGTGACCGGCTCGTTGCCACGGCCCGTCGTGGAATAGGTGAGGAAGGCACGGTCGCCGTCGCGCAGGAAACCGGTGATGAAACCCATCGGGCCGCCGACCGGCCCCTCCACGTCGCGAACCGAGTACCAGGGCTGGGTGTAGCCCATGAACTCGACGTACGAGGCCACCTCGTCCCAGCGACCCGTGGTCAGGATCGCGAACGAGACGCCGCGGGCGGCGAGGTAGACGGCGTCCTTCAGGTGCCAGGCCACCATGGTGCAGCCCTCGCACTGCCCCTGGTGCGGTGCGCCGTCGTACCACATGTGCTTGTAGACCACGAGTTCGTCGCGGCCCTGGAACAGGTCCAGGAACGGGACCGGGCCGTCGGGTCCGACCACCTCGACCGTCCCGTCGAACTCCACCATCGGAAGCCGGCGCCGGGCCGCGGCCAGGGCGTCGCCTTCGCGGGTGTGGGCCTTCTCCCGGGCCAGCAGCTCGTCACGGGCGGCCTGCCAGGTGGCCGGATCGACGATGGGCGGGCGGCCCGGCAGCGCGGCGGCCGGATCACTCGGCGTGTTCGTCATGGTGTCCTCCGTGGTGTCTCGTGCCGGTGGCGTCGTCCGACGTCCTACAGCCGCCCGGTCGACGTCTTCCTGCAACGGTCACCGGAAGAGACTCCCGACCCGCCCGAAACTCATCGGCGTCGCGCCGCCGGGCGCACGGACGCGCTCTCGATGCCGAGGATGGCGGCGCACTCGACGCGATGTCGGCGGTAGCCGGCGTCGACCCGGATCTTGCGGATGCACGGGTCGGCGCGCTTCCCACCCCGCGGGTTCCGGGTGACGCCGACGCACCGACGCACCGACGTGCCGACGGCAAGCGGGCACGGCCAAGGGCCCCGGTCGGGTCAGGGATCCCGAACGGGGCCCTTCGGTGCGGCGGCTCAGCCGCAGCAGCCGCCCGCCGATTCGCCGGCGCCCGCGGCGACGGGCACGCCGGAATCGGTGCCGGCGGGGAGGCAGCAGGCGCTGTCGGTGTCCTTGGTCAGGGTGTCGGCGTCGCCCTTGACGACGTAGACCTCCCACGGCTCGTTCCCGGGGCCGTGCACCCACACCTTGTCCTGCACGGCGTAGCAGCAGGAGGTGTCGTTCTCCTCCAGGGTGATCAGGCCGGACTCGCTCAGCCGGGTGGTGGCGGCGTCGACCTCGTCGGTGGTCTCGACCTCGACGCCGAGGTGGTCCATGACGGTGTCCTGACCGGCTTCGCCCTGGATCAGGACGAGCTTGAGGGGCGGGGTGGCGATGGCGAAGTTGGCGTAGCCCTCGCGGAGCTTGGCGGGCTCGGTACCGAAGAGCTTGGTGTAGAAGGCGATCGAGGCGTCGAGGTCGCCGACGCGCAGGGCGAGTTGGGCGCGGGACATGGTGATACCTCCGGGCATGGGGCCGGTCACGGGGATGCGCGGCGAGAGGCCGCACCCCTGCTTCGACGGTTGTCGATACAGAAGAGCTTGGCTCCTGGATCGACATCTGTCAATATCGACGTATGTCGAATCAGATGGCGGTCGAGACGGTCGGACCAAGCGCGGCGCCGTGCTGCCCTCCGGTGGCGCGCGAGCCGCTGGCCGCATCGGCGGCCGAGCGGTATGCCGCGATGTTCAAGGCACTGGGCGACCCGGTCCGATTGCGGTTGTTCTCGATGATCGCCTCACGCGGCGGGGACGAGGTGTGCGTGTGCGACATCCTCGACGTCGGGGTCTCCCAGCCCACGGTCAGCCACCATCTGAAGAAGCTGCGCGAGGCCGGGCTGATCACCGGCGAGCGGCGCGGGACATGGGTGTACTACCGGCCCGTCGCCGGGACCACGTCCGCACTGTCCGCGCTGCTGGCCACGGACGCCTGACCGGCGGGCACGTGCGACCGGCCGTCGCGGGCGACTGCGGTTGCGGCCGGGCCGGATGTTACGGCCGCAGGCCGCAGCTGCGTGCGACCGGCCACCGCGTCCGTACGACCGGCCGTTGCAACCGACCGCAGTCGCGTACGACCAGCCGTCGCGTCCGACCGGTCACCTGGCCGCCGGTGCCTGGTCCCGCCGCGCGCGGCGCCCCAGCGCCAGGGAGACGTAGACCAGCGCGACCAGGACGGGCACCTCGATCAGCGGCCCCACCACGCCGGCCAGGGCCTGTCCGGAGGTGACGCCGAAGGTGCCGATGGCCACCGCGATGGCCAGCTCGAAGTTGTTGCCCGCCGCGGTGAACGCCAGCGTCGCGGTGCGGTCGTACGGGAGGCCGATGCCGCGCCCGATGGCGTACGAGCCGAACCACATCACGGCGAAGTACACGAGCAGGGGCAGCGCGATCCGCGCCACGTCCCCGGGCTCGTCGGTGATGGTGTCGCCCTGCAGGGCGAACAGGACCACGATCGTGAACAACAGCCCGTACAGGGCGACCGGTCCGATCCTCGGGAGGAACCTGTTCTCGTACCAGTCGCGGCCCTTCGCCCGTTCGCCCTGACGACGGGTCAGGTACCCGGCCAGGAGCGGGATGCCGAGGAAGACGATCACGTTGAGGGCGATTCTTCGGAACGACACGTCCAGGTGTTCGCCGTCGCCGAGTCCGAGCCGGCCGGGAAGCACGTCGAGGTAGAACCAACCCAGCACGCCGAACATGACGACCTGGAAGACCGAGTTGAGCGCGACCAGGACTGCGGCGGCCTCGCGGTCACCGCACGCGAGGTCGTTCCAGATGATCACCATGGCGATGCATCGCGCGAGGCCGACGATGATCAACCCGGTGCGGTACTCGGGCAGGTCGGCCAGGAAGATCCAGGCCAGGGCGAACATGACCGCCGGGCCGACGATCCAGTTCACCACGAGCGACGACGCCATGAGCCTGCGGTCGCCGGTGACGGTGTCGAGCCGGTCGTAACGCACCTTCGCCAGGACCGGGTACATCATCAGCAGCAGCCCCAGGGCGATCGGCAGCGAGATCCCGCCGACCTCGACCTCGGCCAGCACGTCGTCCATGCCGGGGACGGCCTTGCCCAGGCCGATGCCGATCGCCATCGCCAGGCCGATCCACACGGGCAGGTACCGGTCGAGGCCGGAGAGCTTGCCGGCGACCGCGACGGCCCCCTCGGGCGTGCCCGACCGGTTGTCGGTGGCGGTCATCGGACGGGCCGGTACGGCGCACGCGGCCGGTTGTCGGTGGCGGTCATCAGCAGGGCCTCTTCCGGGCGTTGGCGACGGTGTCGCGTGCGGTGTCGGCGAGTTCGCCCAGGGCGGCGGCGACGGCGCCGATGCCCTCGGGCCTGAGCCGGTAGTAGACGAATCGTCCGCACGGCTCGGTGTCGACAAGGCCGGCCTCGCGCAGCACCTTGAGGTGGTTGGACAGATTCGTCTGTTTGGCGCCGGTCTCCTCGATCAGGTGGCACACGCACAGCGACTCGCCCGCCAGCAGCGTCACGATCCGCAGCCGCAGCGGGTCCGCCAACGCTCTCAATACATCAGCATCGACTGACATCATCATGGGCTGATACGTTACCGGCACCGGGCGCCGGAGCGAACCCCGCCCCCGCCGCTCCCTGCCGTCCCGCCGCTCCCCGCCGGCCGCGCCACGCGTCGGCGGCACGTCCCCGGAAGGATCTCCCCGTGGTCGAGAAGCCGTCCGTGCTGTTCGTCTGTGTCCACAACGCCGGCCGCTCCCAGATGGCCGCCGGCTTTCTCGAACACCTCGGCGCCGGCCGCGTCGAGGTCCGCTCCGCCGGCTCGATCCCCGGCGAGCGGGTCAATCCGGCCGCCGTCGAGGCCATGAACGAGGTCGGCATCGACATCTCCGCCGCGACGCCGAAGATGCTGACCCCCGACGCGGTGCGGGCGTCCGACGTGGTGATCACCATGGGCTGCGGCGATGCCTGCCCGGTCTTCCCCGGCAAGCAATACCTCGACTGGGCCCTCGACGACCCCGCCGGCCGGGGCGTCGAGGCCGTACGCCCGATCCGCGACGAGATCGAACGCCGCGTCCGCGCACTCGTCGACGAACTGCTGCCCACCGGCTGACCGCCCGGGCGCCGCGGCCCTTCCGTACCAGCCCATCCATCGACTATCGTCGATTGTCGATGAATGAAAACGTGCCGCACCCTCGGACCCTGGATGCCGATACCGCGACGACCTACGCGACCTGGTTCAAGGCACTCGCCGACCCCACCCGGGTGCGCCTGCTCAACCTCCTGGCCGTCGAGCGCCGGCCGATGAGCGTCGGCGAGATCGTCGAACGCTCCGAGGTCGGCCAGTCCACCGTCTCGCATCACCTCAAGCAACTCGCCGAGGTGCGGTTCGTCCTCACCGACAAACGCGGCACATCCGTGTACTACCGGGTCAACGCCGCGTGCCTGTCCTGCTTCCCCACCGCCGCCGACGCCGTCATGGGCAACCCCGTGCCGGACCCGGCCGCCACACCGTGCGAGGAGACACCATGAGCGACAGCCTCCCGGTCGACCTCTCCCCGGACGCCATCCACGATCGCTACACCGCCGCCGCCCGCCGAGCCGCCGCCGGGGAACACCTCACCGACCCGTGCGACACGGACCGTTTCGGCCCCGCCCTCTACGACGACACCACGGACGTACCCGCGGGCGCCGTCGCCGCGAGCCTGGGCTGCGGCAATCCGCTCGCCGTCGCCGACCTGCACGAGGGCGAGACCGTCCTGGACCTGGGCTCCGGCGCGGGCCTGGACGTCCTGCTCTCCGCCCGCCGGGTCGGCCCCACCGGCCGCGCCATCGGCTTGGACATCACCGACGAAATGCTCGACCTCGCCCGCCGCCACGCGGCCGAAGCAGGCGCCGACAACGTCGAGTTCCTGCGCGGTCGCATCGAGGACATCCCCCTGCCCGACGCGTCCGTGGACGTCGTCCTCTCCAACTGCGTCATCACCCTGTCCCCCGACAAACCGAGGGTGTTCGCCGAGATCACCCGCGTCCTGCGGCCCGGCGGTCGACTCGGCGTCAGCGACCTGATCGCCGACACCGAACCCGACGCCCGCTCGAACCCGGCCGACCCGACCGGCTGCCTCGCCGGCGCCATCACCGCGACCACCTACACCGCGATGCTCCGCGCGGCCGGCCTGAGGGAGATCACCGTCACCCCCACCCACGAGGCCGCCCCGGGCATCCACGCCGCAATCGTCCGGGCCCACCGCCCACACCCCCACCCGGCCTGAGCCCACCCCCGTACCCGCGCCGGCCGCACCGACTCCCCGATACGGCACGGCAACCTGCCGGGTTGCGCCGGCCGAAGGGAATGACCCGGCAGTGCGACGACCTCGCCGCTCAGGCGTGAAGGTCCACCCAGGTATCGCCGGCCCGAAGCCACAGCACACCATCCCGCCCCTGACCGCACCCCAGGACAACGCGACCGGGCGTTCGGATCCTGCGCTCTTCGACGGTCTCCCATACGGTTCCGGTCAGTTCGGCGCGGGTGATGTGTGTGGAGCGCCGATTGTGGTCACGTTTGGTCAGCAGCATGCGGTTGCCGTGAACGGCGATACCGTCCGGTGCGGTCACCGGGCTGGGCCAACTGGTCACGACTCCGGTGGCCGGGGTGATCCGGGTGAGGAACGTGCCACCGTGTCGGGTGCCGGAGTACCAGGCCAACCACACATGGTCCCGTTCGGTCGCGGCCGCGCAGCCTTCGAGCGGGGTGTCGGGAAGTCGGCCTTCCGGCACCCAAGTTGCCCGACCGTCGGAATTCCAGCCGGCGAGCCCGGCTGCCGATTCGGGGTGTCCTCCGTAGATGCCTTCGTCGCCGTAGGCCGTCCAGATCACCCCACGGGCGTCGGTCGTCAGCACGGGGATGTCGTCGCCGATACAGAACTCGCGCTCCGGCTCTCCATCGGGTGAGTACACCGTCGCGTTCGGCGCCCAGACGCCCTGTCCGTCGTGGCTCGTGCGACCGCCGACCAGCAGAATCCGAGAGCCTGGCAGGAGGGCGATGTGCCTGGGGCGGATCTGGAGGTCCTTGAGACGCCGACGCCGAACGCTCCCGTCCGCGCTGCGTATCACCAACACGCCGTCGAACGGCATGGACGGGGTCCAGCCCATCCAGCCCTTGACGTAGCGACTCCGCCGCAGGTGCCGTCGATGGACCAGCAGGACCGCGAGCTCGCCGCTCGGCCCGACACTCCACCACAGGGCACGTCGCCGGGCGCCCCGGAGATCGGCAAAGGCCGGACGCCATACCTTGCGCACCACGATGGCTGTCGCCACGCATGCCCCCGCTTTGACCCTCGGCACCCCGGCGGTGCAACCCGGAGGAGCCTAGCGCCATGGGAGGCCGCTGCCGACGGGACGCACGACACACCGACACCACGAACCGATCCGGTCACAGATCATCAAGGGCTGTCCTGCAACGGCCGGCCCGCCGGGCTGATGGCATGATCTCGGGATGGTCGGCGAACCTACGCAGCAGGGTTCCGCGAAGTATGTCCTTTTTGACGTCGATGGGACGTTGATCGACGCGGTGGCCAACCAGCGCCAAGTCTGGGAGACATGGGCGGTGCGCTGAGGACTCGACCCGGCCGCGGTCTACTCGCGATGTGGAGTCCGGCCGTGCGAGCAGGGATGAAGCGATGACATTGCGTTCCGATGTGGCCGAGTTGCTGGCGGGGGTCGGCATCATCGACGTGGACGTCGACGATGCCGTCGCGGACGAGCACGTGCGATCGGCCGCGTACCGACGCGTCGTCCTGGTGACCGCTTCCTCCCGGAGCCGCGACCGAGACCGCGCGATCGTGGCCACGATCCTGCGCGACCCCATGGAGATGGTGTCCAAGTCGGCGGTGGTCGACCTCGTGGACAGGATCGCGACGAGAGCGACCGGTCCTGCCGAGTTCCGCCGGTGGTCGGCCGAACTACTGCCGGAGATCGACCATCTCAAGACGGAGGACCACCGCGAGTTCATCCGCCGCCGCATCCACGACTGGCTGTTCTATCTGTCCATCGAGGACGGTCACGTGCCGACATCGGTCGAATTGGCGAAGGTCGCGGACCGTATGCAGCGCCTCCTCGCCGAGAAGTCGACGTCGCCGGCGGTACTCGCCCTGCTCGCCGAGTCCGGCAGCAGCAGGAAGATTCGAAACATCGCGAAGAACCGAGCCGGAAGCCGCAGGTTGAGAGCGCGATGAGTCGGTGGTGGCAATCGGCGGGCGCGCCGACTGCCTCACCCACCGGTCCGCCGGGACTGGGATCACCGCACCGATGCCGGGCTTGCGCAGGTGGTTCGTGGCCGGCCGGCCCTTGCCCCGCGCCCCCTTGCGCAAGCTCGGCCTCGCCGGATAGCCGACGAGTTCGCGCAGTGGCGACCGCATCCGCATCCGCATCCGCGTCACCTCGAAGATCACTTGCGGGACAACCTTTGCACGATGCCTCGCCCGCACCCCGGCGACCCGCGCACCGCCCGCCGGCGGCCCGGCACGAACGTAGGGCGCGATCCGGCGGATCAGTGTGTGCGGGGCCTGGTTTCGGCGGCCAGGGGCGGCAGGTCGACGGTGTCCGCCGCGGGCGGCGCGGTGACGTCGACCGGTTTGCCGAGATCGGACCAGTCGATGGTGCCGTACTCCGGATCCGTCAGCCGAACGGGCACCGGATTGCCCGTGGCGGGCACGTACAGGCGCGATTCGTTGCCGTCGTCGCCGTTGGGGACGGCTACGACGATCGTTCGCGTACCACCGAGGGACTCCTCCGAGCGTCGTTGCGTGTCGGACTTCCAATCCGAGACGACCGTCGCGACGTTGCCGTACTCCGCGGTCTCGGTGACGTCCTCGAAACGCGAGTTGTTCACCTTGATCCGGACGTACTTGTCGTGGAGCAGGGCCGCGGCGTTCGGGTCGGCGAGCCTGCCGGAGGCCGTCCAGTAGTTCCCGGTGGCCTTGAGGTACAGGTCCGGGCCGACCCGGCGCAGGTCCAGCCGATGTTCGCCGTACGTCATGGAACCGACGTAGTTCTTCCTGCGGTGGTCGTAGCGAAGGTCGAAGCCGATACGCGTGTTCGGGTGCGAGGATCGGATGTCCCCGACGGCACGCACGGTCGAGATCCCGGTGCCCGCCGCCTGGATCCTCGCCTTCAGCGCCGTGTCGTCGAGCTTCGTGTTGTCCTCGCCGGGATCACCGACCGGGGAAACAGTGGGGGCACCGGTGGAGCCGACGGCCGACGGAGTGCCGACGATCGCGTTCGAGGTCGAGGTCGAGTCGTTCCCGCACCCGGCCGCGAACAGAATCCCGACTACCACCGTGACGCCAAGGCTGTACTGCCGTGTACGCAATTCATCGCTCCCGGGTGGATCCGTGTCGGCGTCGACCCGACGGTGTTCGGGCCCGCTCGGCACTCCGACGCACCCCGAAGAATCCCGGTTCCCACCGCCGCGGTGAGGGCCGCCCCCGAGCCGGTGCCGGGCACCGAGTCCGGTGAAGGCTTCCCGTCACAGCACGTCTCTGCCCTGACCTACGGCGGGGTGTTGGCGGGGGCCTTCACGCTCTGCACGTCCAACACGCACGCGCCCGGCTCGGCGTCGCGGCCGTCCCGCTCCCACGAAAACACCGGACCCGGCGCGACACTCGACGTCGAGGACGTGCCGCCCGCGTCTCAGTCCGACAGCCGTTCCAGCCTCTCGAACCGCCACTGCAACAGGTCGACGCACGCGTGGATACCCGGCGTCGACGAACCGGCACTCTCACGTATCAACACGAGCGCCTGAACCTTGCGCCCCGACGTGATCAGACGATCCACTTCCGTCTGCACGTCCCGCGAAAGCCGACTCCACAACGCTTCTTCCATGCCGTGGTTCACCGGCCGCCGCCACAGCCCAACACGCCGTACCGCAGTTCCGGTTCCGCTGTCGCCGCCGAAAGGCAACGGCAACGGCAACGTCGAGTCAAGGGCCCCTATCGGGATCAAAGCGCGAGATGCATGATGTGCAGCCCGACATAGCCATGCTTCGGATGCTTGAAGCCCTCCGGCAACGTACCGATCACCTCGAACCCGAGGTCGCGATACAGCCGCACCGCATACACGTTCGTCTCGACCACTGCATTGAACTGCATCGCGCGATACCCCCGCGCACGAGCCCACTCGATCGAGTACTCGCACAGCGCCCGCCCGACCCCCTGACCCGAGCGAGCGGGATCGACCATGTAACTCGCACTCGCGATATGCGAGCCGTTGCCCATGTGATTGCGATTCATCTTCGCCGTACCGAGAACCACCCCGCCCTCGTCCACCGCAACCACGGTCCGAGAAGGCGCCGGCAGGCACCACCACCCACGAGCTTCCTCCGCCCCCAAATCGAGCGGATAGGTGAACGTCTCGCCTGCGGCAACAATCTCGTGAAAGAACGGCCAAATTCCCGCCCAGTCACCCTCGGTGGCTTCCCTGATCAACATCGCCCCAGCATGCCGAGCCACCGACCGCCCCGCCAACCCGTTTCGAGCATCATCCGCAGCCTGCAAAAGCCGCCCGCACCCACGGTCGGCAAGGCCGGCCCCGGCCGCACCACCGTCGATCGCCGGCACGGCTGCCCCGGTGTTCGCCGTGGTGGCCATCCGCTCATGACACCGGGATGCTGTCAGCAGTGGTCCTCGACGAAGAGCATGCGGCGACCCGGCTCGGCTCGGAACTCATGCGCCACGTAGCGCCCCATCGCCCCCGCTCCGCCCGGGCCGGAGTACTCGCCCTTGATCCGACCCCAGAGCGCGAGGCGTTCGGCCTCCGACACCGCCCGGGGACCGATGCCACCCATGTCGCCCCATATGACCAGCGTGGCGCGGTCCTTGACGAGCCGCCGGACCACGCGCACGTCCAGACACCTGCGGTGGAGCACCCACCGGATCCCTTGCTCGTCGACGAGCGTGACCGGGTCGTTCAGACTGCCGGGGCTCGCGGAGAATCGCTGCATGGACCGATTCTTCCAGCGAATCCGTGAGGTCCGGCCGGCGGGCCTGTCCGGGGTCGTGGTGGTGCCACACGTCGTGGTTCTCGGTGAGCGCGAGTGTGCGGCCGCACACGCCGCGGGTCCCTCGAGGCCGGAGCATGCTCACGCCGTCCATGAGGAGCCGCATGACGAGGCGTCGCCGGAGCCGACGACAGACGTGGTCGGTAACGTGCCGGGTATGAACAACGAACCCGCAGAGGCAGTCCCGGCGAGTGTCGAACAAATCACGGCCGCGCTGATCGCGTTGGGCGCGTACAACGGCGCGAACACCCCGACCGGACACGCCCAGGAGGCCGCCCGCGTGGGCGGCGAGGACGTCTACCGCATACGGCTGCTCAACGCACTGCTCGGGGTGGTGCAGGGGCAGGCGATGTCGGCCGACAGCCGGCCGCTGGACGACGACGCCAAGATCGGCGCGTGGGACGAGCAGTACCACGTGATCGGCGCGGGCGAGAATGACCTGGCCCGGATGATCGCGTTCATGCAGTGGCAGGTACTGCGTGCCGCGATGCCGGTCCGACGGTCCGCCCAACACCCGGAGACCGGGCCGATTCCCATCGCGGCCGCGCACGCCTTCGACGCCGTGCAGATGCTGCTCGGCGTCGTCGCGGCGAGCCGGGACGCGGCGGCAACCGGCGACGTGGACACCCTCACCGCGCAGGCGGATCGACTCCGCGACGCGCGCGTCTCACTGGAGAACACGATCGGCAACATCGACGCCCTGCTGAACATGCTCGACTCGGTCGACCTGTAGGGGTGTCGGCCACGACGCCGGGGCCGCCGCATGCTCGTGATGGACCCCGTCGCGTGCGCGATCGGCGGCGTGTCTCGGCGTCGGCCGGCACCGCGCCGTGAGAACCGGCCGGTGTTCGTGTACTCGTCGACGCCGAACACCCGCAGGTCGGGAAGGACCGGCTCGGGCATGACCTCGACCGACCGCGGAACCGTGCTGCCGCCGACCGAAACCCCGGGGCACGGCCCGGGCGTGAGCCGGCTCGCCCGGCGAGCGGCGCAGCCGAGACGCGGGACGAGCCACTGGCCGGGCGAAGATGCGCGGCATACGCTGCGGGCATGATGCGAAAGGGGCGTACGTCTCCGCGTGGGCCGTCGACTCCGGACAATCCGGGGCGTCCGCCCGGGCCGAGGTCGCCGGACAAGAACCCGCCGGCGCCGCCCGAGCATCCGCCTCCCGAGCGTCCGCCGCCCACGGCACCGTGACGATCGCCCGGGTGGCATGGGATCGGCTTCCCGTCGAGGCACTCGACGCGGTGAGCGGACGGCTCGGAGCGGAGCCGGCGGCGGTGGATACGGTCGGCGGCGCGAACTGCGGTGCCTCGGCGCTGCTTTCCCTCCCCGACGGGCGAACCGTGTTCGTCAAGGCCCAGCGCGAGCGCGACGCCGTGCCCGTCGGTGGCGTCTCCGGCGAGGAGTTCGGCTGGTGGGGC
This sequence comes from Embleya sp. NPDC050493, assembly GCF_044458105.1. Classification (NCBI taxonomy): domain Bacteria; kingdom Bacillati; phylum Actinomycetota; class Actinomycetes; order Kitasatosporales; family Streptomycetaceae; genus Embleya; species Embleya sp. NPDC050493. The sequence goes on from NZ_JBITHP010000028.1 coordinate 90,337, forward strand.
CCGGCCTGGGGGCCGGTCGACGAACTCGGCCAGGAGGAACGGGTGAACGCCTTCCTGCCCGCGAGCGCTCCGCGCGTACTGTGGCGGCTGGAGGTCGCGGGCTGGCACCTACTGGCGTTCGAGGGGATCGAGGGTCGACACGCCGACTACATGCCCGGATCGCCGGACCTGCCCCTGGTGGTTGCCGCGCTGGCGGAGTTGGTCGAATGTCCGGCACCGGGGCTGCGGTTGCCCAGTGCCTGGGATCGCTGGGGCTACTGGTGCGACCCGGCGCAGGAACCGCTCCTCGCCGGAACGTGCCTGCTGCATACCGACCCCGCCGCGTGCAACATCCTGGTCGACGGCGTGCGGGCCCGCCTGGTCGACTGGGCTTGGCCCGCCCTCGGCCCGGCCTGGATCGACCCGGCCCTGTGGGGCCTACGGCTCATCTCCGCCGGCGGCCACACTCCCGAACGTGCACGGTCCTGGGTGTCCCGAACCCCGGGCTGGCGTACGGCAACCCCGGACGCCGTACGTATGTTCACCCGGGCCGAGGCAAGGCGCTGGGCGGAGTACGCGACGGACGGCGTCCGGGGCGCACCCGAAATCGCCCACGCCGCCCACGCATGGGCGGAGCTGTGGGCATGACACCGCCACGACGCGAACCCACAATCTTCGAACACCGCCGACCCCGCGCCACGAACTCCCGTCGTCGAACCAACGGTTCCCTCGCAGCCACGACGGCCGGAGGCAGGCGCGGTAGTGCGTACACGCCTCCCGCCCAGCGCCCTTCGCGATCCACGCCCGGCAACACCTCGCCGCCACCCTCGGGAAGCCCGGGTGATTCCCGAACCCGGCCCGCCCACATCGACCCACCCCCGCTCCGGATCGCTCCTCCAGTGCGCGCATCAGGCCGATCGCACCCGCGGTTGCGGGGATATGCCTACCGCCTCCGCCCGCTCTCGACTCCGGATCGCACCACGGGTGGTGTTCGACGTGGGGGGTGGGATGGATGTCGGAGTCGGGTCAGCGGGTGGCGAAGTGGGCGAGGGTGGAGTGGATTCGGGATCGCATGGTGGAACTGCCGAGGTGGCCGGCGTCGGGTATTACCGTCAGGGTGGCCTTGGGCCAGGCTTTGGACAGGTGCCAGGCCGTGTCGAGTGGGCTGCCCAGGTCCAGGCGGCCGTGGATGAGGGCGCCCGGGATGTCGGCGAGGCGGTCGGCGTTGGCAAGGAGGATGCCTTCGGGGAGCCAGGCGCCGTGGGCGAAGTAGTGGGTGACGATGCGGACCAGGGCGACACGGGCGGCCGGGGGACGCCCGGAGTAGGCGTCGGGTCGGCCGTTCGGTTCGGTGCCGACCACCGCGTCCTCCCAGGTGCACCAGGCGTTGGTGGCGCGTTCGCGGATCGCCGGATCCGGGTCTTCCACCAGGCGGGCATAGGCCGCGACGAGGTCGTCGCGATCGGAGGGTGGGACACCGTCGCGGAAGCGTTCCCATTCGGCGGGCAGGAAGCGGCCGACGCCGCGGTACAGCCAGTCGATTTCGGAGCGGCGGGTGGTGGTGACGGCCGGGATGACGATCTCCGACACGCGTTCGGGATGGCGCTGTGCGTACGCCAGGATCAGTGTCGAGCCCCAGGATCCGCCGTACAGCAACCACCTGTCCAGTCCCAGGTGTTCGCGTAGTCGCTCCATGTCGGCGAGCAGGTGGTCGGTGGTGTTGAAGCGCATGTCCGTGGTGGGGTCGCTTGCGTGTGGGGTGCTGCGACCGCAGCCCCGCTGGTCGAAGAGCACGATGCGATAGCGCTGCGGATCGAACAGTTGCCGCACTCCCGTCGAGCAGCCGGATCCCGGTCCCCCGTGCACGACAAGGGCGGGTTTGCCGACCGGATTGCCGCAGGTCTCCCAGTACACGTGATTGCCGTCGCCGACGTCGAGCATCCCGTGGGCGTAGGGCTCGATGGGGGGATGCGGAGGAAGCGGAGGATGTGGAGGAACTGGCAGCCGCTGGGGCGATGCGGACGGGGACGAGGAGGTCATTGGTGGGTCCTTTCGGGGAAGGGCATTGCCCGGTCGGGTGGATTAGCGCGAGGTGAGTGGGTGGGGCGGCCACCGGTCACCCAACGATAACTACAACAGCGCTGTTATATTATTCGGCATGACCTCCTCCGTCCCCGGCCCGGAGTTGCTGGGTACCCGTCTGCGGCAGTTGCTCGACCTGCTCGACGGGGATGTCGCCTCGGTCTACGCCGACCTGGGTCTGGCCGGGTTCCGCCCGCGCTACACACCGGTCGTCCGAGTGTTGGTCGCCCGGGGTCCGGCCTCGATTCGCGACCTCGCCGCTGCGATCGGTGTCACCCACTCGGCGGCGAGCCAGACCGTGGCGCACATGGTCAAGGCCGGCCTGGTCACGCTCACCCCCGGCGCCGATGCCAGGCAGCGGATCGTCGCGGTGACGTCGGAAGCCGAGCGCCTGCTGCCGATTCTGGACGCCGAATGGGCGGCCACCACCGCGGCTGCCCGCGCGTTCGAAGCCGAACTGCCTTATCCACTGAGCCACTTGATCGAGGAAGCGCTCACCGCCCTGGCCCACCGCCCGATGCGCGACCGCATCGCCGACGAACTGCAGACCGCCCGGCAGCTTCCCGACCTCGGCCGCCCTACGCCGCCGCCGAAACCCGAGGCGGAAGCCCCTCCGGAGGGCTGAGCGTGTGGCCCCACCGCTCGTCGCGGGCCTGCGCCACCGCATCCGGGACGCCTTGCGCTTGGTGCTTGCGCGATGTCCGTGCCCGGGCGTTGCGTTCCGCGATGGCCAACTCGCCATCGCCGTCTCGGCACGGCTCGGCACCGCCCCGGCAGGACTGCTGCGCCGATCGTCCGACCCGTGGCGCGGGTGAAACGGGCGGCCCACTCCCGGACGAAGTCGACGAATTCGGGTGGCCGAGCACCTGGAAGCGGACGGGACCACGCTCGTGGGGCCCGGCCACGGAGCCTGCGCGAAAACCGTTGGCGGACCGCGGGGACCACTGCTACTTTTCCGGAGGCCGTGCGAGACAACGAGGAGGTGGTACCCGTGAACGCAGTATCGACATGGGTGCTCCCCTCCGGGGTCACGGTCGGGCGATAGGTCGTCCGGGAGCGCCGTTCAGGAGCACTCCCGAAAGGCACGATCATGCAATTCACTTCCGAGCAGCGCCTCGACGACGGCGTCCTGGAACGCGAATTCACCCTGGGCGAGATCCCCGGCATCCTGTGGACGCCCGCATCCGCATCCGTCTCCGCACCGGCGCCACTGATCCTGGTCGGCCACCCCGGCGGACTGCGCCGGATGTACCCCCGACTGGTGGGCCGGGCCCGGCAGTCCGCGGCGGACGGCTTCGCCGCGGCCACCATCGAACTCCCCGGAAGCGGTGACCGGCCCCGTTCCGCCGCCGCCGAGCAGGCCCGCGCCGACCTGCGCCGGGCGCTGGAGGCCGGCGAGCCGGTCGGCGAGGAGATCGTGGACCGGCTCGTCCTCCCCCTGGTCGAAAAGGCGGTCCCGGAATGGCAGGCCGTCCTGGACGCCCTGCTTCTGCTGCCCGAGATCGGCGGCCCGGTCGGGTACTCGGGGGGAGTGATCTCCATCGGGATCCGGCTGGCGGTGGTCGAGCCGCGCATCTCGGCAGCCGTTCTGTTCGCCGGAAGTTTCGTGCCTCGCTCCCTGTTCGAGGAGGCCCGGCAGGTCACCATCCCGCTGCACGTCCTGCTGCAGTGGGACGACGAAGGGAACGACCGGCAGTCGGCCCTGGACCTGTTCGACGCCTTCGGCTCCAAGGAGAAGACCCTGCACGCCAACATGGGCGGGCACACCGGCGTCCCGCAGTTCGCGGGGGACGCCGCGGCCCGGTTCTTCACTCGGCATCTGAGCTAGCCGCCGACCACCACCCCGGCCGTCGGGCCGGCAGCAGACGGTAGGCGGTGTCGGCCGGGGTGCCGCTCATCGAGGAGGGCCGCGACCCTCCTCGATGGCGGTGGCCGACAGATGCACGACCGTCCCGATCGCGGCGGCGCCGGCCATCGGCCGTACCGCCGCGATCGGGACGGCGCTCGACCTCCGGCGCGCAAATGTTGCGCCGCCCCCACGCCCCATGCCGCGCGCTGTCCGCCGCCCACCGGAGCCGCCGGGCCGCCTCGATGACCCTTGTTCCCTCTCGCCCGCGGCGCTACCGTACCCACGTCAACACGAGTTATCGAATATTCAACACATTCCCCACACTCCCCGGGCGCAAGAAGGCGAGGCGACCCCATCACCACTCCCCGTCTCAGCTTCGGCACCGGGACCACCGTCAAGGACTTCGCCGCCTACCCGGAGTGGCTTCGCACCGCCGAAGGCGCGGGATTCGATCTGCTCACGACCGGTGACTCGCAGTCCCTCTGGGCCGATCCGTTCATCGCCCTGACCGTCGCCGCCGGCCACACCTCGCGGGCCCGGCTCGCGGTCACCGTGTCGAATCCGATGACCCGGCACCCGGCCGTCGTCGCGTCCTGCGCGACCGCGTTGCAGCAACTGTCCGGGGGTCGGTTCGCGTACGGCATCTCCTCGGGCGACTCGGCGCTGCGCAACATCGGGGTACGCCCCGGCACCCTCGCCGAGTTGGCCGACTTCGTCGCCGCCGTGCGGAACATGTGTGCCGGCCGGCCCGCCACCTTCGGCGGCGCCGACGTCGCGTTGCACTGGGACCACCGCCCCACGCCGATCTGGATGGCCGCCGAGGGCCCGCGCACATTGCGCCTCGCAGGTCGGATCGCGGACGGCGTGATCCTGTCCAACAGCCTTACCGCCGAGGCATATCGGCGCAACCTCGGGCTGATCACCGAGGGCGCCGCCGAAGTCGGGCGGGACGTAGCGGAGTTGGAGATCTGGTGTATGGCCAACCTGGTGCCGGCCCCGACCGAGCGGGCCGGGATCGACCGGATCCGCTCGGTGCTCGCCGGCACCGCCAACCACGTGTACCGATTCACCATGGCCGGCAAGGGCGTGCCGGCCGAGATCGCGCCGCGCCTGGCCGCGTTGCAGGCGGCGTACGACTCGCGCCATCACGCCTCGCCGGACACCGCGCACGTCAATGCCGAACTCGTGGACCGGTACGGCCTCACCGACTGGCTCGCGGCCCGATCCACCATCGCAGGCCCGCCCGAGGCATGCGTGGAACGCCTGCACGAGATCGCCGAAGCCGGCATCACCCGCCTGATCCTGTCCCAATTCGTCCCGGAACCCCTGGCGTTCATGCGGTTGTTCGCCGACCGCATCGCCCCCCACTTCCACTGAGCCACGCCGGGCGACGCCGGGCGACGCCGAGCAACATTGGGCAACACCCGGCAACCCCACGAACCGGCAACCCGGTGACGCCCAGCGACAAGGCGGTGGCCCACAGCCGGCCGAAGAACGCAAGAAGAGAAGGCCCGCAACACTCCCCACTCCGCACCACCCCCAACACCACACCCAGGCGCCGCCCATGCCCCCAGCCCCACGCGTCCTCGACCTCCACCACCACGTCGGGACGCTCCCCTCCGAACCGCAATCCCCGACCGAAGCAACGGAGTTCGAACTCGAATCCCGACTGGCCACGATGGATCGCAACAGCGTGGACGCGGCCGTCGTGATCCCGGGACACGGCTACCTACGGCCCGAAGGCGTGGCCGATACCCGCCGCGTCAACGACGCGATCGCCGCCTATCGCGACGCGCGTCCGGACCGTTTCCCGGCCGCGCTGGGCATCGTCGAACCCCTGTACGGGCCTGCCGGTCTGAGTGAACTGAGCCGAATGCAGGACGAGTTGGGCCTGGTCGGCGTCAGTGTGCATGCCCGCTTCCAGGGTGTGGCCACCGATGGCCCGTTGGTCCTTGCCGTCCTCGAACGCGCGGGTGAACTCGGTCTGGTCCCCTTCGTGCACGCCGTCGCCGAGGTCGCTGACGAGGCGTTGTGGCGGGTGCACCGACTGGCCCGGGCGCTACCCGACCTGCCGATCGTCGTACTCGACTGCTTCTCCTCGTTCGAGCAGGGCAGCCACGCATTCACCGTCGCCGAACTCGCGCCGAATCTGGTCTTCGACACGAGTCTGGCCTACACGGTCGAGCCGATCGTGCGCTTCGTCCGCGCGTTCGGAGCACATCGTGTGGTCTTCGGCAGCGACCTGTACTCGCATCCACTCGGCTACACCCGCAGCCGCGTGCTCGCCGACCTGCGCGAGGCCGATCTGTCCGCCGCCGACAAGGCCGCGATCCTCGCCGGCACCGCCGAGACCCTCCTCGGCCTGTCGCCGCCGGCCCGGGCCCCGATCCCGACACCGCTCCCGCCGAATCGCCCTCGAAGCCGACCTCGGCCCCCTACTGCCCCTCCACGTACGACTCGACCCTGAACCCGGCGGGCAGCACCCCACCGTCGAGGGTCCCGGCGAGTTGCCGTGCGTCCGCCTCGTCGTACGTTCCGGAGATCACCGCCTCGCCCGGAATCGCGGACTGCACACTCGGTGCGACCAGCACCCTGCCGTCGCAGACGATCGCGATGCGGTTGGTGGGCAGCCGACCTCCGGCGGCCTCGGAGGTGAGCTGGGTGAAGGCGTTCTGACCCTTGTTCGTCCACTTGACGGTCACGGTCCAGCCCGAATTGCCCGCTTCCGGCGCCCTGGCCTCGGCCCCGGCGACGTCGGTCCGGGTGATCACGGCGGGGGCGAGTACGTACCTCTCCGTCAACTTGCCGTCGCACGCCACGACTTCCGCGTCGGGTGGAACCGTCTGTCGTGCCTCCGCGTTTCCGCACTCGGGCCCGCTCGTGGAGGTGGTGGCGCCCCCGGGGCCTGCGTTCGCGGGCGGGAGTGCCGTCACCGCGGCCACCGGACGCACGGTCAGCTGCCCGATTCCGGCGATGGCCGCGAGGCGTTGCTTCGTATCCGCGCCGGACTTGGTCGACGAAACGCGCACCACGAGCGCGCCGTTCCGGACCGTGACGTTCTTCACCGACAGGCCGGCCGAGGTCGCGCGCTTGCGAATGGTCTCTCCGGCGGCGGTCAACTGTGGTGCGCCCAGCGGGGTTTCCGGTGTCAACGTGGCCTCGGCGAGGTTCCGGCCGGGGGTGCCTTCGACGGAATCGGAGCGGTCGCCGTCCTTGAACCCGACCGGATCGTCCGATGAGCAGCCCGCCGCACCCAGCAACACGGCGGTGACGGCGGCCGTGGCGACGAGGGACCGGGCCAGTCGATTGCGCGAGGGCAGAGTCACCCGCCCCACAATGCCGGCTCGTCGGTCGACTCCGCAGCCGCTCGACACCTCCACGTTCCGCCGCCGGGACCGGCCTCGATTCCCGCCGAACGGGCACATGTCCCCCATGACCCTTCGTATCGGACCCACAGTGCTCACCACCACCGACCTTCCGCGCGCCGTCGCGTTCTGGACCACCGCGCTCGGCCTGCGCACCCGCGACGCGGTCGGCCCGGACACCGATTTCGTGGTCCTGATCGACCCGGGCGCACGCCCCGACCAAGCCCCGGACGGCGATGCCGATCCCGGCCCGACCCCCGGCGCGGAACGACTCAGCCTCCAACTGGGCGAGGTCCGAGAGCGCACCGAACCGGTCCGGGTGCACCTGGACCTGTACGCCGACGACCAGGCCGGCGAGGTACGGCGCCTGGTCGGCCTGGGCGCCCGCAAACTGCCGTGGGACTACCCGGAAGACCCCGACTTCGTGGTCCTGGCCGACCCGGACGGGCACCCCTTCTGCGTGGTGGCCAAGGGATGATCCGGCCCGAAAGGGGCAGTGGCACGGGGTGTGGTCGCCGCCGGTCCGCGCCGACGGCCGCATGAGCCGAGTCGACGCGCAAGGAGACAACCGTGCTGGACAACCGCAACCTTCGTGAGCTGATCCGCCGGTGGCGGGCCACCCCGCAGAGCACCATCGCCCTCTTCGACGAGGCCGACGACGCGATCCGGGCGACCATCGCGACCAAGGAGCGCGTGCTGTATCCGGCGGTCCGGGACGCCGACGGGCACCGCAGCGGGTACGTCGACGACGCCATCGCGCAGGGCCGCCGGATCGAGGGCTTCCTGGATGCGGCCGAGCGGCTCGGCCCGGAGGGCCCCGGATTCCACGACGAGGCACAGGACGCCGCGTCCGCGATGGACGGCCTCCTGGTCCACGAGCAACGCGACCTGCTGCCCGCGCTCGAGCACCTCTCCCCGGACGATCGGGACCGGCTCGAGCGCGAGTACGGCAACACGTGGGTCGACGTCTCCGCCGAAATCACCGCCGCCCGCGCCACCCGCCGACGCCCGCACCTTCGCCCCACCCCTCGCCTTCTCCCCGCCTCTCGCCCCACCCGGCATCCTCGGCACCGCCCTCTCCCCGCGCGCCACCCCGCTCACCCCTGGCCGCCGACCACCGGCGACCAACCGCCAACCGCGCCGATATTCGCAGGCAAGCTCGCCCCCGGCCCACTACCCTCGGCCGCGTGAACCATCGTGAGCGCAAGCGGCTGTCGAAACTGCTGGTGGGAGCGGCCGGTCTGGGCCGGCTGACGGAGGCGAGCGCCGCGCTCCGGGCCGGCGCCGATCCGGGAGGCGCCGACCGATACGGAACCACGCCGCTGTACGCGGCCTCCGTACACGGGGCCACCGACGTGGTCCTGCTCCTCCTGAACGCGGGCGCGGCGCCCGACACCGAAAGCGGTACCGGGTCCGAGGGCACCCCCCTGTGCGCGGCGGCCTGCTGGGGCCACACCGACACCGTCCGCGCGCTGCTCGCCCACGGAGCCGATCCCAATCTCCGCGAGGACCACGGCACGGGCTACTCCCCGGTCGACTGGGCCGCCAGAGGCCCCTACCCGGAGACCGTGGCCGCCCTCCTGGCCGCAGGCGCAGACCCGCCCCGGACCGACTGAGCAATTCCCTTCCGGGACCGGCCTGCCGACGAACTGCCCGACCGGCGACAGCCGTGGGAGAGCTTTCCGGCATTCACGTCGGAGAACCCTCCTCGCTTCACAACGCGATCGCGCGATGGGCCAACGCCGCGTCGACGATCTCCTCGGCCGCCGCGAGCGGATCGTCGGTGGAATCGGTCGAACCGTCCGCGCACCCGGGCGGAACCTCCACCTCCGCGGGCCGACCGAAGATCAGGTCGCTCACCGCCGGGTGCGGTACGTTCGCCATCAACACCTGGAGATACCAGTCGAGTTCGGCATCGCCGGCCAGGATCCGCCGGACGATCTCCACCAGTTCGGCCCGGGTGATGTCGGCAACCCCGGGCCGGGCCGGTCGGGCCGCCTCCAGAGCGAATTCCGCAAGCGTGCGGGACCCGTGATACTCGACGAAGTCCCCGATCGAGTAGTCGTGCCCCGTCGCCGCTCGGAAGGCGGCCATCGCCGCCTCCGCCGCGCCCGCTTCGCCATCGCCCCGAATCAGCTCACCGATCCGCTCGATCTCGGCGGCCACCTCGGCCAGTCGCTCCGGATCGACAACCGGCGGCGACAACTCCGTCCGCAGGTCCATGCCCCTCCTCGCCCGACACATGCCACCGGCAGGCGACGGAGCCGCAGGCCCCGACCCGATCGGGCCCGCCTCCCCCTTCGCTCAGCCGAGTTGCTGCTTCTCCACCTCGTCGACCACCAGTTCGCACAACTCGTGCGTACGCAACGCGTCGTCCAGGTCGGGAAATACTCCCGTGCGGACCCCGTCCAGGAAGCTCAGCACGACCTGCTCGATCCCGCGTTGGCGTGCGATCGGGGTCCAGTCGCCGCGCCGGTGGGTGGTCGGGCGACCGTCCTGGTAGTCGATCACGTCGGCCAGGTTGTACACCTCGCGGGTGGCGTCCCGGCCGGAAACCTCCAGGATCTCCTCGTTCGATCCGCTGCGCAGGTTGAGCGTGCCGATCGCGCTGAAGCCCGCGCCGGACAGGTGCAGCACGAAGTGCTGGGCGAGGCCGTCCACGACCCGGGCCCGCACGTCGACGTGCTCGATCTCGCCAGGGGCCAGGAAGCGCAGCGTGTCGACCACGTGGATCAGATCGTCGAAGGCGACCGTACGCAACTCGCGTGCGGTGTCGACGCGGTTGCGGCGGATCATGATCAGGTCGCGCGGCAATGTGCGGCTCTCCACGTAGGCCGGCACGTGTCGCCGGTTGAAGCCGACCATCAGGCCGACGCCGCGGTCCCGGGACAGGTCGATCAGCCGCGCGCTCTCGTCCAGGCTGTACGCCAGCGGCTTGTCCACATACGTGGGCACGCCCGCCTCGATCAGCCGGGTCACGATCTCGGGGTGCACCGAGGTCGCCGCGTGCACGAAGGCGGCGTCCAGTCCCTCGGCGAGCAGCCCGTCCAGGTCGGCGTGCCGGTGCTCGACGGGCACCCGGTGGGTCTCCGCGACCCGGCGCAGCGTCGCAGGCGTGCGGGTGTGCAGGTGCAGATCCAGATCCGGCAGGGTCGAGACGACCGGCAGGTACGCCTTTTCCGCGATGTCGCCCAGACCGATGACGCCGACCTTCATCAGGCCACTCCTCCCGACGGTGCCGCCGGGCCACGCGTCCGGTTCACGGCCCCGTCAGCATATGCACACGCGTTCGGGTGGATCCTTCAGCGCCGACCCGGATCGTTGCGCTCGTGTGGGTCGACCCGGCCGCCCGGGGTGCGCGATGTCGGCCCCGTTTCGCTCCCGTACCGCCGCATGGCGGCGATCTCGACCTCGGCGGACCGCTCGGTGAAACGGTGCCGGACCACGACGTCGTCCGCGGCCACGTAGTGATCGTCTCCGGTCACCACGATCGTGATGCCGCTACCCGGTTCGGCGGCGAACGCAGCGGGCGCAGCCGGTGCGCCCGGTCCGCCGAGCGCGGCGGGTACGGCGAACGCAGCGGATGCGGCGGGCACGGCGAACGCCGCGGGTACGAACGCGATCCACGCGGCTGCCGCCGCGAGTCCGGCGGCCATGACGCGGCTGGGGTTCATCACGTTCGGACCAACGACCGGGAAGGCCGGAAGCGACGGGCGGATGCCCGCGGCCACCCGAATCGGCGACGGTGGGTGCGCGCCTGCGGATCGCCCGGACGGAATACCCTCGAATGGCGGTTCGGGTGCCGCCGAGTGCCCGTCGGCGGGGCGGACTGACTTGGAGTCAGCTTCCGTCGACACCATGTGAGTTGCCTGCCGGCCCGGGCGGCGGATCGGCCCCGGCCGCAGGCGTGCGGCGCCGGGCGCGGTTGCGCTCCCCCGCCGGCTCGACTCTCCTGGAATCAGGCCCTGCCTCCGACTCCGTCGAACATCCGACGGGCGCCCCCGAACCGACCCGCCACGCACGCCCCCGCCCCACCCGCTCCGCACAGCCCCCATCCCGATCCGCCCCGGACGCGCCCCCTTCACGCGAGCCCGGGTTTCCGCCATGACCGGGGCCGATCCGCGAGATCGCGCGGCGCATCCGTTACCGCCGCTCTCCGAAGTCGTCCCCTCGATCCGTGGCCGGGGTTCGGTGAACCTCCCGGCCATGGCAGCAGAGACCACCGAGAGCCAAGGGAGAGTCTCCGTGAGCGTGCCACGCACCGCGATCATCATGCCCGGCGTTGGCTCCTATGTGCCGGGCGCACTGCGCCGGCTCCAGGATCGGCCCGCCGTTCGGGACACCCTGGCCGAGGTCGACGACGCGGTCGGCGATCGGGCCACGCTGTCGCCCTCGCGTCTGCTCGTCGATCCCAAGGCACCGGATGCGCACGAGTTGATGGACCGGCACGAGTTGTCGTTGCACCTGGCCATCTATGCCGGTGCGCTGGCCGCGTTCCGGCTGCTGGAGGACGATTTCGGGATTCGTCCCGACGTGCTGCTCGGGCACAGTCTGGGCGAGATGGCGGCGTTGGCCGCGGCCGGGGTGTACACGGCGGGCGACGGTGCCCGGCTGTACCTGGCCCGGGCGGCGGCGTGCACGATCCATACCAGTGATCCGGGTGGTCTGCTCACCCTGCGCCTGGCGCCGGGACACACGCTCGAACTGTTGTGCTCGGCGCAATTGCCGGGCCTGGATCTGGCGTGCGACAACTCCGCCGAGCACACCGTGGTCTCCGGGCCGGACGAGTCGCTGGCCGCCTTCGCGGCGCTGGCGGAGCGCAAGGCGGTGGCCTCCAAGGCGTTGACGGTGCGCACGTTGTTCCACAACCGGTTGCGCGAGTCGGCCGCCGGCGAGTGGCGCCGGCTGGGGGCGGAGATCGACTTCCGGGCTCCGCGCTATCCGGTGTTGTCGCCGCTGTTGGGCCGGGACTACGCCGACGAGCGCGAACTCCGCGACGGTGTGGTGGGGCAGTTGCGGCACCCGGTGCGCTATCGCAATGCGGTGACCACCTTGCGCGAGCGCGGCATCGAGGTGTTCGTCGAGGCCGGCGCCCGGGACGTGCTCGGCCCGTTCGCGCGCTCCGCCGACGCCCGGGTGCGCACGGTGGTACCGGTCGCGGCCGGCTCCGACCTGGCCCGGGTCGCCGGTGCGCTGCGGGCGGCCGGCCTGCTGCACGAGGACCTGGCCGCCCTGGCCGAGCCGTCGGACGTACCCACCGGCTGACCGGCACCCGCCCGCGTCCGCCCGGCGGCGCTCCGGCGAGACCCCACGGCGGTCGCGCCCGAGGGCGACAACGGCGACCGCGGGCCCGGTGGTGGCACGCGGCCCATCACCGGCTCGACGACGAGGGCGGTCCCCGCAGGAGATCCTGGAGCGGGCGGATCGCATGGGCGGGGAGGCGGGGCTGGATCGGGTGGCCACGTGCCTGCCGGTGCCGGTGGATCCGGGCGCGGATCCCTCGGCGCCGAGTTTCGTGGCGCCGGTCCTCACGGCGCAATGCCTGGTAACGCCGGACCTCACCGCGCCGAACTCCGCGGCGGCGACCCGTGCCGGTAAACCCCCGCGCGGACCCGGTCCACTCCGACGGCCGACGTGATCCACCGTTCGGCGGCCAGCGGTGGCGGGGGGTCTAGCGGCTTTTTACGTTCCTTGTAGCGGAACTTCCCCTGTAACCCGGTCTGTCGGGTTCGGTTCCGCAGTCCATTGGAGGACGAAATGCGCTGTGCCCGTCTCGCAGTCGTCGGCACCATCGTGGGTCTCACCGTATGCGGTTCCGCAGGCGCGGCGTTCGCCGCCACGCCGATGCAGGCCGACTCCGGCCGTCCCGGCGACACGGTGTTGCTGTCGGACGACAAGCACTGCACCGCGAACACGGCGACCGCTTCCTCGGACGCGTTCACGGCCGCGGTCACCCTGACCCGTGACGGCGACGAGGTCAAGGGTCAGGCGACCATCAAGGACGTGGCCACCGGCGACTACGAGGTCAAGGTGGTCTGCGGCGAGGGCCAGGAGCTGATCGGCAGCCTGCACGTGATGGGCGCCGCGCCGACCACGGCGTCCACGGCCGGGTTCGGCGGGGTCGACTACGGCGACCCGGCGCTGCGCGTGGTGGGTGGTCTGGTACTCGCGGGCGCGGCCGGCACCGGCTTCGTCGCGCTGCGCCGCCGGGCCTCGAACCTCGCCTGACCGATGACCCGTTCCGCACCCGAGGCACCCGTGAGTGCCGCGGATCGGCAGCACCGACCCGCCGGCCGTCGCCTGCTCTGGGCGGCGGCCAGTGGCGTGCTCGCGATCGGCGGCACAAGTCTGCTGTACGCCGGGTACGACACCTCCGCACCGCCACCGCGCCCGCCCGCCGCCGCGGCCGTGCCGATCGCCCCGCCCACGACGCCGGCCCCGGATGCCCCGGCGCCCGCGGATCCCGGTGATCCCGCGGCGCCCGCCCCGCCTGCCCCGCCGGCCGAGGCACCGCCGATGCGCGCGTCGATCCCGACCCGCATCCGGATCCCGGAGTTGGGCATCTCGGCCCCGCTGGCCCGGGTCGGCCTGGACGAGGCGGGCGGCATCGACGTGCCCGCGCAGGGGGATCGCAATCTGGCCGGCTGGTACCAGGGCGGCGTGACGCCCGGACAGAAGGGCACCGCCTCGATCGCCGGCCACGTGGACACCGCCGCCGGACCCGCCGTCTTCTATCCGCTGGGCGCGCTGCCGCGCGGCTCCCGGATCGAGATCGACCGCGAGGACGGCAGCGTCGCGGCCTTCGTGGTGGACGGGGTCGAAATGTTCGCCCGGAACGAGTTCCCCGCCGCGCGGGTATTCGGCGACGCGGCCCGGCCGGAGTTGCGCCTGCTCACCTGCGGCGGCACCTACAGCAAGAAGAGCCACTACTCCGGCAACGTCGTGGTTTTCGCCCACCTCGTCCCGTAAGCCCGCCGAATCGGCGCGGGCATGCCATTTCCCGGGGATCGACGCATGTCGGCGCCCGGGCGGGGCCGGAAGCGACATATCGAGCCTATCCGTCGATTCGGCGAATCGCACCGATTCACGGGCGCAGGCCGTCGGGAATTGGCCGGGTCGCCCATTTCTTGATCATCTCCGATGGTTGGTGATTTGGGTCTTGCGAATAAAAAGGGGGACTGGCAATAATCCGATTACCAATCCAAACGGCCCACCCGGCCGGGAGAGGAGACGTCATGATGCGTCTCGCCGATCGCCTGCTGAACCGACTGACCCAAAAGGCCACGGTCGAGGCAGGCTGTAGCAACACCTACTTCTGTGGTGGGGGCGTGCTCTTCCTGTACCAGTGCTGCAAGGACGAGGGCTGCACCACCACGCGCGTCGGCAACTGCTGACCTCGGCCCGGGAGCCGTCGACGGGCGGGGTTCGTCCGCCTTGTCCCGTCGCGGCCGTTGGTGATATTCCGCGATGCAATATCGCACCGCGGGATTGACCACAGCGGGATTCATTATCCCGCCGTCGTTATCGGCGCGGATCACTCACAAGGTGGCCGCGCCGAGGATCGCATCGACAACCTGCATCCGATGTCGGTACGACACGTATCCTCGCCACGATGAATCCGGCGAATTTGCGTGGAGTAAACCCTCGGAATGCGTCGGGCGATCCTGCCGGACTCGACGGCGGGCGGCGAGCTTTCGCCGCCCGCCGTTTCCGCGCGCCCAAAAAGGGGGATAGCCGTGGGCTACATATATGTGGGCTGTGCCGGTCTGATCGGCCTCGTATTCGCCGCCTCCGCGGTCACCAAGCTCCGCGATTTCACCGGCTTCGTCGACTCGATCCCGGGCCTGGTGCCCATGCGGGCCCGGTCGACCCGGCCGATCGGTTGCGCGGTGGTCGCCGCGGAGACGTCGGTCCCCGTACTGGTCCTGCTCCCGCCGACCCGCGGCCCGGGCTTCGTGGTCGCCGGCGTGCTGCTCGCCGCGTTCACCGCGGCCGTCGGCGCGGCGCTGCGCCGCGGTCGGCGCTCCCCCTGCCGCTGCTTCGGCGCCTCCGACACCCCGCTGGGCGCGCGCCATCTGGTGCGCAACGGCGTCCTGCTCGCCGCCTCGATCGCCGGGTTGTCGGCGACCGGCCTCGACCCCTCCGCCGATCTGCTGCCCCCGCTCGCCGGCAGCGCGGTCGCGGTCGTGGTCGGGCTGGTCGGCGCGCTTCTGATCATCTCCCTGGACGACATCGTCGACCTGTTCGCGAGGAATGCCTGATGCCCATACTTGTCGTCGCCGTCGTGCTCGTCGGCCTGGTGACCGTGTTGAATCTGGTGCTCGTGCTCGGCGTGCTGCGCAGGCTGCGCGGGCAACAACCGCAGACGCCGCACTCCGCCGGACCGCCGATGGAACTGCGACCCGGCATGCGCCCCGGCGTGTTCACCGCCACCACGACCACCGGCGAACAGGTGGGCGACCACGACGCGGGCGGGCTGGTGGGGTTCTTCTCCGCCGGCTGCGAGCCCTGCCACGTGCAGGCACCGCGCTTCGCGGAGCGGGCCCGCGCACTGGGCCGCGAGCGCACGCTGGCGGTGATCGCCGGCGACGACGCGGAACTGCTCGCACTGCTGACGCCGGTGGCCCGGGTGGTCGTGGAGGAGTACGACGGGGTGGTCCAGGCGGCGTTTCGCAACGCCTGGACGCCGGCGATGTACCTGCTCGGCGAGGACCGACGGGTGGTGGCCGCCGGCCTGAGAATGACGGACCTGCCCACCACCGATCTGCCCACCACCCGCCGGGCCGGCGAAGTGCACGCGTGAGTACCCGGATTCCGGCCCGCGACCTGTTCGCCGCCGCCCGCGAGGCGGTCTCGCTCACCTTCCACGCGGCCCCCGCCCAGGCGGTCGGATCGCTGGCGGTGACGCTGGGTTCGGCGGGCGTGCCGATCACCATCGCGTGGCTGACCAAGCTGGTCATCGACCGCCTCACGAGCGGACACGGCGCCATCGGCGGCCTGGCCGTGGCACTTGCGATCACCGGACTGGTCGCGACCATGCTGCCGGGAATCGGCCGCTACCTGCGCGCCCAGATCGGCCGGGCCACCGGCGTCGTGGGCACCGACCGCCTGTTCGCCGCGGCCGAACGCCAGGTGGGGCTGCGCCGGTTCGAGGACCCGGCGTTCCTGGACCGACTGCGCCTGGGACAAAGCAGCACGTCGAGCTTCGGCGTCCTGGTGGACGGCGCGGGCGGCACCCTCCAGGGCGCGCTGACCCTGGTCGGCTTCGTCGGCTCGCTGCTGATCCTCAGCCCGATGATGACCGGCCTGGTGCTGCTCGCCGCGGTCCCGGTACTGGTCGCCGAGCTGCGGCTGTCCCGGCTGCGCGCCACGATGCGGTGGGACTTCGAGCAGGTGCACCGCCGGGAGTTCTTCTACAGCCGGCTGCTGACCGACGTCGAGGCGGCCACCGAGATCCGCCTCTTCGGCATCGGCCCGTTCCTGCGCACCCGGATGATGCACGAGCGGCGCCGCGCCAACGAGGCCGAACGCCGGATGGACCTGCGGGAGTTCGCCACCCAGGCGGTGCTGGGCACAGTGGGCGCCGCAGTCGCCGGCGGGGGTCTGTGGTGGGCCGTCGCCGCCGCCCGGCGCGGCACGCTCAGCGTCGGCGACGTGACCATGTTCGTGGCCGCGGTGGGCGGCATCCAGGCGGCCCTGGACCGACTGGTCTCCTCGATCGCCTCCGCGCACGGCCAACTGCTGGGCCTGACCCACTACGTGGCGGTCGCGCATGCCGAACCCGATCTGGTCTCGGCGACCGGGACCGTGCCCGCGCCGGAGCCCGGTGCGGGCATCGAGTTCCACGACGTGTGGTTCCGCTACAGCGACGACCACCCCTGGGTGCTGGGCGGCGTCGACCTGCGCATCCCGCGCGGCCGGGCGGTGGCACTGGTGGGACTCAACGGCGCGGGCAAGAGCACGCTGGTCAAGCTGCTGTGCCGGATGTACGACCCGACCCGGGGTCGGATCACCTGGGACGGCGTGGACCTGCGCGACATCCCGCCGACCGAACTGCGCGGGCGGATCAGCGCGGTGTTCCAGGACCACATGAACTACGACATGACCGCCGCGGAGAACATCGCCCTCGGCGACCCGGACAGCCTGGCGGATCGGGCCCGGATCGAGGCCGCCGCCGAACGCGCGGGCATCCACGACAGGCTCGCCGCCCTGCCGCGCGGCTACGACACGCTGCTGACCCGGATGTTCTTCAGCGAGGCCGACAAGGAGGACCCGGACACCGGCGTGGTGCTCTCCGGCGGCCAGTGGCAACGCCTGGCCCTGGCCCGGGCGTTCGTGCGCGCCGGGCGCGAGCTGATGATCCTGGACGAGCCCGGTTCGGGCCTGGATCCGCAGGCCGAGCACGAGGTGCACGCCCGGATGCGCGAACACCGCGAGGGACGCACCAGCTTGCTCATCTCGCACCGGCTCGGCGCGGTGCGCGACGCGGACCTGATCGTGGTCCTGGACGGCGGTCGCATCGTCGAACAGGGCCCGCACGAGACGCTGCTCGACCGCGAGGGCCACTACGCGAGCCTGTTCCGGCTCCAGGCGGCCGGCTACCAGGAGGCGAAGTGAGGACCCGACGGCTGACGCCCGCCCTGTTCGCGACCACCGGACTCGGCGCCGCGGCGCTGTTGTGGGTGCAACGACGCTATCTGGTGGCCACGGTCGAGGGCCCGAGCATGGAGCCCACGCTGTTCCCGGGCGATCGTTTGCTGGTGCGCCGCACCGGGCGGGTGCGCGCCGGTCAGGTGGTGGTCGTCCGCGTCCCCCATCCCCCCGTGGTGGCCGGACTGCCGCCGGGGCTGAGGGAGTTGCCTCCCGCCGCGCTTGCCGCCGTCCCGGAGCGCACCGATCTGGCCCCGGCGCCGCAGGGCCGGTTGATGGTCAAGCGGGCGGTGGCGGTGGCGGGCGATCCGGTGCCGGTGGACCGGTTCCCGGTGCTGCGCGACGCCGCCGGGGAACCGGTGCCCGCGCACGCCATCGTCGTGCTGGGCGACAACGCGGCGTCGAGTTGGGATTCGCGCGCCTACGGCTTCGTGCACCGCGACCAGGTGGTCGGGGTGGCGGTGCGACGGATCGCGCCGCCGGGCGGCCCACGAACTTCCCGCGCGGGGCTGGTGTGGGAGGCGCCGACGGACGAGAATCGCAGCGGATCGGAAACGGGTGCACCGGACGGTGAACGACGAGGGACCTGATTCCCCCGGCTTCGCAAAAAAATCAAGCACCGTTTCCCTCGACGTTTCGGTGAGGGATCGCGGAAGGATCTTGGGCGTCCCGAAGCGAAAGGTTGTGTCCCACATGCCCACCTCCCACCGCCTGCGCATGATTGCGCCGGCCGTGGCCGGAGTCGTCGCCGCCACCGCCCTGCTCTCCGGCTGTCTCGGCGACGACAAGGACGACAAGGGCAGCAAGTCTCCCGTCGTCCCTTCGACCGCATCACCCACGGGGAAGGCCACCACGAGCCCGACCGGCAAGCCGGGCGGCACCACGAAGCCCACCGGCACCGCGAGCGGCACGTCCACGGCCGACATCATCGACGCCTTCACGTACAAGACCGGCCAGTGCATCAACCAGGACGGCGCCAAGACCACCGACGTCTCCTGCGCCAAGCCGCACAGTGGCCAGGTCGGCAAGGCCTTCGACCTGCCGGCGACGGTCACCCCGACCACGCCGGGCTACGAGGACAAGGTCGGTGAGCTGTGTGAGCAGTACATCGGCCCCCTCCTGGAGCGGCAGCCCGCGTCGCCCAAGCTCACCTTCTCGTACTCGTACCCGCTCGACATGAAGTCCTGGAGCGGCGGCAACCACCAGGCCGCGTGCATCATCCAGCGCGAGGACAAGCAGCCGCTGACCACGATCGTCAAGTAGCGGACGGCGGCCACACGGCAGCCGACCGCCGCTCGCGACCGGCCCCGGAGGGGCCGGGGCCGGTCGCGGGTCGGGGGGACGGGCGGGCCGTCAGGTGTGCGGTGCTCGGGGTCAACAGGCGCCCTTGTAGAGGTACTTGCTCACGTCGGGCTGGTCCACGTTCTCCTTGGTGACGGCCACCAGGTCGGTGGAGATGGACTTGGGGACCGGCTTCTTGTCGAGAGCGGCGACCGCCTGTTCGACGCCCTGGGAGCCGATGTCGAACGGCTTCTGCGCGATCAGGCCCTGTATGGAGCCCTTGCGCAGGGCCTCGACCTGTTTCGGGGTGGCGTCGAAGGCCACCAGTTTGACCTGGCCGGCCTTGCCGGCCTGTTCGATGCCGGTGGCCGCGCCCTCGCCGCTGAACACGTTGGCCGCGAAGACGCCGACCAGGTCGCGGTGCGAGGCGATCGTCGAGGTGACGATGGAGGCGGCCTTGGCCGGGTCGTCGTCGTTGTACTGCACACCGAGGTAGGTGATGCCCGGGTGCTTCCTGATCTCGGTCTCGAAGCCCTTCAGGCGGGCGTCCGTGGTGGAGATGCCCGGTTTGACGCTGATCGCGGCGACCGTGCCGCGGTCCTGGACCAGGTTGGCCAGGGTCTGTGCGGCGAGCATGCCGCCGCGTTCGTTGTCGGAGGAGATCGCGGTCTCGCGAATCGAGCCGTCGTCGAGCTTGGTGTCCACCTCGATCACCTTCGCACCGCGGGACTTGAGCTGCTGTTCCGGCTGACGCAGCGCCTGGGTGTCGGTGGGCGCGATCAGTACGGCGTCCGGGCTCTTGGCGGCGACGGCGTTGACCACCGGCGTCTGGAGCGAGGCGTCCCACTTGTCCGCGCCGGTCACGTCGAGCTTGACGCCGAGTTCCCTGGCCTTCTGCTGTGCGCCGCAGGCCATCGAGATGTAGAACTCGTCGCCCTTGACACCCTGGACGAAGGTGATCTTGCGTCCGCCCCCGGAGCCGCTGTCGCTGTCGCCGCCGCACCCGGCGAGGGTGGCGGCCGCGGTCAGGGCGATGGTCACGGCGACGTACGTCGGTGTCTTCATCGGGCAGTGCCTCCTGGCGGTGGTGGGGCGAAGCGATCGGCCGCGGGCGGCCGGCGGCCGGGACGGAATACGGGTCTGGCCGGATGGCGGGTCGGGCCGGGCGGGGCGGGGCCTCCGGGTGCGGCCCCGGGTGGTCAACGGCGTTGCAGGCCGCGGCGGCGCAACTGGTCGGCGTACACGGCGGCGATCAGCACGGCGCCGACCGCGACGCTCTGCCAGAACGGCTGCACGCCCAGGATGACGAAGCCGTTCTGCAGGATGGCGGGGATGAAGACGCCGATCAGCGTGCCGACGACGGTGCCGACACCGCCGAACAGGCTGGTGCCGCCGAGGACGACGGCCGCGATGGCGCCGAGCGAGTCGTTGGCGTGGCCGCCGATCGTGGTGGTGGTGAAGCGGGCGAGGGACAACACGCCGGCGAGTCCGGCCAGGGTGCCCGACAGGGCGTACACCTTGATCATGTGTCGGTCGACCGCGATGCCGGCCCGGCGGGCCGCCTCGGCGTTGGAGCCGACCGCGTAGGTGCGCCGGCCGAATCGGGTGGTGGCCAGCGCGAGTGCGCCCAGCGCGGTGACCACCAGGGCGATCACCACCAGCCAGGGGATGCCCAGGAATCGGCCGTTGCCGATCGTGTCGGTGAACCGGGTGGGCACGCCCCGGACGTCCTGACCCTCCGTCAACACCTGGGCCAGGCCCAGTGCCATGCCCAGGCTGCCGAGCGTAACGATCAGCGCGGGCACCTTCGCCTTGGCGATCAGGAATCCGTTGAACGCGCCCCACGCGGCGCCCGCGGCGAGACCGGCGAGCACGCCGAGCAGGATCGCGCCCCAGCCTGCGTCCGGCCCGGCGACGGCGGTCATCGTCTTGGCCGCCGCGACGCCGGCGAACACCAGGACCGAGCCGACCGAGAGATCGATGCCGGCCATGATGATCACGAAGGTCATGCCGACGCCGACGATCAGCAACACCGCCGCGTCGGTGGCCACGTTGCGCAGATTGAACGTGGTCGGGAACTGCTCGGGTCGCATGATGGAGAAGGCGGTCACCAGCACCATCAGGACCAGGAAGGTCCACCACGAGTTGCTCCGGGCGAGCCGGCGCCACAACACGCGGCGGATGAACGATCCGGCGTCCGGGGAGTCGGGGCCGGGGTGTTGCGGGTGCTCCCGGGATGGTGCGCCGCCCCGGTCCGCGGGTTGTTCGTCGGCTCGGTTCGCATCCGGGTCGGGGTGCCCCGGCGGGGTGTCCGTCTTGTCGAGGTTCATGCCGGTGCTCCTTGCACGTCGAGTCCGTCCAGGGCGCCGGTCATCGCGCCGACGAGTTCCTCCACGGTGGTGTCCGCGGCGGTCAGGCTCGCCACCCGCCGACCCAGGCGCAGCACTTCGACGCGGTCCGCGACCGACAACACCTCGGGCATGTTGTGGCTGATCAGGACGACCGCGATGCCGTTGTCCCGGACCCGGCGGATCACGTCCATCACCCGGCCGCGCTGGAGCACGCCGAGCGCGGCGGTCGGCTCGTCCATGAAGATCACCTTGTCCGCCCAGGCGACCGCACGGGCGATGGCCACGCTCTGGCGCTGACCGCCGGAGAGCGTCCCGATCGGGGCGTCGATGTCCTGCAACTCCACGCCGAGCCGGGCGAACGCCTCGATCGCACGCTCGCGCATCGTCGCCTTGTCCAGTACGCCCAGCCGCCCGGCCAGGCCGCGGCGCAACAGTTCGCGGCCCAGGAAGAGGTTGGCCGCGCCGTCCAGGTCGGGCGCCAGGGCGAGATCCTGGTAGACCGTCTCAATGCCCAACTCCTGGGCGTCCGTGGGTCGTTCCATGCTCACCTGGCGGCCCTCGAAAAGGATTTCGCCGGCGTCCGGCCGTTCGGTGCCGGCGAGGGTCTTGGTGAGCGTGCTCTTGCCCGCGCCGTTGTCACCGATCAGCGCGACGACCTCGGCCGGGAAGACGGTGAAGTCGGCGCCGCGCAGGGCCTGGACCTGGCCGTACCGCTTGACCAGGCCCCGACCTTCGATCAGGGGTTGCACGTGCCCAACTCCTTCGGGTTGTCGGGTCGTTCCCCGCGAGCCGTCTCGGTCGGCGGCCGGGGCGCCACGAGTTCGCACGTGTGTCAGGACGGGGACGAGAGGGGTCGATGCCGCCGACCGTCTGACAACGGTGTCAGTACAGTGCTGGCCCGCTGGGCGAGTGTCAAGAGTTTCCCGGATCTCGACGTTCACTCGGAACTCGCGCTGATCTGTTGGGGATTGAGGTGATTGCCCCGACGGGCTCAGCCTGCGCGGGCCGTCGACGAGGAGGTTCGCAATCCGGATGTCGACAGCTCATCGGCGGCCCAGTACGGTCTGAATGACAACGATGTCAGAGGGAGTGTGCGGCACATGGTGGCTGAACCCCTGGGGGGCTCCCCCGAACACGCGGCGTGGCTCGACGCGGAATGCGACCGGCTGCTCCGGTTCGCCCGGGGCGCACGGTTGGCCGAGGGCGGGTTCGGGTGGCTGGACGACACCGGTCGGCCGGTCGCGGACGGGGTGCTGCACACGTGGGTGACGGCCCGGATGACGCATGTGTTCGCGTTGGCGCAGTTGCGGGGGGCCGGCGGCGGGGCGACCCGGGGCGCCGCGGACGGCGGGGGCGGGGGTGGTGGCCGTACGGAGGGTGGCGGTTGGCAGGGTGGCGGTGTGGACGGCGTCGGTACGGACCCTGCCGGTGCGTACGGCGGCGGCACCGACCTTGCCGGCGCGGACCCCGGCCGGGCCGGTGACGTCGGCCCGGACGAGGCGGCGGCGCTCGTGGCGCACGGGCTCACCGCGTTGACGGAGCTGCTGCGGGACCGCGAACACGGCGGCTGGCATCCGGTGGTGGACCGCTCCGGGCGACCCGTACTCGACGCCGAACGCCTCGACGGGAAACGCATGTACGACCACGCGTTCGTCGTGCTGGCCGCCGCGAGCGCGTGCGCCGCAGGCCATCGCGGCGCCCCCGCCCTGCTCGCCGAGGCCTTGGACGTGGTCGAACGCCGGTTCTGGGAGGCCGACCGGGGCGCCTGCGCCGAATCCTGGGACCGGGCCTGGACCACCGGCGAGGCCTACCGGGGCGCCAACAGCAACATGCACGCCGTCGAGGCGTTCCTGGCCGCCGCCGACGCCACCGGCGAGCATCGATGGCGCACCCGGGCGCTGCGCATCGCCGACCGGATCGTGCACGAGCACGCCCGGGCCAACCACTGGCGGCTGATCGAGCACTTCGATCCGGGCTGGGCGCCGCGCCGCGAGTACAACCGTGACCGTCCCGCCGACCCGTTCCGCCCGTACGGCGCCACCGTCGGCCACGCCTTCGAGTGGTCCCGGCTGCTGCTCGCCCTGGCCGCGTCGTTGCCGGATCCACCCGAGTGGCTGCGCACCGACGCGGTGGCGCTGTTCGCCGCGGCGGTCCGCGAGGGCGGCCACGCGGACGGCCGGCCGGGCTTCGTGTACACGCTCGACTGGACCGGGCGACCGGTGGTCCGTACCCGGATGCACTGGGTCCTGGCCGAGGCGATCGCGGCGGCGGCGGCACTGCACCGGGCCACCGGGGTCGCCGACTACGATGACTGGTACCGAGCGTGGTGGGAGCATGCCGACGCCGTGTTCCTGGACCGGAAGCACGGCAGCTGGCACCACGAACTCGACCCCGACGCGCGGCCCTCGGCCACCGTCTGGCAGGGGAAACCCGACGCGTACCACGCGGTACAGGCCACCCTGCTGCCCCGGCTGCGGTCCGCCCCGACCCTCGCCGAGGCATTGCGTCGGGCCGCCCGCTGAACCGAACGACCGCCGCCCGACTCGACTTCCCCCTTCCCACCGCCGCTTCCCGCCCCGCCGCCCGCCTCACGCTCGGCACCGCAGCTTCCCGCTCCGATCCGACCCCGGCCCACGTGCCATCCCACGTCCCGGTCCCAGTACCGGTCTCCGTGCCACTCCCCTTCCCGCTCCCGGTTCCGGGAACAACGCACCATGGGTGCCGGGTGCGAGCCCGGCCGCTCGAAAGGTAGGACCCCCGATGGCCGGCCCGACGACCCCGGAACGACCGCGTGGGCGCGGTCGCACCACGATGAAGGACGTGGCCGCCCTCGCCGGCGTCGGCATCAAGACCGTCTCGCGGGTGATCAACGGTGAGCCGAACGTCAGCGCCGTGAAACAGCAGGCGGTGTGGGCGGCCGTCGCGCAGACCGGGTTCCGCCGCAACGACAGCGCGGCGCAGCTGCGCTCGGGTCACACCTCCAGCATCGGCCTGGTCCTGGAGGACGCCGCGGATCCGTTCTCCTCCGCGCTGACCCGGTCCATCCAGGACATCGCCCATCAGCACGGCACGGTGTTGTTCAGCGCGTCGTCCGCGGAGGATCCGGACAAGGAGCGCGATCTGGTCCTGGCGTTGTGCGCCCGCCGGGTGGACGGGCTGATCGTGGTCCCGGCCAGCGGCAGCCACCGCTATCTGCTGCCGGAGATCGAGGCCGGGATGGCGTGCGTGTTCGTCGACCGCCCACCGGGCGACATCGAGGCGGACACCGTACTCGTGGACAACGTGGGCGGCGCCCGCAACGGCGTCGACCACCTGATCCGGCACGGACATCGGCGGATCGCGTTCATCGGCGACCGGCTGGAGATCTTCACCGCCCGCGAACGCCTGCGCGGCCATCGCGAGGCATTGACGGACGCGGGCATCGATCCGGATCCGCGGCTGGTGTACAACGGGCCGCCGTACGGGGAGGAACTGCGGGCGTGGTTGCGGGCGATGCTCGGCGGGTCCGATCCGGCGACGGCGGTCTTCTGCGGCAACAGCCGGTTCACGGTGGAGACGCTGCGCGAGATACGCCGCTCGCCGGTACAGCCCGCCCTGGTCGGTTTCGACGACTTCGAACTCGCGGACATGCTCACCCCGGCCGTGACCGTGGTCGCCCAGGACCCGTTCGGCATCGGGCAGGCCGCCGCGCACCTGCTGTTTCGTCGCCTCGGGGGCGATTCGACCCCGGTGCAGCACATCCACATGCGCACCCGTCTGATCCCGCGCGGCTCCGGCGAGGTCGGTCCGTGACCGGCCCCGCACGCACCGCCGCCCGGCCGGTCGAGGCCGGCTCGTGCGTCACCCGTCCGAACTTCGATCCAGCCAGGGAGGCCGCCGCATGATCACCGTGATCGGCGAGGCGTTGATCGACCTCGTATCCGTCCGGGGCGGCGATCCGGTCGCCCATCCCGGGGGCAGTCCGGCCAATGTCGCGGTGGGGCTGGGGCGGCTGGGCGCGCCGGTGCACCTGATCACCCGTTACGGGGCGGACCCGCACGGCGAGTTGCTCGCGGCGCACCTGGCGGCGAGTGCGGTCGAGGTGGCGCCGCAGAGCCGGTCGACGGGGCGCACCAGCGTGGCGCGGGCCGATCTGGACGCGGCGGGTGCGGCGACCTACACCTTCGACATCGTCTGGGAGTTGCCCGATGCGGTGGGCGTCCCGGCCGGGACCCGGTGTGTGCACACCGGTTCGATCGCGGCGACGCTCGCTCCGGGCGCGGACCCGGTGCGGCGCGTACTGGCGGCCGAACACGCGAGGGCGCAGGCGGTGGTCTCCTACGATCCGAACTGCCGGCCGTCCCTGATGGGCGATCCGGGGCCGGCCCGGGAGCGGATCGAGTCCCTGGTGGCCCTGTCGGACGTGGTCAAGGTCAGCGACGAGGACCTCGAATGGCTGCATCCGGGACGCGACTTCGCCGACGTGGCGGATGCCTGGCTGGCGCTGGGCCCGGGGCTGGTGGTGGTCACCCGGGGCGCCGAAGGCTCGTACGGCGTGTGTCCCGCGGGTCGGGCCTCGGCGCCGGCCCGGGCGGTGCGGGTGGTGGACACGGTCGGTGCGGGCGACGCGTACACGGCCGGTCTCCTGGACGCGCTTCGCCGCCGGGGTCTGCTGGACCCCGCCGGCATCCGGCGCCTCGACCCGGCGACGCTCGGCGCGCTGCTCGCGGACGCGTCGCTGGTCGCGGCCCTCACGTGCTCGCGAGCGGGCGCGAACCCGCCCACCGAGGCGGAGCTCGGCGCGTATCGCCGCGAGCACGGGCTCGCGTCCGCGCCGGGGTAGGGGCGCGGGCTCCGATCGACTCGCGCGGTCCGGCCGGGACCCGATGCCGCCGCGGTCCCTGCCCCGAAGGTCCGGCCGAGGGTCGTTTTCGGTCACGGGTGGATGACGGCGTGGCGAAGACCGCCCCGGGGCCGGTTGCGCGAGCCCTACGGTAATCCCATGACTGTGTCGTCGGATGCCGACCGGCAGCTCGCACTGATCGTCGAAGTCCAGGACGTGGCCCGGGAGTTGGGTATACAGGTCTGGTTGCGTGGCGGATGGGCAATGGATTTCTTCCTGGGCCGGACAACCCGGGAACACGGAGATGTCGACTGGTTCGCGTGGGCTCGGGACGCCCCGGCGCTGACCGCAGCGTTCGCCGCGCGAGGATTCGTTCGCTTGGCGCGGGCTCCCGCCGAGCAACAACTCGATTACACGGCGGGCGGCGTGGAGTTGGGCTTCGCCTTCTTGGCCCGTGATCCGGACGGCCACGTGATCGTGGCCGGCGGGCCGTGGGCGGGTTCCCGCTGGCCGGAGGGGATGCTGGAGACGCCTCCGGGCAAGCTGGGCGGGGTGTCCTGCCCGATCATCTCGCCCGAGGCACAGATCGAGATCAAGCTGATGACGCCCACGTGGATGCCGCAGCGGCCACGTCGGGCCAAGGACCTCGAGGACATCGAACGACTGCGGGAGGGGATGGCCGGGTAGACCGCGCGGACGGGTCGTCGTGATTGCGGTGGGGGTGCGACGGCCGCGTGGGAGTGGGGGCGGTGGGGCGACCGACGTGGGGTCGGCGTCCGGAGGCGACCGGCGTGGGGTCGGCGCCTCGGGGGTGTGGTCGACAGAACGATCCGTCCGGGCATCCGCCCCCGCTTCGCCGTGCCCGCACCGGCCGGCCGGATTTCGCGGGTCTTCGGGCATGGGGTATCCCCACGGCGGGCGATGCGGCGGGCTATCCGAGCGGTTCCAGGTGGGCCAGGAGCCGTGCCGCCTGGCGTGTCAGCGTGCCGGGTGGGTTGCGGTGATACCCCGGGCTGTCCGGCAGCAACATCAGCAGCCAGACGAGGGACAACAGGGTCCGGAAATCGCGCAGTCGTGCGATCTCCGGATCGGTGAGTTCGAAGCAGGACAGGAGGAACTCCGTATCGGCGTCGGTGCCGGCGGGCCACATCGAGACGTGCTCGACGACCTCCGCCAGTTCGAACGCCCGGTCGCTGCGGCCGGAGATCTCGAAGTCGACCAGGCGTACCCGCGTGCCGTCCCACAGGTAGTTGGCCAGGTTTCCGTCCGACAGGCCGAACACCGGCCGGATTCCCGGTCCCGGTTCCCGCGGAGTGTGCCACGCGGACAACCACGCACATCCGGACTCGAAGGCGCGCGCCACGAGCGGATCCGGGCCGAGGTCGCGCCCGCCCGTGCTCCACGCCCGCGCCCTGTCCTCGACCACGGGCGGATACCAGGTGCAGGCCGGTAGTGCCACGACCTCCGCCGTGGGGATCGCGTCGTGCAGCGTGCCGATCGCCTCGGCCAAGGCGCCGAGTTGCTTCCGGTCGAGGTCTCGTCCGCGCAGCGGCACGCCCGCGAGTCGGGACATGACCACGACGGGCGGTTCGCCGTCGAGGTCCTCCCGGATCGGTTCCGGCGCCAGGCCCGGCGCGTATCTCGCCAACAGGCCCAGCGCCCGCCATTCGCGCAGCGGCTCCGCCCGCTCGCGCGAACGGAAGCTCTTGACGACCACGTCGTCACGAAACTCGATGTCGTGCGTGCTCCACGTCTCGGTCACCGCCTAGTCCCCGGGGGCCGACGGGTCGGTATCGGTGACCGGGAGGGGTGGACCGAAGCGGACCGGGACGCCGGGCGAGTAGAGCACGCTGTCCGGTTCGCCGGTCGCCTCGGGCAGGCCGGCGGCGGCGACCAGGTCGTCGTCGAGATGCAGCAACTCGGCGTGGCGGAGCGGCCATCGCGGGTGCGCGTTGGGCAGGTAGAGGGTACGGCCGGCGACGCGGGTGTGCAGGCCCCAGCGGGCGGTGACGAAGTGTTCGAGCGGGCCGGGGTCGGTCACCGGTGCGCCGACGCGCACCTCGACCGTGCCGCCCCGCGGGGCGCCCTCCAGGCGGTGGCGCCGCGTCGTGTAGCGCACCCGGTCGCCGGTCCGGTCGATGCGCATGCGGGCCCATCGGTACGGGAGTCGCAGCGTGGCCCGGGCGGTCAGCACGGGCAACAGGCGGGCCGCCTCCAGCGAGCGGAAGACGACGCCGCGCCGACCGGCGCCGTCCACGGAGTACAGCCGCACGTTGGTCTCCGCGAAGGTACCCAGCCACGGCACGCCGGGCAGGCGCAGGAATCCCACGCCCACCATCCGGAACGGCACCAGGCCGACGTAGGTCACGCCGTCCAGGACGTCCGGCCGGGTGCCCTCCGGGAGCAGCGGGGCAACTACGTCGGGTGGCACGGCCCAGTGCACGAAGGTGAGTTCGCTCCAACGCTGGGTGAGCAGCACGTGCCGGATGCCGCGCGGCGACAGCGCGGTGACGGGTTCGGTCCTCATCCGGTCATGGTGGCCCATCCCGCCCGGCCGCGCGGACCGCCTCGCCGCCGACGGTGCGCGGCTCGGGGCCCGATCGGGGCGCGGGGTCGCCGTCGGGCCCGCACGGCGCGGGCCCGGTCGCGGCGACGTCGGGCCCGTGGGTTCGGGGCGGGTGGGGGCCGGTCGGCTCGGCGACCGCGGTGTGTGCTCGGTCCGGGGTCTGGGCGGCGATCAGGGCTTCGCCGGTGGGTGAGCGGTAGTACAGGACGGAGCGGCCGGAGCGGCGGCGCAGGACGAGGTGGGCGTCCAGGAGGACCTTGAGGTGGCGGCCCACCGAGCCGAGGCCCTGGCCGGTGAGGGCGACCAGTTGGGTGGTGCTCTTGGGGGTGTCCAGGCGGGTCAGGACGCCGGCCCGGGCCGGGCCGAGGAGGCGGGCCAGCGGGTCGGGGCCGGCCGGGCGGTGGGCGTCGGCCAGGGCGCCCGAGCACGGGTAGATCACCGCGTAGTGCCGCTCCTCCTCCCAGGCCACCCAGCCGCGGCCGGGGGTGACCGGCACGAACGACAGGCGGGCGCTGCCGAGTTCGCGCGGCGGGTAGTCGTTCGCGTTGATCCGCAGTCGGCTCGCGCCCAGCCAGCGCATGCCCGGGCGCAGGTCGTCCAGCGCTGCCGCCCAGCCGCCGCGGCCGAGTTGGCCGGTGCGGGCGACGATGTCGGCCTCGATGATGCGCCGTCGGCGCGGCCAGTCCGGTCGGACCACCCGCGTCCACACCCAGTCCAGGATCTCCGCGGCGCGTGGGCCGAGGTCGGTCCGGCGCAGCGCGGTGGGCAGTGGGCCGCCCATCGACACCTCCAGATCGGCCCGGGCGACCGGCTCCGAGGTGCCGCGGATCCCGGCCAGTTCCGCGGCGAAGGCCGGTTCGCCGGTCAGCGGCGGCGGGGGCGTGAGGAAGTCCGCGTTCCAACTGCCGCCGAGGCCGATCCGCAGCAGCAGGGCGGTGACCGGATCCTGGGCCAACCGGGCCCGATAGGCGGGCAGGTGCGCGTCCAGCCAGGTCCGCTCGCCGGGATGCGCGGCCGTACCCCGTTCCAGCGTCTTCAGCGTCGCGGTGACCTCGGCCAGCGGCGAGATCGCGAATCGGCTGCCTGCGAGGGTATCCGCGTCGACCCGCCACCACCCCATGCTTTCGCCTCCCGGCGAAACAGTAACGCCCGGGCCCCGCCGGGCTCGAAGCTCTGGACATGCGCACCTACCGAGAGCTCTTTCGAGCGCCGGAATACACGCCGCTGTTCGCCACCTCCTCCGCGCAACTGGCCGCGACCAACGTCGGCGGACTGGCGTTGGGCACGCTCGTCTACGACCGGACCGGCTCGCCGTTGCTGGCCGCGTTGGGCATGTTCGGCGGTTCGCTCGCGCAGGTGATCGGGGCGACCGCGCTGATGTCGGCCGCGGACCGGTTGCCGCCGCGGGCCGCGATGACGGTGATCGGGCTGATCTTCGCCGCGGGCACCGCCGCACTGGCGATTCCCGGACTGCCGCTGTGGGCGGTGTTCGCCATCGTGTTGGGCGAGGGCGCAGTGGCCGCGGTGGGCGGCGGCGTGCGCTACGGGCTGCTCAACGAGATCCTGCCGAGGGAGGGTTTCCTGCTCGGGCGGTCCGTGCTCAACATGAGCAACGGGGTGCTCCAGATCGTCGGGTTCTCGCTCGGTGCAGTACTGGTCACGGTGCTGTCCGCGCGCGGCACCCTCCTGGTGGCCGCCGGGTTGTACCTGCTCGCGGCGATCGTGGCCCGGTTCGGCCTGGCCCGACGGGCTCCGCGTGCGTCCGGTCGGCCGTCGGTCGCCGAGACCTGGCGCAACAACACGGTGTTGTGGTCGGTCAAGCCGCGCCGCTACATCTATCTCGCGCTGTGGGTGCCCAACGGGCTGATCGTCGGCTGCGAGTCGTTGTTCATCCCGCTCGCACCCGACCACGCGGGCCTGCTCTTCGCCTTCGCGGCGCTGGGCATGCTCGCCGGGGACGTGCTGGGCGGGCGATTCGTGCCCGCGCCGTGGCGGCGCCGGCTGGGAGCGCCGATGTCGCTGCTCCTGGCTACGCCGTACCTGCTGTTCGCGGTGCACCCGCCGCTGCCGCTCGCGCTGGCCGTGGTCGCGGTGGCCTCGGTCGGATATTCGGCGACGCTGTTGTTCCAGGAACGGCTGATGGCGATGACGCCGGACGAGCTGAGCGGGCAGGCGCTGGGGCTGCACTCGTCCGGGATGGTCGCGATGCAGGGCGTCGGCGCGTCGATCGCCGGCGGGATCGCCCAGGTCACGTCGCCGACGACGGCGATCACGGTGCTGGCCGGGGCGTCCATCGCGGTCACCCTGACGCTCGCGGCGGGGCTGCGGGCGCACCCGGGGTCGGTGCTCCGGGAGGCGTGAGCGGGCGGGTGGGGTTCGCAGGGTCGGGGTGGCGTGAGGCGGGCGGCGGGCCAGGTCGGGCGTCGCGCCGGCCCCGTGCCGATCAAGGTGATGTCGGTCCCGTTCGAGAGGATGTGCGCATGACCGACACCCCGGCGCCGGCCGCCGTTCTCGCCGACTTCGACGCGTACGCCCAGGCCGTCGAGGCCGTGACCGCCGCCGCGCGGGCCTACTACGGCGGCGCCGACTCGACCGTCGACGACGACACGTACGACCGACTGCTGCGCGGGATCGGCGCGTACGAGCGCGAGCACCCGGACCGGGTGCTCGCCGAGTCGCCGGTCGGCAAGGTCGCGGCGGGCGCGCTGCCGGGCGGGGACGTGCCGCACACCGTGCCGATGCTCAGCCTGGACAACGTCTTCGATCCCGAGGGGCTGGCCGCGTGGGCCGCGTCGCTGGAGCGGCGGATCAAGCGGCCGGTCGCGGCGCTGACGGTGGAGCCGAAGATGGACGGCCTGGCGGTGGCGGTGCGCTACCGCGAGGGCCGGCTCGACCGGCTGGTCACCCGCGGCGACGGCATCGCCGGTGAGGACGTGTCGCACGCGATCGGCACCATCGTCGGTCTGCCGGACCGGTTGAGCGAGCCGGTGTCGATCGAGGTGCGGGGCGAAGTCCTGCTCACCGCCGAGCAGTTCGAGATCGCCAACGAGATCCGTCGGGAGCACGGCGCCACCGTGTTCGCCAACCCGCGCGGTGGTGCGGCGGGCACGCTGCGGGCCAAGGATCGGCCGTATGTGATCCCGATGACCTTCTTCGGCTACGTGGCACTGCCGCTGCCGGACGACGAGAGCACGTTCGCCGAGGAGTTGCGCACCGCCGACCACTCCGCGGTGATGGCTCGGGTGGAGGCACTCGGCGTGCTGACCACCGGGCGCACCTCGGCGCGGCTGCGAGTGTGTACGAGCATCGAGGACGTACAGGCCGCGGTCGACGAGATCGCCGCGGCGCGGGCGGAACTGCCGTTCGGCATCGACGGCGTGGTGATCAAGGCCGACGCGGCGGCCGACCAGGCCGACGCGGGCAGTGGAACGCGCGCGCCGCGCTGGGCGATCGCGTACAAGCTGGCCGCCGTGCACAAGATCACCCGACTCGTCGGCGTGGACTGGGCGGTGGGCCGGACCGGGGTGATCGCGCCGCGCGCGATCCTGGATCCGGTGGAGATCGACGGCAGCGTCGTCGGCTTCGCGACGCTGCACAACCCGGCCGACATCGAGCGCCGCGGGCTGATGATCGGCGACCGGGTCAGCGTGTACAAGGCGGGCGACATCATTCCGCGGGTGGAGGCGCCGTTGGTGCACATGCGCACGGGCGACGAGACGGCGATCGAGTTCCCGACCGCGTGCCCGCAGTGCGGCGGCGAGTTGGACACGACCCAGCAGCGCTGGCGGTGCGCCCAGGGCCGCGCGTGCGGTCTGCAGGCCGGGATCCTGTACGCGGTGGGCCGCGACCAGCTCGACATCGAGGGCATCGGCGGCCGGATCGTCACGCAACTCGTGGCCTCCGGCGCGGTCGCCGACATGGCCGACCTGTTCACCCTGACCCGCGAACAGTTCCTGGCCCTGGACCGGGTGGACAAGATCGCCGACAAGCTGCTGGCCGGCATCGAGGAGGCCCGGGGGAAGCCGCTCAGCCGGGTGTTGTGCGCGCTCGGCGTACGGCTGACCGGTCGGTCGATGTCCCGCCGGATCGCCCGGCACTTCGGCACGATGGACGCGATCCGTGCGGCCGACGTGGAGGCGATGGCGCAGGTCGAGGGCATCGGTCCCGGCAAAGCCGCGGTGATCGTCGCCGAACTCGCCGAACTCGCCGAGGTGATCGACAAGTTGGTCGCCGCCGGGGTGAACATGACCGAGCCCGGTGTGCGACCGGGAGCCGGTGCGCCGGCTGCGGAGGCCGGTGCCGCTTCCGGTGCCGAGCAGGCGAGCGATGCGGCACCGGTCGAGGCCGGCCCGCTGACCGGGAAGTCGGTGGTGGTCACCGGTTCGATGTCCGGGCCGCTCGCCGCGCTGTCCCGCAACGAGATGAACGAACTGATCGAGCGCGCCGGCGGCACCGCGTCCTCGTCCGTGTCCGCCAAGACCGCCCTGGTCGTCGCCGGGGACAAGGCCGGGTCCAAGCGGGCCAAGGCGGAGAAGCTCGGCGTGGCGATCATGACTCCGGAGGAATTCGCCGACCTGGTGGGGGCATTGCTTCCAGCATGAGCGACGGGGAACGGCGGGCGACCGGGTGGTGTGCACCGGTCGCCGTCGTCCCGACCCAGGGAGCTTTTCCGACGATCCATAGCAGACCGACTGTCGCCCCGAGGTGGAAACGGGCGATATCGGTGTGCGGTACGTCGGACTCCGGCATCGTCGCGTTCGGGAGCCGGTGGTGGCCGAGAGGGTCCGCAACATGCGAAAACCCCTTGGCCGCACCACCCTTCGACGACGAATGGAGTCCCCATGGTCGAGGCACATCCCCCGCGAATACCGCTGCCGTTCGCCCTCGACCGCAATCCGCACGCGCCCGAAGCGGAATGCCGGCTGCTGGACTGGGCCCGACGGCACCGGCTGCTCGATCGTCCCGGCATCGAGAAGCGATTGGTCGGCGCACGACTGGGCGACCTCGCCGCCTACACGCATCCCGATGCCGCGCCCGAACTGCTGTGTCTGTACGCGCAGTTCATCGCATGGCAGTTCCTCGCCCACGACCGCTACGCGGAACCCGGGGAACACCCCGCACATCCGGGTGAGCCCCTGATCGGCCAGATCGAGTCGGTGTACCGCACCGGTCGGGCGGACCCGGCGGCCGGAGCGATGGCGCACGCGCTCGCGGACATCCTGGGGAGGGTCTATCCGGCCATGAGCGCCGAGTGGCGGGAGCACTTCGTCGTCGAGTGTGTGCAGACGCTGCATCGGGTGGCCCGACCACCGGCCGGCGCCTCGCCCGGGGCGGCCCGCGAGCATGCGTGCGGCGTGGACGCGTACATCCGGCATCGTCGGTTGGCCGGCGGGCAGTTCCCGTGCCTGCTGCTCGACGAATTCATCGCCGGCGGCGAGCTCGCGGCGGCGATCCGGGACGGCGCCGCGTACGACGACATCCGCAACGCCGAGGCGGACGTGGTGTCCTGGACGAGCGACTACTACGCGTCCCGGGACAGCGCCGGCACCGACTCGCCGGCCGACCTGGTCGGGGTGCTGGCGTACACCGAGCATGTCGGACGCGAGCACGCGGAGGCGGCGGTGGCGGCGCGGATCCAGGATCGGGTGGCCGACTTCATGGCGGCCCGGCGCGCCTTACAGGGTGCCGCCGGCGGTGCGGCCCCGGCCGATCCGGAGGCCGAACTGGTGCTGCGGCGCTGCGTTTCGGCGATGCACCATCGCATGGCCGGGACGGAGGCGTGGGCGTGGGAGAACGTGCGCAGCGTGGGCCGTCGACCGGGCATCGGCCGGGGCCGCACCGCCGGGGGCGGGCTGCACGTTCCGGAGTACGTCGCGGACCTGCTCGACGTGCGGGGTCGGCCGCGAGGATGGGACGGGGGCGCCGCGGGGCATCGGTGGCCGTAGACCCTGCCCCGGATCCCACGTCGGTCCACCACCGGGTACGGCGCGGGATGCGGGCGCGGGTCGGGAGACCCCGGCGCGAGCCGCGCTCGGTGTCGGGTAGTCTTGCCGCCGCGCCCAACCCTGGGCGGACCGGGTTCGAGTTCGAGGAGGTGGCACCGATTACCGCTGTATCAGGTCGGGTGCTCTCCTTCCACGACCGTGCGGTCCACTTGGCATAGGTGAGTCCGCGAGAGCACCCTTCGGCATCCGAAAGGCTCTCATGTCGGTTTCCGCATCACCCTGCCCCACGTCCGTGATCGTCACCAGGCTGCGTACCGCCGGTTGTGTATTCGCCGAGGACGAGGCCGAGTTGCTCATCGCCGGTGCCGCCGACCCGGTCGAACTGGCCGTCATGGTGGATCGCCGCGTCGCCGGTCTCCCGCTGGAACACGTGCTCGGTTGGGCCGAGTTCCGCGGCCTGCGGATCGCCGTCGACCCCGGCGTGTTCGTACCGCGCCGGCGCACGGAGTTCCTGGTCGAGCAGGCCGTCGCGGCGGCCCGGCCGGGGGCCGTCGTGGTCGACCTGTGCTGCGGCTCGGGCGCTCTGGGCGCGGCCCTGGTCGCGGAGGTGGACCGGGTCGAGTTGTACGCCGCCGACATCGACCCGGCGGCGGTGCGGTGCGCGCGGCGCAACATCGCCGCCGACCGGGTCTTCGAGGGCGACCTGTTCGCGCCGCTGCCGGCGACGTTGCGCGGGCGGATCGACGTGCTGATCGCCAACACGCCCTACGTGCCGACCGGGGAGATCCCACTCCTGCCCTCGGAGGCCCGGATCCACGAACCCCGGGTGGCCCTCGACGGCGGCTCCGACGGGTTGGACATCCAGCGTCGGGTCACCGCGGCGGCCCCGCGATGGCTCGCGCCCGGCGGCCGGCTGCTGGTCGAGACGAGCGAGCGCCAGGCACCGCACGCCGTCGAGGTCTTCCGCGCCGCGGGCCTGATTCCGCGGGTCGTCGAGTCCGAGGAGTGGTACGCGACCGTGGTGACGGGCACCCGACCCCCCGACCGCATGCCCGATTCCCTGGGTTGATCGGCAGGCCGTGCAGGCTCGCCCCGGCGCCCGGCGTCACGATCCGCTAACCGGCGTCGCCGTTGCAGGCGGTGTCGTCGAGCGGACAGTCCATCCCGGTGTCGATCTCCTCGACGTCCGCATCACCGCCCGTCCCCTCCACCGCGGCGGCTGCCTCCGCTCGTGCGCTCGCGCAGACCACGCCCAGGCCGTCCTGGATCGCGCGCCCGATCTCGGCCAGCGCGGCCACCTGGGTCGGCGTCAGCACATCGAACAGGTGCTGGTGCACCGTCGCCGCGTGGGTCGGCCCCGCGGCGGCCAATGCGGCCAGCCCCTCGTCGGTCAGGCGCGCGATCCAGCCCCGGCGATCGCCCTGGACCGGGCAGCGGGAGACCCAGCCCGACTTCTCCAGTGCGGTCACCGCGTGCGAGACCCGGCTGGTCGACGACAACGCCGCCGCGGCCAGCTCGCTCATCCGCATCCTCCGGTCCGGCGCCTCGGCGAGCAGGCCCAGGATCTCGAAATACGTCATCGGCATGCCCGTCTCGCGGCGCATCCGCCGGTCCAGATGGGCCGCGAGTTCCCTGGTCCCGGTGAAGTAGGACTGCCAGATCTCTTGCTCGGAAGGAGTCAGCGAATCGTCGTCGGTCATGACGACAGCATATGACTTGTTGAATCATCAACATATTCTCTGCTATGTTGCTGAGCGTTCAACAAACCATGCCGGCACCGCATCCACACCGCACCAAGGAGTTGCCATGACCACCACCGCTGAGACCATCCCCGGTTACGTCGCGGGCACCTGGACCATCGACCAGGTCCACTCGGACGTCTCGTTCTCCGTACGTCACCTGGGCGTGGCCAAGGTCCGCGGTCGCTTCGACGACTTCGGCGGCTCGATCGTCACCGCCGAGAACCCGCTCGAATCGTCGGTCACCGCCACCATCGAGACCGCCTCGGTCAACAGCAACAACAAGATGCGCGACGACCACATCCGCAACGAGGACTTCCTCGACACCGACAAGTTCCCGCAGCTGACCTTCGTGTCCACCGGCATCCGCGCCGAGTCGTCCCTGGTCTACCGGGTCGACGGCGACCTGACGCTGCGCGGCGTGACCAAGCAGGTCACCCTCGAACTCGAACTCAACGGCTTCGGCACCGGCTTCGACGGCAACCCGGTCGCGGGCTTCACCGCCACCACCGAGATCAGCCGCGGCGACTTCGGCGTCACCGGCGGCCCGGCCGGCGCAGCGGTCGGCGACAAGATCACCATCGTTCTGGAGATCGAGGCCAAGCTGGAGGCGTGACACCCGCGTGCCGACCGGCTCGCGATCCGAGCCGCTGTCGGCACACCCCGCGCATCCCGCGCATCGAGGCGAGCCCCGACTCCGGTCCGCCGACGCCCCGACCCCGGTCGGACGTCGGCGGACCGTTGCCGTATCACGGCCGCAGCCGTCGGATCCGCCGCCGCGGTGCTCACCGGACCGATCCGGTGGCCCGGGTGCGGTCGAGGTCGGCGCGCAGCGTGGGAGTGTCGGTGAACAGGAGCGACTCGATGCCCACGGCCCTGGCCGCGTCCAGGTTCTCCGGGCGGTCGTCGATGAACAGGAGTTCGCTTGGTTGTGCGTGCAGTTGCGCGCACAGGTGGTGGTAGATGCGCGGGTCGGGCTTGGCCAGGCCGAGGTCGGCGCTGAACACCCGATGGCGGAACACCCGGGCCCACGGCTGCTCGTCGATCCGGCGGGCCATTTCGATGGGGGCGTTGGACAGCAGCGCCAGGGCCACTCCCCGGTCGGCGAGCGCGGCCAGTTCGGCCAACAGGTCGAGGGTGTCCTGGTTCAGGTGCATCCAGGCGGCGAGGTCGCCGGCCACCAACAGGTCGAGCCGGTCCGGGTCCGGTGCCGGACGATCCAGGCGGGTGCACAGGCCGCTCCAGAACTCGGCGGCGTCGAGCGTGCCCGCGTCGTAGGCCGCACGATCGGGCCAGTAGGCGGACCAGAACTCCGCCGGGGTGACCCCGACGGTGCGGGCCAGGGCCTCGCTCGCGTGGTCCGGCGGCGGCATGCAGATGACCCCGCCGAAGTCGAAGACGATCCACTCGGTGCGCATGGGAGCTCCTTGATCGAGTCGCCGGGACGGCTTTGACGGGTGTGGACGGCTCCGGGCCGCCGTGCACGGCTTCGGGCCGCCGTGCACGGCTTCGGATGACGGTGGACGCCTGACGGACCGCAACGGACCCGCACCGCATGCGCCGGTCACACCGCTCGCGTCGATTGACTTTCGAACATACAACACGTTTGATTGAACACATGGAAGGTTCGGAACGCCAGCTTTTGCTCATCGAGAGAATGCGCACAGCGGAACGCGTCACCGTGGCCGAGCTGGCCGAGGAGACCGGCTGCTCGGAGATGACCATCCGCCGTGACCTCGACCAGCTCGCCGAGCAGGGCGTGCTGCGCCGGGTCCGCGGCGGCGCGGTCAGCCTGGTGTTGCGCGGCGAGGTGTTGCCGTTCGGCGTGCGCGAGCACGAGGCGCCCGAGAGCAAGCGCCGGATCGCCGCGGCGTTCGATGCGCTGGTCACCGACGGCGAATCGCTGATCCTGGACGGCGGCACCACCAGCCTGGCCATCGCCCGGGTGCTGGCCCGGCGCCGGGTCACCGTGGTCCCGCTCGACCTGCACGCGGCGTACGTCCTGGGCAACGCGCCCGACGTGCGCCTGCTGGTCCCCGGCGGTCAGACCACGCCCGGCGCCCTGACGCTGGGCGGGCATCTCACCGAGACGTCGCTGCGCACGCTGCGCGTGGACACCACCGTGCTGGGGGTCTGCGGCCTGTCCGTCGGCCACGGTCTGACCGCCAACGACCTGACCGAGGTGCCGATCAAGCAGGCGGCCATCGCTTCCGCACAGCGCGTCGTCGCGGTCTGCACCGGAACCAAGTTCGGCCGCACCGGCCTGGGCCACGTCTGTCCGGCCACCGATCTCGACATGGTCGTCACCGACGAGAGCGCACCGATCGAGGCGGTGTCGGGCCTGCGCGATCTGGGCGTGGACGTGCGGGTGGTGTGACCGGACCCCGCTTCGAAAGTGCTCTGCGCGGAGGATTGACTTCAAGTCCCCTTGAAGTTCCATACTCCTCTGCGGAGGACGCTCGGTCCTCGGCAACGACCTCTGACAACGGGAGAGTTCACATGGGCACCGAATCGTTCGACCTCGCCCCCATCCGCCGACTGGTCGCGGACGCCGTGAAGTTGCAGAACGACCTCGACGCATTCGTCCCGCTGCACACCGAACACGTGAACATCGTCAACTTCGGCGGCCGGCGGGTGTCGGGCCGGGATGCGTTGGCCGAGGCGATGCGCGAGGCGATGGCCTCGCCGCTGGCCGACGTGGCCACCACCGCCGAGATCCAGGACGTGC
Organism: Embleya sp. NPDC050493; assembly: GCF_044458105.1. Classification (NCBI taxonomy): domain Bacteria; kingdom Bacillati; phylum Actinomycetota; class Actinomycetes; order Kitasatosporales; family Streptomycetaceae; genus Embleya; species Embleya sp. NPDC050493. Next base: position 129,694 of record NZ_JBITHP010000028.1, read on the forward strand.
ACTTCGTCCGCGAGGACGTGGCGATCGTGGTGTGCCTCAAGCAGGTCTTCGACCGACGGGAGGGCGTCGGCGGCGCGGATTCGACCACGCCCGCGCTCCCCGCGGCCTCCGGGCAGCTCACCTACGTCCTGGTCAAGGAGGACGACGCGTGGCGCATCGCGTCGGCCCAGACGACCCCGATCCTGACCTGAGGAACGCCGATGGCATCCACCGAGGACATCGTTCGACTGGTTCGTGACACGCTCGGCGCGGAGCAGATCATTGGCGCATACCTGCACGGTTCGGCGGTCCTCGGTGGATTGCGTCCACGCAGCGACGTGGACGTGCTCGTGGTCGTCCGGCAGGCCACCACGGCTGCGCGGCGACGGGCGCTGGTCGAGGGCTTGTTGGCCGTCTCGGGCGAGCGGGCGCACGGCGGGCCCACTCGACCGGTGGAGTTGACCGTGGTCGTGCAATCCGAGGTCCGACCGTGGCGCTTCCCGCCGCGCTGCGAGTTCCAGTACGGCGAGTGGCTGCGGGAGGAGTACGAGCGCGGCGCGACGCCGGGGCCGGAGCCGAGCCCGGATCTCGCACCGCTGCTCACGATGGTGCTGCACGGCCGCGCGGCACTGGCGGGGCCTCCGCCGGACGAGGTGCTCGATCCGGTCCCGCACGACGACCTGGTCCGCGCGATCGTGACCGGTGTACCGGAGTTGCTCGCCGAGGCGACGACCGACACCCGTAACGTCCTGCTCACCCTGGCGCGGATCTGGACGACTCTCGAAACCGGGACGATCCGCTCGAAGGACGCCGCCGCCGACTGGGCGCTCGCGCGCCTGCCGGCCGAGCACCGGCCCGTGCTCGCTCGGGCACGGGCCGGCTATCTGGGCGCCGAGGAAGAGGACTGGCACGAGATGTTGCCCCAGGTGCGGTCGCACACCGCATACGTGGTGACGGCGATCGCGCGGTCGGCCCCGGGCGGGGTGGCGATCGGCGGCAGTAGGCTCGGGCGATCCCGCTCGAACAGGTGAGCGGGCACGGTCGGCCACGAAGGGCGGAACACGTGTCGAAGGCGAGCTTCTCCGGGGTTCATCACATCGCGCTGAACGTACGCGACCTGGACGCCTCGGTCCGGTGGTACTCCGAAGTCCTGGATTTCGTACCGGTGTTCCCGTGGGACACGGACGACTTCGACCGGCGGATCATGCGACACCCCGGCGGCGTGGTCGTCGCGCTGACCCGGCACCGGCACGCGGACGCCGGGGCCGCGTTCAACGAGCGTACGACCGGCCTCGATCACCTGGCCTTCACCGTGGACACCCGCGCCGACCTGGAGGCGTGGGAGGCCCGACTGACCGAGGCGGGCGTCACCCACTCGGGAATCCGGGTCACCCCGACGACGGGCTTCACGCTGATCGCCTTCCGCGACCCGAACGACATCCAACTGGAGATGTACCTCGCGTAGCCGCCCGAGCCCTCGCCCCTCTCCCGTGTCTCGCCGCGGCGCCCGTCTCGATGCAGGCGACGCCACGCTCGACGCGCCCGGCCGCGTTCCGGCGCATGCGACCAACTCCCTTTCCGTATCGGCCTGTTGCCCCTGCGTAATGGATCTTGACGCGCTGCGACCGGAGTTGGACCATGAGCGTTCGTGCTTGATCGACGAACGGGGGAACACATGTCGAAGTCGAGGCGGAGAGTGGCCGGTCTGGCGCTCGCGGCCACGGCAGCGGTGGGACTGGTGACGACGGGAGCCGGCTCGGCGCAGGCGTCGAGCGGGAGTTACATCGCCACCTACCGGTACCTGTCGGAGTGCCAGAACACCGGCGCAATGTACGTGCACTACGCCGGTGCGAGCACTTACCACTGCACCGGCAACGGCGCGGTCGGCTTCTCCCTGTACGTGGAGTACTGGGCCTGATCCGACACCGGGTACCGCCCCTGCTCTCGCCGAGGGGCGGTACCCGGTGGCCCGGCACGCGGGCAAAGAGGGCGCGGGGTGGGATCAGTCGCTCGGCGTGGCGCCCGGGGTGGTGCCGGGTGACTTGGCCGGGGCTTCGGCCGAAGGCTCGGCGGCGGTCGCCGCCGGCGCTTCGGGCGGGGCTTCGACGGGTACTTCGGGCCGGGCTTCGACACGGGCTTCGGTTGCGGTGCCGGGCCCGGGGTCGGTGGCCAGGTGGCGGGCGAAGAAGGTGTCGATGCGTTGCCAGGCGTCGGCGGCGGCGGCCGGTTCGGGGCCGATGCCCAGGACGGTGCGCAACACGGGGCGGAGCAGCGGCGGCGCGTTGTCGGCCTCGTTGAGGAACGAGTGGCCCGCGTCCGGGTAGAGCTTGACGTCGTGCTCGACGCCGGCCCGGCTCAGGGCCGCTTCCAGCTTGGCCGCACCGCCGCGGAAGACCTTGTCCTTGCCGCCGTAGGAGGCGACGATCGCACACGCGCCGCGCAGCGCGGCGTCCGGATCGCCGGGCAGTTGGGCGTAGTTGGCCGCGGCCACGTCGTACATGCCCTGGCCCGCGAGCACCAGCGCGAAGCCGCCGCCCATGCAGAAGCCGATCACGCCGATCCTGCCTGTGCACTCCCCCGCGGCCGACAACCACTGCCGGGCGGCCTCGATGTCGGCGTAGGGCCGACCGCGGCCGGTCGATACCGAGCGCATGACGGAGACCATGCACCGGTTCGGGCCGCGACCGTGGTAGAGGTCCGGCATCAGCGCCAGAAAGCCGGCCTCGGCCATGCGATCCGCATGCCGTCGGTTGACCGCGTCCGGCCCCGCCCCCTCGAACAGGACGACCACACCCGGCCACGGGCCCTTGCCCTTGGGGCGCGCGAGGTAGCCGGTGAGTCCTCGGCCGGTCTCGTCACGAAGCAACATCGCGGACAGATCAACGGTTTCGGCCATGGCAACGACCGTAGGCGATACCTGCGTCCTCGGGCAGGACCTTTCCCGGCGCGGCACCTCCGACTCCCCGGCGACCGGAGTGACGTTCGAGGTGACGGGCCCCTCGACCCCGGAGCGGGGACGGGCCTCCGGGCGAGCTCGGAGAGGCCGCCCGCCCGTCCCGCTGCCGTCATCACCGATGTCGTGAACCCGAAGACGGACACGATGTGCACGGTCGGAGACGGTGAACCCATTCAGCACGTCCGGTCGGCGTCGTGGGCGGACTCGGGTGGAGATCGGGCGCAGTGCAGGAGCGGTAGTAGCGCCTCGTTTCTACGTCCCTCGTAGTACGCGACGTCAAGCCCTGCGGGGGAGTCGTGACCGTGATCCGACCGCAATACTTTCTAGAGTCAGACCCACACACCAAACTTTCGCGGACCCCGGGTCGGTGGAGCATTCACCGCCCAGTCAGGAGACTCGCCGCATGCGGCATCCGCACCGTCGGCCCGGCACCCACGACGACCGTCCGGCAGACCGCCGGCATCCGTCGACTGCCCGGTCGTTCGGCGGACGCTGTCCGGCCTGACCCGGATCCGCCTCGTTCCACGCCCGACCCGACCGCTTCACGTACGCGGCACCCGCTCCGGTGGTGTGCCGCGCCCGGACTCCCGCCTGCCGTGGTGAGTCCTCTTTTGTCCTGACCTCTCGTACCGCAGTTCCCGGCGCGTCCGTATGCCTTGCCTCGGCGTGCCGACTTCCGCGTTCCGCCCGACCGGCGATGCCTGCCGCCCCGGGCCGGGCCCGCGGGCCGTTGTCGACCCCTCGACCGACCCGGAGATCCGTTTCCATGGCTACCTTCCTGTATCGACTCGGGCGCTTGACGTTCCGCCGGAGGCGATTCGCCCTGCTGATCTGGGTGGCGATCCTCGTCGCCGTCGGCGTGGGCGCCGCATCCGCTTCCAAGCCCGCCGCCAAGCCGTTCTCGATCCCCGGGATCGAGGCACAGAAGGCCCTCGACCTGCTCGAGGAGCGCAGCCCCGACTCCGGAGGTGGCGGGGCCACCGCGCGCATCGTCTTCCGCGCCCCCGACGGGCAGCGGATCGACGCCCCGCAGAACAGGGCCGGCGTCGAGAAGACGATGGGTGCCCTGCGCGGCACCCAGGAGATCGCCGACGCCTCCGACCCGTTCTCGGCCGCGACGCTGAGCGCCGACGGGAGGACCGCGTACGCGACCGTGGACTATCTGGTCGGGGCCGACCTGCTCAAGGACTCCTCCCGCGACATCCTCAAGGGCGCCGTGAAGCAGGGCCAGGGCGCGGGGCTGACCGTCGAGGTGGGCGGCGACGCACTGGTCGCCGAGTCGAGCGTCGGCAACGGCGAGATCATCGGTGTGGGGGTCGCGGCCGTCGTGCTCGCGATCACCTTCGGTGCGATGATCGCCGCCGGGTTGCCGCTGCTCACCGCGATGCTCGGGGTCGGTATCGGCATAGCCGGGATCACCGCGGTGGCCGGCATCTTCGACCTCTCCGAGAGCACGTCCACGCTGGCGATGATGATCGGTCTCGCGGTCGGCATCGACTACGCGTTGTTCATCGTCTCCCGTTTCCGCACCGAGCTGAGGCTGGGGCGTGAACCGGAGGAGGCCGCCGGGCGGGCCGTGGGCACCGCGGGTTCGGCGGTCGTCTTCGCCGGGCTCACCGTCGTCATCGCGCTGTCCGGCCTGGCCGTGGTGAACATCCCGGTGCTCACCGAGATGGGTCTGGCCGCGGCCTTCACCGTCGTGATCGCCGTCCTGGTGGCCCTGACCTTCGTGCCGGCGCTGCTGGGCTTCGCCGGCAAGCGCATCTTCGGCCGCAAGGACCGCAAGCGCGCGGCCAAGCACGAGGCCGGCCTCGGCCACGGTCACGAGAAGCCGAACATGGGCTCGCGTTGGGCCCGCTTCGTACTGCGCCACCCGGTGGCCGTACTGCTGTTCTCCGTGGTCGGGCTCGGCGCCGTCGCGCTGCCTGCGGCGAGCATGAACCTCGGCCTGCCGGACGACAGCGCGCAGCCGACCAGCACCACGCAGCGCCAGGCGTACGACATGCTCGCCGAGAGCTTCGGCCCCGGGTTCAACGGTCCGCTGATGCTGGTCGTGGACACCGCCAAGAGCAAGGACAGCCCGACCGCCGCCGAGGCGGTCCGCCGACAGGTCGAGACCCTCAAGGGCAAGGGCGTCGCCTCCGTCGGCGCCGTCGCCTTCAACGACGCCGGCAACCTGGCCACCATCCAGGTCACGCCGACCACCAAGCCGAGCGACCCGAAGACCGAGACGCTCGTCCACGACATCCGCTCCACGGTCAAGACGGCCGACTCCGCGAACGGATCGAGGACGCTGGTCAGCGGTACCCCCGCGTTGAACATCGACTTCTCGCAGAAGCTCAACGACGCACTGCTCCCGTACCTGATCCTGGTGGTCGGGCTCGCCTTCCTGCTGCTGATCGCGGTGTTCCGGTCGATCCTGGTGCCGCTCAAGGCGGCCCTCGGGTTCCTGTTGTCGGTCGCCGCGGCGCTCGGCTCGGTGGTCATGGTCTTCCAGTACGGCTGGCTGAACGAGCTGTTCGGTGTCGAACAGACCGGGCCGATCATGAGCATGATGCCGATCTTCCTGATCGGTGTGGTGTTCGGCCTGGCGATGGACTACGAGGTCTTCCTCGTCACCGGAATGCGCGAGGCGTTCGTGCACGGCGAGAGCCCGCGCGAGGCGGTCGTCAGCGGCTTCAAGCACGGCGCACGCGTGGTCACCGCCGCGGCGATCATCATGATCGCGGTCTTCTCCGGCTTCATCGGGGCGACCGACTCGATGATCAAGATGATCGGTTTCGGCCTCGCCTCGGCCGTGTTCCTGGACGCCTTCGTGGTCCGCATGGCGGTCGTTCCGGCCGTGCTCGCGCTGTTGGGCAAGTCCGCGTGGTGGCTGCCGAAGTGGCTCGACCGCATCCTGCCGAACGTCGACGTGGAGGGCGAGAGTCTGCGGAAGCACATCGACGCCCGGGCTGCGGAGCAGGCCGGGGAGGCAGTACCGGCGGATCTGGTGAAGGTCCCCTGACCGGGGCTTCCGGGTGACCCACTGACGGGGACACCGAGGTGACCGACACCCGCCGTGCTGCCGATGGGCAGCGCGGCGGGTGTCCGTGGTTGTGGCGGGGTGTGTGGTCGGTGGCCGCGCGGCGGCAGATCCCGACCGGAGGGGATCGGGACGCGATCCGGGCCCGGCATCCGGACGGGGTGCACCCGAGCGAAGGCTCGGGCCCACCCCGTTTCGTCGCGTCGGGGGCCGGCGGTTCGACCCGCGGGTCAGCCGGTCGCGGTCACCGGTCGCGGGTCCGGCTCCTCCGCGGCGTGGGTCCGGCGGAAGTGGTCGGTCACGGTCATGGTCGCGAGGAGCAGCGTGGCGACCGCGAGTACGAGCCAGCCCGTGTCCGCCACGGACGCGATCAGCGGTACCCCCACCACCGCGACGACGACGCGTTCCTCGATCGGGCCCGCGGCCAGAACGTAGCGGTGCCAGGCGTGACCCAGCAGGAACGTGGCCAGGCCCGCGCCCAGCCACCAGCGATTCGTGTGGGTGCCCAGGTGGTGGATGGCGTCCGAGATACCCGCCGCGACCAGCACGATGCCGGCGATCATCACCGCGTGTGCCAGGCCGAACGCCACGTAGCCGAGCATCTGCCGGCGCTCCACGGGCGCCTCCGACATGGCCCGCAAGGTACGTTCGTCGTCGCTGCCGAAGTACGTCCACCAGATGCCGGTGGCGACCGCGATGCCGAGCAGGATGCCCCCCGCGAGCTTCCAGTCGACCGGCCGACCACCCGCGCCGATGCCGACGGCCACGACCGATTCGCCGAGCACGATCAGGATGATCAGGCCGTGTCGTTCGACGAAGTGGTGCGGCTCGACCACGAATCCGCGGACGCGTCCGATCACCATCGACAGGTACAGCACCGCGATGGCCGCCGCCCAGCACACCCACGTGCCGGCGTCCGGCAGGTGCGGCGCGATCAGGATCAGCACGCCGCCGACCGCGTTGAAGGGCGCGAGTCGAACGATCCCGGCTCGGGCCGAGGGTTGGGACGCGGTCAGGAACAGCGCGACGTGCATCGCGACGGCGACCAGGAAGGCGAGGCCGAACGCCCAGCCGTCCGGGTCGAACGCGTAGGGCAGGTCCAGGCCCATCACGAAGAACGAGGTCATCGTGAGCGCCAGCAGCAGCCGGACCACCGTCGCGTCCGGGCGGACCGCGTTGGTCAGCCAGCTGAACGCGCCGAACATCCACCACATCGCCGCCAGCGGCAACATGCCCTGGAACAGTCCGCTCCAGCCCGGGTGGGACTCCACCTGGTGGGTGGCCTGGGTGAGCACGAAGACGAAGACCAGGTCGAAGAACAGCTCGATCGGGGTCACGCCGGTGGGCCGCTCGGCCTCGGCCGGTGTTTCGGTCGGGTCGTGCGGGAGGTCGATCGGGATGTCGAGGGAGTTCTCGTGGGCCGGGTCGTGGGGGTCCGTCGGTGGGGGCGGCGCCGGTATCGAGGCGTCGAGTCGATCGGGGTCGTGGGGGGCCGAGGAGGGTCTCATGCGTTCGCTTTCGTGGGTCCGGGTGCGCCCATCGGGAGCCGAGGCGCGGCACCGGGGTGCGGTCCGACCGAGGTCCGACCCGATGCGGTGCGAGTCGCACACGTGCGCGGGCCCATCATCACCGCGACACCCGGTTCGGAGCAGCACGTTTTGCGCGCGTTCGCGATCGGCGTAGCCCGGACGCGCCCTGCGGCGGGCCGGAAGTCCGGCCCGCCGCAGGTGTCCTGATCGGCCGTCAGGGACGGCTTCCGGGTTGCCCGGAAGCCGTCCGCGCCGGGGCGGAGGATCGACGCGGGAGCCGCCCGGGGGTCACGAGCAGAGGATGATCAGTGACGTGACCACGGTGCACGAGGTCGTGGCGGCGTTGTTCGCCGGATCGGGATCGCCGGGTGTACTCGCCGTGCGGCTCGCGGTGACCTCGTAGGCGAGGCCCAGGCCGAGCAGGCCGACCGGGGCGGTGAAGTGGCGGGTGGTCGCCGCGCCCTTGGCCAGCGGACCCACCGTGCAGGTCACCGTGCGGTTGGCCACCGCGCAGTCCGGTGACGTCGCGGTCATCGGCACCGGCAGCGGCGCCGTGACGGTCGCCGAACCGAGCGCGTCGGGACCGCGGTTGGTGACGGTGACCGTGTAGTCGATGTGCGCGTTGAACAACGACGGTACGCCGGTGGCCCGGAGCGCCACCGCCACGTCGGCCGTGCTCGCGACGTAGGTGTAGCGATCCGCGGGAACCGTCGCGCTGGTCCCACCGGCGGTGCTCACCCGGACGTCCACCTGGCCGGCCCCCGGCCCCGGCGGCGCGGTGGCGGTGCACGAGGTCGCGGTGCACGAGACCGAGGTCGCGGGCCGGCCCGGACCGAAGGTGACGCCGGTCGCGCCCGCGAGGTCGGTGCCGGTGACGGTGACCACCGTGCCGCCGCCCTCGGGACCGGAGTTCGGGCTGATCGAGGTGACCGTGGGCGCGGCCACGTAGGTGTACCGGTCGGCGGCCGAGGTCGCACTCGTGCCGCCGGGGCCGGTCACGGTGACGTCGACGGTGCCGGGTGCGCCGGGCGGTGCGCCAGCGACGATGGTCGTGTCGTCGACGACGGTGAAGGATGTGGCCGGGGTAGCGCCGAACGCGACGGCGGTGCTGCCGGTGAAGTGCGTACCGGTGACGGTCACCGAGGTACCGCCGGTTGCCGGGCCGGTGTTCGGGCTCACCGAGGTGACGGTGCGCGGCCGCGGGACGCCGACCACGACGATGCCGTACGGGGTGCTCCCGACCGGGACGGTGGCCACCACCGTGTCGGACGCGGTGTCGATCACCGACACGTCGCCGGACACGGCGTTCGTGGTGTAGACGAAGCCGCCCGCCACGTGCAGCGTGAGGTTGGCCGGGTAACTGCCCACCGACACGGTGTCGGTCACCGTGTTCGTGGTCAGGTCGACCACCTTGACGGCGGCCGGGAACGCGGAGACGTAGGCCCTGGTGCCGGTCGCGTTCACCGCGACGTTGCTGCCGTCGCCGATCGGGACGGTCGCGGTGAGCGCCCCGCCGGCGGTCAGGTCGAGGACCCACAGGCCGGACCGGTCGTCCACGGCGTACAGGTGTGTTCCGTCGGGGCTGAGCGCGGCCCCGTCGGGCGAGCCGGGAAGCGCGATGGTCTTGCCGACGACGGCGGTGGCCGTGTCGATCACCGAGATGTCGTGGCCGGCGTTGTTGACCGCGTACACGTGTGCGCCGTCAGGGGCGACCAGGACCGCGACCGGGTTGGTGCCGACCGCGATCGTGGCCGCGACGGTGTTGGTCGCCGTATTCACCACCAGCACGGAATTGCCCTGGGCGACGTACAGGCGGGTGTCGGTCGGGTCGACGGCCATCGCGAACGGCGCGCCGCCGGTGGCGATCGTGCCGGTGACCGTGTCGGTGGCGGTGTCGATCACCGAGATGTCGGCCGAGTCGAAGTCGGCCACGTAGACCCGGGTGCCTGCGTGGTTGGCGGCGAGCCCGTACGGCCCCCGGCCCACCGGGATGGTGGCCGTCGTGGTGTTGGTCGCGGTGTCGATCACGGACACCGTGTTCGAACCGGAGTTGGCGACGTAGGCGGACACACCGGGGCGGGCCGCGGCCGCAGGCGTGGCCCGGGTGAGCGCACCCGCGAAGAGTCCCGAGGCGATCACCGCGACGGTCGCGATCAGCGCGATCGGGCGGCGCGGCAACGCGCGGAACGGCGGCCGGGCGCCTGGTCGTTGCCGGGAGCCGTGCGGGTGGCGCGGATCGGGGTGCTCGGCCGAACGACTGCGGCGCCTGCGGTCCGGCCGGCGCCCGGGCGGTGCGTGATGGAGCGACATCGGGATCCCCTCCCTGAAGATGGACCACACCCGGCCGTCTCCATCGGGGCACGTCGATCCCCACCCCGCACGGCACTCGGGCCCCACCCGAATCGAGACGGCCGCGAATCACGGATCGCGATTCGTCGGTGCATCGCCGGAAACGTACCGGGGAAGCGTGTGGCGATGTGACCGGAATGGCCAAATGACGGCGGCGGGGCGGGAGTTGGTGTAGGCGGCGGGAGGGAGGGGATCCGGCCGGGGGGCCGGGGGTGGGACACGGGGGACCGTGCCGGAGGGGCTGGGTCTGGGGGCGGGGTCCCGACCGGGGCGGAGCTCGGGTCGGCTATTCGGGCCCAGCGGGTGTGGAAGTCGGGTGTTGCGGCGCGGGCCCGGTCGGATCGCGGCTCGGACCGGCCGGGTCGGTACCCGGTCGGGTCGGTGCCCGGGCGGGTCGGGCCGGGTCGGTGCCGGGCGGGTCGGGTCGGGTCAGTGCCCGGTCTGGTCGGGGCGGGGGCCGGTCGGGTCGGGCCTGGGCAGGTATACGGCGCGGCCGAGGGCGCGGGCCCGGACGGCGGCCGGGACGCGTGGCGCGACGGTGCTCGGCAGCAGTTCGGCGGCTCGGTCGAGGGTGACGAACGCGTACTCGTCGAGTTCGTCCTCCTGGATGCGGATCGCGGCGATCTGCTCGGGGGTGAGCGTGCCGCCGTCGAACATCCAGCCGGTCAGCGGTCGCGGCCTCGGGTCGAGCTCGGGCACCCAGTCGATCACCAGCAACTCGCCGACGTGGAGGTCGAGTCCGAGCTCCTCGCGTATTTCGCGCGCGCACGCGACGTGTGGTGGCTCGTTGCGGTCGACGAAGCCGCCGGGCAGGTTCCAGTAGTCCCGGTAGTTGGGTTTGACCAGGAGCACCCGGTCCTCGGCATCGGTGATCAATGCGGAGGCGGCGGCGTAGAGGGTGGGCAATTGCGCGTACCACTGCTCGGGCGGCAGGAACTCGTTGGTCATCTGCTCGACCCTAGCTCCAACCGGCTCGCCCGGTTCGGGTCGGTCGGGTCACGGCTGGTGGGGGCGGGTCGGGCCGGGCCGGGGGGGGGGGGGGGGGGGGGCGGGGGGGGGGGGGGGCCCCCCGGGGCGGCCCAGCGCCCCACCCCCCCGGGCCGGTCGTTCGATTCGTCCGCACACCCCGC
>NZ_JBITHP010000029.1:0-132916 GCF_044458105.1 Embleya sp. NPDC050493
CCCATGATGTCGCCGGTGGACTCGCCCAGGCCCGGTTCGGTGCCTGCGCCGCCGGGGGTGAACTGGTCGATGCCGTGGCCGAATTCGTGGCCGACGACGTCCATGGACGCGATCCACTGGTTGGACTGGTTGTGCCCGATGGAGACGGAGGAGCCGTCCCAGTAGGCGTTGACGTCGTTGAGGCCGACCTTGACCGGCCAGCTCCCGCCGGTGCCGTTGTGCCCGTTGCGACCGAGCCAGTCGCGGAGCATGTTCCATTCCTTCTGCGCCGCCCACATGACGTCGGCGCAGCCGGTCTCCTTGCTGGACGCCTGGCCGTTGCCCCACGAGTCGCTGGACTTGGAGAACACCTGGCCGGTGCTGTAGTCCGCGCAGGTCAGACCGGGACGGTTCGGGTCGCGCAGCGAGTAGGTGCCGTTGTTGTTGGTGGTGTCGATGGCCAGCGGACTCGGGCCGTTCCATTGGCTGTTCGCGCTGCCGGCCTTGACGTCGTCGACGGTGTCGAGCACCGTGCCCGTGCTCGCATCGACGAAGACGTGCAAATGGCTGGGCGCGGACGTGGTACGACCGGCCAGGACGGTTTCCCAGGCCAGGGTGCTTCGTCCGTCCTTGACCCGGACGACCAGGCGGTGCGATTCGACCTTGTCGACCGCGGCGAGCCTGGTCCTGGAGGTGGCCTCGGCCGCGGCGGCGTCGATCCGCGCCGTGGTGTTCGCCGAGATCCGGGTGCTGGTGGCGGATTGGGTCGCGCGGACGCGGCCCTGGCCGTCGGCGAGTACGACGGCGTCGCCGCCGACCACCGGGATGCCCCGGTAGGTGCGCTCGTAGGCGACGGAGTAGAGGCCGTTGACCCAGGGGGTCACCGCTTGGCGCTGGTACTCCTCGTCGGGACCCTTGGCGAGGGTGTCCAGACCACTGGCAGCGGCCCGGTCGGCGGCGGAGACCGCCAGGGCCTGCGAGCCGGAAGGGGAAGGCGGATCGGCGGAAGCCGACTGCGCGGTCGTGGAGACCGCCAACCCGGCGAGCACGGCCAGGACAGTCCCGGCCGTCACCGTTTTGCGATTCATCGAGGCTCCTTGAGTGGAAGGTAGACCTCGACCACGAATCCGGCTTCGCCATGCGTGTCCGCAAGGAGAGCGAACCGCCGACGAGCGTGGCCGCCGGGTTCGTGCCCGATCGGCAAACGCTCACACGGTCGGCCTGCCCCGTTCAATGCGCGTTCGAGCGGTCGGCAAAATCTGTCAAACTCCGTGTTGTGCACGAGAGTTGCCCAGGACGGAGAATACCGGGACAGGGAACCGCGCGACGGGGCTGCCCGGCGCGGGGCGCGACGACCGGAGAGTCGCACCGGCGCCGGGCAGCAGGCACGATCGACTACCGCATCGTCAACTCACCGGCAGTTCCAGGTAGGACGGGTCCTCCTCGGAGGGGGAGACGGTGATCGTGCTGCCCTCGACCGGCGCCGACCCGTAGAAGGGGTCGAACGTGTCCAACACCAGCATCACCCGGTGGCCGGCTGCGACGTCGTAACCGGTGGCCTGAAGTGCGATGTCCAGGGCGACCGGCTGTCCGGCCGTGCCCTCGACGTCGGTGAACGGCGCGTGCGTGACGATGTGGGCCTTGCCGTCGGCGTCCACGTCGAAGAGGTGCGCGATCAGCGAGGGCGTCGGCCCCTGCGCCGTGTAGGTCAGATGCAGTCGGGGGACGCCGCGCAGCTTCAACGCGACGGGCAATGGTGCCGTGCTCCAGACGCCCGCGTGCGCACGGTCGATCTCGTCGGTCGGGTAGACCTTGGGCAGGCCGGCCATCTCCGCGTAGCCGGAGAAGATGATCTTGTTCGCGACGGTGGCCGGCGTGTCCGCGCCGGACCGGAAGATCACGTCCGTGTCGAGTCCGGGCTTGTCGGCGAGCGTGCCGTCGCCGCCGTTCGAGGGGCCGGACAGGTAGAGCCGTTCGGTCCGTCCGGTGACCGCGCCCCACGTGGGCTGCTCCTCGATCGGGCCCTTCCACATGATCTGCGTGACCACCTGGCCCTCGGTGTCGATGCCGTTGGGAACGTCCTTGAGGTGGTGGTCGAACCACCGGTGCGCGTCCGCCCAGATCCGGTTCGGCAGTCCGATGATGCCCGGCGACTCCGGCCCGGAGTGGTCGCCGATGGACAACAGGAGGCGTTTGGGGCCGGTCAGCGCGTTGAACATCTTCAGCGTCTGGTTGGTGGGGAACAGCGTCTCGTGCCACGCGTTCGCGTACAGGATGGGCACGCCGCGGCGGTTGATCTTGCCGACGTGGTGGTGCGGCGACCGCGGCAGCGCCCACTCCAGGGACGGGCGCACATCCGGGTTGGACAGGACGTCCTCGAACGCCTGCCGCGTGCGTTCGCTCAACCGGGCCTCGGCCGCGGCGCCCAACAGCGTGGAAACCGCGGCGAGATGCCGGGTGCCGTTCTCGTAGAACGCCTCGCCCAGGTCGCCCCACGTGCTCAGCGCCACCACCGCGTCCACCCGGATGTCCTCGGCGGCGACCAGTTGGCTGATGCCGGAGCCGTAGGAGTCGCCCAGGAAGCCGACGGCGCTGATCTCGCCCCGGGCCCGGTCCGTCACGAAGTCGATCGCCGCGCTGCCGTCCGCGACGTCCTCGGTGCCGGCCACCTCGACCTCGCCCTCGGACGCGCCGAACCCCCGTGCGGTGTAAGCCAGTACGTGGTAGCCCTTGAGGGCGAACAGGGTCGCCTGGACCACGTAGACGACCCAGCCCAGATTCACCCACGGCGACGGCATCACGATCAACGGCCTGGACCGGTCGTCCCGGTGCAGCCAGAGTCCGCCGTCCAGTCCGACACCTCGGTCGCCGGGCACGGTGACCCTGCTGAAGTCGGCCCGGGCCCGGGCCTCCTCGATTTCGGCCGCCCTGGCCGGGGCGAGGCGCCCGACCTGCCCGGTCTCCAATGCCTCGACGACCTGCGTCAAGGTCGCCTCGTCCAGTTCGGGGTACAGGCTGATCGGCTGCGGTTGCTGTGAACTCACGTCGGTCCCTTCCCACTTCATCGGATCGCGCGAACGACGCCGACACCCGCCGGTGATAGCGGTAGGTATCGACTCGTGAACACAGTGTCATTACGCGGTACGTTCCGGTGGGGAAATGGCAGGAAAATCCGAAGTGGGAAACACTCGTTCCGGTGCGCCGGCCCTTTCGCTACCCTCGGCCGACCTCGGCGCACCGGGCCGGGCGCGCCGCGTCGCTCATCGGAGGGCGCGGCGGACGGCCGCGTGCGGCAGCGCGTACGCCCGGTGCCCGGCCGGGTCGTGGACCGTGTCCGCGGCCAACAGGGCGTCCAGGACCGCCTCTTCGACGGCGTCCATGGTCGCCGTGAACACCGTGTCGAGCAGTGCCGAGGGCAGCGGCGCGGCCGCGCCCGGCGGTGCGGTGGAAAAGGCCATCCCGTAGTCGCCGCTGCCGTGCGCGAACGCCGCGCCGACCCGGGCCAGGGCGAACACACCGCGGCCGGCGATCCGGGTCAGCTCGCGCGTGGAGCAGGGCAGGTCGGTGCAGACCACGACCACGCACGAACGCTCCTCGCGGGTGGGCCCGGCAGTCGGCAGGCCCAGCGAGGCGGGCCGCATCACCTGGCCGCCCAGGCGCAGTTCACCGGACATATCGGCCCGGACCAGGACGCCCACGGTCGCCTCGCCGCCATCCGTCGGCACCCGGCGCGACGCGGTGCCGATGCCCGCCTGGTAGCCCAGTGCGCAGGCACCGGTGCCGGCACCCACGTTGCCCTGCGGCACCGGGCCGGTCGAGGCGCCGGCGAGCGCGGCGTGCACGTGCGCCGCGGTCAACGGTCGCGGTCCGGCCTGGGACGGCCACATGTCGTCGATCCCGCCGAACACCGGATCGACCCGGATCGGCGCCGGTTCGGCCCGCCCCGGCAGCCGGGTCGCCGGGGGGTCGACCCGGAAGGCGGACGGCGTGGACGTGAGCAACAACGGAGTCTCCAGTTCGCCGGGTTCGACCGGTCGGGTGGCTCCGACGAACCTTCCGTGGCCGCCGCCGGCGAACCGCCCGGCGCGCAGCGGGCCGTGCGTGTGCAGCGCGTCCGGCACGATCGCGGTCACCCCCGAGTACGGCCCCGCCTCGGCGTCGCACAGCGTGGTGTGGCCCACGCGGACGCCCGGCACGTCGGTGATCGCGTTCCACGTCCCGGGATCCAGTGGCCCCAGTGCGTGGCCGAAGTCGCGGATCCGCGGGCGCCCTCCGGGGCGGTCGGTCGCGAGTGCGGTCATCGTCGGGCTCCAGAGGTCGGTTCCGCCGGCATTCGCATGGCGTCACTCTCCGCCGGCCCACACCGGGCCGCACCGTCGCCGCCGACGAAAGATCGGCCTCGACTCCGTGGCCGCCACCAACCCGGTCACGGCGCGCGCCGGACTCCGCCGGGCCGCCCGAACGCCGCCCCCACGCGCCGGACCTCCGGGATCCGCGCGGGTGTCCGGTCGCGAGCCCGGCCGCCCCGCCCGCCGGGAGTCGCGAGCACGACCGCTGCCGGGTCCCACCCCTCGCGCCCGGCGGCGGCGGTGCCGTGCGCTCTATAGGCTGACCACCCACTGGCGCCGGAGAGCGGCACCGACACGGTTGAGGGTGCACGGATGAGCGCGCGTTTCGAGGAACTCGACTGGCGGCCGACGCCGATGGGCGAGATCAGCCTGCGCCGCAGGCGGGACCCGGCCACGGGCGAGGACGTGTACGAGGTCAAGCTCGGCGACGAGTTCCTGATGTCCAGCCTGTTCACCGCGGGCGAGATCGCCCTCACCCGACTCGGCCTGGCCGCGCTGCCCGATGCCGAACTCGACGTCGTGGTGGGCGGGCTCGGGCTCGGGTACACCGCGAAGGCGGCGCTGGACGACCCCCGCCTGCGCAGCCTGATCGTGATCGACGCGCTCGGCGAGGTGATCGACTGGCATCGGCGCGGCCTGGTGCCGCTGGGCGCCGCACTGGCGGGCGATCCCCGCTGTCGGCTGGCCCGGGGCGACTTCTTCGCGTTGGCGGGTGATCCCCGGGGGTTGGATCCACAGGCACCGGGTCGGCGCTTCCACGCGATCCTGCTGGACGTGGACCACTCGCCGCGGCACGTGCTGCACCCCAGCCACGCCGCGCTCTACCGGCCCGCCGGACTGCGCGCGCTGGCCGATCGGCTGCACCCGGACGGCGTCTTCGCGCTCTGGTCGAACGACCCGCCGGACGCCGAGTTCGGCGCGGTGCTCGCCGAGGTGTTCGCGGACTCGGCCGCGCACGTGGTCGACTTCGACAATCCGCTCCAGGGCGGTACGGCGACCAACACCGTGTACGTGGCCCGCAGGGCGGGAGACCCCGCGTCCTGACCCGGCGGGACGGCAAGCCGGGTCGAGGACGCGGGGTCCCGGGCGTGTTCCCGAGCCCCCTCCGGAACACGCGCTGATGCCGTACCCGGCGACAGGGCACGGGTCGCCGGGTACGGCATCGGATCAGGCGCGCAGGTGGTCGATCGCGGCCCGCGCGGCCAGGCCGATCGCGGCGTCGGCGCGCGGGAGGCGGAAGCCCATCGACTCCGAGCGCAGGAACACGCCGACGGCGTAGCGCTTGCCGTCCGGGTATTCCACGACGCCGGCCTCGTTGCGCACACCCCACAGGGTGCCGGTCTTGCCGGAGACCCGGATCTCGTCCCCGAACGTGCAGGACAGTCGGTGCGGCCAGATCTGCCGGCCCATGATCTCGCGCACCTCGGCACACGCCTCGGCGGGGCCGGCCTCGTCGCGCCAGATGGCGGCGAGCAGCTTGGTGATCTCGCGCGGGGTGGTCGAGGCGGTGTGCTCGGGGTCGCGCACCGCCAGCGTGCGGAGCCGGTCGGGGGTGACCTGTGCGAGCTGCTCGTCGGCGTCCGCGGCGTCGCGGTCGATACCCAGGTCGCTCATCACGCTCGCGAACAGTTCCTTGCAGCCGGTCACCGAGGTGGCGTGGCAGCCCAACTCGTCCAGCGTCGCCCGCACGTTCTTGCGGCCGACCAGGCCGAGCACCACGTCGGTGGCCGCGTTGTCGCTCATCGTCATCATCATGTAGGCGAGGTCGCGCGCGCTCATCTCGACGTCGTGCATGCAGCCGTCGGTGCCGATGCCGTCGCCTTCCTTGTCGGCGTCGGTGACCAGGTGCCGCCCGGCCCGATCCAGCCGGCCCGAGGCGGCCTGGCGGGCGTACTCCAGGGCGATCGGGATCTTGAAGACCGAGGCCAGGACGACCGGGGCGTCGGCCCGATAGTCGACCTCGTCGTCGCCGTCGAGGTCGCGTACGTGCAGGTAGCCGTCGACCTCGGCAGCGTCGAAGATGTCCCGGATGGTCTTGGCGGGCTCGATCGGCTCTCGGCCGGTGCTCATGTGCGCTCCGTGAATCGTCGGGTGGGCCCGCAGGGCCCGATGGGGGTGCTCAGCGCTTGCCCGTGTTCGGCAGGTGGTTGGCGGAGGCGTGCGCGGCCACCGAGTACCAGAGGTTGATCACGTCCATCAGCGTGTCCGGGTCCGCCACCGTGCACTGCACCGTCAGCAGATCCAGGCGTTCCGCGCCGGGTACCGAGGTGGCGAACTCGGCGGCCAGGGGGAGTTGGAAGCCCACCTCCAGCACCAGTTCCTCGGGCATCGGCAACGCGTGCAGCGAGGACGCGTTCGCGACCGCCAGTGCGGCCTTCTCCCGGATCAGGTCCCGGGCCAGGGAGGGGTGCATGGTGTCCGCCGCCGCCCACCCCTCGGCGGACTTGACCTGCGCGGTGACCACGCCGGGGAACGCCTCCTCGGCGACCGAGCACACGTGGTTGTCGCCGGTGACCAGCCCGATCGGCACGCTGTGCCGGGCCGCGAGCAGGGCGATGACCTCGGCCTCGGTGACGTGCCGGCCGTTCAGCTTCACCGAGGTGAAGTTGCCGGAGAAGGTGTGCGAGAGCACGCCCGGCTTGCCGGCCGCCGCGTGGTAGCCGACGAACAGGGCCACCGCGTGCTGCGGGCCCAGGCCGTGGGCCATGCACTGGGCCTTGGGCGAGCCGAGGATCATCCGGGCCCGGGGATCCAGGTCCTCGGCGATCAGGTTGTCCATCGTGCCGTGGCTGTCGTTGATCAGTACGCGCTCCGCGCCCGCCGCGAAAGCGCCCTCGATCGCGGCGTTGGCCTCGCCGGTCATCAGGTGCTGGGCCCGGGGATAGCCGGTGCCGCCGCGCCAGATCTGGTCCAGCGTGGCGATGCCCGCCACGCCCTCCATGTCGATCGAGATGTACACGTCCATCGGTTGCTCCCGCCTCGTCGCGTTGCCCGTGGCCGGCCCGATTCGCGTGCGTCCTCGGCAAACCGAGGCGGTCGGTGCGCGGACCGTCGGCGGCCACTGCCGAGGATTGCCGGAAGCGGTGCCGCTCGGCGTCGGTGATTCGGACAGGTTCATCGGCCGTTCTTCGTCCACGACGACGATTCGAGGCCTTCGGGCGCTGCCTACCGTGATCGTCCTCTGCGGCACTCGCCGCCGCCTTCCCAGGAGGTACCCCACGATGGGACGATCCGAGGTGCCCGGGCCCGCTGCCCGGACACTGCCGACGCCCGAGTATCTAGCGACCCGACTCGGCGAGCTGGCCAAGCGTGGCAACATCCCCGGCGCGAGCGTCGCGGTACGGATGGGCGATGAGACGGTCACGGCCGCCACGGGTGTGCTCGACGTGGAGATCGGGTACCCCGCGACGCCGGAGTCGATCTTCCAGATCGGATCGATCACCAAGGTCTGGACGGCGACGCTGATCATGCAGCTCGTCGACGAGGGCGTGCTGGACCTGGACGCCCCGGTGCGCACGTACCTGCCGGACTTCAGGATCGTGGACGAGGCCGCCGCGCAGGTGGTGACGACGCGGCAGCTGTTGTGCCACACCGCCGGGTTCGAGGGCGACCTGTTCGACGACCACGGTCCCGGCGACGACGCGG
Source organism: Embleya sp. NPDC050493 (assembly GCF_044458105.1). Taxonomy (NCBI): domain Bacteria; kingdom Bacillati; phylum Actinomycetota; class Actinomycetes; order Kitasatosporales; family Streptomycetaceae; genus Embleya; species Embleya sp. NPDC050493. The sequence goes on from NZ_JBITHP010000029.1 coordinate 7,974, forward strand.
TGGCCGAGCTGGTCGCGGGACTGGCCCGGGACGCGGGCCAACTCTTCCCGCCCGGCGAGATGTTCTCGTACTGCAACACCGGCTTCGTGGTTCTCGGCCGGCTCGTCGAGGTGCTCACCGGGCAGACCTGGGAGGAGACGCTGCGCGAGCGGATCGCGGTGCCCCTGGGGTTGTCCCGGGTGGCCACCAACCCGAACGAGGCGATCCTGCACCGGGTGGCCATCGGGCACGGGGCCGGGCCGGACGGGACCCCCGTCCGGGTGCCGAAATGGGAAGGGCCGCGCTCCAACGCACCGGCCGGCTCGACCCTGACCACGACCGCGAGCGATCTGGTCGCCTTCGCCGCCGCGCACGTCGCGCGGGGACTGCTCCCGGACGGGACCCGCCTGCTGTCCGAGCAGTCCGCGCTGGCCATGCGCGAGCCGCAGGTCCAGGTGCCCGACATCGGGGCCGTGGGCACCGTGTGGGGACTGGGCTGGAACCTCTTCGACTGGGTCGGCGGCCCGGTGATCGGGCACGACGGCGGCGCCATCGGCCAGAGCGCGATCCTGCGGGTGGCCCCCGAGAGCGGCGTCTCGATCGCCATCCTCACCAACGGCGGCGACCTGACCGTGATGTACGACCTGGTCCGCGACGTGTTCGCGACGAGTGCGGACGTGGTGGTCCCGGAGCCCGCCACGCCCCCCGTCGAGCCGCCGGCGGTGGACTCGCGCTTCTTCGTCGGCCGGTACGCCTCACAGGCGATGGTCTTCGACGTGGCGGAATCCGAGGAGGGATTGGTGCTCACCACGCGCAACATCGGCGCCGCCGCCGAGATGTCCGGCGGCGACCACGTCCGCACCACCGCACTGGTGGTCCGCGACGCCCGTACGCTGATCGAGGTCGAACCGCGCGGCGCGCGACATGCGCAGTACGCCTTCCTCGGGGACGGCGACCGGGCCCGCTTCCTGCACATGACCCGTGCCCTCCCGCGGATCGCGGCCGGCGAGTCGGCCGTCGCATCCGTCGCCGGGCACGACGCGGTCGAGTGTCCGGCCGGGGGGGCGAGATGAGACGCGCTCCGCGCGGGGCCGCCGCAGCCGTCGCGTTGGGCCTGTTCGCCGCCGGCTGCGGCGGCACCACGGCCGATGGCGGCGCGGGCGACGGCGACACCGTCACGATCGCCATCGAGGGCGACCCCGGCAACATGAATCCGTTGACCACGCTGAGCTCGTCGGCCGTCACCATGAACCGGTACTCCTACGACTCGCTGATCAACGTCGCGCCCGACGGGCGGATCGTCTCGGGCGTCGCCGAGAAATGGACCTCCGACGCGACCTCGGCGACCTTCACGATCCGACGCGACGTGATGTGCGACAGCGGCAGGGCACTGACCCCCTCCGACATCGCCGCCGAGTACGCCTACATCGCCGACCCGGCCAACAAGTCGCCGCTGTACGGCCTGATGGTGCCGCCCGGGACCGTTGCCACCGCCGACGACGCGGCCGGCACCCTGACGCTGAAGACCTCGGAGCCGGCCCCGTTCCTGGTCCGCGGCACCGCGATGTTGCGCGTGGTGTGCCCCGACGGCATGCGATCGCCCGACGGCTTGAACCACGCGTCCGACGGCACCGGTCCCTACCGACTGAGCCAGGTCGTCCCGGGCGACCACTTCACCTTCACCAAGCGCGCCGGCTACGCCTGGGGGCCGGACGGCATCGGCAGCGCCGACCTGCCCGACCGGGTGGTCTTCAAGGTCGTCACCAACGAGTCCACCAGAGCGAACCTGCTGCTCGGCGGGCAGATCAACGTCGCACCCATCATGGGCGCCGACCGCACCCGACTGGCCGCGGCCGGCCTCAAGTCCAACATCCAGCGCGACCCCATGGGGATGCTGGTCTTCAACGAGGCCGCCAACCGGGTCACCGCCGATCCCCTGGTGCGCCGGGCGCTGATCCAGGCGCTCGACCTCAAACAGATCGGTGCGGTGGCCACCGGCGGCAAGGGCCAACCCGCCACCCGCGTCGGTGTCACGATGGGGCCGCCCTGCACCGACGACGCGGTCACCCAGTACCTTCCGCCGCACGACGTGGCTCGGGCCGCGGACGCGCTGCGGACGGCGGGCTGGAAGAAGTCCGGCGGGTACTGGACCAAGGACGGCAAACAGCTGTCGATCTCCATGCCCTACCCCGGCGTGTTCGGCAACCAGCTCATCGCCGCCGTCGAGCTGGCGGTCAAGCAATGGAACTCGTTCGGCGTCAAGGTCAGCACCCAGCCGACCACCGCCGCGACGAATGCCACGATCCTCATGGGCGGTCAGTGGGAAGTCGCGTGGGCGCCGCTCTCGGTGACCACACCCGACCAGGCCCTCCCGTTCTTCATGGGACCCCCTCCTCCGCAGGGGCTCAACTTCGGTTCGCTGGACAACCCCGAACACAAGCGTTTCGTGGCCCTCGCCATGGCCAAGCCGGACACCTCCGGCTGCCCCGAGTGGACCGCGGCCGAATCCGAGTTGATCAAACGTCTCGATGTGGTGACCTTCATGGACTCGATGACCCCCTATTTCGCTCGGGGCTACAACTTCCAACTCGACGGTGGCGGTCCCATTCCGACCACCCTGCGCAAGGTCGGTGGCCGATGAGCACCGCAGCCAGTACCGCAACCCCGGCCGGCCGGCTGATCGACTTCCGGCTCGGCCCCTGGACCTCCTTCTTCGTACGCCGCACCGGGCGCCTGTTGGTTTCGCTCGCCGCACTGGTCACCGCGGCCTTCGCGATGATCCACTTCGTCCCCGGCGACCCGGTCCGCGGCGCCCTGGGACTCAACGCCACGCCCGAGGCGGTCGCCGCCCGCAAGGAACAACTGGGCCTGGACGACTCGCTGATCGACCAGTACAAGCACTTCGTGAGCGGGCTCTTCCACGGCGACCTGGGCGAATCGATCACCGCCCGGGTCCCGGTGTCCCGGATGATCGGTGACCGACTGCCGGCGACCATGGAGATCGCGATCTACGCGTTCCTCCTGGTGATGCTGGTGGCCATCCCGCTGGGCATGGCCATGGCCGTGTGGACCCGCAACGGCCGGCGCCGGCGCGGCGAGCTCGCGTTCGCCTCCTCGACCGGGGCGATCGTGGCCATCCCCGAGTTCCTCCTCGCCGTAGGTCTCGCCTCGGTGTTCGGGGTCTCGCTCGGCTGGTTCCCGGTGGCGCTGCGCGAAGGGCCGGACTCCTACGTCCTGCCGGTGCTCGCACTGGCCATCACCCCGATCGCCGCGCTGTCGCGGATCGTTCGGGTCGAGGCGCTGCGCGTCTTCGAGACGGACTACATGCGCACCGCCCGGGCCAAGCGACTGCCCGGTCGACTGGTCTACCTGCGGCACGCGCTGCCCAACCTGCTGACCTCCTCGCTCACCCTCGGCGGCCTGCTGCTCAGCGGCCTGCTGGCGGGCACCGTGCTGATCGAGAACGTCTTCGCGTGGCCCGGCCTGGGCATGACCATCGTCCAGGCGATCCTGCAGAAGGACTACCCGCTCGTCCAAGGCATCGTGCTCGTGTACGGAGCCGCCGCACTCACGATCAACTTCGTGGTCGACCTCGCCGTCGCCGCCGCCGATCCCCAGTCCACGATTCGCGGGAGCTGACGATGTCCAAGGCACCAAGACTCCGCCTCGCCCTGCGCACCCCACTGGGGATCACCGCGGCCGTCGCGAGCACGCTCATCCTCCTGACGGCGATCTTCGGACCCATGCTGCTCGGCGACACCGCCGACCGGATCGACACCGACGCGATCGGCCGACACAGCGGCACCGAGCACCTGTTCGGCACCGACGCGCTCGGTCGCGACATCGCCGCCCGAGTGGTGGTGGCAACCCGGCTCACGCTGGAACTGACCCTGTTCGCCACGCTCATCGCGGTCGTCGGCGGCCTGGTCCTGGGCGTGCTGCCGGCCGTCCTCGGCCGCCGCGCCGGGCGCCTGGTCACCTCCGTGGTCAACCTGCTCGTCGCCTTCCCCAGCCTGCTGTTCGTGCTCTTCCTCGCGGTCATCTTCGGCGTCGGCACCTTCTCCGCCGCCTTCGCCATCGGCCTGGGCGCGGCCCCCAGCACCGCCCGACTCGTGCAGAACCTGACCGCCTCGGTCGCCGGCACCGACTACGTGGCCGCGGCGCGGATTCTCGGCGTCGGCCGCTTCCGGATCGTCGTCCGGCACATCCTGCCCAACATCGCCGAACCCGTCGCGCTGTTCGTCTCGACCGCCGCCGCGGGCATCCTGGTCGCCTTCTCCGGTCTGTCCTTCCTCGGCCTGGGCGTGCAACCGCCGGACTACGACTGGGGACGCCTGCTCAACGAGCAACTCGACCGGGTCATGGTGGACCCGATGTCGGCGGTCGGCCCGGGCGCCGCGATCGTGCTCACCGGCATCACCTTCGGCCTGATCGGCGAGGTGGTCGCCAAGGCGAACGCCGGCCGCACCGCGCCGCAACCCGAGATCAAGACCGCCGAGGCGATCTCCGAGGCGCCCGCCGAGGAGACCACGTCCGGCCTGCTGAACATCGACCGCCTCCAGGTCCGCTTCCCCGGCCACACCGCGGTGCACGACGTCTGCCTCACCGTCGACGAGGGCGAAGCGGTCGGCATCGTCGGCGAATCCGGCTCGGGCAAGAGCCTGACCGCACTCGCCGCGGCCGGACTCGTCCCGCACCCCGGCCGGGTCAGCGCCCGGACGCTGCGCTTCGGCGACCGGGACCTGAACAAGCAGGCGCCCAAGGGCACTTCGATGGCCATGGTGTTCCAGGACCCGATGGCCTCGCTCAACCCCGCGCTCACCGTCGGCCGGCAACTCGCCGAGGTGGCCGAGGTGCACCACAACGCCGGGCGCGCGGCGGCCGTCTCCCGGGCCGTCTCCCGCCTGGACGCGGTCGGCATCATCAACCCCGAACTGCGGGTCCGCAAGCGCCCGCACGAGTTCTCCGGCGGCATGCGCCAACGCGTGATGATCGCGATGGGCCTGATGGGCGAACCCCGCCTGATCATCGCCGACGAGCCGACCACGGCCCTGGACGTGACCGTGCAGGCCCAGGTGCTGGCCCTGCTCCGGGACGTGCGCACCGAATCGGGCGCCGCGCTGCTGCTCATCTCGCACGACATCGCCGTCGTCTCCCAGGTGTGCGACCGCGTCGTGGTCATGTACGCGGGTCGGATCGTGGAGGAACTCCCCGTCGGAGACCTCGCCGACGGTGTCGCCCACCCGTACTCGGCCGCGCTGATCGGCGCGGTGCCCAGCATGACCACCGACCGGGACATCCCGCTGGCGACCATCCCCGGCCGCCCGCCCGAGCCCGGCGAGAAGAGCGTCGGCTGCCCGTTCGCGCCCCGCTGCGCCCGGGCCACCGACCGCTGCCGCACCGAGGAGCCGGTGCTGGAGCGGATCGGCCCCGGACGTCGCGTCGCGTGCTGGGACCCGATCATTACCGCCACCCACGAACTGGAGGAGGCACGATGAAAGCCGTGAGCACGGTGGATTCCGCCACCGCCGAAGCCGCCTCGGGCCCGGCTGCGAGCGCCACGTCCGGTTCGCTCGAACTGCGCAACATCACCGTGCGGTACGGACGCGGCCGCAACGCCTCCACCGCCGTGGACGACGTCTCCCTGGACGTGCCCGCGGGCAGCGTGGTCGGCCTGGTCGGCGGCTCCGGGTCGGGCAAGTCCACCCTGGGCCGGGCCGCGGTCGGGCTGGTGTCGATCGACTCGGGACAGGTCCTGGTGGACGGCGTCGACCAGGGCCGCAAGCCCGGGCGCAGGCCGATCCAGCTGGTCTTCCAGGACCCCTTCGCGTCGCTGAACCCGCGGCTGACCATCGGCGGCTCGGTCGCCGAGGCGCTGCCGCGCAGCGACCGTGCGACGCGGGCGAGTGAGGTGGCCCGCTACCTCGACCTGGTCGGTATCGACCCCGGCGTCGGCACCCGCCTGCCGCACGCGCTCTCCGGCGGCCAGCGCCAGCGCGTCGCACTGGCCCGCGCGCTCGCCGCCCGGCCGGCCGTGCTGGTGGCCGACGAGGTCACCTCCGCCCTGGACGTCTCGGTCCAGGGCGCGGTACTCAACCTGATCCGCGACCTGCAACGCGAACTCGGCTTCGCGATGTTGTTCATCTCGCACAACCTGGCCGTCGTGCGCTACCTGGCGGACCGGATCGCGGTGATGGACCGAGGCGTCCTGGTCGAGTGCGGTCCGGCCGCGCAGGTCCTGGAGAACCCGGAACACGAGTACACCCGGGCCCTGCTGTCCGGTGTGCCCACGATCGGCGAGCCGTTGCCCGAGCGGGCGGCGGTCGAATCCGCGATCGACGCGGAGACGGAGGCAACGGCCCGATGACGCCGACACCGGCGGGGGCGCGTACCGGCGGCGACCTGTACCGCGCCGACCGCGAACCCGAACCCGATTCCGGTGCACTTCGCGACCGCGCGGCCGAGGCGGCCGACCGCGCGGCTCGCGCGGCCCACGTCGAGATTCGCGAACTGCACACCCTGGGCGAGATGGCCGACGCGTGCGACCTGTTCCAACGTGTCTGGCAGCCCGACCCGACCAACCCGATGATCAACTCCGAGCTGATGACCGTGGTGTCACACGCCGGCGGTTTCGTCGCGGGCTCCTACGAGGGCGACCGGTTGATCGGCGCGGGTGTGGGCCTGCTCTCCACCGACGGCCTGCACTCGCACATCGCCGGCGTCGACGAACGCTCACGCGGACGCGAGGTGGGCTACGCGCTCAAGGTGTACCAGCGCGCATGGTGCCTGGAGCGCGGGATCACCCGGGTCACCTGGACGTTCGACCCCCTGGTCGGGCGCAACGCCTACTTCAACCTGGCCAAGCTCGGCGCGACACCCGCCGAGTACCTGGCCGACTTCTACGGGCCGATGTCCGACGCCATCAACGGCGACGACCTCTCCGATCGGCTGCTGGCCCGGTGGGACCTGGGCAGCGACCGGGTCGCGCTCGCCTGCGCCGGCGTACCGCAGCCGGTCGACACCGCGGATCTGGCGGGAGAGGTCGTGATCGGCCTGGACGCGGCCCCCGACGGGCGGCCGATCCAGGGCCGCACCGACGGGGACGTGGTGCTCGTGGCGGTGCCGCGGGACATCGAGGCGCTGCGCCGGACCGACCCGTCGGCGGCGCGGGGATGGCGGCTGGCGGTGCGCGAGGTGCTGGGCGGGCTGATGGCCCAGGGCCGGCAGGTGCGCGGCTTCGGCCGGGACGGACGGTACGTGCTCGACCGCGGACCGGAGGGGCGCCGACCGTGAGACTCGAGATCGTGCGGGATATGCCGTTCTTACCCGCCCATATCCACCCCAAGATCGTTTAGACTCCGCCCACGGGCCGGCCAAGACGACACGGCCGGCCCCCGGGCTCGACAGGCTCGACGGGGGACCTGTGTCGACGGATTGGATGCCCTTGTCGTGAACGTGTCGAGCAACGTGGATGTATCGGGTGGCCTGAACATGCCGAGCAGGACGAGCGTGCCGAGCAGCGCGGATGCGCCGAGCAGCGCGGATGTGCCGGGCGGCACGAACGTGCCCGGTGGCATGGACGTGCCGGGCAGCGTGGACGCACCGAGCGGTGGGCGCGTGCCCGATGGGGTGGACGCGTCGGGCACCGGGCGCATATCCGTCCGGGGCGGCGCCCCCGCCCACGTGCCGGTGGGCAGCCGATGACCGGGCGTCCGCGCGCCGTCCTCGGGCGCATCATCGACGACCTCGGGTCGACCCTGTTCGCGGTGGCGGCCGGCACGCCGGATCCCGACCGCGAGATCACCGGTGTGCTCATCCACGACCCGCACGACGAACCCTCCCACCCGCCGGGCGCGGTGATCCTGGGCGTCGCGGTCTACGGATCCGCCGCCATCGCCACCCTGGTGCACCGCGCCGCCGGACTGGGCGCACCGGCCATCGTGGTCCGCGGCCCGATCGTGGTGGACGCCGAGGTCGAGGCGGCCGTGGCGAGCACCGGCGTGGTGATCCTGTCGCTCACCCCCGGCGCGTCCTGGTCGCAGGTCACCACCCTGCTGCGGGCACTGCTCGCGGTGGACGAGGTGGGCACCGCGCAGAGCGGCGAAACCCTCGACGGGGCGCCGGCCGGCGACCTGTTCGCGTTGGTCAACGCGATCGCCGCGCTGCTGGACGGACCGGTCACGGTGGAGGACCGCAGCGGGCGGGTGCTGGCCTTCTCCAGCCGCCAGGACGAGGCGGACGAGCCCCGGATCGCCACCATCCTGGACCGGCAGGTGCCCGCGGAGATGTTGCGCATCCTCGAGGAACGCGGCGCCTTCCACGCCCTCTACCGCAGCGAGGGACCGCTCTACCTGGTCGGCGTCTCCGACCTGCCCCGGGTGGCCATCGCGGTCCGGGCCGGGGACGAGATCCTCGGTTCGATCTGGGTCGTGGTGCGCGAGCCGCTGTCCGAAGAACTGGCCCGATCGCTGACCGAGGCGGCCAAGGTGGTCGCACTGCACCTGCTGCGCCGCCGCGCCGGCGCGGACGTGGAGCGCAGACTGCGCACCGACCTGCTCGCCACCGTGCTCGAAGGCGGCCCCGCGGCGGTCGATGCGGCCGGCCGACTGGGCCTGGCCCACCAACCCGCGTGCGTGCTCGCACTCGCCGTGGTCGGCGACTCGGCACCGGCGGAGCGCAGCGCGGAGGAACACCGGATCGTCGACGCGCTGGCCCTGCACCTGGCGGCGGTCCACCCGCGCACCGCCACCGCACGACTGGGCGGCTTCACCTACGCGATCCTGCCCACCGAGTCGGATGCCAGGGCGGTCCGGCTCGCGGAGGAGTTCCTGGCCCGGATCGGCGGCCGGATCGACGCGGTGGTGGGCATCGGTCGAGTGGCCGCGCGCGAGGTGGACCTGCCCTCCTCGCGCGCGGACGCGGACCGCGCACTGCGGGTGCTGCGCGCGGGCCGCTCGTCGCTGCGGGTGGCCCGACTGTGCGACGTGTACGTGTCCTCGCTGCTGGTCGACGTCGCCGACCGGGTCGCGGCCACCGACGACGCGCCGGCGGGCCCGGTCACCCGGCTGCGCGCCTACGACGCCGAACACGACACGCATCTCACCGAGACCCTCGCCGCGTGGCTGGACACCTTCGGCGACGTCACCGCGGCCGCGGCGGCCGTGCACGTGCACCCGAACACGTTCCGCTATCGACTGCGCCGACTGTCCGAGGTGGGCGCGATCGACCTCGCCGACGGGGATGCCCGCTTCGACGCGATGTTCCAGCTCCGACTGCACGGCGTGCACCCCAACCGCGCGCACCCCCGATCGAACGCGGCGGCCGGGCGCCTCGCCGCACCGACGGCGCTGCGCGGGCCGGGCGTCTGACGGCGCTGCGCGGGCCGGGGCGTACGGCGCGTTCTGCCGAGCCGCGGGTCGGGCGCGCCGGCCGGCCGGCCCGCCGCAGGTGCCGCTCGGCCGCGGGCGTCGCTCATCGGCCGGCCGCGGGCGTCGCTCAGCGGGGTCGGCGGTTGCGGCCGACCAGCCATCCGATGAGGGCCCCGACCAGGAAGGCGCCGGCCAGCACGAACCACAGCGGCGCCTCCACCTTCGGGATCCAGAAGCGGATCTCGGTGCTCCCGGTGTTGGCCAGGACGAACCAAACGCTCAGTACGATCACAACGACGATCACGATCAGCCGCACGGTGATCCACGAACCGTGCTCCGCCGTGCCGCGCCTGGGTGAGGTTTTCGCCATGTTCGAACGGTAGGACGGGGTGGGCACGGACGCGCTGTGGGCGGGCCGAACGGGTGGGCGGGCGGCGCGGTGTGCTCAGGCCTCGGGCGGCTCCGGTCGGCGTGGCTCGTCGGGCTGCGGTGGTGGCTCGGCTTCCAGCAGGAACAGTGCCGCATCGCCGGTGTAGGACGTGCCGAAATGCGCGTCGACGTCCACCACGAGCCGGTCCAGCGCGCCGGCGAAGTCGCCGTGCAGCCGATCGGGCGCGCGCTCGGTCAGCGGGTAGTTCCCGTCGCCGGTGCCGGACGTCTCGGCCGGGTCGTCGGTGTACAGCAGGACCCGCTCACCGAGACCGACCGCGACCGCCAGCTCCGGCGGGCGCAGGCTGCCGGGGGCCAGCGCACCGATCGGCGGGGTGGCGAACGCCGGTTCGAGGCCGAGCACGCGGCGACCGACCACCAGGAGCGGGGTCGGGTAGCCGCGATTGATCAGGGTGAGCGAGCCGATGCCGGCCGGATCGCCGACGTGTTCGACCAGGAGCACCCGAACCAGGGCCCGATGGCCGCGGCGATGCTCGTCGCGCAGCGACAACGCGACTTGATGCGCGATCTCGGACAGGGTCGGCGTGCTCGGCGCCGCCGCGGCGAAGGCGGTGAGCACGCCCGCCACCCGATCGGGTGCGCACAGTGGGTCGCCGGCCACGTCGCCGAAGATCGCCCGGGTGCCGAGCGGGGTGTCCCGGACCTGGCCGAACCAGGCCCGCGGGCTCGCGGACGGTGGACCGGGGATCCGACGGGTGGCCACGCGCAGACCGGGCGCCTCGGCAAGGGTGGTCACCCTCGGGTCCGGCCCGATGTCGAGGGCCGGCGACACACCGGAGGGGTCGGTCGATCCGGTGCCGGCATTCACGGGAACTCCTCGGCGGTGCTTCATGCCCACCAGCGTTCACCCCACCACCTCTCCTGAAACGAACCGCCACCCCGACACCGCCCCCCACGACCCACCACCCCCGCCCCCTTCCGCCGCCGCGCCGTTCGTGTCCCGCGTCGCACACCCCGCGCGTCCATGGGGTGCCCCGCGCTCCGTGTGTGGGTTGCCGTTTCTGTTGGTGGGGCTCGGTTCAGGGGTTGGTGGGGGTGGGCGGGGGGCAGCGTTTCGGGAGGGAGACAGGAGGCTGCGGTGGGCGAGGGCGAAGGTGTGGGGTCGGCGGAGGCCGGCGAGCAGGCGATGACCCGGTTCGACGACATCTATGACCGGCCGGACCCGCGGGCCTTTTTTCGGGCACTCGGAGCGTTCGAGTACCAGACGCCGCATCATGCCCAGCGGATCTTTCGGCGCATGCTCGCGATGCGAACCGGCAGCGGCGGCCGTGACGGTCGTGTCGCCTCGGCGCCGGTCACCGTGCTCGACATCTGCTGCTCGTATGGGATCAACGCGGCGCTGCTCAACCACGACGTGACGCTGGCCGAGCTCTACGACCGGTACGGCTCCGCGCCGATCGCCGCGCTGGACACCGCCGAGCTGATCGAGGCCGACCGGGCCTTTTTCGCGGCCCGCCGCCGCCCGGATGCGGTGCGCGTGGTCGGTCTCGACGTGGCCGCGAACGCGGTGTCCTACGCCCGGGCGGTCGGCCTCCTCGACGAGGGGTTCGCCGAGAACCTGGAGTCGGCGCCGCCCTCGCCCGCGCTGCTCGCGGCCGCGCGGTCGACCCGGCTGATCACCGTCACCGGCGGCGCCAGCTTCCTGTCCCCGCGGAGCTTCCGGCCGTTCCTGGCCGATGCCCCGGAGCCCGCGTGGGTGGCCGCGTTCGTCCTGCGCACCGGGTCCTACCAGGCCATTGCCGACGGTTTGAGCGCACACGGCCTGGTCACCGAGAAGGCCGCCCCGCACACCTTCCCGCAGCGCCGGTTCACCAGCGAGCGGGAGCAGCGCTACGCCGTCGAGGCGGTGACCGCCGCGGCCGAGGACCCCCGGGGCAAGGAGAGCGCCGGCTACTTCCACACCGCGCTGCACCTGTCCCGCCCGCCGCAGGACGCCACGGCGTTCCCGCTCGCCGGCCTCCTGTCGCCGGCGCAGGACTGACCCGCGTCCGGCGGGCCTTCGCTCCGGCAGGATCCCCCGCGCGGATCAGAAGAACCGGATGTGCCGAACGCCGGTCCAGGCCCGGCGCAGCCGACCGCGCAGCGGACCGTCGGTGTTCGGGGCCAGGGCCAGGCCGGCCGAGTCGGCGATGCGATCGGCGACCCCGGCGACGTCGATGCGGTCGGTGTGGATGTGCTCGGCGAACGCCGGGGCCGCCAGCCGCTCCAGGCACAGGTCCAGCCTGGACACCGCGAAGGTCTCCCCACGCAGCGGCGCCGCTCTGCCGGCCACCACCCGCACCGCGTGCCCGAGGCCGCGCTCGCGCAGCCGCCGCAGGATCGTCTCGCGCTCGGCGAGCAGCGTGAAGTGCCGCACGTCGTGGCCGCGTTCACGCAGGCGTCCGACGGTCTCCCGGAAGTTGCCCGGCTCGATCACCGTCATCGGCGCGATCACCGGGCCGTCCTGCCCGGTCAGCACCCGGTCCAGCACCTCGAACACGCCCTGCCGCCAGGCGGGCAGATCCTGGAAGTCGCCCCGCAGCGCCGGGGGCATCATCCGGTGCATGCCGAAGCCGACCTGTTCCGGATCGCAGATCACGCTGCCGGGCAACCGCCGGGACAACTCGTGTGCGGTCTGGGTCTTGCCGACCCCGAAGGGTCCGTTGATCCACAAAAGCATGCGTCGACCCTACGAGTGCGACGACAATCCCGGAGCCGGGCCGTGATCGCCCTCGCGAGCAACCGCTCCGGCACCCGCCGCCGCCGCCCGTTTCGGGATCGCCGCGATCACAGGTAGTGGAAGGTCGGGTGCGGGTGCATCAGGAAGTCGTGGTGGGAGATGTTCCACGCGTAGGCCCCGGCCAGCGCGAAGACCACCCGGTCGCCGACGCGGAGCCGGGCGACCGGTCGTCGGCGGGCGAACACGTCCTTGGGGGTGCACAGTTGACCGGTCAGGGTGACCTCGGTGTCGTGGATCTCCGGTCGCGGCCACGGGTAGGGCCACGGGCTCGTGATGGGCACGACCACGCACGGCTGGTCGTGGCCCTTGGCCGCGGGGGTGCGCAGGTGGTGGGTCCCGCCGCGCAGCACGGCGAACGTTCGGCCGTGGCTGTGCTTGAGGTCGAGCACCTCGGTGGCGTACCAGCCGCAGTACGCGGTCAGTGCCCGGCCGGGCTCGATCCGCACGGTGAGGTCCGGTCGGCCGGCCAGGAGGCGGCCCAGACCGGCGCCGAAGCGGGGCCAGTCGAAGTGGGCTGCCGGATCCGCGTAGTCGACCGCCATCCCGCCGCCGATGTTCACCTCGGGCAGTGCGATCCGGTGTCGCAACGCAGTTTCCCGCGTCCACAGGAGGATGCGTTCGGCGACCGCGAGCTGGGTGTCCGCGTCCAGGCCGCTGGCCAGGTGCGCGTGGATGCCGCGGATCCGTGCCCGACCTGCCTCCGGCCCGGCGAGCAGCCGCAGACAGGCCTCGACCTCGGGCGGATCCATGCCGAACGGACCGGAGTCGCCGCCCATCGTCAACGCCGCACCGTGCAGCACCTCCGGCCCGAGCGGCAGGTTGACCCGCAGCAGCACGTCGACGTCGCGCTCGGGCCGGAACCGCTCGGCCAATGCGATCAGTTGGTGCAGCTCGTGGCGGCTCTCCACATGGAAGCGCCCGACCCCCGCACGCAGCGCGGCGATCAGTTCGTCCACCGTCTTGCCCGGGCCGCCGAAGGCGAGCGGCACGGTGGGCAGATGGGCCAACACGTGGGCGAGTTCGCCGCCGGAGGAGACCTCGTAGCCGCTCACGTCGGCGGCCAGCGCGGCCAGGATCTCCGGCGCGGGATTGGCCTTGGCCGCGTAGTACAGCTCGACCCGGGCCGGCAACGCGGCGCGCACCGCCGCCACGTGCGCCCGCAGCGAGCCGAGGTCGTGGATGTAGGCGGGGAGTTCGGCGGCATCGAGGTTCGCCACCCGGGTCCGTACGGCAGGGGTGATCATCGGGCGCTCCGGGCGGGTGTGCGGCGGACCCCGTCGGGGCGGACCCCGCCGGGAATCGAGGCGGCCAGGGGTGAGGGGATGCGCAGGTACCGCGCCTCGCGGTCGGCTCGCCGCTCCCAGCGGGCGAGCAGGTTGCCCTTGGCAGGCAGCGGACCGCCTGCGAGCAGCGCCCGCAGCGGTGCCGGTTCGCCGTGCTCGGCCGAGCAGTTCGCCAGCACCGTGCGCACCCGTGCCCACAGCCGGGCCTCCAGCTGCGGATGCAGATCGGTCAGCGCGGCGAGCATCTCGGCGATGTTGTTCACCAGCAGGCAGTAGGCCACCCGATCCCAGCCGCGTCGGGCGGTGTACGTCATGGGTTCGGCGACCGAGGGCGGCAGCGCGGCCAGGGTGGCGGCGTGCGGTCCGGGCAGCAGTTTGGTGCCCTCCATGTCGCGGATCAGCACCTGTCGGGGCCGGCCGCCGTCGTCGACCGCGAGCAGCACGTTCTGCAGGTGCGGCTCCAGCACCACGCCGTGCGCGAAGTAGGCGGCCAGCACCGGCGGCACCAACAGCCGCAGGTAGTCGTCCCACCAGCGCAGCGCCGCGTGCGGTCCGGCACCGGGCGGCAACCGGGAGACGTGGGCGGACCCGGTGGCATACTCGGCGGCCACGGCGCCGGCCAACAGCGCCGTCAGCCCCGGCCGCAACCGGGCGTCCAGGCCGTCCCGGACGATCACCCCGAACCCTTCGAGCAGGTCGGGTGCCACCGCCGCCGACACACTGCGGTACGCGGGCTCGCCGAGCATCGCGAAGTCCGGGTATCGGGCCGCCGATCGGGCCAGGACCGGGGTCAGCGCGCGGGTCAGCGCGACCGCCCCGGACAACTCGTAGGCGGCGTTCCTGCGCACACAGTTGGTGATCCGCACATTCAGCCCGAACTTGAGGAACACCCCCGCGCCGGCGAGCGTGCGCACCGACGCCGTCGCGGTGAACGGGTCGCCGCCCGGACCCAGGTCGAGCACGTCGCCGCGGGCCAACGCGGCTTGCAGGCGCGGGTGTTCGGCGAGGAGTTCGAACTGCCACGGGTGTGCGGGCAGCAGCGTGTATCCGGCCGGGACCGAGCCGAGTCGGTCCAGCACGGCGGTGTCGGCGGCGGAAAGCCGCTCCTGCGCGATCAGTTCGGTGCGGACCGCCAGATGCCGCAGGCGGAACGCGGCCCGGGCCTCGGGCGCGTAGGCCGCCCACGTCGCCGGGTCGGCGCCGCGAGCCTTGGGGGTGGGATGGAAGCGGTGCCCGAACAGCAGGGCCTGCTCCGATTCCAGGTAGCGCGAGGCGGGGCGGGCGGCCTCGCGGGCCAGACCCGCCGCCACGCCGGCATGGCTGGAGGCCAGTTGGCCGAGGAACTCGTCGTTGCCGACGCCGGTGCGCAGACCCAGTTCGGTGTGGATGCGCTCGGCCAGCTCCGACCAGGTCAGCACGCACCAGGCGGACCCGCGCAGTTCGGCCGCCGGCCCGATGAACCGGTGGTCGCCCAGCAGCGAGGTGCGCCGCAGCCGGACCCGCAGCCACGTCCCCGAACGGGCCAGGTGCAGCCGGAGATGGCCGGCGTCGCCGGGCTCCACGAAGCTGCCTGCCTCCGGGCCGCACACCTCGCGGTGCAGGCAGTTGAGCAGGGTGTGCGCGACGGCGTCGTCGGCCGAGGGCAGCCCGGGCGGCGCGGGCGAGGCAGGGGCGGAGGTGGTTCGGGGTTGGGCCGACGGGAACGGCATGGGCGACTCCAGCGGTTCGAGGGCGGTGTCGGGACGTGTGGGGGATGCGCCGGTTCGAGGTGGGCGGGGCGGCGTTCGCTATCTCCGACTCGCCGCCCGGCGCAGATAGTTCGGCCCACTCGTGTAGTGCTTGTTGATGTCCGCCGCGCCCGAGCGTTGCTTGCTGAGCAGGGTGCCGGCGGTGATCATCGCCTTGACCGGCAAGCGCTCCTCGTCCAACACCAGGCGGCGCAACGTCGGCTCCGCCAGCGCATCGAGCCGGTCGTACACCAGCCGCAGCAGCCGGTCGCGTTCCGGCGCGGGCAGCGCGAAGGCGATGGCGCCGGCGCACAGATGCACGGTGATCGTGACGAACACGTCGGCGAGCGGGCCCTTGTGCGTGGTGTACGTGCGTGCGTCGTCGAACCCGTCGTGCGGCAGCGGACAGCCGGCCGGAAACACCCGCGGGCCGTCGTTGTCCTTGAACAACAGGCGGACCGGGCGGCCCTCGGCCAAAACCAGGGAGACGTTCTGCGGGTGTGACTCGAGCGCGATGCCGTACCGGTACAAGGTGGTCTGCCAGTCCAGCAGCAGGGTGAGATACGCGTCGAGCAGTGCGAACCGGTCGCCGCCGTGGAAGCGATCCGCGACCCGGTCCAGCACCAGGACTCCGTCCGGTCCCTTCGCGAGCAGCGCGGCGAGCGGCAGCACGAGGGCGTCGTCCAGGTCGGGCGGGTGGCGGCGCACCAGCACGGCCAGCAACTCGTGCCCCGCGTGCAGGTGGCTCTGTTCGTCGGCGAGCAACACCCGGTCCCGGAAGCGTGGTTCCCGGTGCAGCACCTCGGCCAGAAGCCGCTGCCCGGCGGCGCCGTCGACGAGCGAACCGGGCTTGATCGTGCGCCGGTTGCGCAGGCCGAGGGTGGCGATGGGCAGCGGGAGCTTGAGATGCACGGTGGGATCGTGCGTCACCGCGACGGTACGCATCGACAACGTCGGACGCACGTCCGGGTACTCCAGGGCGGTCCGCACCGCCGGTGCCGGGAGCCGGTCGAACGTCAACGGGTGTACGGGCAGGGCGAGATGGTCGGCGTCCAGGTCGGGGCGGCCGAGCTCGGCGGCGGTCGGCCACCAGGCGGGCAGCGTCCCGGTACGCGTCGTCGCGTCGAGCGGCAGCAGCGCCCAGCGCAGCCGGAAGCTCGGGTGGTGCTCGGGCGCGTATCGGCGCAACGCCGCCGCGGCCAGACCGGAGCGGGCGCGGGCGGTCGGGTAGAGCGGATGATCGACGTGCGCGGCCAGCGTGTCCAGGGCCGGGCCGGTGTCGAGGCCGGTCCACGTGCTCGGGTCGGGGCCGTGGCGCTCGGCGAGCCGCGTGTGTACGGCCGAGCCGGTCCGCGCCAGCAGCCTGCCCGCCCGGGCCGCCTGCCGGCACTCCTCGGCGAAGTCGTCGAAGCCGGACCGGTCCCGCGGGTCGGCCGCCTCGCGCAGCAGCGCGAGCAGATGATCGGTGTCGGTCACCCGGGTGCCGGTGCGCTCGCCCACCAGCAACGGCTCCCGGGCCGCGTACTCGCATTGGAAACCGTCGGCGCGCACCGGCAGCAGCCACGCGCCCGGGCCGGCGCGCAGGGTCAGCCGCAGCCACATGCCGTCCGGGCGGGACAGCGGCACGGCCGTGCTCCGCAGGCTCAGAACGTCCTCGCGCAGCACGGTGTCCAGGACCCGGCACAGCAGTTCGCCCTCGAACGGGTGCGCCGCCACGGGGGCGGGGTTGTCCCGGGCCCGGGGCACGGACGCGTCGCCGGCGCCCCCGGTCACGGTGTGATGCTCCACTGCCGGTCGGTCAGGAATTTCTCGGCCGCGCGGTGCACGGCGTCCCGATCGTCGCCGAAGGTGCGCAGCACCCCGAGGTAGTCCCGGTTGGACCGGTGCAGTTCGTGCCGTTCGCCGATCGCGCGCAGCGGGTGGTACTCGATCCGGACGCCACCGCCCGGGAACGTGTCCTCGCGCCCCGGGGCCGCGGTGAGCACGCCGGCGCGGTCGGCGCACGGGTAGTCCACCCGGGCGTGCCGGCCCGTGCGGGCGCCCAGGTCCGCGGGCAGGTCGATGCCCAGGTGCACGCGCAGGATGTGCTCGAAGAGCGGGAGGCCGAGCACGTCCCGGAGCAGCAGGTCGCATCGGTCGCCGATGGCACGGTAGTTGACCTCGATGATCCGGGGCCGCCCGTCCCGGACCACGAATTCCGTGTGGCACGCGCCGAAGCCCACCCCCAGCGCGTCGAGTCGGCTCAGCACCCCGGCGGTGATCGCGGGCGGCGGTTCGGGTACCAGGTCCATGCGCGTCTCGATGAAGTACGGCGGCGGCGACAACCGGGTGTGGAAGCCGCCCAGGACCCGGACGCCGTGCCGGTCGCCGAGGGTCTCCAGGGTGTACAACTCACCCGGCAGGAACTCCTCCACCAGCAGGGCCGCCGCCGGTCGGCGGGACCTGATCCCGGCGCAACACGCCAGCAGTTCCGCGTCGTTCGCGACCAGCACCACGTCCTCGCCCGCGACGCCCTCGCGAGGTTTGAGCACGCACGGATACGGCGGCGCGAGCGCGAGCAGGTCGGTGGCCGGTTGTTCGGGCGCCAGTTCGGCGGCCCACACCGTCTCCATGCCGGTGTCGGCGAGCCGGCGGCGCATCTGCGCCTTGTTCTTCGCCCGCAGGGCGGCGGTCCAGTCCTTGGCGGGGAGGCCGAAGTAGGCCGCCGCGAGGGCTGCTTGGACCTGGAGGTGGTCGCTGTTGGTGAACACCGCGTCCGGGCGGTGCGCGGCGCCGATCAGGTCGATCACGGAGCGGAAGTCGCGCACGTCGCAGTCCAGCACCTCGACCCGGGGGAGTGCGGCGCACAGTTCGCGGTGGGCTCCCGCGTGGGCGGGGTCGGCGAGCAGGGTGACGTCGAGCCCGAGGCGGCCGGCGGCGGGGAGGAACCCCTCGGTCACCGAGTCGGTGGGGTTGAGCGCGAGCAGGTACAGCCGCATGCGTGATCGGTCCCTCTCGGACACGTCGACCCGGGCACGGCGAACCGGACCATCGACCCGGAGCGTCGATCCGGATCCACGGCCCGGACCCGCAACAACTTAGGGTAGGCATACTTGCCGACCAAATCCGGTCGGCCCCAGGGCTGTTCGGTCCCTCCCGACAGGTCGTCGACGGGCATGGCGGGCGGGTCGTCCGACCGGCACCACGGGTGGGTCGACGAGGTGTACGCCAGGCGTGTCGCCCGATGCGCACCGCAGGCGTGCGGTTAGGCTAACCTAACCCCGACATCGTCTCGGGTCGTCCGTGGTCGACCGTGTCCGAGAGGGCGAGTTCCAATCTCCACCGAACGTGAACGCCGCGCGCAGCTCTACCGGCCCTTCCAGCTCACCGTGGTCCGCAATACGCCGATCACCCGCAACGCCACCCGGATCACCCTCACCGGCCCGCGGTTGGCGGACTTCGTCCCGGGCGGTCCCGACCAACGGGTCAAGCTCTTCGTCCCGCGCGAGGGCCGACCCGCGTGCCGGGTCACCCGGGACGACCTGACCTGGCGCGAGGCGTGGACCCGGATCCCCGAGGCCGACCGGCCGTACCAGCGCACCTACACCGTGCGGGCGCACCGGTCGGACCCGGTCGAGATCGACATCGACTTCGCGCTGCACAAGCCGGGCGGGCCCGCCTGCCGCTGGGCTCGCTCGGCCCGCCCCGGCGACGCCATCGAACTGCTCGGGCCGACCGCCGAGCGCAACGGCGGCTACAGCTTCGAGCCGCCCGCCGGCCGTCGGCTGCTGCTCGCCGGCGACCACGCGGCGCTGCCCGCGATTGGGTCCATCGTCGAGTCGCTGCCCTCCGACGCACGCGGTCACGTCTTCGTCGAGGTGGCCTCGGAGGCGGACCGCCAACACCTGGCGGCGCCGCCCGGGGTGCGCGTCGACTGGATCCATCGCGACGACGCGCCCCACGCGGAGAACCGGCTTCTGGACGCGGTTCGGGAGGCCCACCTGCCGGTCGACCACGGCTACGCCTGGCTGGCCGGCGAGGCCGGTCGGGTGCGGGCGCTGCGCCGTCACCTCAAGGACGAGCGCGGCATGGACCACCGCTCGATCGCCTTCATGGGCTACTGGCGGGTCGGCCACACCGAGGAGACCGCACACACCGAACCGGCTCGCCCGGTCGCATCCGCGCGCCCGCTGCCGATCGCCCACTGATCGGGACGTCGCTTGCCGACCGCGACCACGCCCGACCGCCGGGTGTCGATCGCCGAGGTGCGCGTCCTGCCCGCCGCCGGCCGCTCACCGATCCCGCGTGGGCCCGGTGCGCTCGGCGCGCATCCGGCGGGCGATGACCATCAGGTCGATCCAGGCGATCACCGCGGTCACCGCGCAGACGATCGCCGCGACGATCCACAGGGTGCGTACCGCCTGGGTGACATCGGCGGTGGCCGCCAGCGCGCACAGTGCGCAGCCGATCACGAAGAAGGGCAGTGCGATCCGGGACATGGCCCGGCGGGCGGGGAGGTCACTGCGCGGGTGGGCCGCCTCGCTACCGGGAGGGCGCTTGGTCGGAGCGCGATGTCGCGCACTCATACCTTTCGCATACCCGACTGCGACGCCGGTACGCGGATCCCGCTTCGAGCGGCTTCGCGCGGACCGGTGCGCGGGTTCGCCGGGCGTCCGCGCGCGTTCGGGGTACGCGGTGCGGGGTGTCCGGGCGGGCCGGCGCACAGCCGGTGCACGGGGTCGGTGCACGGCTCGCCGGGTGTTTCCCACGGGCCCTGAAAGGGTTGCGACGGGTTTGCGCGGGCCGGTGCCCGGGAGGAGGGTGGAAGGGTACGCGACCGGGTCCCCACGAGCGCTCCGGGTGAGCGCCGAGCACGGTCCGTACCGGGATCGGGTGAGATCGATGCGCATGTTCCTCCAGGCACGGATGGACACCGAGATCGGCAACAAGGCGGTCGCGGACGGGTCGTTGGCCAAGATCATCCAGGGCGTCGTCGAGCGCCTGCACCCGGAGGCGGCCTACTTCACCGCCTTCGAAGGCGACCGTACGTGCATGCTCGTGTTCGACATGCAGGACTCGTCGCAACTGCCGAGCATCGCCGAGCCGTTCTTCGAACTGGGCGCCAAGCTCACTGTCAAGCCGGTGATGAACCTGGACGACCTGCAGAAGGGCCTGAGCGCCCTCGGCTGACCTGCCGGGTAGGGTCGACCGGACGGTCCGACCGGGTGATCCGCATCCGGCGATCGCCGGATGCGGAGGTCACACGTGTTTCGGGTCGCGGTCATCGACGACTACCAAGGGCCCGGCGCCGCACTCGACTGCTGGCGGAAGCTGCCGGACGACACCGAGATCGCGTTCTTCCCCGACCACGTGAGCGACACCGACGCACTGGTCGAGCGACTGGAGCCGTTCGACGCGGTGATCGCCATGCGCGAACGCACCCCCTTCCCCGCCGAACTGCTCGCCCGACTGCCCGGCCTCCGGCTGCTGATCACCACCGGAACGCACAACGCCGCGATCGACGTCGAGGCGGCCCGGTCCCGAGGCGTCACCGTGTGCGGCACGCGTCTGCTGCCGCATCCGGCCGCCGAGCTGACCTGGGCGCTGATCCTCGAACTGGCCCGGCGGACCGGCGCGGAGGAGGCGAGCCTGCGGGCCGGCGGCTGGCAGGCCGGGGTCGGCCTGGACCTCGCCGGATCCACTCTGGGCCTGATCGGTCTCGGCAAGCTGGGCGCGCGGGTGGCCAAGATCGGCGCCGCGTTCGGGATGCGGGTGCTGGCCTGGAGCCAAAACCTCACCGCCGGGCAGGCCGCGTCGGTCGGCGGCGTGACGGCGGTGGACAAGGAAGAGCTCTTCCGCGAGGCCGACTTCGTCTCCGTGCACGTGCGCTACAGCGAACGGACCAGGTCCCTGGTCGGCGCGCGCGAACTGGCCCTGATGCGCCCCACCGCGTACCTGATCAACACCTCGCGCGCCCCGATCGTGGACCGGGCCGCACTGCTCGCCGCATTGCGCGAGGGCCGGATCGCCGGCGCCGCCCTGGACGTGCACCCGGTGGAGCCGATCCCCGCCGACGACCCGATCCTGACCGCCCCGAACACCATCCTCACGCCGCACATCGGCTACGCGACCCAGGGCAACTACACCCTCGCCTACACCGACGCGGTCGAGGACATCATCGCGTTCCTCGCCGGCGAGCCGATCCGCGAGCTGTAGCGCCGCGCCCGGCAACGTTCGCCCCACCACGGCGCCCGGCACGGCACCTCGCCGCCCCACCGAAGCGTCCGAGTACTCCAGTCGGCGGGCGTTCGCGTTGCGCCACGGCAAATGCGCGTGGAGCCGTCGGGTCCGGACGGTGTGGTACGGCACACACACGACACACCGACACCGCGAACCCGATTCGGTCACCACACCAGCGGCTCGCCTCCGGCAGGTTCCAGGCTCGGGCCCTGGCCCGACGGGCGCACCACGTCGTGTCCCACCCCGCCGTCACACTGTCCCGGTGAACGAATACGAGACGTCGGCGGTGTCCCGGATCGCGTTGTACGCCGCCTACCGGCTGGCACCCGAGGAGACGGCGGCCAAGCTCCCGGAGCGGCTGAAGACCGAGACGCTGCGCGCACTCGACGCCACCTACGAACCGCCGCCGCGGGCCCTGTCCGAAGCCGTGCTCGCGTCGGGCGACCGCGACCTGCTCGCCCGGTACGCGGCCAACGACCACCTCGACGAGGACGTGGCCCGGGAGTTGGCCCGCCGCGGCGATCCCGTCGTGGGCTACGCGCTGTTGACGACGCGCGGCCGCGACGACCGGACGCGGGCCGCGGTATGGGCGTCCGCCGACCCGGCCGACCCTGCCTGGCGTACCGAAGTCGCCGACCGGTTCATCGACGGGCAGATGCCGGAAGACCTCCTGCGGTCCGCGCTGTGGGCGCCGTTCCCCGAGGTCGTCCGCAACGCGGTGTGCCGACTGGCCCCGTACCTGCCGCCGTGGCTGGTGGTGGACTGCGCGCTGCGCATCCTGACCGCGCTGGACCCCGCCGCCGGACGCGACGAACTCGTCTCTCTGGCAGGGGATTTGCCCGAAAGCGACGACGGACCGGGCCACTACGGACCGTCCACCGCCCTGCGTGCGGCCGCCGAGGCCGCCGACCCGGTGTCCGCGCTGCGCGACCTCCGGACCGATCTCGGCGGCCGTCCGCAGCCGCGTCCCGACCACGACGCGTGGCTGGTCGGCCTGCGGTTCGGCGCGAAGAACGGCGCTCCCGGGGATGTCGACTGGGACACGGTGCGCGCCGAGGAAGCACGCGACCCGTACAGCGCACGCGCGAAGATCGAACTCGCGCGGCACCCGGGATGCCCGCCCGAGATCATGGCGGCGGCCGTCCGCGACGGGATCCACACGTCCGGCGCCTGCCGACTGGGGCCCGTGCCGCTCTCCGCAGCACTCCCGCCGGAGACCCCGGGGGACCTGGCGGCGCTCCTGGTCCACGGCATCGGCGCCGGCTGGTACGCCATCGACCACGTCCTGGACATCGCCGCCCCCGCCGGCGAGGTCCTGCACGCCCTGCACCGGCTGTCGCCCCGACGGGCCGGCACCGACACCGACGCGGTGGACGCCGGATCCGGTCCCTACCGAGGGCCGCTGCCGCCCGCCCTCGCCCCGGCGGTGTCGCGGCTCGTGGCCCCCCTGGGCGACGACCCGGAAGCCTGGGTCTGTCTGTACAAACTCGTCGCCCGCTTCCGCGGAACCTGCCGGGAGTTGGTCGCGGCGGCGGTCGAACAGGCCTCCGCGCAGCGGGCAACGGGCAGCCCGGCGACCTGGACCAAGCCCCTGGAGGCGAAGTTCCCCGCCGAGGCCCCCGAGGGAGGACGCACCCGGCTCTACGTCCTCCTCGCCGCCGCCCCCGAGCCCGTGCAGCGGGCCGTGATCCCCGCGCTGGACCCCCGGGCGATCCAGCACCTCACCGTCTACTACCCGCTCTCCGCGGCGGTCCGCGCACACCTGTACACCGTGGGCGGCACCCCGGTCGCGCTCGCCAACGCCGCGCACTGGGAGATGCCCGCGGATGTCGTGCACGGACTGCTCGACCTCGACGACCCCGAAGTCAACGCCCACCTGTACGACTTCGGTGCCATCGCGCAGGAAGAACGCGTCCGCATATGCGCCGGACGGCCCCGCGACGGGAGCGACCGTGTCGTCGCGATCAGCCCCGCGCTCGTCGACCTCCTGGCCAGGACGAGTCCCGCAACGCGCCGCAACTGGCTGCTCGCCGCCCTCGACTCGGGCGACCCGGCGCTCGTGCGGGCGATGCTCGGCCGGACCAGGCTGCACACCGACGCCGGCCGGATCCGCGCCGCCATCGGCCTGTGGCGACGCCACGGGCCCGACGCGGTCGCGGCTCTGCTGATCGAGACCGAATTTCCCGGCCGCCGGCCTGCCGCGAAACACCCGTTCCCGCCCGCGACCCACACTCTGCTGCGCCGAGCGCAGGCCTCACCCGAAACGGGGCAGGCCCTGCTGCGGGACGCCCTCGCCGCCGCCCGCACGCCGGACGCCGTGACCCGCTACCTGCTGCGCGGCGGAGCGGCGGAACGCCTGGAGCACGTCGAAGCCGAATACGGCATCGACCTGCCCTGGGACCACCTCGTCGCCGTGGATCGCGAAACACCCCTGCCGCCGCGGCTGCTGGAAGCACTGGTGGAACGCGCGGATTGCCCGCGCCCGCTCTTGGCCGCCTTCCTCTCCCGCACGCCCCTGCCCTCCCGCATGCTCGACGTCGAGTGGGTGAACGCGGCCCTGGACGACGGGCGCCTGCACACCGAGGACCTGATCCGCGTCGGCACCCCGGCGAGCTCGGTCGTCCCATTCCTGACCAGGCCCATCGCGGCCGGCACCCCGGCCGCCGACGCCGGGCCGTCGGCCCGTACGCAGGTTCTGGCGATCATGGCCGATCTGGGGTTCGACCGCGCCGACCCCGAGCACTGGGCCGTCGCCCTACACCTTCTTCCCGAGTTCACGGCGACCGTTCCCGAATTGTTGTCCGTCACGGTCAGTATCACCGGCTGATCGAGGACGCCGGGGCCGACCGCCGTCTCCGGAGCGGCGCCGGGCGCGGCGTCGGCGGGGCACGACACGTACCTCGCGGCTTCGCAGGAACGACTGCCGACAGCGGTCGATGTGGACCGGCCGGCCCGGTGGTCGGCCGGACCCGGTCCTCGGTGGCCCCGCGGGCGGGGCGGCCGAGGACCGGGCGTCGCGTCAGCGTGTGTCGGGCTTGGTGCCGATCGTGGAGATCAGCCGCCAGCCGGTGGTGACCAGACCCGGTTGGGCGGCGACCTCCTGGAAGCGGTCCAGGAGGTCCTCGTCCATGCCCAGCTCGATCAGTTGCCCGCGGAGCTGACGGGCGTTGCACGCGTAGAGGCGGTGTGCGAGGCCGGGGCCGGCGCAGTCCGCGTCGGTGCGGGTGACCCGCACGTCGGTCAGGCCCGCCTCGACGAAGGCGTCCTTGGTCGCCGCCGCCCACTCCAGGTCGGCGCCGCGGCTGCGCAGGACGGCGAGCACGCCCGCCACGACCTCGGTGAACACCTTCTCGTCCGCGGGGTCGGCGCAGGCCAGCACGCGTGGCGGCTCGGGGCAGTACCAGTCCTCGATCACCAGGACGCCGCCGGGCTCCAGCACGTCGACCAGACGCGCCAGGATGTCCCGGCGCTCGGGTATATGGAGCAGGACCAGCCGCCCGTGGATGCCCCGGTAGGGGCGGCGCGGCAGTTCGTCGGTGCGCAGGTCCAGCGGGAAGGTGCGGATCGGCGCGCCGTCGGCGGGCGCCGGGATCGCACGCGCGTCGAGATCGGTGGCGTGCACGACGCCGGTCGGGCCGATCCGGCGGGACAACTCGCGGGCGATGCTGCCCAGACCGTGGCCGATCTCCAGCCATTCCTGGCCGGTGGGGTCGTCGAGCGAGTCCAGCACCATGCGGGTGCTGGGGTCGAGCAGGTCCTGCAGGGTCTCCAACTGGAAGGTGATGTCGTCGGCTTCGGCGAACGCGTACAAGAGCAACTCCTCGGGTATGGACGATATGTTCGGGGCGGACGAATCAGCCGCCGAGGACGGCGAGTTGCTCGACCGCCACGTTGGCCCGCTTGGGCCCGTCGTTGCGCACCTCGAAGCGGTACCACTGCTGTACCGGCGAGTGGGTGGCCGGGTTCAGCTGCATGACTCCGCGTGGACTGTCGATCTGTCCGACGTTGCCCAGCGCGGCGTTCACCGCCTCGGGGGTGAGCGTCTTCTTCTCGGCGCGGACCGCGGCGATGGCGGTGTCCAGCGAGCGGGCGATGTCCCACGCGGCGACCGCGTAGATGGTCGGGCTGCGGTCCGGGTGGCGCTGCTGCCAGGCGGCCACGAAGGCCCGGTTCGCCGGGTTGTCCAGGTCCGCACCGTAGGTGGCGAACGTGGTGATGCCCGCCGCGGCGTCGGCCTGTGCGTCGAGTTGGCGGCCCTCGGTGAGCGGCCCGCTGCCGTACAGCGGGAGCTTGGCGGCCTCGGAGTTCTTGTACTGCTTGACGAAGTCGACCGCCGCGGTACCCGCGTAGAACGCGTAGACGGCCTTGGCGCCGCTCTGCGCGATCTTGTTCAGGTAGGGCAGGAAGTTCTGGGTGCCCGGGAACGGGGTGAAGGTGGTCTTCCCCTCCGGGTTGGCCAGCGTGCCGCCGGCCTTGGTGAACGACTCGGTGAAGCCCTTGAGTTGGTCCCAGCCGCCCTGGTAGTCCGGGCCGATCGCATAGACCGGGCCGTTGACGTGTTCCTTGACCCAGGGACCGGCGGCGGCGCCGGCCTCGTAGGACTGGGTGTTGAACGACCAGACGTGCGCGGTGAGTTTGGGATCGGGGAACTCGGGCCGACCGGCCACGCCCATCAGCGCCGTGTTGTTGGCGGCCGCCAACGGCAGCACACCGGCCACGCTGCCGCCGCTGACGATGCCGGTGATGGCCAACACGTTCTGCTGCTTGACCAGTTCGGTCGCGGCGGGGACCGCGGTCGGCGGACCCGCGCCCTCGTCGCGCACCACGATGTCCGCCTTGAGCCCGCCGAGCTTGCCGCCGTGTGTGTCGCGGTACAGCTCCAGGCCGGCGCGGGTGTCCTCGCCCACCGCGGCGTACGGGCCGGTCGAGGGGGTGAGCAGGCCGATCTTGGCGACGGCGTCGGATCCCTTGCCCTTGTCGTCGCCGGCCGCACTGCCCGAGCACGCCGACAACACCAGGAGTAAGCCGGTGGCGATGGCCAGGGGGGTGCGGGTGCTGCGGATCCGTCTACGGGTGCTGCTGCGCATGTCCGTCTCTCTCTCGGCAGGTTCGGCGATTCGGGTACGAACTCCGGATGGGACTGCCGGCTGGGTCGCGCGACGACGCGGAGCGCGGTCTCGGGAACGGGGTCTCGGGAACGCGGTCCCGGGGCGCGGGGAAGCCGGGCGGGGCGGATGCGCCGGGGCGGCCGGTGGGCCGGGCGCGCGAATACTCCGGACGACCGGGTCGGATTGCCGGGTCGTCCGGGAGGGACAGCCGGGTGTGTGGGGTCAGAAGACCCGGCTGGGAGCCGGCATGCGGGCGGGCTGCGGCTGGAGACCGCGACCGCGCGCGAGCGGGGTCAGGGAGGGGCCCACGCGCTCCATCAGCGCGTGCATCGCCCGGATCAGGTTGCCGACGTCGGCGTTCCAGGTGGTCGCCACGATCAGCGCCGAGGGGTGTACCTGTCCGTCCGGGCCCGGGCTGGTGTTGCCCATGGTGAGCAGCAGGCCGTGCTCGGCCTGCGACATCAGCACGCTGACCGGACCCAGGCCCATCAGGTCGGCGCTGTAGTCCTGCATCAGCAGAGCTCCGGGCGCGCTGGAGGCGATCTTCTCGGCGTTCGCGATCCACGCCGCCTGCGCGGCCTCGTCGGTGCGGATCCGACCGGGCAGTGCGGCCTGGGCGACCAGCAGCGAGTCACCGCTGGCGGCGACCGCGTGCAGGACGTCGGGGGCGTGGTCGTGCACGAACTGGCGCATGAAGTCGTCGAGCACGCTCTGGTCGACGGCGGGCTCGGTCATGGGGATTCCTTGGGGGTCCGGGTGAAGGGCAGGTCGCGGGCGCCGCGCCCGAACGAGGCGGCGGCGGCGCTGGCCTGCGCGATGTCACGGGTGGGTGGGGCGGTACGACGGAAGTGGGCCGCCTGCGCGGTGCGGCGTTCGCGGCGGGGGAGGCCCTGCGCGGTCAACTCGGGCGCGTAGTCGGCGGGCAGCGGGCCGCCGATGATCGGGCCGGTGGCGCTCGGATCGGCGCCGCCGGCGTACGGGGCGTTGCCGTTGGCGGCGTTGCCGTTCCCGCCCGGGCCGGTTGCGCCGACGCCGTTCGTGCCCGCGCCGCTTGCGCCGACGCCGTTCGCGCCGATGCCGTTCGCGGTGGCGCCGTTCAGGCCGGATCCCAGGGCGATCGGGCGGGCGGGACCGGCCTGTGCCGCGAGCGGCCGGGCGACGTGCTCCACCCGGCGTCGGTGCCGGCCCACCGACGCGATGATCGTGTGCGGCAGCACGATCTCGGCCACCGTGCCGCCGTCCTCGCCCGGTTGCAGTTCCACCTCGATGGCCAGCGGACGAGCCTGGAGGGCGACCACGGTCAGGCCGGTCTGGCGCAGCGAGGGCAGTGCGTCCACGTCGGCGCGGAGCCGCCGGTTGAGCAACTCCGGTTCGCGATGGCCCACTCCCTGGTCCCGCACCCGCACCAGGACGCCCGCCTCGGTGCGTTCGGCGGTGATCTCCACCTCGTGCCGACCGGAGAAGCGAGCCGCGTTGTCGACGATCTCGCCGATGATCTGGGTCACCGCGCCGACCGTGTCGCCCGCGAGCGTGACTGACGTGGGAATGCCCTTGAACGCGATGTCGGGCAGTCGCTCGTAGTTGGTCACCCGCTGGGCGCCGGCGCGGACCACCTCGTACAGCGGGGTGTCCGGCCACAACCGGTTCGGCGGTTGCCCGCTGAGTACCGCGATCGAGTCGGCGAGCCGTTTGGTGCCCTCGTTGCCGTGGTCCACCTCGAACACGGTGCCCAGCTGATCCACCGTCAGGTTGGAGGCCTGGAGCCGGTCCAGGGCGCTGCTGACCCGGCTGGTCTGCACCCGGATCCGCCGGGCGACGTCGCCGAGCGCGTCGTTGTACTCGCGCTGGGCCAGCACCAGCGATGCGCTGTGTTCGACCGTGCTGTAGGCGAGTTGGGTCAGCGCCCGCGCCAGGTCGGCGATCTCGTCGGCACCACGCTCGCGGTCCGGCTCCGTGCCGAGCATCTTGACCGCGTACGCCCGGCCGCTCTCGTGCGGGGCCAGCGCGTCGCGGCGGCGCAGGTCGGCCTCGACCGCGGGCAGCGTCTTCTGGGTCATCACGGTGACCCGCTCGGCCAGGGTCTGCAACCGGCGGTGCAGCAGTCGGCCGAGCCAGGCCGCAGCCGCCGCGGCGGCGAGCACCGCGCCGATGAGCACCGCACCCTGGACGCCGGCCAGCCACCACCGGTCGCCGGTCAGGTCGGCCACCTCGCGGGCGACGTCGGCGTCCGCCCGCTGCTCCACCGACCACAGCCGGTCGGCGCGTTCGGCCAGGGCGGCCCGCCAGACGTCGGCTTCGAGCGTGGCGCGGCCGAGTGCGTCCTCGGTCTGGGCGACCCGGATCATCTCGGGACCGGCCAGCGCCCGGGCGAGCCGGTCCCGCCAACTCGTGGGCGCGGTCACCGCGAAGGCCTCCAGGGCCTGATCGTGTGCGGCGCGGGCGGTGGAGGCCGCCTTGAGCACCGGGCCGCCCAGCGGGCCGGCACCCAACGAGCGCAGTACGGTGACCTGTTCCTGGCCCAGCGCGGCACGGGCCTGGGCCAGTGCGGTGATCGCGCGCAGTCGGCCGGCGGTGCCGGTGGACACGCCCGGGTCCAGCGCGACCCGGGCGCGCAGGTCCACGGTGGTGCCGATCCAGGCCCAGTAGCGCACCGCCGCCGCCGAGGTGGCCACGCCCCGCTGGTCGACCTGGGTGCGCAGGCCCGGGAGGCCGCGCAGCGCGGTGTCCACGGCGGCCAGCGCGTCGCGTTCGCCGGTGGAGACGGGTTCCAGGTCGCGGCGGCGGTCCTGGTAGCGGCGTACGGCGGCCTCGCTCGCGTCGATCGCGGTGCGGTAGTCGGCGCTGGTGATCGGCCCGGGACCACGGGAGAGCAGGGTCACCGCGGCGGCACTCTCCGCCTGGAGCCGGCGACCCACCTCGCCTGCTTCGGCCGAGACACCGACCAGATCGTGCGCGTGGTCGGCGGCCTGGGCCTGCTCGACCAAGGTCAGGATCGCGGATCCGGCGAAGAACACCATGCCCGCGGAGGGCACCACGACCATGAGGGTGATCAGGCCGCGCACCCGGGGGCGGATCCGGGCGGCGAGCCGGATGCGAAACGGCGGACGCGGCACGGAGGTCGCGGCTGTGGGGCCTGGGCTCGGGGTGTCCATGGCGGGGTGGGTCGGGCCCGGGTGCGTGGGGCCGGGGTTTGGGTTCGTGCGGCCCGGGTCGGTGGGGCCCGGGTTGGTGGGGCCTGCGCCGTCGGGGCCGGGGGCGGTGCTCGTGTGGCGGGTGCCCGTCGGACCGGGGCCGAGGTTCGGGTCGGGGCCGGCGCCGGGGCCGATGTCCGCGGAGCCGGTGATTCGGGAGCGGAAGGGACGTATCTTCATCCGCGTTCGCTCCCGGGACCGGGGCGGCGGGTTCGGGCGCAGGCGAACGGGCGCCGCCCGGACGCGAGTTGCGCGCAGGTGCCCACCGGGGGGTGCGGGCGGGTGCTCGCAGCGGTCCGCGCGGGCCGGCCGGCGCGCGCGGGGAGGTGCCGCCCGCGGCGACCGGATCGGGCCGCGTCGGCGACGTGAGGGTGACGGCGAAGTAATCGCAACACGGGCTGGGATCCCTGAACGATGGTCGGTGGGAGGGGAGATGCGACGGCGGTGGACCCGAGGGGCGGTCCACTACGCGGGGCGGACGCGGTCGATCGGGCGCGTGGTCGGAGGTCGGTCTCCGTGCCGGCCTCGGCCCGGGGCGATGCCGGCCGCGCCCGGGTCGGGCGGTCCGAACGCGATCGGAGCGGCCGGTAGCGGCACTTCCGCTTCCGTTTGGGAGACGGTCCGATCGCCTTGCGCCGGTTGCCGAGGCGAACCGGTTCGGGGTCTCGACCGGCGGCCGTCCGCCCGCGCGTCAAGGCCGACCGGGGGCGGAGCGAATCGGCTAGCCCGTGTGCGGGAACCGGCTCATTCGGGGTGAACTCCCGCCCGAGCCAACGGTGTGCGCGTCCCGAAACGGCGTCCTCGGACAGCGCGCCGACCGTTCCGGGATCGTTCGGCCGCGAGCCTTCGACGCAAAAACGCCCATGAACGGATCACTCCTCGCAAGGGGGTGCGGGGTCGACCAGGAAACGCCCGATCGCGGGTAGGGCAACTGTTCGCATCGGTGCGCACACACACTGTCCCTGCGAATCCACCGAACGTCAAACGAAACTTGGCTGTCGTTGCGACCCTGTTGCAACTCTCACTTCGAGCGTCGGCACCACGATCGGCACTTGATCGGCGCCCGATCGGCGCACGGTCGGCGCCCGGTCGGCACCGCGGCCGCACTCGGTCGCCACCGCGCGCGGCACTCGGCCGGTGCCCGATCGGTACTCGGTCGTCAGTCGGTCGTCGGTCGGTCGTCGGTCGGTCGGTCGTCGGTCAGTCGGCGTTTGGTCGCCACTCGTCGTCGGTCGGTCGGCGAAGGGTGCTCGGTTCGCCCGATGGTGTCCACTCGGGCCGCTTGCCACTTTGTGCCGGTTGCGGAGCGCGCCATTGTCCGTTCGCGGAAGGGCTGTCGAAACTGGTCTGGACCAATCTCCCGCACTCCGTCCCCCCAGGAGCCGTCCGATGTCACCCGTTCCGCACGCCGTCATCGAATCCGCCAAGCCCCATGTACTGGGCCTGTTCCGTATCGTCGTCGGGCTGCTCTTCACCTGCCACGGCACCGCCTCGTTGTTCGGCTTCCCGGACAGCGGACGGGGCACCCTCTCCGCCGGCACCTGGCCCGGCTGGTACGCGGCCGTCATTCAACTCGTGGGTGGCGGCCTGGTGTTGCTC
Source organism: Embleya sp. NPDC050493 (assembly GCF_044458105.1). NCBI lineage: Bacteria > Bacillati > Actinomycetota > Actinomycetes > Kitasatosporales > Streptomycetaceae > Embleya > Embleya sp. NPDC050493. The sequence continues at coordinate 39,617 of NZ_JBITHP010000029.1, forward strand.
GGCCTGGGCACCCGGGCCGCCGCGTTCGTGTCGTCCGGTTCGATGGCCTACGCCTACTTCACCGAGCACCAGAAGCTCGACCTGTGGCCGATCCAGAACGGCGGTGAGGCATCCGTGATGTTCTGCTGGTCGCTGCTGCTGATCGTGGTGTTCGGCTCGGGCAGCTTCGCGCTGGAGCGGCTGTTGGTACGTGGCGGCGCCGACACCTCGGCCGCACCGACGCCGTCGACCCCGTCGTCCGAGTCCAGGCCGGCCTCGCACAGGGTGCGCAGGGTCGTCGGGTAGCGATGGGACGGCGCCCGAGGACGGCGCACGATCAGCTCGGACTGTCGCGGCGGATGCGGGCCGCCAGCCACAGATCGAAGCGATCGTCGCCGTCCTCCGGGCGCCGGCCGGTCAGGCGCATCGCCTTGTCCACGCGATTGCGCACGGTATGCCGATGCACGTCCAGGCGGCGACTCGTCTCGTCCCAGGAGCCACCGGTCTCCAACCACGTGGCCAGCGTCGCGGCCAACTCGCCGCCCGGATCGGCCGCGTCGATCGGTCCCAGCACGGCGTCCGCGTAGCCGGCGAGCGTGCGGGCGTCGGCCAGGCCCAGCAACAGTCTGCTCGCGGCACCGTGCCGGGCCTCCACCGGTTGCCCGGCGGCCCGGCTCACCGCGAGCAGGCCGCGTGCCTGGCGGATCGAGGACCCGGCCGCCTCCGGGCCGGTCGCCGGACCGATGCCCGCCGGCCGACCGGGCGCGAACCGGCCCAGCACGGCCCGTACGTCCAGCTCCGCACCCGACACCGCCTCCACCGCACCGCCCGCCACCCGGACCAGACCGCCGGGCAGGGCCAGGGCAAGGTCGGCGGCGAGTTCGGCGAGGTCGGCCTGCGCGGTGTCCGCGCCCGCCGGGTCCACCCGCGCCGGATCGGCGGCCGGGCCCACCACCACTCCCCGCACCTCGTCCGCCGCCAGTCCCGCGGCGGCCAGCACGTCACGCGCCTGCTCGGCGGTGGTGGACGGGGCGAGCAACCGGCCGAGCAGCGCGGCCCGCCGTCGCCGGCCCGGCTCGTCGGCCAGGTGCCGGCGCTCCAACTCCAGGGACAACAGCGACACCAGCCCGGACACCAGCAGCCGGGCGGCCGACTCGACCGGACCGGCCAGTACCAGCAGCCCGCGCAGCCGTCGGGCACCCAGGGGCTGCACCTCCAGCCGCACCCCCTCCGCGTCGCTGCTGCTCCCGCTGCCGTGCAGACCCCGCGCGGCCACCCGGCGGATCAGGTCGGCGCTCGCCGCCAACAGCGCCACCGCGTCCGCCGAGCCGTCGGCTCCCGGCGCCTCGGGCGGGCCGGCCAGACTGTCCGCGACCAACCGGCCCACCGGGTCCGCGACGATCGCATCCACCCCGGTCGCCGCCCGCCAGGCGCGCAGCGTGGCCAGCACCCCGTTGCCGGAGGCGGCGGCGCTGGTCAACCGGCGCTGCGCCTCGAACGCGTGCTCCAGGGCCAACCGCTGCCGGGCGGCCCTGGCCTCGAACACGGCCTTGGTGACCGCGATGAAGGGCACCTCGTCGGGAACGGTGAGCAGGGGCAGGCCGGCCGCCCGGGCGGCCCGGATCAGCGGCCGCGGCGCCCGCTGGTGCGGCAGCTCCCGGCCCAGGCCCAGCACCAGGGCACATGCGCCCGCGCCCGCGACGTCGCGCACGTACGCGGCGCAATCCGCATCGGTCATCGGCAGCAGCAGGCCGATCGTCATCAGCAGCTCGCCACCCTGGAGCCAGTGGCCCGGGGTGAGCAGCTCGGACACGTGCGCGGCCTCGACCCGCCGATCCAGAAGCTCGGCCCCGGAAACGACCGCCAGGTGCAGGTCGGGCAGGGCGACCAGGTCGGCGATCCGCAACACGCCGGAGAAATCGGGCATCGTGGATCGAGCGGGGGACGCGGTGGCGGGGGGAGTGGTCGGCGGGGGTGTGGGCGAAGCGGGTGTGGGCGAAGCGGGTGCGGGCGAAGCGGGTGTTGACGACGACGGTGGCGTGGGCGACGGGGGCATGGACATAGTGTCCACCCATCCGGATCAGATTCGACATGATATCGATCGTTTACGGTTGTTAACCGGGCGTACCTTCAAGCGTCACACCACCGACCACGCGTCGTCCTACCGACCACGCGTCGTCCCACCGACCGTCGTCCCCGGCGCGTCGACCGCGCCGCGCAGGACACCGGGCCGGCCGCGTGGGACACCGGACCGCAGGAGAGCCCATGGACGCCACCAGGCCACCGCGCGCCGCCCCCGCCACCGGCGGCTCCGCCGCCCGCTCCACCGTCGGCGCCGCGGCGCCCGGCCCGGTCACCGCCGGTCTGCGACCCGACGCCGCCGAGCGCGGGGATGCCGCCGGTCGCGCCGATGCCGCCGGCCGTGCCGACGCCGGGCGTGCCGACGCCGCCGGGCGCGCGGGCGGCGTGGCCATCGAGACCCGGTCGATCGACTACGTCCCGGCTCGGGAGCGGCACGGCAAGGTGTGGCACCAGGGGCCCTTCTGGTTCACCGGCAACTTCGTGCTCACCACGATGGTCACCGGCTTCATCGGCCCCGCCCTCGGCCTGGGCCTGGGCTGGTCGGTGCTGGCCGTGGTGCTCGGCGCGTGCTTCGGCACGTTCTTCATGGCGTTCCATGCCAACCAGGGCCCGCGGATGGGCCTGCCGCAGATGATCCAGTCCCGCGCCCAGTTCGGCATCCGCGGCGCGATCGTCCCGTTCGTCGCGGTCGTGTTCGTCTACGTCGGCTTCAACGTCTTCAACGTGGTGCTGGCCACCGAGGGCCTCCAGACCGTGCTGCCCGGCGGCTCGACGCTGTGGTACGCGGTGCTGATCTCGATCGCCATCGTGCTCGCGGTGGTCGGCCACGACCTGCTGCACCTGGTCCAGCGCTGGCTGACGTACGCGCTGATCGCCGTTTTCGGCGTGCTCAGCATCGGCGCGATGGTCAACCTCGACGTGGCCACGCCCGCGGGCGGCGGCGGCATGTCCTGGACCGCGTTCCTGGTGGTCTTCTCCGGCGCGGCCGGCTACCAGATCAGCTACGCCGTCTACGTCTCCGACTACTCCCGCTACCTGCCCGCCGACGTACCCGCCCGCAAGGTGATCTGGTGGACGTACGCGGGCGCCGCCGGCTCCGCCGCCTGGCTCATGTCGCTGGGCGCACTGCTCGCATCGGCGCTGCCGGACCCGGACGCGATCGGCGCGGTTCGTCGGGTGGGCAACGACATCGTGCCCGGCTTCGGCACGTTCGCCGTGCTGGTCTCCTCGCTCGCGCTGATCAGCATCATGGCGGTGAACGCGTACGGCGCGATGCTCACCACGACCAGCGCGATCGACGCCTTCCGCCCGGTGCGGCCGACGGTGCGGGTCCGGGTGGCCGGGATCGTGGCGATCGAGGCGATCGTCTTCGTGGTCGCGATCGTGCTCCCGGACGACTACCTGGGCAGCTTCAACGACTTCGTGCTCATGATGCTGTACTTCCTCATTCCGTGGACCGCGGTCAATCTGGTCGACTTCTACCTGGTTCGTCGCGGCCACTACGCGGTGACCGCGATCTTCGACCCGCGCGGCATCTACGGCCGCTGGTCCTGGCGCGGTCTGACCGCCTACACGGTCGGCTTCGCGGCGATGATCCCGTTCTTCAAGACGAGCTTCTTCACCGGCCCGGTGGCCGACGCGCTCGACGGCGCGGACCTGTCCTTCGCGGTCGGCCTGCTGGTCGGCGGCGCGCTGTACGCGTGGCTGTGCCGTGACCTGGACCTGACCGCCGAACGCGCCGCGGAACGCGCGAGCGAGGCCGAACTCGAAGGCGCGGACGCGCCGTTGGGGGTGTGACGTGACGGAGACCCTGGTCGCCTGCGCGCAACTCGCGCTGTCCGTGGGCGACGTGGCGGGTAATCGCCGAGCCGCGCTGGCCGCGATCGAACGCGCCGCGGCGGCCGGTGCGGACGTGCTGGTGCTGCCCGAACTGGTCAACAGCGGCTACGTGTTGCGCGACGCAGCCGAGGCGGCGGCGCTCGCCGAGCCGGTGGACGGGCCGACCGTGACCGGCTGGGTCGAGGCGGCCCGGCGGCACGACCTGATCGTGGTCGGCGGCTTCGCCGAGCGGGACGCCGACGGGGCGATTCGCAACTCGGCGGTGCTGGTCGACCCGAGCGGGGTACGCGCCTGCTACCGCAAGGTGCACCTGTGGGGCCGGGAGGCGGAGCTGTTCGTCCCGGGACACGAGTTGCCGCCCGTGGTGGAGACCGCCGTGGGTCGGATCGCGGTGTTGGTCTGCTACGACGTGGAGTTCCCCGAATGGGTGCGCACCGCGACGCTGCGCGACGCGGACCTGCTGTGCGCGCCGGTGAACTGGCCGTACGCCCCCAGGCCCGCCGGCGAGCGGCCCGCGGAGGACATCCGGGTGCAGGCCGACGCCGCGGTGAACCGGGTCTTCATCGCCGCGTGCGACCGGGCCGGCCCCGAACGCGGCACCTCGTGGGTCGGCGGCTCGATCATCGTCGACCCGGACGGCTTCCCGCTCGCCGGCCCGCCCGCCGAGGACGCCGAACACCTGCTGCTCGCCCGCTGCCGGCTCACCGACGCCCGGGACAAGCGAATCGGCGCACACAACGACGTGTTCGCCGACCGCAGACCCGAGCTGTACGGGTCGATCCTGACTCCCACGTCCGACCGGGGTGCGGCCTCGGGCGATCGCATGGGCGGGGCTTCGGGCGGTCGCATGGGCGGGGTTTCGGGGGATCGCACGGGTGTGCCTTCGGGCGGTCGCATGGGCGTGGCTTCGGGCGGTCGCGCGGGCGGGGCTTCGGGCGATCGGGCTGCCGTCGCCGCCTCGGATGGCCGCGCCGGTGTCCTCTCGGACGGCGCCGTGGACGCGGACGCGCGTACGGCCGAGGGTTCGAACGACGCCGGGGGCTCACAGGACGTCGCGGGCTCGAATGACCTTGCCACCGCTGCCCTGAACGACCGTGCCGTCGCTGCCTCGGAGGGCCGCGGCACCACTGCCTCGGACGACTGCGGCACCACAGTCTCGGATGAGCGCACCGCCACAGTCTCGGACGACCGCGGCACTACTGCCTCGGATGAGCGCACCGCCACAGTCTCGAACGACCGCACCACCGAAAGGACCGAGCGATGACCGGCGCTCCTCAGGGCCCCATCGACGCCACGCGCGTACCGCGCTTCGCGGGACCCGCGACCTTCGCGCGCCTGCCGCGCGCCGACGAGGTCGAGCACGTGGACGTCGCGGTGGTCGGAGTCCCGTTCGACAGCGGCGTCAGCTACCGACCCGGCGCTCGATTCGGCCCCGCGCACGTACGCGCCTCCTCCAAGCTGCTGCGGCCCTACAACCCGGCCCTGGACGTCTCGCCGTTCGCCGAGCAACAGGTCGCCGACGCGGGCGACATCGCGGTCAACCCGTTCGACATCGGCGCCGCCATCGCGGACCTGGAGCAGGCCGCGCGCGCGTTCTCGGCGCGCGGCACCCGGCTGTTGACCATCGGCGGCGACCACACCATCGCGCTGCCGTTGCTGCGCGCGGTGGCCGCCGAGCACGGCCCGGTCGCGGTGGTGCACTTCGACGCGCACCTGGACACGTGGGACACCTACTTCGGCGAGCCGTACACCCACGGCACGCCGTTCCGCCGGGCGTCGGAGGAGGGTCTGCTCGACCCGACCCGCTGCCTGCACGTGGGCATCCGCGGACCCCTGTACGGCCCCGACGACCTGCGCGAGGACGGCGTGTTGGGCTTCCAGGTCGTGCACAGCGACGACTACCAGGACGCCACGGTGGCCTCCGTCGTGGAACGCATGCGCCGCCGACTGGGCACCGGACCGGTGTACGTCTCGGTCGACATCGACGTGCTCGACCCGGCCCACGCACCCGGCACCGGCACCCCGGAGGCGGGCGGCCTGACCAGCCGCGAACTGCTCAACACGCTACGCGGACTGGTCGGCCTGGACGTCGTCGGCGCGGACATCGTCGAGGTCGCGCCCGCCTACGACCACGCCGAACTGACCGGCATCGCCGCCGCGCACGTGGGCTACGAATTGTTGTCCGTCCTCGCCCGCAACCGCCGCGACGGCCTGCCGGCCTGACCGGGCGCACCCTCGGGCCGGCCCCTGCGCGAAATGCGCGGACGGCCCATGCGCGGCGACCGTTCACGGGGGCGGTCGCCGCGCGGGATATCTTCGTGATCGTCGCTGCGCGGAGCGGCGGGCGCGGCGGGCGGGTGCCGTTGCCTGGGCGGTCGGGCGGTCGGGCGGCTGGACGGCCGGGCGGTCGCGCGGTTCGCACGATTCGCGCGGCCGGTGTACGGCGAACTGCCGGTGCCCGGCGGGGCGGCACGAAGGTTCGAGGCTTGCAAGGGTGCGGAAAGGGACGGCACGGGATGAAGTACGTAAAGCTCGGCAACACGGGGTTGGACGTCTCGCGGATCAGTCTCGGCTGCATGAGCTACGGCGTGCCGGAGCGCGGCACGCACCCCTGGACGTTGCCCGAGGAGGCGGCCCGGCCGCTGATCCGGCAGGCCGTCGAGGCCGGGATCAACTTCTTCGACACGGCGAACGTCTACTCGGACGGCACCAGCGAGGAGATCGTCGGCCGCGCGCTGGGCGAATTCGCCCGACGCGACGAGATCGTGATCGCCACCAAGCTCAACGGCCGGATGCGGCCCGGACCCAACGCGGCCGGCCTGTCCCGCAAGGCCGTGCTGACCGAGATCGACAACTCGCTGCGCCGGCTCGGCACCGACTACGTGGACCTGTACCAGATCCACCGCTGGGACACCGCGACCCCGATCGAGGAGACACTCGAAGCGCTGCACGACGTGGTCAAGGCGGGCAAGGCCCGCTACATCGGGGCTTCGTCGATGTACGCATGGCAGTTCGCCAAGGCCCAGTACACCGCCGAGCGCCACGGCTGGACGAAATTCGTCTCGATGCAGAACCACCTCAACCTGCTCTACCGCGAGGAGGAGCGGGAGATGTTGCCCCTGTGCGCCGACCAGGGGGTGGGCGTCATCCCGTGGAGCCCGCTGGCCCGAGGCCGGCTCACCCGCGACTGGGGCGCGGACAGCGCGCGCAGCGAGACCGACGAGTTCGGGAAGACCCTGTACGGCGAGGCGGACCGGCCGATCGTCGAGGCGGTCGCCACGATCGCCGAGGAACGCGGCGTATCGCGCGCCCAGGTGGCCCTCGCCTGGCTCGCGACGCGCCCCGGCGTGACCGCGCCGATCATCGGTGCCGGCAAGCCGACCCACATCGAGGACGCGGTGGCGGCATTGTCACTGACCCTGACCGAAGCCGAGATCGACCAACTCGAACGCCCCTACACCCCCCGCCCGGTCGCAGGCTTCGCCTGACCGAAGCGACGGCGCCGCGGGCAGGCACAACCCCTGCGGCCCGGCCGCTCTGGGACGTGTGCGGTGCTCTCATCCGCGTCCGCCGCTCGCGGGTGCGTGCGCTGCTCGCGTCCGCGTTCGCTGCTCTCGGGTGTGAGCGGTGCTCGTGTCGGTGTCCGCTGCTCTGGGGCGCGTGCCGTGCTCGCGGTGCGTTGCGCTGCTCGCGTCGGTGTCGGCCGCTCTCGGCTGTGTGCGGTGCTCTCGTCCGTGTCTGCCGCTCTCGGGTGCGTGCGCTGCTCGCGTCCGTATTGGCTGCTCTGGGGCGCATTGCCCTGCCCGCGTGCGTGTCGGCTGCTCTCGGGGGTGAGCGGTGCTCTCAGGTGTGTCCAGCCGCTCTGAGCTGCGTGCGACGCTCTCGTCCGCCTCCGCCGCTCTCGGGTGCGTGCGGTGCTCTCGTCGGTGTCGGCTGCTCTCGGGTGCGTGCGCTGCTCGCGTCCGTATTGGCTGCTCTGGGGCGCATTGCCCTGCCCGCGTGCGTGTCGGCTGCCCTCGGGTGTGAGCGGTGCTCTCGTCCGCGTCCGCCGCTCTGGGGCGCGTGCGGCGCTCTCGTCCGCGTCCGCCGCGGGGCGCGTGCGGTGCTCTCGTCCGCGTCCGCCGCTCTGGGGCGCGTGCGGTGCTCTCATCCGTATCGGTTGCTCTGAGGTGTGTTGCGCTGCTTGCGTGCGCATCGGCCGCTGCCGGGTGTGTCCGCCACTCTGAGCCGCGTGCGGTGCTCTCGTCCGCGTCCGCTGCTCTGGGACGTGTGCGGTGCTCTCGTCCGCGTCCGCCACTCTGATGCCTCGCGCGGCGCTCTCGTCCGCGTCCGCCGCTCTGGGGCGCGTGCGGTGCTCTCGTCCGCGTCCGCCGCTCTGGGCGCGCTGCGCTAACTAGTGCCGCATCAGGCAACGTTTGCCCTGTCGACGAGGATGCGTAGGTGCCGGTCGTAGGCGTGGCGGTTTCGCCAGATGATGTAACGGCGGATCATGCTGCCCTGCTCCTTGTGGTCAGCATGATCCGTGCCGTCAAGGGTGAAGTAGCGCATGGCCGTGAACTGGGCTTCGATCCGGTTGAGCCAAGAGCTGTTGGTCGGCGTGTAGGCGATCTCGATGTTGTTGGCCGCCGCCCAGGTGCCGACCCGCCGGCACTTCTTCGTGGTCAGGTGCGGTGAGAAGTTGTCGGCCACGATCGCAATCCGCACTTCTGGCGGGTAGAGCGTCCGCAGGTAGCGGCAGAACTCCAGGAACTGGGTGCGTCTCTTGACCGGTTTGATGTGGCCGTAGAGCTTGTCCTTGGCCAGGTCGAGTGCGGCGAACAGGTGTCGCACTCCGCCGTAGGGTTGTAGGTCGCCCGCCTCCGTCGGCGTGGTTCGCGGTCGGGGTCCTTGTGCTTGCCCCGTGCTCGGCCCACTGCCGGCCCCGGGTGGGGCATCAGGTTGAGCGGGCCGAACTCGTCCGTGCAGAAAATGATTTCGGGTTCGTCGTCCTCGGGTACGACCTCGCCGTGGGCGATCGCGTAGAGGTGCTCGACTCGGGCCTTCTTGGCCGCGTAGTGCGGATCGTGGGAGGTCTTCCAGGTCTTCAGGCGTTGAAAGGAGACGCCCTCCTCGCGGAGCAGGGTGCGCAGGCCCTCGTGGCTGATGTCGTCGACCACCCCCTCGGCCGCCAGGAAGTCCGCCGGCTTGGACAGGCTCCAGGTCGAGAACGGCAGATCGTGCTCGGTCGGCTTGGACTTCGCGATCTTCTTGATCTCGCGCCGCTCGGGGCAGTGTGAACGTTTTCGGCCGGCCACCCTTGTACTTCGGATACAGCGACTCGAAGCCGTCGGCGTTGAAGTTGTGGATCACATCCCGGACCCGGTCATCGCTGGTGAACGACACCTCGGTGATCTTCCCCACCGGCATGCCCTGCGCGGACAGCAGCACCATCCGGGCCCGCCGTCACGTCACCACCGATCCGACGCCTCTGCGGATCATCCGCAGCAGCCGTCCACCCTCGTCGTCATCGATCTCACGCACGCGTACTCGTTCTGCCACCGGCCCCAGACTCCCGTATTCACGCCTGGCTGCAGGGATTTCGGCCGGCACGTCACCCGGCGCGTCGGTCACGCAGCTTCACCAGCCACTCCCGCACCTGAACATCGTCATGGAGGTAGTCCTCGCCAGGCCCATGACGCAGATCGATCCCATAGAGCAGCCCCAGAGCCCACCAGCTCAACTCGTCCCACTCAAGACCGACATCCGTAATCCAGCGACCGGCCCATCGATCGACGGCGTCACGGGTCAGCCGCCCTTCAAGAAGCGCGACGAAGCACGCCTCGATCTCATCCAGATCCGGCTGACCACCACTGTTCATCCGCCGAAAGTACCCGCCCACACCGAACAAGAGGGCCGCTACAAGCTTCCGAACGCCGCAATCGTTGCCTGCTACGGCACTAGCGTCTGTGTCCGCCGCTCTGGGGCGTGTGCGGTGCTCTCGTCCGCGTCGGCCGTTCTGGGGCGTGTGCGGTGCTCTCGTCCGCGTCCGCCACTCTGGCCGCGCCTTGCGCTAACTAGCGTCCGCGTCCGCCGCTCTGGGGCGCGTGCGGTGCTCTCGGGTGTGAGCGGTGCTCTCGTCCGCGTCCGCTGCTCTGGCCGCGCCTTGCGCTAACTAGCGTCCGCGTTCGCCGCTCTGGGGCGCGTGCGGTGCTCTCGTCCGCGTCCGCTGCTCTGGGCGCGCCTTGCGCTAACTAGCGTCCGTGTCTGCTGCTCTCGGGTGTGTGCGGTGCTCTCGGATATGTGCGCTGCTCTTGTGGGCGACCCTGCGCCCCGTGTCGACGGTCGCCGACCGACTATGCCAACGCGCGTCGCCCGCCCGGGTGTGCATCCGGCCAACGCGGAGGACGGCTCCACGCTCCTGGCCGAAGCGGCTGGGCTCGGACGGCAAGGCCGCTACACACCAGGCGGCGAGCGGAACGGACCTACCCGGCCCAACGGACCGCAGAAGTGCACGCATACGCCGCCGAGCGCAGACACGCGCGAGGAAATGATCGTGGTCTGCATCCGAGCCCGTCCCACCGGCTCGGGGCCGCCTGCGGCTTCGGCCGCGGTGTCCGCGCCGTGGGGCTTCGCGGGTCGGTCCGGTGTTGAGCTGTGAGTGGAACTGCGTTGTGTGGCAACGGATATGGAGGCGACGGGCTCGGGTTGCGGCCGGTGTTGTAACAGTCGCGGTACGGAGTCGGTGGTGGGGCGGATGTCGGCGGGTGCGGCGGATACTCTCCTGTGCGCGGGCCGTCCCGTGGGGGTGACGTAGCGTCGGATCCGGTCGGGGGGAAGCGTGTCGGACGAGTGGCAGGTGCCGTCGAATGCCGAGGGCGACGACTGGTCGGAGGGCCCCCGGATCGACGTGGGGGTGCCCAGTGTCGCGCGGGTCTACGACGCGATCCTGGGTGGCAAGGACCACTTCGCGGTGGATCGGGCGATCGCCGACAAGGCGATGACGGCGATGCCCAATGCCCGGGTCGGTGCCGGTCTGAACCGGGCGGTCCTGGAGCGCGGTGTGCGGTACATGGCCGAGTGCGGCATCGATCAGTTTCTCGACCTGGGTTCGGGGCTGCCGACCGTACGCAACACCCACGAGGTGGCCCAGGAAAGCAATCCCGAGGCGCGGGTCGTCTACGTCGACAACGATCCGATCGTGCTCGCGCACGGGCGTGCGCTGCTCGCCGAGAATGACCGTACTTGCGTGGTGACCGCCGACGTGCGGGACGCCCGGGACGTGCTGTCCCGGCCGGAAGTCGTCGAACTCCTGGACCTGAAGCGGCCCGTGGGCCTGCTCCTGGTCGCCGTGCTGCACCACCTCGCGGACGAGGACGACCCGGCGGGGGTGGTCCGGGCCTACCGCGAGGCGTTGGCCCCCGGGAGCTTCGTGTTCATCACGCACTTCAGCGATGCCACGCCCGAGGGACGCGAGTTGGAGCGGTTGTTCCTGTCCACCCTGGGCAGCGGGCGGTTTCGCAGCAGGGAAACGATCGAGAGCTTCTTCGAGGGCACCGAACCGGTGGAGCCGGGCGTGGTCTTCCTGCCGCACTGGCGCCCGGATGCGCCGGTTGCGGACGACTCGACGTACGCGGGCCTGACCATGATCGGTGGGCTGGGCCGCGTGCCGGACGCCTGACCGGTCGCGCCCCCGGCGAGGTCGAGACGGCCGTACCGCCGTCCGGTGTGGACCGGGCGGCGGTACGGGGAGTACGGGGGTGCGGTGGGCGGTCTCCTTCCTGTGGTTGCGGAGACCGTCGGGCTATTTGAGTCCGTTGTCGAGTGCGGTGATCAGGGCTCCGTTCGAGGTGTCGCCGGACATCTCCCAGATCATTGCGCCGAGTAGGTTCTTGGATTTGAGGTAGGCCGTCTTGCGGGCGATCGACCAGGCGTCGTCGAAGGTCCACCACTGGCCGCCGGCCCCGGTGTATCCGTAGGTCGACACGGATTGTTCGTCGTGGTAGACGGTCAGGTTGGGCACACTGGCGAGCAGGTTCGAATAGCCCCTGGTTCCGGCCTCCTCGGGGAACTGGCCGGGCGCCGCCCCGCCTGCGGCCTGCCATTCGCCGTGTGCGCCGCCGTCGGCGACGGCCTGCCAACCTCGGCCGTAGAACGGGAAGCCGATGGTGAGCTTGCGCGGATTGACGCCGGCGTCGGTGTAGATCTTCACCGCGTCGTCGATGCTGAAGTGGGTCGGATACGGGTCCTGGGCGTCGGTGTACAGGTTGGCCTGGTCACCGGTGCGGTTGGGCTCCCACGAGTTGTCGCTGCCCGCGCCGTGGAAGTCGTAGCCCTGGACGTTGGCCACGTCCAGGTAGTCGAAGATCTTCGAGGTGTCCCAGCCCTGGTTCACCTTGACCGGGTCGGCCGGGGTGAACGCGGTGAGCAGCTTGCGCGGCCCGGGAGTTGCGTCGAGCTGCTTGCGGAACTCGGCGAGCAGCAGGGTCAGGTTCTGCTTGTCGTTGACGTTGTAGTGGTTGCCGGCGTGGCCGTCGGGCGAGCCGGGCCACTCCCAGTCCACGTCGATGCCGTCGAAGATGCCGGCGCCGGTGCCCGGTCCGCCCGCGCCGTTGTAGGCGGGCAGGTCGCCCTTGATCCAGATGTCGATGCAGGACTTGACCAGCTTCTGCCGGGACGCCTCGGTGGCCGCCGCGTCCGAGAAGAACTTGGAGTAGGTCCAGCCGCCGAGCGAGACGACCACCTTCAAGTGCGGGTACTTCGCCTTGAGTTGCTTGAGCTGGTTGAAGTTGCCGCGGAGCTTGGCCCAGCCGTCGTCGGCCACCCCGTTCACCGACTGCGCGGCGGACATGGGCCTGGCGTAATCGGCGTCCGCGTCGCCCGCGCCGGTGCCCTGGTCGGGGTCCTGCGGGTTGGCGGTGGTGCCCTTGGTGACGCCGGCCATGCAGGTCAGGTTGACCGGATCGATGTTCTCGAACGCGTAGTTGATCACGTCGAGCTTGGCCGCCGAGCCGGAGGTGTCCAGGTTCTTGACGAAGTACTGCCTGCCGTAGATGCCCCACTGCACGAAGTAGCCGACCCGCAGGTTCTTGCCGGTGCCGGCGATGTCGTCGGTGGTGACGTCGAGCGCGGTGGAGGCGGGCGAGGCGTTGTCCGCCGCGTCCCGAGCCTTCACGGTGAAGGTGTACTTGGTGACGGGGGACAGGGCCTCGATCGTGGCCGCGGTGGTGCCCGCGGGGACGGTCTTGGCCAGGGTGCCGTTGCGATAGACGTCGTACGCGGCCACGCCGACGTTGTCGGTCGAGGCGGTCCAGGCCAGCGCGACGGTGGAGGAGGTCTTGCCGGTGCTGCGCAGGCCGCCCGGCGCGGTCGGCGGGGTCGGATCGCTCGCCGGGTCCACGGTGGTCACCGTGGCGGGTGGGCCGAGCGGGCCGAGGTTGCCCCGGGTGTCCTTGGCCCGGACCGCGTAGGTGTACGCGGTGGCCGGGGTGAGGCCGGTGAGGGTGGCCGAGGCGGTCGGTACGCTGGCGACGGTGGCGCCGCCCGAGACCACCTCGTAGCCGGCCACCGGGTAGTCGCCGCCGGTCGCGGCGGTCCAGCCGAGCGCGATCGAGTGGGCGGTCACGGTGGTGGCGTGCGGGGCGCCGGGTGCGGAGGGCGGTACGTCGGGCGAGCCGTCGCACTTGTCGCCGTTGACGGTGCAGTGCGTGGGCGGCCCGGCCGGGCCGTTGCCGACGAACCAGTAGCTGAACGGGTCGGTGCTGCCGCCCGCCGCGACGGTCCCGTTGTAGTAGGCGTTCTTGACCGAGACATGGCTGCCGGTCACCGTGGCGTCGCCGTAGTAGTTGCCGGTCACGGTGACGCCGGCAGGCAGGTCGAACTCCAGTTGCCAGCCGGTCACCGCGGCGGTGCCGCCGTTGTGGACGACGTAAGTGCCCTTCCACCACGAGCCGTTGTCCTGGATGGAGAACGTCGCGGTGAGCTTCCCGGCGGCCTGTGCGGCGCCGGCGTTCAGGCCGGTGAGTACGGCCAGGGGCAGGACGAGGACGGCGAGCAGGGCGAGGGCCCGGCTCCGGAATCCGTGGTGGAATCTGCTGCGGAATCTGCGCTTGTGAGGGGACATGGCTCTCTCCCTGTGTGCGTGGAACAGGGCGGTACGGAACCGTGCACGCGCGCGCCTCACCGGGGTGATCGCGGTCGGCGAATGGGGACATCGACCGCGACCAGGAAGCAGTCGCTTGGCGAATTGGTCTGGACCAAAACGCCTATTGGAAGGTAATTGGTCTGGACCAAAACGTCAACAGTTCGATGTTCGCCGGCCCGCCGGGCACACCCGGAACGTGCCGGCGGACTCGGAGCGCGGACTCGGAGCGCGGACTCCGAGCGCGGACTCCGAGCGCGGACTCGGAGCGCGGACCGATTCGCGTGTGGAACCGGGACGTTCGGCCCGCGCCCCGGTGCCTCTCGCGGGGATACCTCCCGCAGGCTCAGGCGGCGGGTCGATTCGCGTGTGGGGCCAGGAAGTTCAGCACCCGATGCCAGGCATCGGCGCAGGCCGCCGCGAACCGCGACTCGTCGGCGCCGAGTTCGAAGAAGCCGTGCGGCGCGTCCGGGTAAGTGACGAACTCGTGCGGGCAGTCGGCGTCGGTCAGCGCCGCGTCGAACTCGGCGACGGCCTCGGCCGGGATGTACGGGTCCGCCCCGCCCCACAATCCGAGTACGGGAGCGGTGAGTTCGGCGGCGAGGCGGGTCGGTCCCGGTGTGCCTTCGAGGGTGCCGGGGAATCCGTAGAAACCGATCGCTCCGGCGGTGCCGAATCGCGGCGCGGCGGTACGGAACGCCTGGCGTCCGCCGAAGCAGAACCCGAGTGTGACGATTGCCCGCGCGCCCTCGGTGCGAAGTCGATCCGCTGCCGCGAGGATGTCCGCGTCGAGGCCGGCCGGGGTCAGTCGGGCCAGGTGCGGCATGAGGTTCTCGATTGTGGCGAAATCCGCGGTGCGGTCGCCGTATTCGGCGCCCGCCGTACGGCCGAAATAGTCCGGGGCGAGTGCGGTATGGCCCTGTTCGGCGAGTCGGCCGCACACCGCCGCATAGAAGCCGGACAGGCCCCGGTTGTCGGGAAGCACCACGACCCCGACCCCCGACGGCCGTTCCGGGACGGCCCGGAAGGCGCCGAACTCGGTGCCGTCGGCCGAGGTCAGCGTCAGCGGGCCGGCCGTGGCCGGCTCGGTCGCCGTGCGTCCGTGGGCGGGTGGGACGGCGTCGAATTCATGGCACACGGGATTCCTCGCAGATCTCGTCGGGAGTGGGAACGCCGGCGGTTCGCGTGCGGTCGGCACGGTCCGCGATCGAAAGGCGTTCGTCCGGAGGATATTAGCGAGAAATCAAATTGCTTTTCGCCATCATATCGGATCCGGGTTAATTCCAAAAGATATCCCGCGCAAAATCGCAGTCAATTCATATCGGGCAACGATGGTCGGATGCGGCGGAGTTCGCCCCGAATCGGATGCGGAGGAGTTTGCCCGGAATCGGATGCGGCTGTGCGGCTCGGATGCGCGGCCTCTTCGGCCCGGTGGGCCCGGTGGGCCCGATGAGGTGCGCGGTGAGGTGCGTGGATGAGGTGCGAGGGAAGTGCGCGGTGAAACGAGCGCTCGACGTATCCTCCGTGCGTATGGACGCCGCCCTGATGCTGGACCGCGACGCACAGGGCTACCTCGACGCACAACGCGCCTCGCACATACGGCGGATGCACGGTGGCCCGCGGCACCCCGGGGGTCGAGGTCCATCCCTCGGTGACGTCGGCACCACGATCGACACCGGTGGCTCGCGGCCGATCGTGGGGGCGCTGATGTCGTGCCGCGACGCCGCCGCGACAGCGGGCTTCGGCCACTGCGCGGCCGGCGCCGACGTGGCGCAGTTACCGTCCCACTTCGCCCTCGACCACAGCGGGCCCGACCCGGACATGGCCGCCGGCCGGCCGCGCCGCAGGCCACCGAGCAACTGCGAGACGTACCCGTGCAGGTGCTCACCCAACCGGGCCGCACCGGGCCACACCCCGCGCCCGCCCCCCGCGAGCCGGGTGGTTGGACTACCGTGCTGTCCTGCGGGGTGGGCGGATCATCGAGAACGGAAGCGGATCGTTGAGCGAGGAAGAACCGAATCGACCGGCGGACTCCGACACGCCGGATGCGCGGATCCGGGCCGCACACGAACTGCGCACCGAACCGCATCCCGACCGGGCCGGACACCCCGACCGGGCCGGGCATCCCGACCGGGCCGGCGGCCCCGACCCCGACGCCGGACCGGACACCGCGCCGGTGCTCGCGTGGTGTACGTGCCTGCTGTGGCGCTCCCGCCTGCCGTGGCCCGCGCACGAGCACCGGCGCGCGTTCGACGAGCACCTCGCGCAGGTCCGGCACGCCGCGTCGATCCTGCCCGCCGGCCTGCTCGACGGCCGCTTCGCGTGTCTGCCGTGCGCGGACGAGGATGCCGCGCTCGCGGTCGCGGAGACCTGGATAGACCTGGGCAGCGCACGCAGCCGGCTGTTCCTGGACGGCAGCGTCGTGGTCATCGCCTTCGCCGACGTGCAGTTCCCCACCGAGGTCGCACTGTGGGCGCTGCGCCACGATTACGCCGACGCGTCCGCCGTCCACCTCCTGCATGCCCTGGAGCACGCGGCACGGCCACGCCCACCACAGTGACCGCGCCCCCCGCCGCGGTGAAGCACCCTCCGCAGCCCGGCAGGGCCACCGCACCGACCGCGCGCCCACCGCACCGCCGGCCGAGCACCCCGCCGCACCCCGCCGCACCTCGCCGCACCCCGCGACGACGATCGCCTGCGGATCAGATCGAGGCGGCCATCCGCCGGACCGCCTCGGTGACGATGTCCGGGTGGGTGGCCAGATTGAATCGGGCGTGTCCCGCACCGCCGGTGCCGAAGCCGGTGCCGCAGGTCAGCGCGACCCGGCCCCGGTCGAGGAAGTGTGTCGCCGGGCTGTCGCCCAGGCCCAGTTCGCGGCAGTCCAGCCAGGCCAGATAGGTGCTCTCGGCCGGGGTGTAGCGCACGCTCGGCAACTGCTCGGCGAGCAGTCGGGCCAGCAGCCGCCGGTTCTCGGCGAGCCCGGCCAGGAGCGCGTCCAGCCAGGCCGCGCCGTCGCGCAGGGCCGCGGTGTGCGCGATCACCCCGACGTGGCTGGGGCCGTCCGCCACCTCCACGGGCAGCCGGGCCAGGTCGTCGGCGGCGCTCGGGCCGGCCACGGCGAGGGCGGCCTTGAGGCCGGCCAGGTTCCAGCCCTTGGACGCGGACATCAGCGACAGGCCGTTCGCGGCGCCGGGTACGCGCAGGTAGGGCACGAACACGTCCGGCGGGGCGAGCGGCGCGTGGATCTCGTCCACCACCACGCGCACCCCGTATTCGGCGGCCAGCGCGGCCACGGCGGCCAGTTCCGCCTCGGTGTGCACGGTGCCGGTCGGGTTGTGCGGGCTGCACAGCAGGTAGGCGACCCGCTCGCCGGTCGCGGTCGCGGTGCGGAACGCGGTCTCCAGGACGTCGAGGTCGATCCGGTGATCCGCGCCGAGCGGGGCCTCGACGATCTGCCGGTCCATGTGCGTGACGAACATGAAGAACGGCGGGTACACCGGAGAGTTGACGATCACCCGGCCGCCGGGGTCGGTGACCAGCTTGAGCATCTCCACCACGCCGAGCATCACGTCCGGCACGATCGCGGTGCGCTCCACCGCGAGGGTGTGCCAGTTCCAGCGCTTGGCCGCGAAGTCGGCCAGGGCCCGGGCGTAGCCGGTGCCCGAGGCGTAGCCGGTGTCGCCCAGGCGGACCGCGTCGATGATCGCCCGGGCGATCGGCTCGGCCAGCGGGACGTCCATCTCGGCCACCCACACCGGGAGCACGTCCTCCGGGTAGGCCCGCCACTTCTCGCTGGTGCGTTGCCGCAGCGCGTCGAGCGAAAGCGCGCGCAACGGGTTGACGTTCTCGGATATGTGCTCCGGCAGACTCTCCATGGCTCCCACCATAGGCGACGGATCCGGCGGGTTCGGGGGACGCCGCAGCGGGTCCTGGGAGAGCTCGCGCCGGGCGGATTCGCCCGGTTCGCCCGGCTGCCACGCCCCGGCGCAGGCACGGGCGCGGATCGCATCCGCGCGGTCGGATCGGGGGATATGCCGGCCGATGGCGGTACGGGCCGGCAGGATGCTCGGTGTCCGGCTGCGTGCCGGGCGTCGGGGTGCGGGGGTACCGGATGGCCGAGCGTTCGTTCGTCGAATTCGTGCGTACGGCGACGGGATCGCCGCCGTACGCGTACCAGGAGACGCTGGCCCGGGACGAGTTGCCGCAGGTGTTGTGCGCGCCGACCGGCTGCGGGAAGACGGTCGCGGCCGTACTGCCCTGGCTGTGGCGGCGGTTGGCGCATCCCAAGCGCGCGGTGCGCCGGGCCACGCCCGGCCGGTTGGTCTACGTGCTGCCGCTGCGTTCGTCGACCGAGTACACCCATCGCCTCGTCGTCGAGTGGATCGAGCGGCTCGGCCACGGCGCCGACGTGGACGTGCACGTGCTGTCCGCCGGAGCCGAACGCGAGGCGGACGACTGGCAGGTGCGGCCCGCGCGGCCGGCCGTCTTCGTCGGCACCCAGGACGTGGTGTTGTCCCGGCTGCTGATGCGCGGGCACGGCGAAGGGCGGGCGTCCTGGCCGCTGTCCTTCGGATTGCTGCACGCCGGTACCCAGTTCGTCTTCGACGAGCCGCACCTGATGGGACCGGGGCTGGAGACATCGGCCCAACTCCAGGGCCTGCGCGACGAATTGGGGACGGTGGGTGGCTCGGCGACGATGTGGATGTCGGCGCTCGCCGATCCGACCCGACTGGGCACCCCCGACCACCCGACGGTCGCCCGGGTGGTGAACGCGCTCGACCTGCCGATCGGCGCCCAGCTGGCCCGGCGGCTGGATGCGGCGCGCACCGTCGAGTTCGCCGCCATGCCCACCGACGCCGAGTCCTACCCGGCCGCGGTGGCGGCGGAACTGCTGCGCCGACACCGTCCCGGAACGCGCACACTCGCGATCGTGAACACGGACGAACGGGCCTGCGCCATCCGGGCAGCGCTGGAGCGAATGTTGCCCGGCCGGGCGGCCGTGCCCGAACTGCTGGGCCTGCACGCGTTGCTTCGCCCGCCCGAACGCGCCGCCCTGGTCGAACGATCGACCCGGGAGCCGGGTGCGCCCGGACAGATCGTGGTGGCCACCCAGGTCGTGGAGGTCGGCGTCGAGATCACCGCGCGGGTGCTGCTCACCGAGGTGGCCGCGTGGCCGGCCCTGGTACAGCGGGCCGGGCGATGCAACCGGGACGGCCGCGAGCCGGACGCGCGACTGCTGTGGGTGTGGCCGCCGACCGACGGGTCCACCGGGACGCACCACGCGCCGTACTCGGAGCCGGAACTGCGCCGGGCGGCGCGGGCGCTGATCGGCCTGGAGGGGTGCGCGGTGACCGGCACCCGATTGGCCCGGACGCCGATGGGCACCGACACCCCGGTGCGGCACGTGTTGCGGCGGGCGGACCTGTTGCGGCTGTTCGACACCCTGCCGGGCGCCGAGTCCGAGGCGGTCGAGGGTGCCGAAGAGGTGGCCCGATGGACCCGCGACGATGCCGATCCGCACGTTGCGGTGACCTGGCGACACTGGCCGAACGGCCGCCCCGAGGAACGAGAACCGTACCCGCGCCGGGTGGAGATGTGCCCGGCGCCGGCGACCGAGGTGGCCGGCGCGTGGGCCCGACGGCCGGACCGGTGGTGGACCTTCGATCGGGCCGGCGGCTGCCGGCCGTTGACCGCGGACGACCTGCGGCCCGGGGCTGTGGTGCTGGCCGACGCCGCGGTCGGTTGCTACGACGTGGCGTCGGGCTGGGGGGTGCGGCACGCCGGCCCGGTGCCGGTCGTCCCGCTCGACGACGCGCCGAGCGCGGCCGAGGCGCCGGCGCCGGCGTGCGGGCAGGGCTGGGTCGACCTGCCCCGACACCTGGCCGACGTCGAGCGTGATGTGCGGGTGGTGGCCCAGGAGTTGGCCGAGACCGGCTTCGTGATCCCCGGGCACCTGGTCGAGTCGGCGGCCGTCGCCGGGCGGTACCACGACCTGGGCAAGGCGCACGACGCGTTCCAGGCGATGTTGTGCGACGACTGCCCGCCGGGCGCCGAACCCCCGGGCCCGGGCCCCTGGGCGAAATCGGGCCACGACCGGGGTCGGCACTCGCGCGCGCACTTCCGCCACGAACTGGTCTCCGCACTCGCCCTTTTGCACCCGGACGTGCACCTGCTGCACGACGCGGCCGACGCCGAACTGATCACGTACCTGGTCGCCGCGCACCACGGGCAGGTCCGGGTATCGGTGCGGCCCATGCCGGACGAGGTCGGGCGGGCCGTGCCGCGGGTGCTCGGCGTCGAGGCGGGGGACCGGTTGGGCCCGGTGGAGTTGCCCGGCGACCGGTGGGTGCCGGCGATCGTGCTGGATCCGACGGTGCTCTTCGCCGACGGCGGTGGGGACGGCCTCCGCGGTCGAACCGCAGCCGATCCGGGGACCGGCGGCGCGCCCGGCGACCGGGCAACCGGCCCGGCCGGCGCGCGGATCGGCCCCCGGACCGGCATCGCGGGCCCGCCGACGGCCTGGACCGAGCGGGTACTGCGGCTGCGCGACGCGCCGGGCATGGGGCCCTTCCGACTCGCCTTCCTGGAAGCCCTGGTCCGGATCGCCGACCGCCGCGCCAGTCGTTCCTACCTGCTCCCGACTCCGCAGCCCTGACCGACCCGCCGACCGCACTTCGCCGCCTGTCCTGCGCCGCGCCGCGATCGGCCAGGCGGTGTCGACGGTCCCGGCCGCGGCGGTACGGAGGGCTCCCGCCGACCGGCAGGATGCGTGGTCATAGCATGCATTCGACCGTGAACCGGAAGGAGCGTCATCCGTGCGCAGGATCCTCGTCGTCGGTGCCGGCCACTCCGGGCTCCAGCTCGCGCTGGGGCTCCAGGACCGTGGCTACGACGTCACCGTGATGACCGAGCGGACGCCGGAGGAGATCCGGGCCGGCCGGGTCAGTTCGACGCAGATGATGTTCCCCTCGCAACTGGCCCTGGAGGCCGCCCAGGGGCTGGACCTGTGGGACGAGCAGGTGCCCAAGCTGCCGCACACCGGATTCACCATCCCCGGGCCGGACGGCGTGCCGTTCGTGGACTGGCTCGGCGACATGGGCGGATCCGAGTCGGTCGACCAGCGGGTGAAGATGTCCGCGTGGCTGGACCTGTTCGCCCGCCGGGGCGGCCACGTGGTGTTGCACCCGGTCTCGGTCGGCGACATCGACTGGTACAGCCGGCACTACGACCTGGTGATCGTCGCGGCGGGCAAGGGCGAACTGGTCACCATGTTCGACCGCGACCACGAGCGCTCGGTGCACACCGTGCCGCAGCGGCACCTGGCCGTGTCCTACGTGCACGGCGTCACGCCCCGCCCGGAGGTCGGCCGGCAGGCGGTCCACCTGAACGTGATTCCCGGCCTGGGCGAGTTGTACTACCTGCCCGGGCTCACCCTGTCCGGGCCGTGCGAGATCATCCTGGTCGAGGCGATACCGGGCGGGCCGTTCGACCGCTTCACCGGTGTCCGCGATCCGCTGGAACACTGGGCGTCGACCCTGGAGTTGATCCGCACCCACGCGCCCTGGGACTACGAGCGCACCCGGGCGGCCGAGTTGACCGACGCGCTGGGCGTGCTCAGCGGCGCGTTCACCCCCGTGGTGCGCCGCCCGGTGGCCGAACTGCCGTCGGGCGGGCTTGCCTTGGGCATCGCCGACGTGGTGGTGGCGAACGACCCGATCACCGGCCAGGGCGCGAACAGCGCGGCCCGTGCGGCGGCGGTGTACCTGGCCGCGATCGTCGAGCACGGCGACAAGCCGTTCGACCGGGACTGGATGCAGGAGACCTTCGAGCGATTCTGGGCGTACGCCCGGCACTCGGTGAAGTTCACCACCGCGCTGCTCGCGCCGCCGCCCGAGCACGTGGTGCGGCTGCTCGCGGCCGGCAACGAGCATCAGGAGGTCGCCGACCGGGTGGCCCGGGCCATCGACACACCGGCCGACTTCGAGAACTTCCTGTACGAGCCGGAGCGGACGAACGCCTACCTGAGCGAGGTCGCCGCGCGGGCCTGATCGGCCCGCGAGCGCACGGCCGCCGACCACCCGTTCGTCCGGGCCTGATTCAGTCGGTGCCGCCGGCCACCGGACTCGGCCGGTCCGTTTCGTCCGGGCCCGACTCAGTCGGTCCCGCTCGGTACCGGAGTCGGCCGGTCCGATCTGCGCCCGAAGCGCATTCCCCGGTCCCGGAGGGAGCCGTGTCGGAGCATCAGCACGTCGCGCGGATAGTTCTGGTGCAGCCGCCAGGGGGTGGTCGGCCCCTGTTTGGGCAACAACGCGGTACCGCGCTGCACATAGCCGGACTTGAGGTCGATCAGCGGCTCCAGCGGTGCGTCGGCCGCGGGGGCCTGCGGCGTGCACACCTGGTAGTCGTGTGCGTCCATGTGGTTCAGCAGTCGGCATACGTACTCGCCGACCAGGTCGCACTTGAGTGTCCAGGAGGCGTTGGAATAGCCGATCGTGAGCGCGAAGTTGGGCACACCGGAGAGCATCATGCCCTTGTAGGCCACCGTCCGGGACGGTTCGACCGGTGTCCCGTCCACCCGCAGCGTCATGCCGCCGAGGGCGAGCAGGTTCAGCCCGGTCGCGGACACCACGATGTCGGCGGGCAGTTCGGCGCCGGACTCCAGGAGCACGCCGGTCCGGGTGAAGCCGGCGATCGTGTCGGTGACGATCGAGGCGCGCTCGCCGTGCAGGGCGGTGAACAGGTCGCCGTCGGGGACGAAGCACATGCGCTGGTCCCATGGGTCGTAGCGGGGCGCGAAGTGGGTGTCCACGTCGTAGCCTTCGGGCAATCGGCGGATCGCCCGCCTGCGCAGCAGCGACTTCATCAGCGCGGGCGCTCGGCGTGAGACGTGGAAGGCGAGCATGGCCATGCCGATGTTCTTGGCCCGGATCAGCGAATACGCCGTCCGGTCCGGCAACACCCGGCGCAGCCGCGCGGCCAGCGCGTCGCGCGCGGGCAGCGCCATCACGTAGCCGGGCGAGCGCTGGAGCATGGTCACGTGCGCGGCCGTGCGGGCCAGCGCGGGGACCAGGGTGACGGCGGTCGCGCCGCTCCCGATCACCACGATCCTTCGGTCGGCGTGGTCCAGATCCTCGGGCCACGCCTGGGGGTGCACCACCGGGCCGGCGAAGTTCTCGATGCCGGGGAACTCGGGTGTGTAGCCCTGGTCGTAGCGGAAGTAGCCGGTGCATCCGAACAGGAACGAGCAGGTCAGTTCCACGCTTTCGGCATCGCCGCCACCAGCCGGATCCGTGGCAGGCTCGGCGCCCGCGCCCGCGCCCGGCTCCGCGCCCGAGGGCGTACGAAGGGCCCGGACGGTCCAGCGGGCCGTCTCGGCGGACCACTCGGCCTCGACCACCCGGTGGCCGAAGCGCACCATCCGGTCCACGCCGTGCTCGCGTGCGGTGTCGCGGATGTAGTCCCGGATCGCCGCGCCTTCGGCGATCGACTCGGCGGCGGTCCACGGTCGGAACGAGTAGCCCAGGGTGTGCATGTCCGAGTCCGAGCGGATCCCGGGATAGCGGAACAGGTCCCAGGTCCCGCCGATCGCGTCGCGGCCCTCCAGGATCAGCACCGACTTGCCCGGTGCCCGCTGCCGCAGGTGACAGGCGGCGCCGATGCCGGAGAGGCCGGCGCCGACGATCAGGACGTCGACGTGTTCCGAGGCCATGCCAGTCCCCATTTCGCGATCGGACGCGTGCGGGTCGTCCGAGACCGGACCATGCGTACGACACCCCGGGTCGGCCGGCGCACACGCCTACCGGGTGGTGGTGGCCCGGCCACCGTATCGACGTGTTGTCGAACCGGTCAACACTGTGTCGACTCGGTCGACGCGCAGTAGTTTCGAGAGTGACCGACACCCCTGCCGAGGACGACCGCCGTCCGCGTCGGGCGCGGCGCGAGTCGACCTCGGAGGGCCTGGCTTCGGGCGCGGCGGCATTTGCCGGACTTTGCCAGTGGTCCAGACCTATTGACCGTAAGGTCTGGACCACTTTACGGTCGTGGCAATCGCACCACGTGAATCTCCGGGCCCGTCCCCGCCCGGGAGGCAGGCGTGCCACGCAGGACGTTCCTTCCGTGCCCGGTCGTGCTCGAAGTGCCGAAAGGGAATCGAGCATGATGGGTCGCACGTCACGCCTTCTGGGAGCCGCCCTCGCGGTCGCCTTCACCGTTGCCGGGTCGGTCGCGGCCGCACCGAACAACGCCGACACGAACGGCACTTCGCCCTCGACGAAGCGCGCGAGCGCGCCGGTGGGCAGCACCTGCGCGGTCAAGTCGAAGCCCGCGGGCAAGGTGCTCCAGGGCTACTGGGAGAACTGGGACGGTGCGGTGAACGGTGTGCACCCGCCGTTCGGCTGGACCCCGATCACCGACTCGCGGATCGCCGCACACGGCTACAACGTGCTCAACGCCGCCTTCCCGGTCATCCTCGGCGACGGCACCGCGCTGTGGCAGGACGGGATGGACTCGACCGTCAAGGTCGCCACGCCGACCGAGATGTGTCAGGCCAAGGAGGCCGGCGCCACCATCCTGATGTCCATCGGCGGGGCGGCGGCCGGCATCGACCTCAACTCCCGCGCCGTCGCGGA
Organism: Embleya sp. NPDC050493; assembly: GCF_044458105.1. NCBI lineage: Bacteria > Bacillati > Actinomycetota > Actinomycetes > Kitasatosporales > Streptomycetaceae > Embleya > Embleya sp. NPDC050493. Next base: position 64,262 of record NZ_JBITHP010000029.1, read on the forward strand.
CCGGTTCATCGCGACCATCGTGCCGATCCTCAAGACCTACAACTTCGACGGCATCGACATCGACATCGAGACCGGCCTGGTCGGCGGCGGCAACATCAACACACTGTCCACCTCGCAGGCCAACCTGGTGCACATCATCGACGGCATCCTCGCCCAGATGCCGAGCAACTTCGGCCTGACCATGGCCCCCGAGACGGCGTACGTCACCGGCGGCAGCGTGGTCTACGGCTCGATCTGGGGCGCGTACCTGCCGATCGTGAAGAAGTACGCGGACAACGGTCGGCTGTGGTGGCTGAACATGCAGTACTACAACGGCAACATGTACGGCTGCTCGGGCGACTCGTACTCCGCCGGCACGGTCGCCGGCTTCACCGCGCAGACGGACTGCCTCAACCGCGGGCTCGTCGTGCAGGGCACCACGATCAAGGTGCCCCTCGACAAGCAGGTTCCCGGGCTGCCCGCGCAACCGGGCGCGGGCGGCGGCTACATGACGCCGTCTCAGGTCGCCCAGGCATGGAACCGCTACAGCGGCGGCCTCAAGGGCCTGATGACCTGGTCGCTGAACTGGGACGGCTCCAAGAGCTGGTCCTTCGGCAACAACGTCAAGGCCCTCCAGGGTCGCTGACCGCACACCGGCGCTGCGGATCGCGGCGGTACCGTCGATGCCCGGTACCGCCGCGATCGGTGCGGTTGCGCGGCTGCCCGCCACCGCCGTCGAGGAGGGCCGGGGCCTGCCCTCGATGAGCGGCATCCCGGCCGCCCCCGCCTACCGTCCCCCGGCCGGGCCGCTTCGGGCTCGGGCGCTCGGCCTTGGTCGCACCGTAGGCCGGATGATCCGTCCGTTGCCGTCTCGAAGGCGTCCGAGCCCACGCGGCGGCGCAACCAGGCCGTTGTCGGGAGCCGGCCCCCGCCGGGTGTCGAGGGGAGGGGCGGGCGGCGTCAGGTTCCGTCGATCTGTAATTCGACGAACACGTCCGGATCGAACGGGACCCAGCGGGCCGGGCGATCGCTGCCCACGATCCGCAGGCGGCACCAGTCCTGCCCACGATCGCCGTGCCACCGGGCGTTGATTCGCCCGAGCGCCCAACTGCCGTCGCGGTTACGGATTTCCACCGGCTCGTAGACGCGGCGGATCTCCTCCTCCGGAGGAGCTTGCACCCACTTGGTCTCCGGGCCGTCGGCCGTGGACCGCTCTCGATGATCATTCGGCACAGTTCCACCCCTGATCCGCAGGCGACGGAGCGGTCTCGTCCGAGTCGAATCCGTCGAAACCGGGCTTCTACACATCTGTAGAAACCATACATCAAGCCCATCGGCGACCGTTGCCCCCCACCACCGCACCCGACCGGGCCGGGTACGGGCAGCGCGCCGGACGCAACGGGTCGGGCGGTAGGGCCCGTTCGCCGTGCGCCGGTCGCGCGCACCGGCCGCGAGACCGCGTGCCCCGACCCGCGGGACCGGTTTCGGCGCGCGATCGGGCGGCGGTGGTGACACAGTGGCGGTAAAGGATCTTCGTGTGGCCCGGTCGCAGGCGCGACCGGCGGGGTCGAGCGGCGTCGGTTGCACCGCGGCCCGCCACGAAGGTTGTCTCCGCGGCGATCCCCGGATCGAGACCATTCGCGAGCGAGGCGACGCATGACAACCAAGCGCACACCCGTCGTGTTCATCCATGGCCTGTGGCTGCACTCGACCAGTTGGCGGGCCTGGGCCGAGCGGTTTCGCGACGCGGGATACGAACCGCTGATGCCGGAGTGGCCCGGTGTTCCCGCCACCGTCCTGGCGGCCCGCCGACAGCCGGAGGAGCAGGGCGGCGTCGGTCTCGCGGAGATCGCCGAGGCGCACGTCCGGGTGATCCGCGAGCTGCCCTCCCCGCCCGTCCTCGTCGGTCACTCCGTCGGCGGCTTCATCGCCCAGCGGCTGTTGGGCGAGGGGCTCGCCGCGGCCACGGTGGCGATCTGTCCCGGCCAGATCAAGGGGGTCAAGGCGGTCGGTCCGGCCCAGGCGAAGTCGACGTTCCCGTTCCTGCGCAATCCCGCCAACATCAAGCGCGCGGTGTCGCTGAATCAGGACCGGTTCCGCTACGCCTTCGCCAACGCCGTCTCCCGCAAGGAGTCCGAGGACCTGTTCGCGGCGTGGACGATCCCCAGCCCGGCCCGGCCGCTCTTCCAGTTGGAGCTGGGCAACCTCACCCCGAACTCGGCCGCGCGGGTGGCCACCGAGAACCAGTCCCGCGGACCGCTCCTGCTGCTGTCCGGGAAGCTGGACCACACCGTGCCGGACGTGCTGACCCGCGCCACCTTCAAGCGATACGGCAAGTCCCGTGCCACCACCGAATATCGCTGTTTCGACAACCGCGGCCACTCGCTGATCGTCGACCACGGTTGGCCCGACATCGCGGATGCCTCGCTGACCTGGCTCGCCGACGCCGGCTTCCCGCGGGCCTGATCCGCGACAGGTCCCGATCGCCCCCGGCGCGGCGGCGCCGGGTGTGCCGCGTCGGGTCACCCGCTCGGGGGCGGTGTCCACTCGTGGGCCGGCGCGACGAGCGGATGGTCGGGGGTGCGGTACCAGGGTTGTTGCTCGACCGTGTCGTCGTCGGCGAGGCGTACGGTGAGGCCGAAGTCGTGAATGGTGGGACGGCCCTGGGAATGCCACCAGTACCAGGTCGCCTCGACCTCGTCCCACAACCGGCGGGGGCCGGATTGGCGAATCGTCGGCGGCTCGCCGACGGCGAAGTGGGCTGCGGCGATCGAGTGGCCGTGCCCGGTGTCGGCGCCGTAGAGCCACAACGTGCCGCCGAGCGCGCCGTGCAACACCGGGCGGGCCAGGCAATCGGGCACACACAGGCCCAGTACCAGGGCCACCGGGTCGAACGGGCCGCCCACCACGTCGTCGTAGCCGAGCGTGGTGGTGGTCGGATGAGCGTAGGCGGCCCAGTCCTCGGGGAGCGCGGCGCCGCCGTAGCGGCCCCAGTGCGGGTGATGCGCGCGCAGCTTCATGAACGCGGTGGCCAGGGTGAACGGCCCGCTGGCGGTGCGGCGATCCGGGTCGACGACCAGGCGCAGCGCGCAGTCGCCGCTGCCGTAGTCGGTGCCCCACGGGAGCACGATCACCGCGCCCGGCGCGGCCTGTTCGACCCACGCCGACGGCACGCGCCGGACCCCCGCGGTGACTTGGATGCGTTCGTACGGGCTGCCCGCCGGGTGGCCGAGCGTGCCGTCGCCGGTGACCACCTCGACGAAGTTGCCGAATCCGGCGGCGGCCAGGTTCTCCCGTGCGCGGCGGGCCAGTTGCGGGTCGACCTCGATCGAGGTCACCCGGCAGCCGCGCGCCGCCAGCAGGCCGGCGCTGTAGCCGGTCCCGGTGCCGACCTCCAACACCCGCATGCCCGGCGCCGCGTCCAGGTCGTAGAGCATCTCCGCGAGCGTGGACGGCGTGGAGGCCGACGAGGTGGCCAGCCGCCCGGCGGCGGCGCCGGTGTGCCGGCCGTCGTCCCACTGGGTCACCAGCGCCCGATCCGAATAGACCGCCCGGCGCCAGGCCTCCGGATCGCGATCGCGGTCCAACGGCGCATCGCTGTCGTCCGGCCAGATCCGGGCGGGCACGAAGTCCTCGCGGGCCACCATGCCGAACACCGATTCCCAGCCCGCCGGAAGAACGTCCTTGCCCTTCAGCAGGGCCGTGAGTGTGTCGGGCCCCACCGTCATGACACGAACCGTCGATCGGATAAGACGGACTGACCGAGCATCGTGAACCAACCTTTCCGGAGGGCGACTACTCACCGCACCCTAGGAACCCCGAAGCGTGATCGTCAAGGCACCGAAGGAACTTGCCGTGCCAACGAAGCACCACCCGCAGGAGTGCCCGGATCCGGGCATCACGACGGTCCGTCGGGTCGGCGACGGGCCGATGCGAGCGCTCGGCGGTGTGAAGTCACGGCGAGCTCACGGCGGTTGATCGGTTCGCGCGGGGAGGTCCCGGCGGTGCGGTCCTGCCGCCGACCGACCGGCCCGCTCAGCGGTCCATCAGCGCGCGCTCCTTGGCCGCGTGCACGGCGGCGGTGAGTCCGTCGATGTCGTACGGGCCGTGGTGGCGGCGGCCGTTGACGAAGAACGTCGGAGTGCCGGAGACCCCGCTCAGGTCGGCCGACTCCTCGTCCTCCGTCACCCGGTCGGCGCCGCGATGGGTGCGCAGCGCGATCCGGAACTCCTCCACGTCCAGTCCCAGCGCCTTCGCGTGGGCGAGCAGATCGCCGGGCTTGAGCGCGTCCTGGTTCTCCAGGAGATGGTCGAGCATCTCCCAGAATGCGCCCTGCTCGGCCGCCGCCTCGGCGGCGATCGCGGCCAGTCGGGCCCGCGGATGCACGTCCGGCAGCGGCAGGTGGCGCCACACGTAGCGCACGTCGCCGAAGTCGGCGAGCAGTTCGCGCACCACCGGCTCGGCCAGACCGCAGTAGGGGCATTCGAAGTCGCCGTACTCCACCAGCGTCACCGGGGCGTCGATCGGACCGCGGATGTGGTCGCGCTCGGGGTCCACCGGCACGGCCAGGTCGACCAGGCTCTGGGCGGTGCCCAGCAGTGCCCGGGAGCGGGCCGGGCGCGGCATCGCGGCGATCGCCACCGAGACCAGCCAGGTCACCACGAACGAGCAGACCACGGCGCTGAGCACGCCCACCTTGGCCTCGTCGAGCCGCTCACCCTCGAAGGCCAGCGTGGCGATCAGCAGCGACACGGTGAAGCCCACCCCGGCGATCGCGCCGCCGCCGACCACGGCGCCCCAGCCGACCGGCGGGCGCAGCCGACCGCGACTGAGCCGGGTGGTCAGCGCGGAGGTGCCGATGATGCCCAACGGCTTGCCCACCACGTAACCGACCAGGATGCCCAGCGTCACCGGCGAGGTGAAGGCCCGGGAGACCAGCCCGGCGTCGAGCGTGATGCCGGCGTTGGCCAGCGCGAACAGCGGCACGATCACGTAGCCGGTCCACGGGTGGTACATCCGCTGTAGGCGCTCGTTCGGCGACAGGGCCGCCGCCATGCCCAGCCGGGCGGTGCGTTCCAACTCCGGCGTGGGCTGCTCGCGGAACGAGCGGAACAGCCCGGTGGCCCGCTCCAATTCGATCCGCGACGCCGGGTAGGCGAAGGTCAGCAGGCCCATCACCAGGCCGACCACCACCGGATCCACGCCCGACTTGAGCACCGCGACCCAGGTGATCACGCCGAGTACGCCGTACGCGCTGCCGCGCCGCACCTTCGCGGTGCGCACCAGCACGATCACCACCAGCATCGCCAGCGCCACCAGAAGCGCGGGCACGTCGATGTGATCGCTGTAGGCGACCGCGATCACCACCAGGGCGACGAAGTCGTCCACCACGGCGACGGTCAGGATGAAGGTGTGCAGCCTGCGGGGGAAGCGGCTGCCGAGCAGTGCGAGCATGCCCAGCGCGAAGGCCGTGTCGGTGGACATCGCGGCACCCCAGCCGTGCACCGAGGATTCGCCCGCGTTGATCGCCAGGTAGATCAACACCGGCACCGCCATGCCGCTGAGGCCGGCCAGCAACGGCAGGGTCAACCGGCGCCGTTCGCGCAGTTCGCCCATGTCGAACTCGCGCCGGGCCTCCAGGCCGACCACGAAGAAGAACAGCGTCATCAGCCCGCTGTTGACCCATTCGCGCAGGTCCAGGGAGACACCGGAGTCGCCGAGCCGCACCGACAGGTGGGTGTGCCACAACGATTCGTAGGAGTCGGGGCCGATGTTCGCCCAGGCCAGGGCGACCAGAGTGGCGGCGAGCAACACGGTCGCACTGCCGCTCTCGGTCCGGATGAACGCCCAGCGCGCGGTGCGTGCGCCTCCCTCGTCGAGCGACTGCCCGGCCAGACCCTCGTCGCTGGTCGGCTGCGTCATGCGGATGCCCCCTGTGTACGTGCCGCGCTCCCTGGCGGTAGCGGATCAGAGGATATCGGCCGGTTCCTCACGCATGATCATCCCGCCGCCCGCCGCCCGCCGCCCGCCGCCCGCCGCCCGCCGCCCGCCGCCCGCCGCCCGCCGCCCGCCGCCCGCCGCCCGCCGCCCGCCGCCCGCCGCGGTGGGGTGGGCCGACCGTGTTCGTGGGTCAGGCGGTGGCCGTGGTCTCCCGGGATGCCGGTGCCGGGGTGTTGGTGCGGCTCTTGGGGAGGAGGAGGAACAGGGCCATGACGGGGATGAGGTAGAGCAGCCAGACGGTGGTCTGCAGGACGGTGGGGTCGGGTTGGAAGTTGAGGATGCCCTTGAGCAGGGTGCCGTACCAGCTGTCCGGGGGGATGGTGTCGGTGATGTCGAAGGCGCGGTTGTTCAGGCCGGGGAGGAAGTCGGCCTCCTGGAGGTCGTGGATGCCGTAGGCGAGGACGCCGGCGGCGACGACGACCAGGCCGGCTCCGGTCCACAGGAAGAATTTGGCCAGGTTGATCCGGACGGCGCCGGCGTAGAAGAGGTAGCCGAGGACGACGGCGGTGGCCAGGCCGAGGGCGACGCCGATCATCGGTTCGGTGTTCTCGCCGGTGGAGCGGGCGGTGCCCCAGACGATGACGGCGGTCTCCAGGCCCTCGCGGCCCACGGACAGGAACGCGGTGAGCACCAGTGCGCCGGTGCCCATCGCCAGCGCGTGGTCGAGCCGGCCCTGCAACTGCGCCTTCAGCGCGTGCGAGGTCCGGCGCATCCAGAAGATCATCCAGGTCACCAGCAGCACCGCGACGATCGACAGCGAGCCGCCGAACAGTTCCTGCTGTTCGAAGGTCATCTCGGCGGAGGTCAGTTCGAGGGTCGCCTCCAGCGCGACGCTCAGCGCCACCGCGGCGGCGACCCCGGCCCACACCGCCGGCAACGCGTCCCGACGCCCGCTCTTGACGAGATAGGCGATCAGGATGCTGACCACCAGAGCCGCTTCCAGGCCCTCGCGCAGACCTATCAGGTAGTTGGCGAACACAGGTGACCCCGCTCAGGATTTCGAACACGTCTTCAATTAGGCGAGCCTCACCAAAGCACCCGCCCGGACGGGGCGTCAACATGGCGTACGTCATGCCGAATGCGGCGGACCGGCCCGCTCGGGCGCCGCTCGGGTCGTGTCGTACTGCGGTGCACCTCGGAGTCGGTGTCGAGGCAGGCGTCGACGGGGACGGTGAGGCCGACGTCGGGTGTGTGGCGTCGACCATCTTGTGGTGATTCGGATGGCTGGGTGTCATACGGCGTCGAGAGCCTGTGCGATGAACGACACCGGCCGAGACGTTCGAAGCGCCCGTCTGGTGAGCCGGGCGCCGGCGTTGTTATGGATATGTCGCGCATTCGTGATCATTCGGCAGCCGTGGGCGTCTCCTGGGCGGGGCAGCGGCTCGACATGACGCAGCACGATGCATCCCGGGAGTCAGGTGCCGACGAATTGGCCGCCCTGGTGTGGCAGGCCCGTCGGTGGAGCGAGTCCGCGCCGGAATCGGCGGCCGAGCCGCCGTTGCCCGGCGGGTCCGGCAATTCCTTGCGCGCCCGGATGCGTCGCCTGGTGGCGAATCGCCCCGAACAGGAGCCGCCGCGCGACTCGTGACGCCGCTCTTCGTCCTCGGCTCTTCGTGCTCGGCTCTTCGTGCTCCGCTCTCCGCGAGCCGCGACCACCGCACCGGGGCGGTGGGCGCGGTCGGCACCGCAGGTATTGTCGTCGTCTCGGACAATCGCACCCGTCGCGTCCCCGGCGCACCGGCTTCGTACGCTGCCGACTCCCGGGTGCCGCCGACCGTGCCGACGGCGACCGGACGGAGTCGGATCATGAGTGGCGACGACCAGGTGTCCTTGCGTCCGGCGACGGAGGCGGACATATCCCTGCTCGAACGGTTCCTGACCGACCCCGAGGCGGTCGGGCCGTTCTCCTGGTACGGCTGGTCGGATCCGGGCCGTTGGCGTCGCCAGTGGGCGGAGGACGGCCTGCTCGGCGACGACCAGGGGCTGTTGCCGGTGGTTCGCGGTACGGAGGTGTCGGGCTTCGTGGCCTGGCGCAAGATCGTCACCTCGCGCACCGCGTACTGCTGGAACGTCGGGATCAACCTGTTCCCCGAGGCGCGCGGTCGAGGGATCGGCACCCGGGCCCAACTCCTGCTGGTGCGCTACCTGTTCGCACACACCCAGGTGGCCCGGATCGAGGCCGGCACCGAAGTGGACAACCTCGCCGAGCAACGCGCCCTGGAGAAGGTCGGGTTCACCCGCGAGGGCGTGGCGCGCGCCTACACTTTCCGCGACGGTCGTTGGCGCGACGTGGCCTTCTACGCCATCCTGCGCGACGAGCTCGCGCCGCCGGCCTAGGCCGTGCGCGACCTCATCCACCAGGATCCACCGGACACGGCCTAGCGGAGTCACATCCGGCCGCCCCGCGCGTCCACTCCACCCAGCGGCCCGCTCCGGCCCGCACGCCCTCCATCCGCAGGCCCACGCTTCCCCCTCCACCGGTCCGCCCCGCCCCCGGTCGCCCGTTTCCCGCCCGCCCCGGGCCTCCCGTTTACCGGCCGGCCCCGGTCCGCGCTTGGTGGGACGGCACCGAAAGCGGGGGCGTCCCTCGTCCGAGCCTACGAAGTCCACCGTGTTCGCACCCGGCTAGCGTCAGGGCAGCGCCGCGAGAGACTTCGACACCCCCGACGAGCGCCGGCACTCTCCGCTGCGGTCACCCCGCGCCGCGCGAGGTTCGGTTTCGGTGTCCATCGAAGCCTCGCAGCCCCGGTTCTCGCCGGGCGTTCCCGGTCCCGGACCGACCGGAGCGGCGACCGGGACGGGCCGACCAGGATGGAGAAAGCCATGACACGACGTCTGCGTCTGGACGATCTGAACGCGATCGCACTGCCCGAGCAGCCGGTGATCTCCCCCGACGGCACCCGGGTGCTCTACACCCTGGTCGGCGTCGATCCGCAGGCGGACCGCAACGTGCGCTCCCTGTGGCAGGTCGCCACCGCGGGCGGCGAGCCGGAAAAGCTCACCGAAGGCCCCTCGGACAGCACACCCGTGTGGTCGCCGGACGGCACCCGGGTGGTGTTCCTGCGCGCGGTCGACGGCCCGCCGCAGCTGTGGGAACTGCCGCTCGACGGCGGCGAGCCACGCCGGCTGACCCGACTGCCGATGGGCGCGGGCCAGCCGGTGTGGAGCCCCGACGGCACCCGCCTGGCCTTCGGCGCCGTGGTCGACATCCATGCCGTCGCGGGCGAGGACGAGTCGGCGAAGGCCGCCCGGGCGAGCGCGCCGATGGTCATCGACCGCCTGGACTACCAGGTGGACGGCGTCGGTCTGCTGGGCACCCTGCGCAAGCACGTGCACGTGCTGGACCTGGCCTCCGGCGAGGTCACCCGGGTCACCGAGGGCGACTGGCACGCGAGCGACCCGACCTGGTCGCCGGACGGACGACGACTGGCCTACGGTGCGGGCCCGGGCCCGGACACGGACCTGACCATGCAATCCGCGGCGTACGTCCTCGACCTGTCCACCCCCGGTGCGACGGCCGTTCGCGTGGGCACCGCGGACGGCATGGCCGGCTGGGTCGGCTGGACCCCCGACGGCGAATCCCTGCTGGTGTTGGGCGCCGAGCACACCCGCACCGGGCACACCCGCCTGCTGCGCGTCCCGCTGGCCGGCGGCCCCACCGAGGACCTCGCCGGGGCGCTGGACCGCAACGTGATGCCGGGCGGTGCCGGTTACCCGGGCGCGTTGCCGCAGGCCACGCCCGAGGGTCGGGAACTCCTGTTCTGCATCCGCGAGGCCGGCAACACCCACCTGTACGCGCTCGACCTGGCAAGCGGCGGCACGCGCCTGGTGCTCGGCGGTACCGGCCGGTCCGTCTCCGGCCTCTCCGTGCCCACCACCCCCGGCCCCGTCGCCACCGTGCTGTCCACCCCCTCCTCGTACGCCGAGGTCGTCCTGGTTGACCCGGCCGACGGCACCGAGCGGGTGCTCACCGCGCACGGCGCGCAGTCCCTGCCGGACGTCGAGCTGTACACCCTGGTCGACCGCCGGTTCACCCTCGCCGACGGCACCGTCGTGCACGGCCGGCTGCTGCGCGACCCGAAGACGACCGGTCCCTCGCCGGTGCTGATGGACATCCACGGCGGCCCGCACAATGCCTGGAGCGGCTCGGCCGACCCGGTGCACCTCTACCACCAGGTGCTGGCCGAGCGCGGCTGGACCATCCTGCTGATCAACCCGCGGGCCAGTGACGGCTACGGCGAGGAGTTCTTCGCCGCCACCGTCGGCGCGTGGGGCGAGATGGACGCCGCGGACTTCCTGGAGCCGCTGGACGAACTGGTCGCCGAGGGCATCGCCGACCCGCAGCGCCTGGCCGTCGCCGGCTACAGCTACGGCGGCTTCATGACGTGTTACCTCACCAGCCGCGACCGGCGTTTCGCGGCGGCCGTCGCGGGCGGCGTGGTCAGCGACCTGACCAGCCTGGCCGGCACCTCGGACCTCGGCTCCTACATGTCCCGGGCCGAGTTCGACGGCACCCCGTGGGACGCACCCGAGCTGTACGCGCGGTCGAACCCGTTCGCCAAGGTGGGCGACGTCGACACGCCCACGCTGATCCTGCAGGGCGGCGCCGACGTGCGCTGTCCGCTGGGCCAGGCCCAGCAGTGGTTCTCCGCGCTGCGCGAGCGGCACGTGCCCACCCGGATGGTGCTCTACCCCGAAGGGTCGCACCTGTTCATCCTCTCCGGCCCGCCCTCGCACCGACTGGACTGGAACCGCCGGATCGTCGATTGGGTCGAGCAGTACGCCGGATCCGCCGGCCGCGTCCGGCCGGCCGCACTGGACGCCGCGCACTGGCAACGCCGACTGGCCACGCTGGCCGAGCGGCACAGGATCCCGGGGGCGACCCTGGGCATCCTGCGCGTCGACGAGCACGCGTCGGACGATCTGGTCGAGGCCGCGTACGGTGTGCTCAACCTGAACACCGGGGTCCCGGTGACCACGGACTCGGTGTTCCAGATCGGCTCGATCACCAAGGTGTGGACCACGACGCTGGTCATGCAACTGGTCGAGGACGGTCTGCTGGACCTGGACCAGCCGCTGAGCGAGGTGCTGCCGGAACTGCGGCTGTCCGACCCGGAACTGGTCAAGCAGATCACTATGCGCCACCTGCTCACCCACACGAGTGGCATCGAGGGGGACCGGTTCATCGACACCGGACGCGGTGACGACTGCCTGGCGAAGTACGTGGCGACCCTCGGCGACGCGACGCAGGTGTTCCCGCCCGGCGGCGCCTGGTCGTACTGCAACTCCGGCTTCACGCTGGCCGGACGGGTGATCGAACACCTCACCGGCAAGACCTGGGACCAGGTGTTGCGCGAGCGGCTGAGCGGGCCGCTGGGCCTGGAACACACCATCACGCTGCCCGAGGAGGCGCTGCTGCTGCGCGCCGCGGTCGGCCACGTGTCCGAGGACGGCGGCAAGCCGCAGGTCGCCCCGGTGTGGATGTTGCCCCGCTCGGCCGGACCCGCCGGGCTGATCGGTTCCACCGCGGCGGAGCTGCTGCGGTTCGCCCGGCTGCACCTGGCCGACGGTGCGACCGCCGACGGCACCCGGCTTCTGGGCGCCGAGCACGCCCTCGCGATGCGCGAGAAGCAGGTCGAGGTGGCCGACCTGTCGGTCACCGGCGCCTCGTGGGGCCTGGGCTGGCACCGCTACGAGTGGGACGGCCACGAGGTGTTCGGCCACGACGGCGGCACCATCGGGCAGTTCGCCTTCCTCCGGACCATTCCCGAACTGGGCCTGGCGGTGTCGCTGTTGACCAACGGCGGGGACGCGCCGGAACTGTACGAGGACCTGTTCCGGGAGATCTTCGCCGAGGTCGCGCAGGTCGCCCTGCCCGAGTCGTTCAGCCCGCCGGCCGAGCCGCCGGCCGTGGACGTCGAGCGCTACGTCGGCGTGTACGAGCGCGCCATGCAGCGCGCCGAGGTGCGCACGACGCCCGAAGGCCTGGTGTTGCGGATCCAGCTGACCGGGGAACTCGCGGACACCCTGCCCGACGCCGTACAGGAAGTACCGTTGGTTCCGGTGGCCGAGGATCTGTTCGCGCTTCGCACGCCCGGATCGACGATCTGGCGCGAGACGACCTTCGGCACCTTCGAGACGGGCGAGCGCTACCTGTTCGTGAACGGTCAGGTCACGCCGCGGGTGAACTGACGGCTGTCCCACCCGCTCCCACCCACGCCGCCTCCGGCACGGAGGCGGGCAGGATCACCGCGTTCCCCCCGTGACGCGGTGCCGGCCGGTCCCCCGTCTCGCCCCGTGCGAGACGGGGGACCGGTTTCGTCGTTTCGGGGCGGCCACTCCCGGTGCGGCGAGACCAGCGCGGCGAGCAGCCCCGAGGACGGATGCCGGCCGGCGCGACCAGATCCGCCGTCAGGGCCTACCGCCACCCGGGTGAGCCTCCGCCGGCGCCGCGCGGCGTGCCGTTCGTTGCCCCCCGATTCGGGCGAGCATGGGTCGGGCGACGCGATCGGCGCACCGTGCCCGGCGCGCGGTTAGGGGCATGACGAATGGACGAGCTGACCACACGGGTCGACGGCATGCTCGACGAACTCTGCGAGGACCTGCGGCGGCTCACCCGGATTCCGTCGATCGCATTCCCCGGCCATCCGCCGGAGCCGGTGCGGCAGGCCCACGACATGCTGGCCGGGCTGCTGCGCGAGGCCGGGGTGCAGGATGTCGCCGCACTGCGGCTGCCGGACACCTCGCCGGTGATCACGGGTCATATCCCGCCCCCGCACCCGGATGCGCCGACCGTGCTGCTGTACGGGCACTACGACGTGCAGCCCGCCGGGGACGAGTCGTTGTGGACGACGCGGCCGTTCGAGCCGACCGACGTCGACGGCGCGATCCACGGGCGCGGGGTGGCCGACGACAAGTCGAACCTGATCGTGCACCTGGGCGCGCTGCGGGCCTTCGACGGGCGGCCGCCGGTGGGGATCCGGATCGTGTTCGAGGGGCAGGAGGAGTACGGCAGCGAGTTCGACGACTACCCGCAGGCCCACCCGGACGAGTTCGCGTGCGACGCGATGGTGATCGCCGACATGGGCAACGTCCGCCCGGGCACCGGCACGCTGACGGTGGCGCTGCGCGGGGTGGTCGAGGTGATCGTCGAGGTGCGCACCCTCGAAGAGGCCAAGCACAGCGGCAACTTCGGCGGGGCGGCGCCCGATGCGCTGTTGGTCCTGTTGCATGCCCTGGCCGCGCTGCACGACGCGAACGGCGACGTGGCGGTGCCGGGCCTGCGCCGCGAGCAGTGGGCGGGCGGCGGTTGGGACGAGGAGGAGTTCCGCCGGCTGGCCGGGATCCGCGAGGGCATGCCGCTGATCGGCACCGGAAACCTGGGCTCGCGCCTGTGGTCGGGACCGGCGATCACGGTCGTCGGCCTGGACGCGCCCTCGGTCGAACGAGCCGCATCCGCCGTGGTGCCGGCCGCCCGGGCCAAGCTGAACATGCGTTGCCATCCGGCCCAGGATCCGGCGGAGGCGCAGCGCCTGTTGATCGAATTCCTGGTCGGGCTGAGGCCGTTCGGGGTGCCGCTGCGGGTGACCCAGGCCGGCGTGCCGGGGTCCGGGTTCGCCGCGGCCACCGACGGGGTGGCCTACCGGGCCGCGCACGAGGCGCTGCGCACGGCGTGGGGCGCGGAGCCGGTACACGCGGCGGCGGGCGGATCGATTCCATTGGTCAACAGCCTGGCGGCGGCCCAACCGAACGCGGAGATCCTGCTGTTCGGGGCGCAGGACAGCATGTGCAACCTGCACGGGCCCAACGAACGGGTGCTGGTGAGCGAATTGCGCGACGCGGTGGTGGCGGAGGCCGCGTTCTTCGCCGCGTACGCGAAGCGCTTCGGGCGCGACTAGTGCCTGTGGCGAACGGCCTTGTTCGATAGGGGCGTTCGCCGTCGGAGTCGGCCCCGCGGAGGTCCCGTCGACGGGGCGCGGCGCGGGTTCGCCGGCCCACCCTCGGATTCTTCAGCAGCCGCAAGGAGCAGCGCGTGAGCACCGATCAAGCCTCGACGCAGGCCGAGGACGAAGCGCCCCCGCCCAAGCGCGGCTTCCGCTTTCCCAGCGCGCTGACCGTGCTGGCGATCGTGACGATCGCGGTGTGGGCGCTGACCTTCGCGATTCCGGCCGGCCAGTATCAGCGCGGCGAGGACGGCAAGCCGGTCGCGGGCAGCTACCACCACACCAAGTCGCCGGAGGACTTCGTCCAGCGGCTGAACGACCTGTTCCTGTCGCCGGTCAACGGCCTGTACGGGATCAAGGACACCCGCAGCGGGCAGGTCGCGCCGGACAACACGGGCGATCTGTACGGCAGCGCGGCGGTGTTCCTGTTCGTCCTGGCCATCGGAGCGTTCATCACCGTCGTGTTCGCCACCGGCGCGCTGGACCGCGGCATCGCCCGCCTTGCGCATCGGCTGCGGACCCGCGGTGTGGTGCTGATCGCGGCGATCATGACGGTGTTCGCCATCCTCGGCTCGGTCGAGGGCTTCGCCGAGGAGACGCTCGGGTTCTACGGACTGATCGTGCCGTTGATGCTGGCGCTGGGCTACGACCGGATGGTGGCCACCGGCACGATCATCCTGGGCGCGGGCGTGGGCGTGTTGTGCTCGACGGTCAACCCGTTCGCGACCGGGGTCGCCTCCTCGGCGGCGGGGATCTCGCTCGGCGACGGCATCGTGCTGCGGTTGCTGATGCTGATCGTGTTGACCACGGTGACCATCCTGTACGTGGTGCGGTACGCCCATCGGGTCAAGGCCGATCCGTCCCGTTCGTTGGTGGGCTTCCTGCCGGGGGACCGCGAGGCGGCCGACGCGGCGACCACCGACAGCGAGCCGCCGCCGCTGACCCGGACCCATCAGGTGGTCCTGGTCGCGGTGACGATCACGTTCGTGTTCATGATCTTCTCGATCATCCCGTGGGCCCAGGTGCTCAGCGGCGACGCCGACGCCGCCGCCTACGGCTGGGAACTGGACTGGTCCTTCGCCCATTTGGCTGCGCTGTTCTTCGTGGCGGCGGTGATCATCGGGGTGTTGGCGCGGCTCGGCGAACAAAAGCTCGCGGAGACGATCATCCAGGGCGCGGGCGACTTCGTCTCGCCGGCGCTGATCATCATGCTGGCCCGCGGCGTCACCGTCATCATGAACAACGCCCAGGTCACCGACACGGTCCTGCATTCGATGGAGGGCGCGGTCTCCGGCACGTCGTCGGCGGTTTTCGGCTTGTTGATCTTCGGCGTCAACCTGCCGCTGGCCTTCCTGATCCCGTCCACGTCGGGGCACGCGACCCTGGCCATGCCGATTCTGGCCCCGCTGGCCGATTTCGCCGACGTACCGCGTGCGTTGGTGGTCACGGCGTGGCAGTCGGCGTCCGGATGGATGAACCTGTGGGTGCCGACGACGGCGGTCGTCATGGGTGGCGTGTCGTTGGCGAAGGTCGGTTACAACCAGTACCTCCGCTTCGCGGCGCCCCTGTTGGCGATTCTCTTCGTCCTGATCTGCGCCTTCGTCGCGTTGGGCTCGGGGCTGTCCTGACCCGGCGCCCGGCCCCGGGTTCTCGATCGCGGGGGTCGTTTTCGTAGCACGGGCCGGGTACCGCAGCCAGTGGCTTTCGTAGCCGCGATCGGCAACTTTGGCCGGCTTACCGCTGCGCCGGGTCGTTGCGATCGTTGACTCGCTCCGGTGCACCCCGCGCAGGGCAGCCCTTCACGGGCATTCGTGCAATGTCGAAAAAGGGGACCGACTCCTCATGAGAATCCGTCGAATCGCCACTGCCATGGCACTCGCCGCCGCGGCGGGACCCCTGTTCGTCCTGGCCGTCGGAACGCCGGCGGCGGGCGTCGAGCCCGTGCCCTTGACCAAGACAAGGTGCGACGCGCAATGGAAGGCCACCTATTGGGCTGTCGGCGCTTCCCTCGCCACGACCATGTACTACCAGTGCATGCAGGGGGACATGCAGGTGAACAGCTTCCCGCCCGTTCCCGAGCTGAATCCGGTGACCATCGATCCCACGTGGGGAACCCCCACTCCCGTTCGGCCCCGTCCGTAGATCCACGTCCGCCGGGCGACATCTCCGGCTGACCGGCCTCCGAACATCGCCCTGCGGGACTCCACCCCGGAAACCCGCAGGGCGACAGGTGGTTGCGCGGTCCTGCGACGAGGATCGACTCCGGCCGTGTCCTCGGGAATCTTCACTGGTGGAACCGGGTTACTTGGCTTTACGACGATTACCGCGCCTACAACGGGTGGAGCGCGGTCACCGCAGGGAGGGGACGGGAGCCGATGAGCCTTCGTCAGTTCGAGTACGCCCTGGCGGTTGCCGAGGAGGGCTCGGTGACGGCGGCGGCGGAGTTGCTGCGCGTCGCCCAACCATCGGTGTCCCAGCAGATCCGCGGCCTGGAGCGGGAACTCGGCGTGGAGCTGTTCGCCCGTACGCCGACCGGACTGGTGCCCACCACGGTCGGTCGCGCGTTCCTGCGGGAGGCGCAGGCCGCGGTGAACGCGGCGCGGCGGGCGCGGGCGACGGCGCGGGCCGGCGCCGAAGAGCTGGTCGGCGAACTGGTGGTCGCGGTACAGATGGGCTTCGGCACACGGCAGCTACCGGGCGCGCTGGGCGCGTTGCGTCGCCGCTTTCCGCGGGTGGAGGTCACCGTCTTCGAGGAGACGAGCAGCGCCGAGCTGGAGCGGCTGTGCCGCCGGGGCGTACTGGACCTGGCCCTGATGGCGGCGTGCGAGCGGAGCCCTGCCGACGCCCACCACCTCGGCGACGAGGAGTTCGTCGTGGTGGCGGCCGCCGGACACCGGCTGTTCGGCGCGGACCGGGTCGAGCTGCGCGACCTGGAGGGGGAGCCGTGGGTGAGGTTCGACCGCGACAGCGCGCTCGACGGCGTGCTGCTGAACGTGCTGCGGAACAACGATCCGACCCCGACCACGGTCGCCCGGGTGTCCCAGACGGCGACGGCCGTGCGCTGGGCCGCCCACGGGCTGGGGGCGACGCTCGTCCCGGCCTCCGCGGTGCCCCACGGCTACGAGCACCTCGTCCGCCCGGTGTCCCCGGTCGTGTCCCAGCCCGTCATCGCCGTGCTTCGGTCGAACGCGGGCCCGGCGGAGACGGCGCTGCTCGAACTCCTGCGCCAGGAGACCTGGTTCGAGGCCGCCTCCCCGTCCGCTTCCTTGGACGAGAGGGCACCCGCCATCGAACTGTCTCATTCGACCTGACGGATACCCCCGGACCGGCGCGAAGTGGGTTGTAAACCCCGGGTGGAGGCCGCCGAGGCCGCCGCCACCGCGCGGGCGCTCGAACACTGAACCCGGCATCGGCGTGAGCCCGGCCGGTGGCCTCCTCCCGCGGCGCCCGGCCGCTCGCGCGGAGGATCGCCCCGACTAGAAAACGGTGCCGCCGGCGTCGACGTGGATCGTGGTACCGGTGATGTAGCCGGCGCGCGGAGAAACAAGGAAGCAGATCGCCTCGGCGATCTCGTGTGCCCGGGCCGTGCGCTTGAGCCCCAGAGCCTTGGCCACGCCCTCGTTGCCCTCCTCGCCCCACTCGGCCAGCACGCCTTCGGTGCGGGTCGGACCGGGAGCGACGCTGTTGACCCGTACGCCGCCGTCGGCGAACTCCGCCGCCCAGGTACGGGTCAGCGAGCCCAGCGCAGCCTTGGACGCACTGTAGGCCGAGGCACCGGGGGAGCTCTTGAACGCCGCAAGCGAGGTGACGTTGACGATGTTGCCCTCGCCCTTCCCGAGCATGTGCGGTACGAGCGCGGCGACCAGGAAGTAGGCGCCGCGCACATTGGTGTCGAAGATCCGCTCGTAGTCCGCCACGCTCTGTTCGACGGTGAGCGAGGTGGGGAAGGCGCCCGCGTTGTTGACGAGGATGTCGATCGGCCCGCTCCGCCGGGCCAGTTCGGCGACCGAGTCCAAGTCGGCCAGGTCGGCCGGGACGAATCGGACCGCGCCGTCCTCCTGCGCGGCGTGCGCCGCGTTCTCGCCACGCCGGCCGTCGCGGCCGGTGATGACGACTTCGGCGCCCGCACGGGCCAACAATCGAGCGGTTGCCAAACCGATGCCGGAGGTGCCGCCGGTGACCAGAGCGGTCTTGCCCTGCAATTCCATGTCGTGTGACCTTTCGTGATGCCTTGGGCGTGGGGAAGGACCGTCGACGACGCCCGACCGGATTCCTTTTGCCAAAACCGCGTTTCGGGAATGCGGGCGGTGTCAGCCCCGGGGGAATTCGCCGCCGTCCACGACGAGATTGCTGCCGGTCAGCCAGCTCGCCCGCTCGGACATGAGGAACAGCACCGCGTCGGCAATGTCGTCGGGCCGGCCGTCGCGCCCCAGTGGGGGTGTGGTGGTGTCCTGTCCCGGCCCCGAGTCCAGGCGCGCCCACTGCTTGCGCGTTTCCTCGCCGCCGGGGGTGGTCGTCCTGCCGGGAGACACGGTGTTGACCCGGATTCCGAAGGGGGCCAACTCCGCGGCCAGTCCCCGGCTGTAGTTCTCCAGCGCCGCCTTGGCCGCCGTGTAGTGCAGGAACGGTGGTGCCACGGTGGGGACCGCGGCCGAGGAGACGTGCACGATCGCCCCCGAACGCCGTTCGCGCATCCCCGGTGCCAGGAGCGCATCGAGCCGCACCGACGCCAGGAAGTTCAGGTCCAGCGCGTCCTGCCACTCCTCGTCGGGGATGGCCAGGGCGCCCCGGTACGGTCCCGCCCCACCCGCGTTGTGGACAAGGACGTCCACCCCGCCGAGCACCTCCTGCGCGGCTGCGGCGAGCGCCTGTGCGCCGGCCCGTGTCCGCACGTCGGCCTCCACGAAGGCGGCCCCTTCCGGCACGGTGCCCGTCGCCGACCTGGCGGTCGTGAGCACCTCGGCGCCGGCGTCCAGGAGGCGGCGCACGACGGCCGCTCCGATTCCGCGCGAACCACCCGTGACCAGGGCGCGCTTTCCCGCGAGTTCCTGCGTTCCCGATCCGTTTTCGATCGTGGTCATGCCACCGGTCCTCTCGATTGCGTGTTTGTCCGCTCGACGGAAGAAGGATCGACGTGCGCAGAGCGCGAATCTTGGAAGAATTCGCGGTGCGGTTTGCGGTACGCACCTCGTCGAGCGGTTTCACGGTAGGTCGGGAAGAGAAGGCGAGGCAAAGACGAAATGTCAGCAGGGGCTATAGGGGATGCCTATGGCACCTCGGCCCGACGCCGCGTTGGGCTCGGGCCCGACGCGACGACGACGGGCCCGGCGCCGAGGAGGCGGCCGGGCCCGTGGGGGCGAACCGATGGCGTCAGGCGCGGAGCGACGCGGTGAGGGCGGACCACGAGGCCGCGCCGATTATGAGATGGCCCGCGTTCGGACGCTTGCTGTCACGAACGGGGACGATGCCTGGGAAGTCGTCGGCGACCTCCACGCAGTTTCCGCCGGTGCCGTTGCTGTAGCTGGACTTTCGCCAGCCGTAGAGCTTGGGCTGAGCCTGGGATGCGTGCACGGTCCAGGTCCTCCAAGGCTTCTCGGATCATGTCCATGGACATCCCTAACGGTAGCGCTTTTGCCCGCTGCCGTTCATGGATTGCGGAGTATTGCCCGACCTCGTCCGGATCCTCGATCAGACGGCCATCTTCCGCACCCTCGGTGTAGGCAACCTTGCGCTTGTCCGGCGCCGTCAGCAACGTCAAAGCGCCCCCCATACGAGGGAAATTGCCTTCACTGAAGGGCAGGATCTGGAGACTGATGCGCTCGTTGTGCTCGGTTGCGAGCAGCCGTGCGAGCTGCTCACGCATGATGTCCGGTCCGCCGATTGGTCTGCGAATGACAGCTTCGTTGAGGACTACCCAGAGGTAAGGCGCGTCCGGGCCGTCTAGTCTTTCCTGTCGACCCAATCGGGTGAGTAGTCGTTCTTCTAGATGAGCCTCATCCCGAACTGTGCGAGCCGACCGTAGCAGCGCTCGTGCATAGCCTTCCGTCTGGAGTAGACCCGGAATGAACTGGTCGAGGTACGTGTGGATTTCGACAGCACTGCCTTCGAGTTCCATGAGTGGTTGTGACCACGTGAGAAACATGCGGCTGTTGCTGTGCTTCCACAGCTCGGCGAGGAGCCCACCTGTGTTGAGTTCGGCATCCAGAGCCATAGCGTTCGCCAGTGTCGGTGGGTGCCCTGTTCCTCGTTCGATCTGATTCAGCCGGGTGCTACTCAAGCCGTACATGGCACGCGCGAGTTCGGCTTGGCGGTAGCCGGCGGCCTCGCGGAGTGTTGCAACCATGCGCCCGAACAGTTCTCCGATCGACGCCCCTTCCTGGGTCCCGTCGCTCATGGATCCCCCCTTTACGGCAGGTCACGTAAACGCTGGCGGCTATTGCAGCCTAGGCGTCCGGTCGATGCTTGTTCACAGAGTGGCCGAATCAGTACTGGCGGCAACCGAGAGGACAGGTATGCCCACTCCCGAGAGCTACCCCGAAGATCCCCGTGACTGGACCACGGACCACGTGGCCCGCTTCTGGAAAGCCAACGCCAAACGCGCGGTCCGTTGTGAACTGTCGGGCAGAAGCGGCACGTTCGCCGCGGTCATCAACCTCCAGGCGTTCGTCCGGCTCCCGGGCGGCACCGAGTTCCGGACGCGCTGCGGGAACCTCCGGGTGCTGGAGGACGAGGTCGCCGCGCCCGGGTCCGCAAGGGGGAGCGGCGATGTATCGCGAGGGTGACTGGGTGGAACCGGCCAACGAGGCCGCGCGCCGGGTGCGTCACCCCGGGCAGATTCTGATGGCGCAGCCGCTCCCCGACGGGCAGCAGACGCTCACGGTGCAGCCTCC
Source organism: Embleya sp. NPDC050493 (assembly GCF_044458105.1). NCBI lineage: Bacteria > Bacillati > Actinomycetota > Actinomycetes > Kitasatosporales > Streptomycetaceae > Embleya > Embleya sp. NPDC050493. The sequence continues at coordinate 85,074 of NZ_JBITHP010000029.1, forward strand.
GGGCGGACGGGTCGCCTGGGCCATGCCCTCCGACAGCGTTCGCCCGGCCGAGCCGCCCGCCCGGCAGCCCGCCCCCTGAACCGCCGCACCTCGGCCACTGGCCTGGCCGGGGTGCGGCACCAACTCCCGCACCCTCACTCGCAGAAGACGGAATCGGAGGTACACCGATGAGCGCCGGCGACACACTCGATCGCATCGGTAGCAAGGTGAAGCACAGGGACGAGAGCCTGCGAAGGACACATCCGCCCGGGGTGATCGAGCACATCGACCCGGACACCGACCGGGTTCACGTCCAGCCCTTCGACCCGACCCGCCCCGCCTGGACCGCCGAACTCGCACTGGTGGAACCGGACGACGCCATCTGGTATCCGACCGACGGGCAACGCCCCGCCAGATCCATGGCGTTCCCCATTCCCCCCGGGCACGCGCCCCACGCGAGTACGGGTGCTACCGCCTGTGAGCCCCGACGCCGGGGTGCCGGCCCGGAGAGGTCGGCGGCGGCGCGGGCGCGGCGGGTGACCACCCGGGGAAGGTGGTCACCCGCCGCACCGGGTCGCCCGGACCGCGGGCGTGATCGTCCTCGGTCCGGGCGATCGTCGTGACCACGTGGCCTGATCGCTTGCGGGCCGGGCAACCGGCGTGCCGACCCCGGCGCCGTCGATGCCGCCGCTCCTCTCGGGGCGGGGCCGTACGACGCCGACGTCGACCCGGCCATCCTCAGATCTGGCAGGCGATCTCGTCCGCGGCCCGCTCCCCGGAGGCCACCGCCGCGTTCAGGGTGGAGTTGTCCACGTCGGTGTGCTCGCCCGCGAAGTGGATCCGGCCCTCCTGGACGCCCTCGTAGCCGGCGATCGAGGTGTACTGACCGACGCGGTAGTAGTGGTAGGCGCCCAGCGACCAGGGATCGAGCGACCAATGGTCCTCGTACGCCTTGCCGTTGTACGCCGCCGTGGTGCCCGGGAACAGATGCTCGATCTGTCCGTGGAACCACTGCACGTCGGCCGCCGGCGCCGGGCCGTGTGCCGCTCCGGTGAGGGTGTTGCGGGCGACGTTGCCGCCGGGGAAGTTCACCAGCAGGGCCGGCGCGCCGTTCTCGCCCAGGTGCACCGAACCGTCCCAGGAGGTCTGGTAGCCGGCCGGGCCGGTGTTGCTGATGCCGTTGCCGCCGACGGCGGGCCAGGTCTTGCGGGTGAGCTGGGTGACGATCTTCGCGTTCTGCCCCATGCCCTGCTCGCGGATCGCCTTGAGCTTGAGCGCGGACAGGCTCGCCCCGGACAGGTCGACGTTGCGCAGCGTGCTGAACGGCAGGGCCAGCACGACGTGGTCGGCGGTGACCGAGACCGTGCTGCCGGCGTGGTCGAACGTACAGGTGTAGCTGCCGTTGGCGTTCTGCCGCAGCGCGACCAGTCGGTGGCCCGGTTTGACGGCGCCGGCCGGGAGTTCCGCGACCATGCCGCTGACCAACTGGTCATTCCCGCCGACGAGATGGTACTTCTCGTCGAAGCCGCCGCCGGCGAATACCTCGGAGGAGCCGAGGAAGCCGATCAGGCTCATCGCCGAACAGTCGCCCGGTTCGCCGCCCGATTGCAGTTGCAGCGACTGGATCAGTTGGCCGAGCCGGGAGCCGGCCGGCAGCCCGATCTCCGCGAGGTAGTCCAGGGCGGACATGCGGTCGAGTCGACGCGCCTCGGCGGTGAAGTTGTTGTAGCGGGGTGTCCCGGCGGCGGCGTACGAGGCGCTGAACGCGCTGTAGGCGTGCGCGATCCAGTCGTCCTGCTGGGCGACGCCGTCGTATCCGGCGCCGTCGATCCACGCCTTGTAGTCCCCGGTGGCCAGCGCGCCGCCGGCGGCGACCTCCTTGTTCAGGCCCAGTCGGCGGGAGAGCGCGAGGATCTCGGTGTCGGTCGAGCTGATGAACGCGCCGCCGTGCTCGTGCACCTGGCCGCCGGCGAAGTAGCCGCGCAGGGACCGGCATCGGCCGCCCAGGTGGGTGTCGGCGGCCTCGTAGACGGTGGCGGCGACGGGCGTGTGACCCGTCCACAGTCGATGCGCGCAGCGCAGTCCGGCCAGACCCGCGCCGACCACGACGATGCGCGGTGCGCCGACCGGCGTGGCCGCCGAGGCGCGCGCGGGGGCGAGCAGTCCGCCGGGCAGCGTGGCGGCGACGGCCAACGCGCCCGCGCCACCGAGGAGTCGGCGTCGGCTGGGGCCGGCCGCGGCCTCGCGTTCCTCGGCGCGGCGGGCCCGCTCGCGGCGGACCGCCTCGGCCCGCTCGCCGGCCACCTCGGCCACGGGCAGGCCGCGCCGACGGGCCTCGGCGTGGGTGGCGAAGACGGCGCGCAGCGGTGCGGGCAGCCCGGCGCGGTCGACGGTTCGGGTGGGGGAAGTGCGTGGGCCGGAAGGTTCCTTGGGCATGAAATCCCTCGTCTCGGGATCGTGGCGACAAATGCCGAGCGGTGGTGTTCGCCTGTCACGGGCGAACGCGGCCGGTTGCGGCAAGAGGACCCGGACCGGTCGGCGTCGAAGCCCGACCTGTGCGATGGGACGAGAGTGAAGCGTCTGCGCATCACTGATGTCAACAGTGTTGCGCAGACGCTGTGGAAGAGACCTTCGGGCGTTGCGAGGGTGATGCGGACCCGGCCCGTCGACGCGGGCGGGGGTGTCAGCTCTCCCGGACGGCGGCCGCGCGCTGCGCGATCGCGGTGATCAGCGCCTCCACCCGGACGTGGAAGACCCGGTCCTGCGACACCTCGGCCAACTCCGCGCTCAAGCGGGTGATGTGCGGGAATCCCTGCCTGTCCACCAGTCGATACTCGACGTTCCAGGCGGACTCGTCCGACGCCCGGACCTCGGGATCGAACAGCAGGTAGGCCGCGCGCTGGCCGACGTACGCCAGCAGCGAGTCGCCGACCATCCGGTAGTGCAGGACCGCGTCGGCGCCGTCGAGGCCGGCTTCGGTGACCATCCCGAGGATGAGTTCGACGACGCGGAACTCGTTGGGGCGTCTGGTGGTGCGGCTGGCCATGGTGGAGGCGACCACCGGGTACTTCAGCGCGACCGCGAGCGAGCCGTCGGCCAGCGCGCGCAGTCGATCCCGCCAGTCGAGGCCGTCGGGGATGCTGTCGAGCACCTCGCCCAGCGTGCGGTCCGCGACGGACAGCAGCAGCTCGTCCTTGTCGCGGAAGTGCCGGTAGATCGCGGTCGGGTCGGTGCCCAACTCCTCGCCGAGACGGCGGATCGTGAACGCGTCGGAGCTGCCCCGCGCCGCGATGCGCAGGCTCGCGTCGATGATCGCCTCGGGGGTCAGCTGGGTGCCGGTGCGCTTGCTGCGGACTGGGGTTGCGGGTGGTTTCGGCATGGTGAGGTCAGTGTATCGATTCGATCGCCGGAATGCGCATCACTGTTGACAACGCTGTTGCGCTGCCGTTTCACTCCTCATCTCGGCACGTTCACCGGCGGCACCCGAACGGGGCCGACCCACGGCATGCCGCCGCGCTCACCGCCGCACGCGGACACCGAGCCGACATCCGCCAACCGGACGAATACACCGACCCAGAGGACGCGTTGATGGGGACCACCCGGCCCAGGGCCGACACCGTTTTTGTAGGAGGCAGGGTCTTCACCGCGACCTCGCCCGCCCCGATCGACGCCGCGGTCGCGATCCGAGACGGTCGGATCCTGACCGTCGCCGACGAGCACGCGGTACGCGAACTCGTCGACGCCGACACCGAGGTGGTCGACCTCGCGGGCGGCCTGCTGATCCCCGGATTCCAGGACGCACACGTGCACCCCGCGGTCGCCGGCGTGCAGATGGGCCGCTGCGACCTGGCCGGCCAACGCTCCGTCGACGGCTACCTCGCGGTGATCGCCGCGTACGCCGACGCCCACCCCGACGCCGACTGGATCTGCGGCGGCGGCTGGTCCATGGACGTCTTCCCGGGCGGCATCCCCACCCGGGCCATGCTCGACGCGGTGGTCCCGGACCGACCGGTACTGCTCACCAACCGCGACGGCCACGGCGCGTGGGTCAACAGCCTCGCGCTGACCCTGGCCGGCGTCGACCGGGACACCCCCGACCCGGCCGACGGCCGGATCGAGCGCGAACCCGACGGCACGCCGGGCGGCACGCTCCAAGAGGGCGCGATGGACCTGGTCGGCGACCACGTACCGACGGCCACCCCCGACGAGGCCCTCACCGGCCTGCTGGTCGCGCAGCGCCACCTGCACGGACTCGGCGTGACCGCGTGGCAGGACGCCATGATCGGCGTCTTCCCCGGCAACCCCGACAACTTCGACGTCTACCTGCGCGCCGCCCGCGACGGCTCGCTCACCGCCCGGGTGGTCGGCGCCCTGTGGTGGGACCGCGAACGCGGCCTGGAGCAGATCCCGGACCTGGTCGAGCGCCGGCGCACCGGGTGCGTGGGCCGCTTCGCCGCCACCACCGTGAAGATCATGCAGGACGGCATCGCGGAGAACTTCACCGCCGGGATGCTGGAGCCGTACCTGAACCGATGCGGCTGCGCCACCGCCAACTCCGGCCTCAGCTTCGTCGATCCCGCGCTGCTGGCCGAAGCGGTCCGCGAACTGGACCGGCTCGCCTTCCAGATCCACTTCCACGCCCTGGGCGACCGCGCGGTCCGCGAGGCCCTGGACGCCCTGGCCGCCGCCCGTGCCGCCAACGGCCGCAACGACAACCGGCACCACCTGGCCCACCTCCAGGTCGTACACCCCGACGACCTGCCCCGCTTCGCCGCGCTGGAGGCGGCCGCGAACATCCAGGCGCTGTGGGCGGCCCACGAACCGCAGATGGACGACCTGACCATCCCGTTCCTGGGCCCCGAACGCGCCGCGCTGCAATACCCGTTCGGTGATCTGGCCCGGGCCGGCGCCCGGCTGGTCGCGGGCAGCGACTGGTCGGTGAGCAGCCCCGATCCGCTGTGGGGCATCCATGTCGCGGTCAACCGGACCGTGCCGCACGACGCCCCCAACGCACCCGCCGACCGGGCCCCGCGCAAGCCGTTCCTGCCCGAACAGGCGCTGACCCTGGCCCAGGCACTGACCGCCTACACCGCGGGCAGCGCGTGGGTGAACCACCTCGACGACGTCACCGGCACGGTCGAGGCGGGCAAATACGCCGACCTCGTCGTGCTGGACCGGGACCCGTTCGCGGGCCCACCCGAGGAGATCGCCGCCACCCGGGTCCACCGCACCTACGTCGAGGGCCGCCCGGTCTTCATCGCGGGCGACTGAACCGCACGCCCGACCGGGCCGCACGACCGATGACCGACCGGGCGGCGCGACCGACCGGGCGGCGCGACCGACCGGGCACCACGACCGACCGGGCACCGCGACCGATCGGTAGCACGACCGACCGGGCACCGCCGCCGACACCGCGACCGATCGAGCACGACCACGCCACGCCCGCCCGCCACGCCCCCATCTTCCGGAGGAAGACGATGCCCGCACCCCGTACCGGACGCCCAAGACGCCTCCGCCGCATCGCCCTCGCCTGCGCCCTCGCCGCGACGCTGGCCGCGAGCGCGTGCAACGGCGGCAGCGGCAAGCCGGCCGCATCCGGCGACCGCGCCTACGAGTTGACCGCCAAGACGGCGCCCGGCGCCCCGATCGACTCCTTCACGTGGTCGCTGTTCGGCGAGCCCGCGTCGATCGACTACGCCTACGCCTTCGACTACCCGCCCAACCAGATCCTCGCCAACGTGTGCGAGAGCCTGCTGCGCTGGAACCCGGACCTGACCACCTCGCCCGGCCTGGCCAGTTCCTACACCAACCCGACGCCGACCTCGTGGGTCTACGAGATCCGCCCCGGCGTGCGCTTCCACGACGGCACCGCGCTGACCGCGGACGACGTGGTCGCCTCGCTGCGCCGCAACCTCGACCCGGAGGTCGGCAGCTACTGGGCCTACCCGTACCGCAACGTGCAGTCGGTGGACAAGAGCGGCCCGATGCAGGTCACGGTCACCCTCAAGACGCCGGACTCCGCCTTCAACAAGTACCTGGCCGCCAGCCCCGGCACGGTCGAGTCCGCGGCCACCCTGGCCAAGGCCGGCAAGGACTACGGGAACCCGGCCAAGGGCGTCAACTGCACCGGCCCGTTCGCGTTCTCCTCCTGGACCGCGGGCCAGTCGATCGTGCTCAAGCGCTTCGACGACTACTGGAACCCCGAGCTCAAGGCCAAGTCGGGACAGGTGAAGTTCGTCTTCCTGCCGGACGCCACCACCCGGGTCAACGCCTTCCAGACCGGCGAGGTGGACGGTGGCTGGATGGTTCCCGCCAACTCCTACGGGCAACTGCGCAACACCCCGGCCGGCAAGCTCTATTTCGGCCGCAACACCACCGTCGCCGACGAGGTGGTCGGCAATCTCCAGGGCCCGCTCGGCGATGCCCGGGTCCGCCAGGCACTGCTGATGGCCATCGACCGCAAGGGCATCGTCGACGCCGGCGTCGGCGGCATCGGCCGGGTGGCGGACTCGCTGGTCACCGACGACGTGTGGGCAGGCGCCCCCGGCCCGGTCCGGGACGAGCTGACCAAGACCACGCCCACCTACCCGTACGACGTGGCCAAGGCGAAGGAACTCGCGGCCAAGGCGGGGGTCAACGGGCAGAAGATCGTGATCGCCACCAGCCCGCTGGACTCGCAGACCACGATCATCACCCAGGCCGTCGCCCAGGCCGCCACCGCCATCGGGCTGAAGCCGCAGATCGACACCATCTCGCCGGAGAAGTACTCCTCGCTGTTCACCGATCCCCAGGCGCGCAAGGGCATCGACCTGTTCCTGACCTTCTGGTACACCTCGATCACCGACCCGTTGGACATGTACGGCTCATTGCAGACCGGCGCGTTCAGCAACTACGGCAGCTGGTCGAACCCGGAGTTCGACGCCGCGGTGAACCAGGCCCTGGGCGCCCCGGACCCCGCCGCGCAGTCCGCCGCGGCCGCCCGGGCCCAGCAGATCGCGCTGCGCGAACTGCCGTGGCTGCCGCTGTACACCTCGCCGGTGAGCGTCTTCCTCGGCAAGCGCATCACCGGCGTGCAGCCCTCCATCGCCTACCTCTACTACCCGTGGGCCGCCGAGATCGGGGCGAAGAGTTGACCCTCGCATCCTCGACCGAGGCGACCGTGCCCGCCGCGACCCGCCCCAGCGGCGGGCGCGGCGGGCGCGGCCCGGCGCTCGCCCTGGCCGCGCTGCGCCGCCTCGCCGGCATGGCGACGACCCTGCTGGTCACCTCATTCCTGGTGTTCTCCTCGCTCTACCTCGCCCCCGGCGACCCGGTGAGCTTCCTGGTCAAGGGCCGCAGTCCCAGTCCGCAGGAACTGGACCTGATCCGCGAGCAGTACGGCTTCAACGACCCCTTCCCGGTGCGCTACTGGCACTGGCTGGAGGGCGTGTCGCAGGGCGACTTCGGCCGCTCGTACCTCTTCCACCAGGGCGTCGGCGACGTGCTCTGGTCCCGACTGCCCGCCTCGCTGCTGCTGATCGGTGTCTCGATGCTGCTCATCGCGGTGTTCGGAGTGGGCGCCGGGATCGTGGGCGCGCTGCGCCGCGGGACCTGGGCGGATTCGACCGTGCTGCTGATGGTCACCGTCGGCGCCGCGGTGCCCTCGTTCGTCGCGGCGATCCTGCTGCGCTCGGTGTTCGGCGTACAACTGGGCTGGTTCCCGACGTTCGGCAACGGCGAGGGCGCGCTGGACCGGCTGCACCACGTGGTGCTGCCCGCGATCGCCCTCTCGGTGACCTTCACCGCGCTGGTCACCAGGGTGACCCGGACCGCGATGCTCGACGAACTGCGCCGCGAACACGTCGAGGTCGCGCTCAGCCGAGGCATTCCGCGGCGCAGCGTGATCAGGCGACACGTGCTGCGCAACGCGCTCGGACCGATCGTGACCGTCTCGGCGCTGCTGGTCTCCGGAATGTTGGTGAGCACCGCGCTGGTGGAGACCGCGTTCGGGATGGCCGGCGTCGGTTCGCTGCTGGTACAGGCGGTGAGCCAACAGGACTTCCAGGTGGTGCAGGCCATCGTGCTGCTCGTGGTGGCCGCGTTCGTGCTGATCAACGCACTGGTGGACCTGCTGTATCCGCTGATCGACCCGCGGGTCGCGGCACGAGGGAGCGCCCGATGAGCGCCGGCACGCTTGATTCCACAGCGGCGCCGGCACGCCGCGACCCGCTGCGCCGACTCCGCCGGCTCGGCGGCTCGTGGCTGGTGAACACGTGCCTGGGGATCCTGGCGGTGTTCCTGCTGGTCGCCCTGGCCGCACCCTGGCTGGCTCCGCAGGACCCCAGGTTCGGTTCGCTGTCGGAGACCTTCGCCGACCCGGGCGCCGGCCACTGGCTGGGCACCGACCAGGGCGGCCACGACACCTTCTCGGCGCTGATCGAGGGCACCCGGACCAGCCTGTTCGGACCGCTCGCGGTGGTCGTCTTCGCCACCGTCGCGGGCATCGCCGTCGGACTGTTCAGCGCGTGGCGCGGCGGCTGGGTCGACGCGGCCATCGGGCGCGTGCTCGACATCCTGTTCGCGTTCCCGGCGCTGCTGCTGGCGATCCTCGCGGTCGCCCTGTTCGGCAAGGGCCTGACCGCGCCGGTGCTGGCCATGGCCATCGCCTACCTGCCCTACACCGCCCGCCTGGTCCGCGGCCTGGCCGCCGCGGAGAAGTCCAGGCCCTACATCGCCGCCTACCGGGTACAGGGCCACTCGCCCGTGTTCGTCTCGGTCCGCGGCCTGCTGCCCAACATCACGCCCACCGTGCTGGCCCAGGCCACGGTCAACTTCGGCTACGCGCTGCTCGACCTGGCGGCGCTGTCCTTCCTGGGCCTGGGCGTACAACCGCCCACCCCGGACTGGGGCTCGATGATCAACCAGGGGCAGTCCGCCGTACTCCAGGAACGACCGCTCTCCGCGATCGTGCCGGCGGTCGCGATCGTGCTGGTGGTCGTCGCGTTCAACGTCGTCGGGGAACACCTCGCCGACCGGGTCGCGGGAAGGGACGCCTGATGACACTGCTCGACATCGACGCGCTGAGCGTCACCCTGCCCGGCATGGCCCGCCCGATCCTGGACCGGATCGAACTGACCGTGGCCGCCGGTGAGACCGTGGCCCTGGTCGGCGAATCCGGCTCCGGCAAATCGGTCACCGCCCGAGCCGCGCTCGGCCTGTTCCCGGCCGGCGCCGACCCGACCGGCCGGGTCCGGGTCAAGGGCATCGACCTGGTCGGCGCCGATGCCGCGCGGCTGCGCGAGGTGCGCACCGGGCTCGCGGCGATGATCTTCCAGGATCCCCGGGCCGGGATCAGCCCGGTGCGCCGGATCGGCGACTTCCTGACCGAGGCGCTGCGCCTGGTCGGCGGGTGGTCCCGGGCCCGGGCGGACGCCCGCGCGGCGGAACTGCTCGCCGCCGTCGGCCTGCCCGACCCCGAGCGCCACCTGCGCCAGTTCCCGCACGAGATGTCCGGCGGCATGCTGCAACGCGTGATGATCGCCGCGGCCCTGTGCGGAGAACCTGAGCTGCTGCTGTGCGACGAGCCGACCACCGCCCTGGACGTCGCCACCCAGGCGGAGATCCTGGCCCTGCTGGGACGCCTGCGCCGCGAGCGCGACCTGGGCCTGTTGCTGATCACGCACGACATCGAACTGGCCGCCGCCTCGTGCGACCGGATCTACGTGATGTACGCGGGACGGATCGTGGAGACCGCGAGCGCGGCCGAACTGTTCACCCGGCCGCGTCACCCCTACACCGCCGGACTGCTCGGCTCGTCCCCACCGCTGGAGGGCCCGCCGACCCGGCTCACCCCCATCCCGGGCGCGCCGATGAGCCTGCTGGAGTCCGCGACCGGCTGCGCGTTCGCGCCGCGCTGCCGGTTCGCCGAACCGGGCCGCTGCGACCAGGCGCCACCCGCCCTCGAACCGCGCGGCACGGGCCGGGTCGCCTGCCATCGCGCGGACGAACTCGGCTCACCCGTGCTCGCCCACCTCGCCCCGGACTCGGAGGACCGTTGACCACCGACGTCACACCCCCTGAAGCGACACCCCTGATCGAGGTCAGCGGCCTGCGCAAGACCTACCGCACCGGCACGAGCGAGGTGGTCGCCGTCGCGGACCTGTCCTTCTCGCTGCCGGTCGGCGGCGCGCTGGGCCTGGTCGGCGAGTCCGGATCGGGCAAGACCACCACGGCCCGGATGTTGCTCGGCCTGGAACGCCCCGACGCGGGCCGGATCGTGGTGCGCGGCACCCCGTTGGCCGAATCGGTGCGCGGCCGGGCCGCCCGGCTGGCCCGGGCCAAGGCGGTCCAGATGGTCTTCCAGGACCCCTACCTGTCGCTGGACGGCCGGTTGACCATCGGTGCGACGCTCGACGGCGTACTGCGCCTGCACGGGGTACGCGATCCGGCCGCCCGCACCGCGCGGGTCGGCGAACTGCTGGCCCAGGTCGGCCTGGGCCCCCGGGAGGCCGCGACCCGGCCGCGCGGGCTCTCCGGCGGCCAGCGCCAACGTGCCGCCATCGCCCGGGCGCTCGCGGTGGAGCCCGCGCTGCTGGTCCTGGACGAGGCGGTCTCGGCGCTGGACGTCTCGGTCCAGGCACAGGTGCTCAACCTGCTCGCCGACATCCGCCGGGACACCGGCATCGGACTGATCTTCGTCAGCCACGACCTGGCCGTGGTCCGCTACCTGTGCGACGAGGCGCTCGTGCTGCACCGGGGCCGCACCGTGGAGCACCGACCCGTGGGCGACCTGCTCACCGCGCCCGCGGACCCCTACACCCGACTGCTGCTCGCCTCGATCCCGCGCCCGGGCTGGGACCCGGAGCGGATCGCCCGGCAACGCCGCGAACTGCCCGCCCCGACCGCGGGCGGTGCGGTCCCGAGCGGGTGAGGGGGGCGGCCTCCGGGGTCACAACCAGTCGTTGCGCCGGAACGCCCGGAACATCAGCACGCACGCGGTGACCATCACGGTCAGGACGGCCGGATAGCCGTACGTCCACTTCAGCTCGGGCATGTGCTCGAAGTTCATCCCGTAGATTCCGACGATCAGCGTGGGGACGGCCAGGATCGCCGCGATGGCGGCGATCTTGCGCATGTCGGTGTTCTGCCGGACGGTCACCCCGGCCAGGCTGGCCGAGAGGATGCCGTCCAGCAGTTCGTCGAACGCGGCCAAACGTTCGCGGACCTGCGCCAAGTGGTCGGCGACGTCGCGCAGGTAGGCGGCGAAGCCGGTGCCGACGCCGGGCAGGGTGCCGGCGGTGAGCCGCTCCAGCGGTCGGGCCAGCGGCAGCACCGCCCGCTTGAACTCGATCAGTTCGCGCTTGAGTTGATAGATCCGCTCCGCGTCGTTGCTCGGCCGGGGCGAGAACACGTCGACCTCCAACCGCTCGAAGTCGTCCTCGACCTTGTCCGCCACCCGCAGGTAGTCGTCGACGACCCGGTCGGTGATCGCATGCACGACCGCGGCCGGGCCGTGCGCCAGCGTCGCCGGGTCGGCCTCCAGCGACTGGCGCAGCTCGACCAGCGGCGGCGCGCTGCCGTGCCGGACCACCACGACGAACTTCTCCCCGGCGAAGAGCATGATCTCGCCGGTGTCGACCACCTCGCTGGTGGCGGTCAGCGTGTCGTGCTCGACGTAGACGATGGTCTTCAGGACCAGGAACAGCGTGTCGTCGTAGTACTCCAGCTTGGGCCGCTGATGGGCCTCGACCGCGTCCTCCACGGCCAGCGGATGCAGGTCGAACGCGTCGGCGACGCCGGCCAGGTCCTCGGCGAGCGGGGCGTACAACCCGATCCACACGAAGGTGTCCTCGCCCGCCTGGGCCGCGTCCAGCGCCTCGCTCAGCGGCACCCGACCCGGGCGCCGCACGCCCTTGTCGTACAGCGCGCAATCCACCACCACGGGAGCGCGCGAAGCCCCCGCCTCGGGCGTGGGTACCGCGCCGCCGTGCCGGAACCGCCTGGCCGTGCGCCACGAGCTCATGGTCCTACTCCCGTATCGAGGGTGTCCCCGCCGATGGTAGGCGGCGCCCGCGTCTGCGGTGCGGGCAGCGGCGGATCCGGCCGCCCGGGGGGTGCCCACCACACCCGGCGGCGACGCCCCCGTCGACCCGGGCCGTCGGCGGCGGCGTCGCCTACGTTGCCTGCCGTACGTCGGGTTTCCGAGCCGGCGTCGACCGAGGAGGCAACCGGTGCGGCACCAGCGGCCGGTCCGGCACCGTGCGCCCCGGACCGATGGGCCGTGGGCGCGGATCCACCCCGGGCGTGTTGCTAGATTGGCCCTGCCGCAAGTGTCTGCGGCCCTCCGCCTATTTTGGGGATTCCGTGCCGCTCAGCACCACCGTGTCCATTCCGGAAATCGACCTCGTGGCCGCTCGTGAGGAGTACGCCGCCCTGGCGGCGGAGGGCCTCCGTCTCGACCTGACCCGGGGCAAGCCCTCGCCGCAGCAGCTGGACCTGGTCAACGGCCTGCTCGCGCTGCCCGGCGGCGAGGACTTCAAGGCCGCCGACGGCACCGACTGCCGCAACTACGGCGGGCTGAACGGCCTGCCCGAGCTGCGCGCGATCTTCGCCGAGCTGCTCCAGGTGCCCGCCGCGCAGCTGCTCGCCCTGGGCAACGCCAGCCTCACGCTGATGCACGACGTGATCGCCAACGCGCTGCTGTCCCGGGTGCCCGGTGCCGAGCGCCGCTGGGTGGACGAGCCCGAGGTGCTGTTCCTGTGCCCGGTGCCCGGCTACGACCGGCACTTCGGCGTACTGGAGCGGTTCGGCATCGGCATGGTCCCGGTTCCGCTGACCGGCGCGGGACCGGACCTGGACCGGGTGGAGGCGCTGGTCGCCGCCGACCCGAGGATCAAGGGCATGTGGTGCGTGCCCAAGTACAGCAACCCCACCGGCGAGAGCTACAGCGACGAGACGGTGCGCCGGCTGGCCGCGATGCCGACGGCGGCGCCGGACTTCCGGCTCTTCTGGGACAACGCCTACGCCGTGCACCACCTGACCGACACCCCGGTCGAGCTGCTGTCCGTCCTGGACGCGTGCGCCGAGGCCGGGAACCCGGACCGCGCGTTCGTCTTCGGCTCCACCTCGAAGATCAGCTACGCCGGTGCCGGCGTCGCCTTCTTCGGTGCGTCCGAGGCCAACGTCGCCTGGCTGACCGGCCTGCTGGCCAAGCAGACGATCGGCCCGGACAAGGTCAACCAGCTCCGGCACGTGCGCTTCTTCGGCGACACCGAGGGCGTGGTGGCGCACATGCGGCTGCACCGCGAGCTGCTCGCGCCGCGCTTCGAGGCGGTGTACGAGGTGCTGGAGCGTGAGCTCGGCCCGCTCGACATCGCCACGTGGACCCGGCCCGAGGGCGGCTACTTCGTCAGCCTGGAGGTGCCGGACGGCTGCGCCGCCGAGGTGGTGCGGCTGGCCAAGGAGGTCGGCGTCGCGCTGACCCCGGCGGGTGCGGCCTTCCCCGGCGGCAACGACCCGCGCGACCACCAGATCCGTCTCGCGCCCAGCTACCCCACCGTCGACGAGGTGCGCCGCGCGATGCGTGCGGTCGCCGTGTGCGTGAAGCTGGCCGCCGCCGAGGCCGCCGCGGTCTGACGACCCTTCCCGACCCCGTCGCGCTCACCCCCAGGGTGGGCGCGGCGGGGTTTTTGCATGCGTGTGCGAGCACCTGGCTCGGCGGACCCGGTGTCGTCCGTGCGGTGCCGAGTGCGGCCCGCGAGCGCGCTGGGGTCGGCGGAGGCGATGCTTGACATCATCCGGCTAACGCTGTTAGCTACGTGCTGATCGACACCAACGCATGGGGGCACGGATCATGACGGAATTCCTGGAGATCGACGGCGGTCGGCTCGCCTACGACGTGAGCGGGCAGGGTCGGCTGATCGTGCTCGCACCCGGCATGGGCAACACCAGGTCGGTCTACCGCGAGGTCGCCGAACGTCTCGTGGCGTCGGGATACCGGGTCGCCTGCGCGGACCTGCGCGGCCACGGCGAGTCCACCGTCGGATGGCCCACGTACACCCGTACCGACACCGCCGGCGACCTGCTCGCCCTGATTCGACACCTGGGCGGTCCGGCCGTGCTCGTGGGCCATTCCTTCGCCGGCGGTTCCGCCACCATCGCCGCCGCCCGCGAACCGGAACTGATCGACGCGATCGTGGAGATCAGCCCGTTCACCCGGGCCCAGAAGGTCGACGCCAAGGCGTTGCTCTCGAACGCCCGCTACCGCAAGGGGACGACCCTGCTGCTGGGCGCCTGCCTGCTGCGCAGCGTCGGCGTGTGGAAGCGCTACCTCGCGCTCGCCTACCCGGGGACCAAGCCCGCCGACTTCGCCGCATACGTGGCGGACCTGGGCGTCGACCTGAGCCGGCCGGGTCGGATGGCCGTGGTCGCCAAGATGGGCATGTCCGCGCCCACCGACGCCGGTGCGGTGCTCGGCGACATCCGCTGCCCCGCACTGGTGATCGAGGGCGCGCTCGACCCCGACTGGCCGGACCCCGCGGCCGAGGGCGCGGCCATCGTCGCGGCCATGCCGGCGGGCCTGGGCCGACTGGAGGTCGTCGAGGGCGCCGGCCACTACGCACACGGCCAATTCCCGGAGCGCGTGGCCGACGCCATCCAGGCATTCCTGGCGGCCAACGCCCACGACTGACGACCCTTCGCCCGCCGTCGCCGGTCGACTTGCTCCAGGGGTGTGCGAACTGCCGGTGGGATCGGGCCGGTTCGTGCGAAGGACGACGGTTGCGGCTTCGGGGCGACGGTGGCCGGCTGCTCCGCCACCCGTTACCCGCCACCCGCCACCTGCCACCTGCCGACCCGCCGCGTCAGCGGCCTCGCAGACGGGTGATCGCCTCGGCCTTGGGGGTGTAGGCGCGAGGCAGACGCAGGCCGGCGGTCAGGGCGGCCAGCACCTCCTCCTCCGCTCGGTGGTAGGTGAGCGCGTCGGCGAGCAGGGTGTCCGCGTCGGCGGCCGGCAGCACCACCGCGCCGCCGTCGTCCAGCAGGATCGGGTCACCGTCCGTAACCGGGGTGCCGGCGATCTCGATCGGGCCGCCGACCTCGGCGACATGGACGGCGCCCCCGGGACCCGCCGTCGCCTCGGCCAGTGCCCACAACCGCAGGCCCAGCCGGGCCACCGCCGACACGTCCCGGACGCAGCCCTCGATCAGCGCGCCGACCGCCCCCCGGCCCAGCGCGGCGGCGGTCAGAATCTCGCCCCACACCGCGCCGGGCGCCGCGTCCGCGCCGGCGATCACCACGACCCGGCCGCTCAGGTCCTCCGCGAGCAGCGCGTGCAGCGGCTTGAGACCGTGTGCACCCGGGCCCGCCGCGATCCGGACCGTACGGGCCACCCCGAGCACCGCGCCCTCCCCCCGCCGGAACGGCCGCAGCGGCGGGGTCAACCAGCCGGTCCGGCCCCGGAGTTGGAGCAGGTCGGCGAGTGCGGCGGTGGCGGGCAGGGACGCGGGGGCGGCGTCGGTCACGGCGCGGTCCTCTCGGTCAGCAGGAACTTGCGGATCTTGCCGACGGAGGTCCGCGGCAACTCGGCCACCCGCTCGAAGCGCACCGGCCGCTTGGACTTGGCGAGCCGATCGGCGCACCAGTCGGCGAGGTCGTCGAGCGCGGTCGGACCGGCCTCGGGCACCGCCACCACGAACGCGACCGGCACCTCGTCGCGCACGTCGTCCGGCGCACCGACCACCGCCGCCTCCAACACGGCCGGATGCTCGGCCAGGACTGCCTCGATCTCCACGACCGAGACGTTCTCGCCGGCGACCTTGAGCACGTCGCCGCGCCGCCCGGCGAAGTGGAAATGGCCGTCCCGGTCCACCCGGGCGCGGTCGCCGGTGACGAACCAGCCGTCCCGATAGGCGGCGGCGGTCGCGGCCGGGTCGTCGAGGTAGCCCGCGAACAGGCTCACCCCGGGTTCGCCGCCGACCACGATCTCGCCCTCCGCCGCCGGTTCGCCGGTCGCCGCATCGTGCACGGCCACCACGCAGCCGGGCGTCGGCCGGCCCATCGAGCCCGGGACCGGCGCATCGGCGGGATTGCTCAGCACCGCCGGGATGGTCTCGGTCATCCCGTACAACTGGCGCGGCCGACACCCGCCGAGCAGGGTCGCGAACCGCTCGTACTGGTCGTCGGTGACGTTCTGCGCGTACCAGCAGTGCCGCACTCGAAGTCCCGGCGGTGCGTCCCGGTCGGCGGTGCGGGCCAGGATCATGCGGATCGGTGCGGCGAACAGGCTCACATGGGTGACCTCGTGCCGGGCGGCCTGCGCCACGAACCGGCTCGCGGAGAAGGCGGGCATCAACACGACGCTCGCGCCCACCGTGATCGCGGCGGCGAACGAGTAGTACTGCGCATTCGCGTGGAACATCGGCAGCACCACGAACTGCCGGTCCTCCGGGCCGAGTTCGGCGGCGGCGGCCATCACGGCGCCGGCGAAGGCGTAGTTGGCCTGGGTGACGATCACGCACTTCGGCTCGGCGGTGGTGCCCGACGTGAACATCAATCCCGCCGGATCGGTGGGGCCGGGCAGGTGGGCGCCGGCGGCCGTCGGTCGACCGAGCAGGATCGCCAGGTCGGTGTCGTCCTCCGCGATCTCGACCACGGTCGTGCCGGTCCCGGCCGCCGCGGTCCGATAGTCGGCGGCCCGTTCGGGCGCGCAGAAGCCGAGTCGGGCGCCGGTCCGGCGCAGGTGCGCGGCCAGCTCGGGGGTGCGTGCGGAGGGGTCGGAGCACACCATCGCCGCGCCGAGTCGGGCCAGGGCGAGCCAGAGCGCGACGTACGCCGGGCAGTTGCGCAGCGCGATGCCGACCCGGTCGCCGGGCCGGACGCCGCGCGCGAGCAGCCCGCCGGCCACGCGGGCGACGAGGGCGTCGAACTCGGCATAGGTCCACCGGGTCACGCTCGCGTCGGGCGCCTCCCAGATCAGGAACGGCGCGTACGGGTGCGCCACGACCGTTTCGGACCAGCGGGCCGCGAAGGTGGGCGGGACGGACGTCATGTCGACCTCCAGGACATCGACCGAGGGAGCGGGAAGGACCGGGGGAGCGGGAAGGACCGGGCCGGCTCGGCAGGGCGAGCCGGGACGGCCTGAGGGCAACGATCCGGACGCGACCAACCATCGCAGGGCGACCGGCACTCGGATGTGCGTGACGCGGTCAACCCGCACTCGGGTGCGTCCGGCGTGGGCCGTCCGCACTCGGCGGCCCTCGCGTGGGTGACCTGCACTCGGTGCACCTGGCGTGGGCGACCGGCAGGCGGGCGGCCCTCGCGTCGGCGTCCCGCATTCGGCCCGCCTCGCGTGGACGTCTCGCACTCGGGCGCACCTCGTGTGGGCGACCCGCCGCGGGCGGGCCTCGCGTGGGCGATCCGGACGGGTACGTCTTGCGTGGGCCATCCGCACTCGGCGGCCCTCGCGTGGGTGACCCGCACCTGGGTGTTGCCTGGCGTGGGTGATCCGCAGGCGGGCGGGCCTGGCGTGGGCGACCCGCACTCGGCGGCCCTCGCGTGGGTGACCCGCACTCGGGTGCGCCTCGCATGGGCGACCCGCACGTGAGTGTGCCTCGCGCGGGTGGGCCCGTCCGCAGGCGGCGTCACGGGCGCACCCGCGGGCGGGTCCAGGGGGCCGGCCTGCGAGCCGCCGGCCGACCCGGGAGCCGTCGGTTCGGCCCACGGGCCGACCGCAGACCCGCAAGCCGCCTGCCGAGCCGCCGGCCCCCGGGCCGCCCCGCGTCGCTCACCCGATGGCTGCGGCCACCGCGTTCCCGGTCGGGGCGACCGGCGTGCCGTACCCGCCCCCGCCCGGCAGTTCCAGCCGCACCACGTCACCCGGCTGCAGAGTGATCCGGGCCTGGGTGCGCACCGGTTCGCCGTTGACCAGGAAGCGTCCCGTGGCGCCCTCGCCGCCGCCGAAGATCCCGCGTGGGCCGCGTGCGAGCCGGCTGGCCACCGCGTTGAGCACCCAGGGCGAGGGCGAGTCGACGGTGAACTCGATGGTCTGGCCCATCCCGCCCTCCTGCGCGCCCGCGCCGCCCGAGCCGCGCCGAAGTTCCTTGCGCAGGAAGCGGATCGGCGCGGACGCCTCGACCACCTCAAGCGGTACGGCGGACACCCCGGTCGGGTAGGACGTGGTGGACAGGCCCGGCTTGCCGGCCCGCGCGCCGACGCCGCCCGCGTAGGTGAACATCGCGGTGATGAACGGCTTGCCCTCCGCGTCGTGCCCGCTCACCTGCATGGTCCACACCGCCGCCGAACCCTCGGCCATCACCGCCTCCGGCAACGCCTGCGACATCGCGTTCAGCAGCGGCATCGGCAGGAACATGCCGACCACGTGCCGCGCGGTGCACGGCGACGGGGACACCGCGTTGACGATGCTGCCCAACGGCGCCTCGACCCGGATCGGGGCCAGCGAGCCGGCGTTGTTGGGCACGTCCGGGTTGAGCAGGCTGCGCAGGGTGAACGTGGTGTAGGCGTGCGTGTAGTTCTTGACCACGTTGATCCCGAACGGACTCGCGCCGGACGAACCCGCGTAGTCGACCAGGATCTCGCCGGCGTCGGGGTCGATGGTGACCGCGACCCGGATGGTGATCTCCGAGCCGTCCGCGAGGTCGAGGATCGACGCCGCCTCGTAGGTGCCGCCGGGCAGCGCCCGGATGGCCCGCCGGGTGGCCTCCTCGGAGCGGCGGATCACCTCGTCGCCGAGATCCTCGATGTCCTCCAGCGCGTAGGCGTCCAGCAGCGTCTTCAGCCGGGCCGCGCCCACCTCCCCGGACGCCATCTGGGCGTGCAGGTCACCGGCCATGTGGGTGGGCTGTCGGACGTTGGCCAGCACGAAGTCCCAGACCGGCTCGTTGCGTTCGCCGCCGACCATGAGCTTGCTGATCGGGATCCACAGGCCCTCCTCGAACACGTCCCGCGCGCCCGCGCCGATGCCGTAGCCGCCGACGTCGGTGTGGTGGATGGTCGAGCCGAAGAAGGCGATCACCCGCCCGCCGCGCCAGACCGGCACCAGGACGGTCACGTCGAGGAGTTGGCCGGCGGTCTTGTACGGGTCGTTGGTGACCAGTACGTCGCCGGGGGCCAGCGAGTCGACCGGATGCCGGTCCAGGATGTTGCGACACGCGATGGCGAGCGAGTTGATGTGGCCCGGGGTGCCCGTGACGGCCTGGGCGACCATCCGGCCGCGCCGGTCGAACAGCGCGTTCGCCAGGTCGCCGGCCTCGCGCACGATCGGGCTGAACGCGGCCCGCTGAAGGGCCTTGGCCTGCTCGTTGACGGTGGCGACGAGGGAGCCCCACAGGACTTCCAGCTCGATCGCGTCGAAGGTGCGGGTCACGCGGATCCCTCCTCGGAGGCCGTGGTTGCGGTGGCGATGATCGAGCCGTCGGGCGCGACCTCGCAGGTCCAGCCGTCCGGGACGACCGAGGTGGTCTCGCGCTCCTCGATCAGGGCCGGACCGGGGAAGCGGTGGCCGGCGCCGAGTTCGGCGCGGCGGTAGACCGGCACGTCGACGGCGGGCGTGCCGAGCCGGAAGCGGGCCGCGCGATAGCGGTTCGGGGTGGGACTGCCGGTGCCGACCGGCACCGTGGGCACCTCGAAGCCGGGTGCGTCCGACCACGCGGCGACCCGCCAGGTGACCACCTCGACGCCGACGTCGGGGATCCGCAGGCCGTAGATCTTCTGGTACTCGGTGTGGAACTGCTCGACGGTGTCGGCGAGCGAGGTGGGCCACGCGTCGCCCTCGCCGACCCACAGGGTGATCTCGTTGCCCTGTCCCTCGTAGCGCGCGTCCAGGCCGTAGCGGAAGCTCACGTCGCCCTCCTGCGCACCGGCGGCGGCGAGCACCCGGCGCGCCTCCTGTCGCATGTCGGCGAGCAGTGTGTCCCGGTCGGCGGACACGCTCTCGTCGAGCGTGCGGACCATGCTCCGGGCCAGGTCGATGCGGACCGGGCTGACCAGGGTGCCGAACGCGGACAACACGCTCGCGTTGACCGGGAAGATCACCCTCGGCGCCTCCAGGAGTGTGGCCACCCCGCACGCGTGCACCGGCCCGGCGCCGCCGAACGCGATCAGCGCGACGCCGCGCAGATCGATGCCGCGCTCGACGGCGTGCATCCGGGCGGACGCGGCCATGTTCTGGTTGATCACCTCGTACACGCCGACCGCGACGTGGTCCGCGTCGGAGCCGGCGCCCAGCCGCTCGGCCAGCGGGGCGAACGCGGCCCGCGCGGCGGGCAGATCCAACGGCATCTCGTCGCCGAGGAAGTACTGCGGGTCGAGCAGACCGAGCACCAGGTCCGCGTCGGTGGTCGCCGGAACGGTGCCGCCGCGGGAATAGCCGACCGGGCCCGGGTCGGCGCCGGCCGAGTCCGGGCCGACCTTGAGCAGACCCAACTCGTCGACCCGGGCCAGGCTTCCGCCGCCCGCGCCGATCTCGACAAGGTCGACCGAGGGAATCGAGCACGGGTAGCCCGAGCCCTTCTTGAACCGGTAGACCCGGGCCACCTCGAACGCGTTGGTCAACTCGGGCCGGTAGTCCTCGATCAGACAGGACTTGGCGGTGGTGCCGCCCATGTCGAAGCAGAACAGCCGCTCCTCGCCCAGGCGTCGGGCGTACCAGACGCCGGCCAGCGCGCCGGCGGCCGGGCCGGACTCGACCAGTCGGATCGGCACCCGGCGGGCGTCGTCGGCGGAGACCACGCCGCCGTTGGAGAGCATCATCAGCACCGACGCGCCGAAGCCCTCGGCGGTCAGCCAGGCCTGGAGCTCGGTCAGGTAGGGGCCGATCACCGGCATCGTGGCCGCGTTGCACGCGGTGGTGACCATGCGCGGATACTCGCGGATCTGCGGGGTCACCTCGTGCGACGCGCACACCGGCACCGACAGCCGCTTGGCCAGCCCCTCGGCGACCGCGCGCTCGTTGGCCGCGTTCGCGTACGAGTTGAGCAGGCACACCGCGACCGCCTCGACCTCGTTCGCGGCCAACCGGGCGGCCAGTGCGTCGAGTTCGGTCTCGCTCGGTGCGGTACGGACCTCGCCGGTCGCGGTGGTGCGCTCGTCGATCTCGAAGACCAGCTCGCGCGGGATGGGCGGGGCCGGGAACTCGATCTGGAGGTCGTACATGTCGTACCGGTGCTCGTTGCGGATCTCCAGCGTGTCGCCGAAGCCCGCGGTGGTCACCAGCGCGGCGCGGCCGGTCTTGCCCTCGATCAGGGCGTTGGTGATCAGCGTGGTCGCGTGCACGATGGGCCGGGTGATGTCGGCCGGCGTGATGCCGGCCTTGGTCAGCGCGGAGGTCACGCCCGCCCGGACCCCGCCGAGCGGGGCGGACGGGGTGGTCAACGTCTTCTCGACCACCACGCGGCCGGTGTCGGCATCCAGCAGGACCACGTCGGTGAAGGTGCCACCGATGTCTACGGCAAGGCGCCAGTCGGTCACGTCAGGCCTCCTCTTCTTCTCGGTGTGTCCGGAGTGTCTTCTCGATGGGTGGGGACGTGTGCCCCCGGGCGGCTCACCCGGTCGCGGGTCGGGCCGGCAGTGCGGCCACGGCCGCCGGATCGGGCACCGGCTCGACGTCCTCGCGGCCCGCGGTGGCCTCGGTCGCCGCATCCAGGTGCCACAGCCAGTCGGCGGGCAGGTCGTCCACGTGGTAGATGGCCTCGACCGGGCACACCGGCTCGCAGGCGCCGCAGTCCACGCACTGTTCGGGATGGATGTAGAGCATGCGGTCGCCCTCGAAGATGCAGTCGACCGGGCATTCGGCCACGCAGGTGAGGTCCTTGACGTCCACGCAGTTCGCGCCGATGACGTAGGTCACGCGGGATCACCTCCGACGGATCGCGGGTCGGGCACGGTCGGCTCGGGCGCGGTCGGCTCGGGCACCGTCCAGGCGTCGCCGCCGAGCAGGTCGGCGACGCTGCCCGGCCCGCGCTCGGCGAGCGCCCGCCGGCCCTGCTCGACCACCAGGCGGCCGTACGCGGGCCGGCGCACGCTGCGGAACACCCCGATGGGGGTGGGGCCGCCCGCCTCCGGCAACCGGGACAGCGCGAACGCGGGCACCGGGTCGAGCGTCTGCGCGTCGTGCGTCACGGCGATGTCGTCCGGACCACCCGGTCGCAACCCGCCGCCCGGATCGCGCACCACGGTGCGCGCGCCGTCCGGCCCATAGCGCATCGGCTCGCCGTGTTCGAGCCGCAGCAGGAAGTCGTCCCGGATGCCGGGCGTCTTGAGCTGCTCGAACGCGCCGTCGTTGAAGATGTTGCAGTTCTGGTAGATCTCCACAAGCGCGGTGCCCTCGTGGGCCGCCGCGGCGCGCAGCACCGAGGTCAGGTGCCTGCGGTCGGAGTCGATGGTGCGGGCGACGAACCCCGCCTCGGCGCCGAGTGCGAGCGAGACCGGGTTGAACGGGTGGTCGAGCGAACCCGCCGGGGTGGACTTGGTGATCTTGCCGGTCTCGGAGGTCGGCGAGTACTGACCCTTGGTCAGGCCGTAGATCCGGTTGTTGAACAGCAGGATCTTCAGGTTGACGTTGCGCCGCAGCGCGTGGATCAGGTGGTTGCCGCCGATCGAGAGCGCGTCGCCGTCGCCGGTGACCACCCACACGCTCAGGTCGGGCCGGGATACCGCCAATCCGGTGGCGATCGCCGGCGCGCGGCCGTGGATCGAGTGCATGCCGTAGGTGTCCAGATAATACGGGAAGCGGCTGGAACAGCCGATGCCCGAGACGAAGACGATGTTCTCCCGGCGCAGGCCCAGTTCGGGCAGGAAGCCCTGGACGGCGGCCAGGATGGCGTAGTCACCGCAACCCGGGCACCAGCGCACCTCCTGATCGCTGCGGAAGTCGCGGGCGGACAGCGGGGGATCCGCCGCCGGTCCGGCGATGGTGAGAAGCGGTGACTCAGGCATCGGCGGCGACCTTCTCGATCGCGGTGCGCAGTTCGGCCACCTTGAACGGCATGCCGCGCACCTGGGTGAGGGATTCGACGTCGACCAGATACCGGGCGCGCAACAACCGGGCGAGCTGACCCAGGTTCATCTCCGGGACCAGCACCCGCCGATAGCGGGCGAGCAGGTCGCCGAGATCGGCCGGCAGCGGGTCGAGATGGCGTACGTGGGTCCGGGCCACCGAGCCGCCCGCGGCACGAACCTCCGCGCACGCGGCGGCGATCGGCCCGGCGGTGGAGCCCCACCCGAGCACCAGCACCTCGGCGGCCCCGTCCGGATCCTCGACGGTCAGCGGCGGCAGTTCGCGGGCGATCCCGTCCACCTTGGCCCGCCGGGTGCGCACCATGTGTTCGTGGTTGGCCGCGTCGTAGGAGATCTCGCCGGTGCGGTCGGCCTTCTCCAGGCCGCCCACCCGGTGTTCCAGACCGGGCGTGCCGGGCACCGCCCAGGGGCGGGCCAGGGTGTGCGGATCACGCAGATAGGGTTGGAAGCACGGCGCGCCGGCCGCGTCGACCGCATTCGGTCCGGTGGCGAACGCGGGGTCGATCGTCGGCAGTTCGTCGAGATCCGGCACCCGCCAAGGCTCCGAGCCGTTGGCCAGGTAGCCGTCCGACAGGAGCACCACCGGGGTGCGGTAGACGACCGCGATCCGGACCGCCTCGACGGCCGCGTCGAAGCAGTCGCCGGGGGAGGAGGCGGCCAGCACCGGCACCGGCGACTCGCCGTTGCGCCCGTACAACGCCTGGAACAGGTCGGCCTGTTCGGTCTTGGTGGGCAGCCCGGTCGAGGGGCCGCCGCGCTGCACGTCCACGATCACCAGCGGCAGTTCGAGCGAGACCGCCAGACCGATCGTCTCCGCCTTGAGCGCGAGCCCGGGGCCGGACGTGGTGGTCACCCCCAGGGCGCCGCCGAATGCCGCGCCCAGCGCCGCGCCGATCCCGGCGATCTCGTCCTCGGCCTGGAACGTGGTCACCCCGAAGTGCCGATGCCGGCTCAGCTCGTGCAGGATGTCGGAGGCCGGGGTGATCGGGTACGAGCCCAGGAACAGCGGCAGTCCGGCCCGCTCGGCGGCGGCGATCAGCCCGTAGGCGAGCGCCCGGTTGCCGGTGATCGTGCGGTGCCGGCCGGGAGCGCGCGGGGCCGCGGGCACCTCGTGGCTCACCGCGAACGACTCGGTGGTCTCGCCGAAGTTCCAACCCGCGGTGAACGCGGCCACGTTGGCGGCGGCCAGGTGCGGACGCGCGGCGAACTTTTCCCGCAGGAAGGCCACGGTGGCCTCGGTCGGACGGTGATACAACCACGACACCAGCCCCAGGGCGAACATGTTCTTGGCCCGCTCGGCGTCCTTGCGCGGCAGTTCGAACGCGCGCAGCGCCTCGACGGTCAGGCCGGTCAGCGGCACCGCGTGCAACCGATAGTCGGCCAGCGAATCGTCGGTGAGCGGGTCGGTGCCCGCCGGGTAGCCCGCCTTGACCAGGTTGCGCGCGGTGAACTCGTCGGCGTCCGCGATGATCTGGGCGCCGTGCGGCAGATCGGGCAGATTCACCCGAAGCGCGGCCGGGTTCATCGCGACCAGTACGTCGGCCGCATCCCCGGGGGTGGTGACCCGGTGGTCGGCGAACTGCACCTGGAAGGCGGAGACCCCCGGCAGGGTCCCGGCAGGAGCGCGGATCTCGGCCGGAAAGTCGGGAAAGGTGGAGACGTCGTTGCCGAAAAGCGCGGCCTGCGCGGTGAACCGATCACCGGCAAGCTGCATACCGTCCCCGGAGTCACCGGCGAACCGGATGACCACCCGGGATACGGGGGTGACCTGTTGGGACATGATCGCAACTCCTGATCACAGGCATGGCGAAGACACCACTCGACACAAGAAAGGAAGATCGCCGAACGAACAAACCTCGCCCGCCCGCCGCTCGACGACACCGGACCCGCAGCTCCGTCTCGGACCCCAGCCGATTCCACTTCGGCCCGTCCGGCGTTCGAGGCCCGGGAAGCCGCAACTCCCGCTCGGACTCCGGCCGATTCCACCTCAGCCCGTCCGGCGTTTGAGGAGACCGGAATCCGCAGCCCTGCTCGGAAGCCCGGCCGATTCCACGTCGGCCCGTCCGGCGTTCGAGGACCCGGGAATTCGCAGCTCCCGTTCGGACTCCGGCCGATTCCACCTCAGTTCGCCCGGCGTTTGAGGAGACCGGAATCCGCAGCCCTGCTCGGAAGCCCGGCCGATTCCACTTCGGCCCGTCCGGCTTTTGAGAACAAGGGAATTCGCAGCTCCAGCTCGGACTCCGGCCGATTCCCCTTCAGCCGGTCCGGCGTTTGAGGAGACCGGAATCCGCAGCTCCGCTCCGAAGCCCGGCCGATTCCCCCTCAGCCCGTCCGGCGTTTGAGGACACGGGAATCCGCAGCTTCGCTCCGAAGCTGGGCCGGTTCCACTTCAGCCGGTCCGGCGTTTGAGGACACGGGAATCCGTAGCTCCGCTGCGAAGCTGGGCCGGTTCCACTTCAGCCGGTCCGGCGTTTGAGGACACGGGAATCCGCAGCTCCGCTGCGAAGCTGGGCCGGTTCCACTTCAGCCCGTCCGGCGTTTGAGGACACGGGAATCCGCAGCGCCGCTCCGAAGCCCGGCCGAATCCACCTCAGCCCGTCCGGCGCTTGAGGACAACAGGCCGAAGGCCGTTCCCGCCCCAGCCCGTCCGGCGCCTGAGGACCAGCGTGGCCGCAGGCCGAATCAAACCCCACCCCCATGAACCGCATCGCGCAACCGCTCCACGAGCAATTGCGGCTTGGCCGACCCCCACACGTTCCGGCCGAAGGCCACCCCCGCACCGCCGGCCGAGACGACACCCTTGGCCAGCGCGACGACCTCGTCCTCGCTGTCCGACTTGGGCCCGCCCAGCGCCACGACGGGGACCGGACACGCCGCGACCACGGCGGCGAACTCCTCGGGGCGTCCCGGGCAGACCGTCTTGACGATGTCGGCGCCCAGTTCGGCGCCGATCCGCGCCGCGCGGGCCACGTTCTCCGTGGTCCACGGCACCGCTTTGCCCCAGCCGCCGGGAATCATCTCGGCCATCACCGGCAGGCCGAGCTGTTCGCACTCGGAGGTGAGCCGGGCGAGCCGCTGCAACGACAGGTGCTCGTCGGGCGCACCGGGGAAGGCCAGCACGACCACGCAGTCGGCGCCCAGCTTCAGTGCCTGCTCGGGCAGATGCATGATGTCGGTGACATCGCCCGGGGCGAAGTCGCCCAACTCCGAGGCCCCGCCGTCGATCCGCAACACCAGCCCGGAATCGGCGAACGTGTCGGCGTAGGCCCGGGCCAGGTGCCAGGTCGCGAGCACCGCGTCCGGCCCGCCGGCGGCGATCTGCGCCATCGGCTCGCCCAGCGGCGGCCCCTCGCCCATGTAGGCGGCGTGGTCGATCGCGACGAACACCGCGCGGCCGTCCGCGCCGAACATCCGGCGCATCCGGCGGAGCTTGCCTGCCCCGGTGGCGGAAAAGGTCTGCACAGTCGTTCCCTTCGATGGTTGTCAGTGGTTCTTCTCGACGCCGGCCGTCTGCCGCTCGAACTCGGCGCCGTCCCAGTAGTCCACGCGATGCGCGACCAGATCGCCCAGCACGCGCAGTCGGAACACCCCACGGATCCGCACCGGTTCACCGGCCACCGCGCCGCGCGGGCGAAACGTCATGGTGTACGCGAGCGCGGCCCGATCCCCGTCCACGAGCAGGTCCTCGACGGCGTAGTGCAATCCCTCGAATTCGGCCAGGAATCCGGGCAGTCGCTCGCGATACGCGGTGCGCCCGCGCAGACTGCGGCCGAGCGCCGAGGTGTGCTCGTTGTGGAAGTCCTCGCTCACCCGGGCCGCGATCGCCTCCGGATCCCCGGAGTTGAGCGCCGCGACATACGCCTCGACGGCCCGCCGGGTCCGCGCCGGGTCGCTCACGCGTCGGCCCGGTCGCCCCACAGCTCGCGGACCTCCGCGAACACCTGCTGGTTGTGCGAGATCTCCACCACGTTGCCGTCCGGGTCCTTGAGCGCGCAGATGTAGCCCACCGGCGGTGGCACGTCCATCGGCTCCCAATGCAGGCATCCGGCGGCCCGGGCCCGCTCGGCGACGGCGTCCACGTCCGCGCGGGCGGCCACCTCCATGCCCAGGTGCGCGAAGGGGGTCAACTGCGGCTGCGGCTTGCCCTTGTCCTTGTCGAAGGCGACCAGGACCAGCACGAACGGCGTGTGGACCTGGTTGGGGTTGGACAACCAGGCATTGGAACCCGCGGCGTCGCTGTGCCGCGAGACCACCACCAGCGGGGTGAACGAGGTGTAGAACTCGACCGCCGCCTCCAGGTCGGACGACGGCAGCGCGATATGGGTCCAGCGGGCCTCGGTCAGCGTCGGTTCCATCGCGGTGGCTCCTCTCACGTTCCGGTGTGTTCGGGATGGGTGGTGTCGAACCGCCGTGCGGGCGCGGCAGGGGCGGCGGCGCTCAGTCGATCGGGCCGGTGAACTCGTCGGCGGCCAACGGCGTGGCCACGTCCCGGCGGATCTGCCGCATCATGTGCTGCGCGCGGCCCTCCCAGGCACTGGGCGGACCGACCCGGTAGAACGGCGAACGGAGGTTCTCCATGAGCACGGTCACCATGTCCGTGTCCTCCTTGTTGGTCAGCTCCAGGTTGACCAACTCGCGCTCCTGGAGCTCGATGTCCTCGGTCAGTCCGTAGATCCGGGAGAACAACCGGGTCCGGTCCGGTGCGATCGGGTCGGCGCGCACCATGATCAACTGGGATGCGTAGGGCAGCGGCGTGAGGTTGGGGTAGATGAACTCCGCATAGCTCCCGCGCAGGTCCTCCTCGCCCAGGTCGGTGCGCCCGAGCGACATGTCGTACGCGTCGCTGTGCGGCTTGTAGCCGCTGGTGGTCCGGCCCTCGAAGCGCACGATGGTGTCCATCTGCTTGCGCACCTTGTTCAGCCGCCGGTGCACGAACCGCACGTGGTAGTCGTCGTTGGAGTTCTCCACGAACGCCTTCCAGTTGAACGCGTACTCCTCGTCCAACTCGCGGTGGTAGCGGTGGTACTCGCCGATCTTGTACGCCGTGTAGCGCGGCAGCAGCGGCGCGATCCACTCCTCGAACGACGGCGCCTTGTGCGACAGGCACGCGAAGACGAGCTTGTCGAAGGCCACGTGCACCCGGATGGGCACCAGGCCGTACTGCTGCATCGGGAAGTCCGGCCCGTACATCCGGTTCATGTCCGGAATCGACAGCAGCTTGCCGTCCAGACCGTACGTCCAGGCGTGGTACGGGCACGCGAACGCCTTGCCGCAGTTGCCCGCCGCATCGAACGCGACGCCGGAGGCGCGGTGCCGACAGTTGTTCAGGAAGCCCTTGATCGAGCCGTCCCGCTGTTTGACCACCAGCACCGACTGGCTGCCGATCCGCCCGGTGACGAAGTCGCCGGGTCGGCGCAGATCCTCCGTGTCGCCCAGCCACACCCACGAGCGGGCGAACACCCGGATCATCTCCAGGTCGAACAGGTCCCGGTCCCAGACCTCCCACGGCTGCAACATCTCGCTCGGCAGGGGAGCGACCACGAGCCCGTCGCTCTCACGCGCCGCCGCGGTCCGGCGAAGTTCCGCCACCCGCTCGTCCAGGGCACGTTCCGCAGCCCCCAGCTGGTCAGTCGGCACAGCTTCCTCCCCGTCACCTGGGATGTTTGCGATACAGCCGAAGGTAGGCGCCGGGAAACGGCCCCGATATGTGCTTGAGGCACGAACAAACGGCCCGTGCGCTGCGCCGGGACCACATCGGTGCACACGCGCCGTCGTGCCAGCCTCGGGGGAGGACCTGCGACGATCACCCTTGGAGGGCACCCGTGGAGTACACCCCGCTCGGTCGCACCGGCATGCGGGTCAGCCGACTGTGCCTGGGCACGATGATGTTCGGCGCGTGGGGCAATCCGGACCACGACGCGTGCATCCGCATGGTGCATCGCGCACTCGACGCCGGGATCAACCTGGTGGACACCGCCGACGTGTACGCCTTCGGCGAGAGCGAGGCGATCCTGGCCAAGGCGCTCAAGGGCCGGCGCGACGACGTGGTGCTGGCGACCAAGTTCGGCGAGGCGATGGACCCGGACGCGCCGCTGCGCCGCGGGGCGTCGCGGCGCTGGATCTTTCGCGCCGTGGAGGACAGCCTGCGTCGCCTGGAGACCGACCACCTCGACCTCTACCAACTGCACCGCCCCGACCCGGGTACCGATCCGGACGAGACGCTCGGCGCCCTGACCGACCTGGTCCGGCAGGGCAAGGTGCGCGCGATCGGCTCCTCCGCACTGCCCGCGGAGGGCATCGTCGAGGCACAGTGGATCGCCGAGCGACGCGGTCACGAGCGCTTCGCGGTCGAGCAGCTGGCCTATTCGGCGTTCGCCCGGCACGCGGAGACGGCCGCACTGCCCACGTGCGGGCGGTACGGCCTGGGCGTGCTGGTGTTCAGCCCGCTCAACGGCGGCTGGCTGACCGGCAAGTACCGCGCGGGACAAGCCGTTTCCGCCGATTCGCGGGCAGTGCGCAACGCCGAGCACTTCGATCACGCGGATGCCGCCGTGCGGGCCGCGAAGACCGCACTGGTCGAGGAGTTCGCCGCGATCGCGGCCGATGCCGGCTGCTCGCTGCCGGAGTTGGCCCTGGCCTTCGCGCTGGCCCACCCCGACGTCACGTCGGCGATCATCGGTCCGCGCACCGAGGAGCAGCTGGAATCCCAACTCGGCGCCTGCTCGGTGGAGTTGACCTCCGAGACGCTGACCCGCCTGGACGCCCTGGTCGCCCCCGGCACCGACGTCAATCCGGCGGATTCGCCCTACCCGCGCCCGGTCCTGAACCGCGCCTGAGCGTCGGTCCGCTCCGAGCCGGGACGGCCACATGCCGGTATCCGCGATCCGACTCGGATCGCGGATACCGGCATGTGGCCGTATGGGCGCTACGCGCTACCTCACTTCTCCCACATCACGATCTGGTTCCCCCACGGGTCCAGGAACGAGGCGTGGTGGCCGCCGAACTCCTCCCAGAAGCACTGCTCCCACAGCGCGGTCGCGCCCAGCAGCACGGCCTTGTTCAGGTATTCGCTGGGGGCCGCGTCGACCAGGATGTACACCCGGGCGTGCAGGCCGGCGCGCGGCTGCTGGGGCAGCGGCGCCGGGTCGGGCACCTGGGCGACCTCGTCGTACAGGCCCAGGTGCAGCCCCTCGCCCGGGACGATCTGGTGGAAGACGCCCTGCGGACGCGGGTTGATGGTCCAGCCGAACAGCTCGCGGTAGAACTCGGTGGTCGCGTCGACGTCGGGTGTGGGCATGTCGACGAAGACCAGGGTGTTGGTCATGCGGGGTCCTTTCCGGGGGGAACTCGGCTGCGGGGCAACGGGGTCGCCGGGCAGCGCAAAGGGGCTGCGGGCGAACTCGGGTGTGGGAAGCTCGCGTGTGGCCGGCTCGCGTGTGGCGAACTCGCTTGTGAAAAACCGGATCCGACGAAGCGTCAGACCTGGTGGGCGTGGCCGTGGGTGAAGTAGGTGCCCTTGTCGCGCCACAACACGACCTCGTTGCCCCACGGGTCGCGGAACGCCGCGTAGCGGGCCTCGAACTCGGCCCACGGCTTCTCCTCCCACAACACGCTCGCGCCGGCCGCGACCGCCTTGTCGAGGTAGGCGGGCGGCTCGTCGACCATCACGTAGATGCGCGGCACCGGCCCCGCCGCCGGGCGCGCCTCGCGGCGGATCCCGAGGTTGGGCTTGACGCCCGGGAGCACCTCGCTGAACTCGCCGGCGGGTCGCCGCTTGAAGTCCCAGTCGAACAGCGCCGCGTAGAACGCGGAGGTGGCCTCCACGTCGGGGGTCGGCAGGTCCATGAAAATCACCGGATTGGGCACGTCGGCTCCTCGGAGAGGTTCGGTTCGGCGGGGTTGGCGGAGAGGTTCGGTTCGACGAGGCGCGGTTCGGAAGGGGTCGGTTCGGCGGGGTTGGGTCCGGAGCGGCTCGAAACGCCGGCGTCGGCCGGTACGGACAGGCGTGCCTGCGCCGCGTCGCCCAGGTCGAGGAAGCGGCGCAGGCCTGCCGCGTACTCGGGATGCGGTTCGGGGTCGAGCACGGTCATCGCCGGGCGCGGCCAGTCGCCGGCGCGCCCGGTACCGGGCGCGGGCCACCAGCGTGCCCCCGCGCCGGCGGCGAGCGCCGCGCCGTAGGCGGCCAGGTCGGTCTCCGCGGGCACCTCGACCGGCACGCCGAGCACGGCGGCCTTGATCGAACACCACAGCGGGCTGCGCGCGGGCGATCCGGCACAGACCAGGGTGTCCAGTCGGGCGCCGCGCGCGCCCAGTTCCCGGGCGATGTGCGCGAGGCCGTACGCGGTGCCCTCCAGGACCGCGCGGGCCAGTTCGCCGGGTCCGGAGCCCGCGCTCAGCCCGAAGACCTCGCCGCGCAACTCGCGGTTCCAGCGCGGGGCGCGCTCGCCTTCCAGGTAGGGCAGCACCAGGACGCCGCGGGCGCCGGGCGGCACCTCGGCGGCCAGTGCCAGCAGGTCGCGCACGTCGCGTCCGGTCAGGTCGCGCAGCCACTCCAGGATCAGTCCGTGCGCGGCGACCGGACCGCCGACGATGTCGATCCCCGATACCGCCGAGGGCAGCGCGTACGCATCGGCGGCGGGCGAGCCCGCGGGCACCGCGACGGCCAGGCCGCCGGTCCGCCCGCCGGGGTCCATCGCCCGGCCGGGCCGGTCCAGCCCACCCGCCCAGAACGCCAGATACGCGTCCTGGGCGCCGGCCACCAGCGGGGTGCCGGCCGCGATGTCGTGCCCGGTGCCGACCGTGCCCACCACCGACCCGGTCGCCACGATCGGCCCGTAGCCGGTCAGCGGCGGATCCCCGGGCCAGCGGGCCTGCGCCCGCTCCGCGCCGAAGCGCGCGGCCAGCCAGTCGTAGAGCTGCCACGCCTGCACGTCGGGCCCGTGGGCGGCGCGCAGCGCGGCGTGCTGCGCGTGATGCTGCTCGACCGGCGATCCGGTCGCGCCCGCCGGGTGCCGGCAGGTCAGCGCCGCGGCGATACCGGGCCGAGGCACCGCCTCGGGCACGGTGGTCGGGCTCTGGCCGCCCAGACACAGCGCGGCGGGACGGGCCGCACCGGGCACCAGCGCGCGCAGTTCGGCGAGCGCCTGCGCGGTGGCGGCGAACCAGGCGTACGGGTCGGCGTGGCCGGGCTCCCAGCCGGCCGCACCGGGGTAGCCGGCGGTGGTCGCGCCCAGGACGACGCCGTCCGGGTCGAGCGCGAGGGCGCGTACCGAGTTGCTCCCGACGTCGACGCCGACGACGACGGCGGGCGAGCCGGACACGCTCAACCGCCCACGAGGACGCGGTAGACCGGCGACTCGGCCGCCAGCCGGAAGGCGGCGTCGACCTCGGCGAGCGGGTAGGTCGCGGTGACCAGCGCGTCCAGTTCGGCGGCCAGGCGTCCGGAGGCGATGATCGCGGCGGCCTCGGTCCAGTCCCGGGGTTCCTGGCTGTACACGCCGACGATGCTCAGTTCGTGGTGGTGCACGTGGTCCGGCCCGACACCGGCCAGGACGTCCTTGGGGAAGGCGCCGAACAACACCACCGTGCCGCCGTCGTCGCACAGGGAGAGCGCGGTCTCCAGGGCACCGGGGGCGCCGGCGGTGACGAAGACGACGTCCTGCTTCCCGCCGGTGCCGGCCGCCTCCTCCGGGGTGCTCGTCCAGTCGGCGCCGGCCGCGCGGGCCTCGGCGAGCCGGTCGTCGCTGATGTCGATCAGGCCGACCGACCCGGCGCCCTTGAACCGGGCCAGGGCCAAGTGCAGCCGGCCCATGTACCCGGCGCCGATCACCGCGACCCGGTCGCCGGCCCGCAGCCCGCCCAGTCGGACCGAGTGCGCGACGCAGGCCAGTGGTTCGCCCATCGCGGCGTGCGCGATCGGCGCGTCGCCGGTGCGGAACGTCTGCACCGCCGCGACCTTGACGAACTCGGCGAAGCCGGCGCCCATCGAGATGGTGCCGTCGGCCAGCGCGCCGCCCTGCGGTCGTTTGCACAGCGCGCTGCGCCCGCGTCGACACGAGGTGCAGGTGCCGCAGCGGGTGAGCAGGTCGACGGTGACCGTGTCGCCGACGGCCGCGACCCCGGGCAGCCCGGCGACCGCGCTGCCGAGCGCGACCACCTCGCCGGCGACCTCGTGGCCGGGGGCGACCGGGTAGATCGGCTTGGTGCCCAGGTAGAGCCGGCGCTCCATGGTGCACAGGCCGGTGCGACCGACCCGCACGAGCACGTCCTCCGGCCCGACCTCGGGCACCGGCTCCTCGCGCAGATCGACCTGTTCGGGGGCGGTGACTACGGCAACTCGCATGTGGGGCTCCTCCGTTGGCGAAAACTGTGGGATGCGGGACGCGGCGTTCGGCGGACCGAACCCGGTGGTGCGCGACCCGATACGCGACTCAGTGCGCCGGCACCGTCGGCCAGCACGTGCGCAGCGGTACGCCGGCCCGGGCGAGCAGGGCGGTCGACGCGCGGGCGGCGAAGGTGCGCAGGGCCCGCTCGTCGACGGTGACGCACGTGTGGTCGCGGACCACGACCCGGCCGCCGATCAGCACGTCGCGCACCGAGCGGCCGTCCGAGGACCACACCAGCTGCTGGGCGATGTCGCCGCGCGGGGTCCACTGCGGGCCGGTGGCGTCGTGCACCACCAGGTCGGCGAACTTGCCCGGTTCGAGCGAGCCGATGCGATCGGCCATGCCGACCGCCTCGGCGCCGCCGATGGTGGCCAACTCCAGCGCCTCGGCGGCCCCGAGGCCGGTGGGGTCGATCGCCATGTCCTTGGCCAGGCCCACCGCGAGCGCCGCGGTGCGCAGCAGATCGGCCGAGTCGGCGGCGTTGCCCGCGTCGGTGCCCAGCGCGAGCCGGCCGCCGCGGCGCGAGAACTCGGCGTGCCGCCCGGCGTGCGTGACGCCCTGGCCCAGCCGCAGATAGGCCCACGGGCAGTAGGCGACCGCGGTACGGTCCGCCAACAACGCCTCGACCTCGGCGTCGTCCAGCCAGACCGCGTGGGCGAGCAGCAGGTGCGGGCCCAGCACACCCAACTCGGCCAGGTGCAGCACGGGCCGGCG
Source organism: Embleya sp. NPDC050493 (assembly GCF_044458105.1). Lineage (NCBI taxonomy): Bacteria > Bacillati > Actinomycetota > Actinomycetes > Kitasatosporales > Streptomycetaceae > Embleya > Embleya sp. NPDC050493. The sequence continues at coordinate 119,162 of NZ_JBITHP010000029.1, forward strand.
CCCGGTGCGGCGCAGGTAGTCGTCGGGGTCGGCGCTCGACGGGGACAGGTGCATCGTCATCCGGGAGCCGGTGTCGCGGGCCAGGTCGGCGGCGCCGGTGAGCAGTTCGTCCGAGGCCAGGCCGTGGCCGACCAGGGTGACCCAGCCCTCGACCGAGCCGCCGGCCGGGTAGGCCGCGACCAGTTCGCCGAGCCGATCCAGCACCTCGGCGGCCGGTGCGGCGAACGGTGCGCCGGGCACGTCCCAGCCCCATGCGCCGATGCCGCCGCGCACGCCGACCTCGGTCATCGCGGCGGCCACCCGATGCGGGTGGGCCACCGTGCCCGCCTCGATGATCGTGGTGACGCCGTTGCGCACGCTCTCCACGCCGGCGAGCAGCGCGGACAGTTCGTCGTCGTCGGGTCGATGCGCCGCGTGCAGCGGCACCGCCCAGGTGTCGACGGCGGCGCCCGGCGGCAGGTCGTCCGGTATTCGGGCGCGGGCCAGCGGATCGCCGGTCTGGTGCAGGTGCGCGTTGACCATGCCCGGGGTGACGACGCAGTCGCTCGCGTCCCACTCGGGCGTGCCCGGCCAGCGGGCCCGCAGCTCGCCGGTGGCGCCGACGGCGAGGATGCGCTCGCCCGCGACGGCGACCGTGCCGCCCAACAGCACCTCGCGGCGCGCGTTCATGGTGACCACGTCACCGCCGACGACCAACAGGTCGGGCCGCGTCGGCCCGGCGCCGCTCACGTTGCTCTCACCTGCGAACTCACCATGTCCGGGGACACTAGGCCCGGCGCCGTCCGCAGGCATCGTGGCCGGGAGCACAATCAAGTGGGCTCAGTACATGCCGGGGACACAATGCGAGCACAGGGCGGCGAGGGCAAACCTGAACCGGTGCCGTGTCGGGCGAGGCTTACCAGGTTGCGGCGCCCGGCACGGCGTATCCGGCTCGAAGGTCCGTCCGCCGCGTCCAGGGAGTTGCCGCATGTCCGACACCACCAGCAGCGAGCCGCGCATCCGCGCCGAGTGGCTGCGCCCGGACCCGTACCCGCAGCTGATCGACGGGCGCGAGTCGTTCGACGGCGAGCGGCGGCCGGTGTTCGACCCCTCGACCGGTGGGCAACCAGCCTCCTACCTGGCGGCGAGCGACGCCGAGGTCGAGGCGGCGATCTCGGCTGCGCGCACCAGCTTCGACGCCGGGGTGTGGCAGCGCATGCCGGGCCCGCGCAAGGCCGAGGTGCTGGAGGCGGTGGCCGCGGCGATCCGCGCGGACGCCGGCCGGCTGGCCGCACTGGAGGCGATGGACACGGGCAAGGCGATCTCCGGGGCGCTGACCAACGACGTGTACGAGGCGGCCAACGCCTTCTCCTACGCCGCGGCGATCTGTCGCACCACGCACGGCGACGTGCGACGTTCGTCCTTCCCGCCGGACCTGTTGCCCGGCGGCGGCCCGGACCTGCTGACCCTGCGGCTGCGCGAGCCGGCCGGCGTGGTGGCCGAGTTGTTGCCGTGGAACGGGCCGCTGATGACGGGCAGCCAGCGGATCGCCTCGGCGCTCGCGGCGGGCTGCTCGATCGTGGCCAAGCCGCCGGTGGACGCGGTGGTGACGCTGGTCGAACTGGGCCGGATCCTGACCGCCGCCGGGTTGCCGGCGGGGGTGGTGAACATCGTGCTGGGCCCGGGCTCGACGGTCGGCGAGCGGCTGATCACCGACAGGCGGTTCGACCTGATCAGCCTGACCGGCGGCACCGAGACCGGCCGCCACGTGCTGGCCGCCGCCGCCCGCAACCTGACCCCGGTGCATCTGGAACTGGGCGGCAAGTCGCCGGTCGTGGTGTTCGCCGACGCCGACCTGGACCAGGCCGTGGGCTGGGCGATGATGGCCGCGTTCGTGAACATGGGCGAGGTGTGCGTCGCGGGCAGTCGACTGCTGATCGAGGAGTCGGTGTACGAGCAGGTGGTGGAGGCGGTCGCGGCGGCGGCGGCCACGCTGCCGGTGGGCGACGCGCTGCACCCGGACACCTTCATCGGGCCCCTGATCAACGAGCGGCACGCGGACCGGGTCCGCGGTTTCGTGAGCCGGGCACTGGACGCGGGCGACGCCTCCGTGGTCGGTAAACCGGGCCTTGCGGACGGACTCCTGCCGACCTATGTCGCGCCGACCGTGCTGGGCGGGGTGCGGCGCGGCTGCGAGGTGGAGCAGGAGGAGGTGTTCGGGCCGGTGCTGGCCGCGATGCCCTTCCGCGACGAGGCCGAGGCGATCGCGCTGGCCAACGGGACCCGGTACGGCCTCAACGGCACGGTGTTCACCCGCGACATCGAGCGCGCGTTCCGCTTCTCGGACGCGCTGGACTGCGGTGAGGTCAACGTGAACTGCCATTTCGCGCCGGACATGAACGGCGGACGCGGCGAGCCGCGCCGGGCCAGCGGGTTCGCCCGGACCGGCGTGGACGCCTACACCCGTACCAAGGCGGTGAACGTCCAGGTGCACAGCGGGTGAAGCGTGGGGTTGTGCTGGGGGACCAATGACCACACCTGACCGAGCTTCATACCTTCTGATTGTCAGACCAACAGCCTGACCCACACCCTGAGGAGGCCCGATCGTGGCCGTTACCGGGATGAACCACGCGGTGCTGTACGTGCGCGACGCACACCGGACCGCCCGGTTCTACAACGAGGTGCTGGACTTCATCACCGTCATCGACGGCCCGCCCGGCAGCTACGTCTTCATGCGGGCGCCGGCCTCGGAGAACCACCACGACATCGCGTTCTTCACCATCGGTGCCGAGGCGGGCGACTCCCAGGCCGGCCGGCGCACCGTGGGCATGTACCACGTGGCGTGGGAGGTGCCCACGCTCGACGTGCTGGCCGAGGCCCGCGAACGCCTCACGGCGGCGGGCGCGTTGATCGGCGCGAGCGACCACGGCGCGAACAAGAGCCTGTACGCCAAGGACCCCGACGGCCTCGAATTCGAGGTCATGTGGCTGGTCCCGCCCGCGTATTGGGGCGACGAGGAGCACGAGGCGATCATCCGGCCGTTGGACCTGGACGCGGAACGCGAGCGCTTCGCGTCCCTGGCGGACGCGTAGTGCCCCTGCGGGCACCGGGGGACCGGATCCGCTTCGCCAAGGTCGCGCGCCGCACGATCTCCGAGGAGGTCCGCGACGCACTCCTGGCGAGCGTGCGCGAGGGCGAACTGCGCCCGGGCGCCCAACTGCCCCCGGAACGTACCCTGTGCGAGCAGTTCGGGGTGGCCCGCACCTCGGTGCGCGAGGCGATCCAGGGACTCGTCTCGCTCGGTTGCCTGGTCAAGCGCGGCAACCGGTTCTACGTCGCCGAGCGACTGCCCGGAGTGTCCTTCGACGCGGACGACGGCCGCAAGCTGCGCGTCTCGGAACTGTTCGAGGTACGCCAGGTCACCGAGGTGGCCATCGCCCGCCTCGCCGCCATCCGCGCCGCACCCGACGAGCGGGCCGAGATCGGCGAACTCGCGGCCGGCTTCGACCCACAGATGACCCTGGAGGCGTTCCGCCGCCAGGACCGCCGCTTCCACGCGGCGCTGGCCCGCGCGTGTGGCAACACCACGCTGCGCGAGCTGTACGCGAAGGTGCTCGACGCGGTATTCGCGTCCGGCGACTTCGCCTCGCTCCTCGACGCGGAGGGCAACGCCGAGGCGGTCCGCCAGGTGATCGCCGAGTCCTGCCGCTCGCACCGCGGCATCGCCGACGCGGTCGCGGCCGGCATCCCCGACGCCGCCGCGCGCGCCGCCGCCGACCATCTCGGCGAGGTGGAGCGGCAGATGACCGCCCGGATGTTCTAGTGCCGCGCCCCGGGCCGGTGTGCCGGATCGGCCGCGGGTCGGTCCGCCCGAGGAACCATTGCGCGAATCAACCGGAGAGGACGGCCGTGACATGAGCGACGTACAACGTGTGTGGGCCTTCGACGACAGCGAGTTCGTCGAGGTCAAGCCCGGATTCCGGCGCCGGGTCTACACCGGCGACGAGATGATGCTGACCCTGTGGCGGATCCGCGAGGGCTGCGGACCCACCCCCTACGACGACCATCCCGAGCACGAGCAGTACGGCATGGTGCTCAAGGGCAGGCTCGACTTCCGGATCGACTCGGACGAGCGGCAGGTGCTCGGCCCGGGCGACGTCTACTGGGCACCCAAGGGCTGCGACCACGGGGACAGCCTGTTCATCGGCGACCCCGAGCACGGCGAGACCTGGATCCTGGACATCTTCACCCCGCCGCGCGACGAATACCGCAACGGCTGACCCATCGCACCACCCGCGATCTCGCGTAGTGCCTCGGCGCGGGACCGCATGCTCGGCAACTCCGCACCACTGTCGGACGGTCGCGCGCGCCGCAGGCGCCGCGCACCGACCCCCACCCGCATCCGGGCCGGAATTCCCGGCACAACCGGAACGGGTCCCTCCGCCGGACCGACATCCACCCCGGCCGCGGCACCGCACACCCGAACCGGGCACGCCCACCGTGCCCGTCCGGGTTGCCGCGCATCCGTCGGTCCGTGTCGAACCAACGCGCCCTGATTCGTCTGGAGACCTTCCGATGAAGAACATGGTTCGAGTCATCGCGGCCTCGGTCATCATACCGGGACTGCTGGTCACCGCCTGTGGCGGTGGCTCCTCCTCCTCTTCCGCCTCCGCCGGGGCGCCCGCCTCGGCCGGTGCGCCCGGCGCCGGCACCCTCCCCGCCAACGAGCCCGACGTCAACAAGGACAAGAAGGTCGTCATCGGGGTGATGAGCCCCGGCGATACCAAGGACAAGGGCTACTACCAGAGCTTCGTCGACGAGGCGAACGGCTATGCCGACGCCAACGGGTGGAAGCTCGTCGTGGTCGACAAGATCAACCCGGCCAACGCCGTCCAGCAGGCCCGCAACCTGTGTCGGCAGAAGGTCGACATGATCGCGATCGGCGCCAGCGAACTCAAGGACGCGCTCAGCGCGGCCAAGGAACCGCAGTGCAAGGGCATCGCCTGGTACATCAGCGGCGGCCAGGGCGTGACCCAGACCCCCGAGTTCACCCAGTCCCTCGACTACATCAACGAGTCGCTGTACGTGGCCGGTTACGCGGCCGGCCTGATCCTCAAGGAGAACGGCGGCAAGAAGGCCGGCTACATCACCGGCCCCGACCTGCAGTTCGCCCGGGACGTGGCCAAGGCCTTCGAGGCCGGAATCAAGAAGGTCGTCCCGGACGCCGAGATGGTGCAGACCTTCACCGGCGACTTCAACGACTCCGGCAAGGCCAAGGAGGCCGCCCAGGCGCAGATCAGCCAGGGCGTCAAGGTGATCTACCCCTACCTCGGCGGCGCCACCGACGTGGTCACCCAACTCGCCAACGAGAAGGGCGTGCCCGCGCTCACCCCCGGCACCGACCGCTGCTCGACGCCCGGCGCGCAGTACGCGGTGTCGGTGATCTTCAGCCCCGGCGCCTACTTCGCCGGTGCCCTGGAGGACTTCAAGAAGGGCACCCTGCGGATGGGCGTGGCCCGCGAATGGCACCTGGGCAAGGACCCGGTGCCCACGGTCAAGCTCTGCAAGCCCACCGGCGACCAGGAGCAGCAGCTCAAGGCACTGATCCAGGACATCGGCAGCGGGAAGGTGAAGGTCGATGAGGCCGTCGCCGCAGGCAAGTGACACGGTCGTGACCGCACCCGACCCGCGACCCCGGGCCGAAGACGAGCACCCGGCCGCGCCGTCCGTGCTCCCCGTCCCCGTCGTGCAACTGCTCGGCATCGGCAAGCGGTTCGGCGCGGTGCGGGCGTGCGAGGACGTCTCCTTGCGGGTGCAGGCCGGCGAGATCCACGGCCTGCTCGGCGAGAACGGCGCCGGCAAGAGCACCCTGATGAAGATCCTGCTCGGCCTGGTCGTCCCGGACACCGGACGAATCCTGCTGCGCGGCGAACCCGCCACGATCGCCGACCCCTCGGCCGCCGCGGCACACGGAATCTCCATGGTGCACCAGCACTTCAGCCTGGTGGACCGACTCAGCGTGTGGGAGAACGTGGTGCTCGGCGACCGGGGCCGGGTGGATCGGGATCGGGCCCGGGCACTGGTGCGCGAAGTCGGCGAACGCTACGGCCTGGAGGTGGACCCCGACGCGTGCGTCGAGGACCTGTCCACCGGGCAGCGGCAACGCGTCGAGATCGTCAAGTGCCTGCGCCGCGACCCCGGCGTGCTCATCCTCGACGAGCCGACCTCGGTGCTCACCCTGGAGGAGTCGCGCGAACTGTTCACCGTGCTGCGCCGGGTGGTCGCCGACGAGGGCAAGGCGGTGATCCTGATCAGCCACAAGCTGGACGAGATCGTGCACGCCACCGACCGGGTCACCATCATGCGCCAGGGGCGGGTGGTGGCCCGCCGGGCCACCGCCGACACCGATGTACGCTCCCTGGCCCGGGAGATGGTCGGCCGCGAACTGTCCAAGTGGACCGCCGCATCGGCGGTCGGCGCACTGGACGCGCTGATCGAGCCCGGCACCGGCACGCCGACCGGCGGCACCGCACTGCTGGACGTGCGCGAACCGGCAGCCGCGCCCGCCCCGGATCCCAGGCCGCCGGCCGGCGAGGTACGGCTGCGGATCAGCGATGCGCACGCGAGCACCGCGGACCGGCGTCCGCTGCTGCGCGGACTGACCCTGGAGGTGCGCGCCGGCGAGATCCTGGGTCTGGCCGGTGTCGAGGGCAACGGCCAAGCGGCGCTGGGCGATCTGCTCTCCAGCCTGCTTCCGCTCAGTGCCGGTCGGGTGGAGGTGTGCGGTGCGCCGGTGGCCGCCGGCCGGCCCGGCGCGATGCACGCCGCCGGAGTGGGCATCGTGCCCGAGGACCGACACGTGTCCGGTTGTGTCCTGGACATGAGCGTCGCGGAGAACCTGGTCCTGGCGGACCTGGGCTCGGTGACCAGCAGAGGAATGCTCAGTCGGCGTCGAATGGCGGCGCGGGCCCGGGAGTTGATCGAGGAATTCGAGATCGCCACCCCCTCGCCGGACACCCCGATGCGGCAACTGTCCGGCGGAAACCAGCAAAAGGTGGTGCTTGCCCGGGAACTCGCGGCCCAGCCCAGGGTATTGGTCGCCGCGCAGCCGACCCGGGGCCTGGACATCGGCGCGATCGAGTACATGACCGAACGGCTGCACGCCGCGGCCCGATCCGGCATCGCGGTTCTGCTCCTGTCCACCGAACTGGGGGAGATCCTCACTCTCTCGCACCGCGTCGCGGTCATCCACCGGGGCGCCGTCGTCGGCGAGATGGACCGCGCCGACGTCGACACCGAGCGACTGGGCCTGCTGATGGGAGGCCAGGCGGCATGACCCCGACCCTGATATCCGAGCGCGCACCGGCCGTCGCCGCACCGCCGGCCGGCCCGCGTCGCCGGCTCCGGATCGCCGACCCGCGCACCCCGTTGCTGTACGCGGCGTCGTTGTCCACCGCACTCGTCCTGGCCGGCCTGCTCATCGCGCTGGTCGGCCAATCCCCCTGGGACGCGGCGAGCGCGATGTACGACGGCAGCCTGGCCGACGGCGCGGCCATCGGGCAGAGCATCGACCAGGCCGCACCCCTGCTCCTGGTCGCGATCGGCTCGGTGATCGCCGCCCGCGCCGGCATCTTCAACATCGGCCAGGAGGGCCAACTCCTGGTCGGCGCGGCCGTGGGCGCCGCGATCGCGCTGTTCACCCCGGGCCCCGGCCCGCTGGTCCTGATGCTGGCCCTGCTCGGCGCCGCCGTCGGCGGCGCCCTGTGGGCGGCCATCGCGGCCCTGCTCTTCTACTGGCGCGGCGTCGCGGTGGTGATCAGCACCCTGCTCCTGATCTTCGTGGCGAACCAGGCCGTGTCGTACGCGGTGAACTCGCCGTCGCTGCTGCGCGAGAAGGCGGTGGCCGGCCAGGTCACCACATCGCAGACGGACATGCTGGCCGAGTCGGTCTGGCTGCCCCGGATCGGCGAATACCCCGACTTCAACATCGGCGCGGGCATCTTCATCGCCCTCGTGCTCGCCGTGGGTACCTCGGTGGTGCTGGTGCGCAGCCGGCTCGGCTTCCGGGTGCGGATGCTCGGCCTCAACCCCAAGGCCGCACACCGGGCCGGCGTCGGCGCGGTGCTGATCGGCGGCGGCGCACTGCTCGCCTCCGGCGCGTTCGCCGGCCTCGCGGGCGGGGTGATGCTCACCGGCAGCGGTCACCGGATGCAGGACGGCTTCGCCGACAACGTCGGCTTCGACGGCCTGCTGGTGGCACTGGTGGCCCGGGACAAGCCGATGCTCGCCGTGCCCGTCGCGTTGTTCTTCGGGGCGCTGCGAGCGGGCGGCGGATTCCTGTCCGCGACCGGCGTACCGCGCTACATCGTCGCCGTGGTCACCGCGCTCCTGGTGCTGGCCACGGTCTTTCCCGCCGCCTACGCCGAGGTGCGCCGCCGGCGCACCGCAGGCGCCTGAGACCAGGAGGTTGACATGATCGACGACCTTGCCATGGTCCTGGCCAGTTCGGTCCGACTCACCGTGCCGCTGGCCTTCGCGGCCTGTGGCGAGTACATCGCCGAACGGGCCGGCACGATCAACATCTCGGTCGAGGCGATGATGCTCGGCGGCGCGTTCAACGCCGTGTGGGGCGCCTCGTTGACCGGATCCGCCTCCTTCGGTCTGGTCTTCGGCATGCTCGCCGGACTGGTCATCGGGTTCGCGCACGCCGAGTTCAGCCATCGCCTGTCGGTCAACACCTACGTGGTCGGGCTGGCCCTGAACGCGCTCGTGCTCGGCCTGACCAGCTTCCTGCTGGACTCGGTCGACCTGACCGGGCATCAGGTCGACGCGCTGAACATCCCCGTCCTGTCCGACCTGCCGCTGCTCGGCCCGGTGCTGTTCGCCCATCGCTGGCCCGCCTACCTGCTGGTCGGCGTGATCCCGCTGGTGTGGTGGCTGGTCCAGCGCAGCCGGTTCGGCCTGGAACTGCGCGCCGCCGGGGAGAATCCCCAATCGGCCGACGTGACCGGGATCGACGTACTCCGCCGGCGCCGGCAGAGCGTGCTGCTGTGCGGCGTGCTGGCCGGACTGGGCGGCGCCTATCTCGCGGTCGGCGAAGTCGGCGCGTTCAACCAGAACATGACCGCCGGCCGCGGCTACGTGGTGATCGCGGCGGTGATCTTCGGCGGCTGGAAGCTGCGCGGAACGATGGTGGGTTGTCTGGTGTTCGGCGCGGCCGACGCGATGCGGCTGGCGCTGCCCGCGCTGGGGGTACACCTGAACTCGCAGCTGCTGATCGCCGCGCCCTACCTGTTGGCGCTGCTGGCGATGATGTTCCTGGCCAAGACACACCGCCAACCCGCCGCTCTCGGCGCGCCGTTCGTGCGGGGGATCGTATGAGGGCCGTCCTGCACCGGGGCCACGGCGGCCCGGAGATCCTGGAGCGGGTGTCCCTGCCCGATCCCGAACCGGGGCCCGGCGAGGTGCTGATCGCGGTCCGCGCCGCCGCGGTGAACCGGCTCGACCTGTTGCAGCGGCGCGGGCCCGGCCTGCTGCCGCACTTCACCCTCCCGCACGTGCCCGGCATGGACGTCGCGGGTGACGTACTGGCCGTGGGCCCGGGCGTGCACGAACGCCGGGTGGGCGAGCGGGTGTTGGTGAATCCGGCGCTGCACTGCGGGCGTTGTGCGGCGTGCCGGTCGGGCGACGACGCATGGTGTGCGGCGCTGCGCGTGGTCGGCGGGAACCGGCCCGGCGGCTATGCCGAGTTGACGGTGGTGCCCGCCGATCGCACCCACCCGATCCCGGCCGGGCTGGACCACGTGGCCGCGGCGAGCCTGCCCACCGCGTACGGCATGGCCTGGCAGGGCCTGGTCGTGCGCGGCGGCCTGCGGGCCGGCGAGACGCTGATGGTGCACGGCGCGGGCAGCGGGATCAGCATCGCGGCGGTGCAACTGGCCCGGGCGCTGGGCGCGCGCGTGCTGGTCACCTCAGGATCGCGGGCCAAACTGGACCGGATGGCCGAGTCCGGGGCCGACGTGCTGATCGACACCGGCACCTCGGACCTGGTCACCCAGGCCCGGGCGGCGACCGGCGGGGCCGGCGTCGATCTGGTGCTCGACCACGTCGGCCCGGCGCTGTTCCAGGCGTCGCTGCATGCGCTGCGGCCGCGCGGCCGGTTGGTCTTCTGCGGCGACACCACCGGCACCGCGGCGACCTTCGATCTGCCGCATGCCTTCCACACCGGGATCACCCTGCTGGGCGCCGGCTCGTGCGGGGCGGCGGACTTCGCCGCGATGGTAGACTTCTGCCTCGCGCACGCCCTGATCCCGGTCCCGGACACGACCTATCCGCTCGCGGATGCCGCCCAGGCACACCGCCGGTTGGCGAGCGGCGCCGCATTCGGCAAGGTCACGCTGCTGCCCGGCAGTTCGGCATGAGCCCCGCCGAGGCCCTGCTCGTGCTCGTGGCGGGCCTCGGCGCGGGCACGGTCAACACCGTGGTGGGTTCCGGCTCGTTGCTGACGTTCCCGGTACTGCTGGCACTGGGCTACCCGCCGGTGGTGGCCAACGTGTCGAACACGATCGGACTCACCCCCGGCTCGATCACCGGCGCACTCGGCTACCGCCTCGAACTGGCCGCCCAGTCCGCCCGGTTGCTCCCCCTGTCGATCGCCGCCGTGCTGGGCGGCACAACCGGCGGCCTCCTCCTGCTCACTCTTCCCCCGGGCGCCTTCCGCGCGGCCGTCCCGGCCCTGATCCTCCTCGCCGCCCTCCTGATGGCCGCCCAACCGTGGTTGTCACGCCGACTGGCCCTACGTCGCGACCACCAGACGGAGGCCAACCGCGCCGGCCCCACACCCCCGAACCCCGACCCCAACCCCAAGCCCAACGAGCACCAGGCGAGTCCGGAGCCCGGCACCCCCAGCCCCCCTGCCCACCATCTGCGGGTATGTCGCGACAGCCACACACCCCCGAACCCCGACCCCAACCCCGATGAGCCCCAGGCGAGTCCGGAGCCCGGCGTCGCCGTCACCCCGGCGCACCCACACCGCGACCGGCCGGCGAGCGCGGAACCCGGCAGCGGCGTCGGTCCGGCAGGACGGCTTGGCGTGCGTCGGGAACGGGAGCCGGGCGCCGCGCCCGGCATCGGCATCGACCTGCCGCACCGACCGGGCACACATGGCGAGCAACAGGCAGGCCCGGATCCCGGCGTCACCGCCGGTACGGCGCACCCACACCGCGATCGGCAGGCGGGCGCGGAGCCCGGCACCGCCGTCGGCCCGGCCGGCCGGCCGGGCGTGCGTGGCGAGCAACAGGCGGCTCCGGAACCCGCCGTCGCCGTCGGCCGGGTGCGCCGGCGGGGCATGCGTCGCGAGCGGCAGGCGGAGGCCGCCCGCGCGAGCGGTGTCGGTCCGGTGCTGCTCGGGGCGGTGTTCACGGTCAGCGTGTACGGCGGGTACTTCGGCGCCGCTCAGGGCGTGCTCCTGCTCGCGCTGCTCGCCATCGTGCTCGACGAGGACCTGAACCTGCTCAACGGACTGAAGAACCTGCTCCAGGCTCTGGTCAACCTGGTCGCCGCGGTGCTGTTCGCGATCACCGCCGAAGTGGCGTGGCTCCCGGTGCTGTTGCTTGCCCTCGGCTCGGTGGCGGGCGGACGCCTGGGCGCAGTCCTGGGCCGCCGAGTGCCCGCACCGGTCCTACGCGCCCTGGTCGTGGTGATCGGCACGACAGTCGGCATCGCCCTACTGGTCACATAGCCCGCCACCCACCTCGAAGTGCCCTCTCGGCCAGCCAACCCCCAGCCCACCACCACCACACGTCCAGCACTCCGGCCCCACCAGCCCGCCCGTCCCGCCGTTCCTCCCCATCCTTCCCGCCGGCCCAGCACGAGTTCCCGTCCCGCCCACCCCGCCCATACGCACCCGTCCCGCCCACCCGATCCGTCCGCGCCCTTTCGCCCCGTGCGCTCGACTCGGCTGTGCCACCCGTTCCCGCCGTCCCTTCGCCCACCCCTCCCGCGCGCCCCTCCCGCCTTCATCCCGGCCCTGCTTACGCACGCCGATCGGCCCGCTCGCCTCTGCCGTGCCAACCCGCTCCCGCCGTCCCCTTGCCAACCCTGCCCACCGCGCCCGCCCCCTCCCGCGCGCATCGCCCGAGCCGCCCGCGTTCGTCCCGGCCCCGCTCGCTCACGCCGCCCAACCCGGTCGACTTGCCCGCCCCGCCCCGCCCCCCTCGCCCTCGCATCGCCCGAGCGCCCGAGCCGCCCGCCTGCGTCCCGGCCCCGTTCGCCCGGGCCACCCAGCCCGCTCGACCCGCCCGCCCCGCCCCGCCCCGCTCGTCCGTCCGCCAGGCCCGCCCGTCCGCCCGTCCGCGCGCCCGTCCAGTCCCGTCCCGTCCACACCGAAAGAAGGACTCCCATGTTGCGTTGGCTCACCGCAGGTGAATCGCATGGTCCCGCGCTCACCGCCGTTCTGGAGGGGTTGCCCGCCGGGGTGGAGATCTCCTCCGGTGACTTGGCCCGGGCGCTGGCCCGGCGTCGGCTGGGCAACGGTCGCGGAGCGCGGATGCGCTTCGAGCGCGACGAGGTCGAGTTCAACGGCGGGGTCCGACACGGGCTCACCCAGGGCGGCCCGGTCGCGCTGCGGGTGGCCAACACCGAATGGGCCAAGTGGGCCGAGGTGATGGCCCCCGACCCCACCGACGCCGACGGTCGGCGCTACGACGAGCCGGGCCGGCTCCCGGACCGTGGGCGCGGCGCCGCGCTGACCCGGCCCAGGCCCGGGCACGCCGATCTCGCGGGCATGCAGAAGTACGGCTTCGACGACATCCGCCCGGTACTGGAGCGGGCCAGCGCGCGGGAGACGGCGGCGCGGGTGGCCATCGGCGAGGTCGCGCGCGCGTTCCTGGCCCAGACGCTGGGGGTGGAGATCCTCAGCCACGTGGTGCGGATCGGCGCGGTCGCGCTGCCCGAGGCCATGGTGCCCGAACCCGGCAGCGCGGACGCGATCGACGCCGACCCGGTGCGCTGCGTCGACCCGGACACCGCCGCCGCGATGAACGCCGAGATCGAGGCCGCACACAAGGACGCCGACACGTTGGGCGGCGTGGTCGAGGTGGTGGTCTACGGGCTGCCGCCGGGCCTGGGCAGCCACGTGCACTGGGATCGGCGCCTGGACGCCCGCCTGGCCGCCGCGCTGATGGGCATCCAGGCGATCAAGGGGGTCGAGGTCGGCGACGGCTTCACCACCGCGACCCGGCGCGGCTCGGTGGCCCACGACGAGATCACCCCGGTCGCCCCCGGTCGGCCCGGCCCCGCCCGGGTGCGCCGCGAGACCGGTCGCGCGGGCGGCATCGAGGGCGGGATGACCTCCGGCGAACTCCTGCGGGTACGCGCCGCGATGAAACCGATCTCCACCCTGTCCCGGGCACTGGCCACGTTCGATGTGCGCACCGGCGATCCGGCGAAGGCGATCGCGCAGCGCAGCGACGTGTGTTCGGTGCCCGCGACCGGCGTGGTCGCCGAGGCGATGGTCGCGCTGGTGCTCGCGGACGCGGTGCTGGAGAAGTTCGGCGGGGACAACGTGGCCGAGACCCGCCGCAACGCGCAGGCGTACCTCGCGGCACTGCCGGTGACCGTCGCCGACGCGTGAGCGCGGATGCCGAGCCGACGCCGAACACGGTCGAGGGGGGGCGGGGGGCGCGCCCCCGCGCCCCACCGCCGGGGAGTTCCCCGCCCGCGCGCCCCCCCCCAGCCCCTCGCGCCGGCCCACGGGCCCCCCCCCCGCCCCCCACC
>NZ_JBITHP010000030.1:0-22765 GCF_044458105.1 Embleya sp. NPDC050493
GGGGCGGGGGGTGGGCGGGGGGGGCGCGGCGGGGGGGGGGGGGGGGGGCCCCCCCCCCCGGGGGGGGGGGGGGGGCGGGCCGCCCCCCCCCCCCCCCCCCCCCCCGCCCGTCTCACGTGCGCGGCCCGCCGGCGCCCGCGGTCGGGGCCCGGCTCGCCCCCGCCCCCGCGGTAGCGCTTCAGGCCGGCTCGCCCCGGCCGTCCTTGTCGATCGCGGCCAGCGAGCGGCGTACCTGATTGCGGTCCTCCGTGTACCACAGCGGCGGCATCGAGGCCCGGAAGAACCCGCCGTAGCGGGCGGTGGCCAGGCGCGGGTCGAGCACCGCCACCACGCCCCGGTCGTCCATCGCCCGGATCAGCCGCCCGGCGCCCTGCGCCATCAACAGCGCGGCATGCGTGGCCGACACCGCCATGAAGCCGTTGCCGCCGTTCTCCTGCACCGACTGCGCCCGCGCGCTCATCAACGGATCGTCCGGACGCGGGAACGGGATCCGGTCCATGATCACCAACTGACAGGACGGCCCCGGCACGTCCACGCCCTGCCACAGCGACAACGTGCCGAACAGGCACGTACGCGGCTCGGCGGCGAAACGGCGCAACAGCTCCGCCAACGAGTCGTCGCCCTGGCACAGGATCGGCAGGTCCAGCCGCTCGCGCAGCGCCTCGGTGGCCGCCTCCGCACCGCGCCGCGAGGAGAACAGGCCCAGCGCCCGCCCACCGGCCGCCTCGATCAACTCGGCGAGTTCGTCCAGGGTGTCCGCGCTCATTCCGTCCCGACCGGGCGGCGGCAGATGCCGGGCGACGTAGAGGATGCCCTGTCGCGGGTAGTCGAACGGCGAGCCCACGTCCAACGCACGCCACCGCGCCAGGTCCGCGTCGGTGTCCGGATCCGCGTCGTCGTCGGACTCCTCGCCCTCGCCCGGCTGCACCGCCACCTCGGTGGGCACCGGCTCGGGCTCGTCGGTGAGCAGCCCCTCGGCGGTCAGCCCCAGGCTGCCGGCCACGCCCCGGAAGTCGCCGCCGAGCTTGAGCGTGGCCGAGGTGAGCACCACCGTGCGGTCCCCGAACAGCGCCTCGCGCAACAGCCCGGCCATCGCGATCGGGGCCACCCGCAACGACGCACCGGTGCGCTCGTTGCGCTCCAGCCAGATCACGTCGTGCGGCGAGTCCTCGAGAATGCGCTCGCACGTGTCGTGGATGTGCTCGACGCCGGCCAACGCCTGGCGACGGGCCGCGTCCTCGTTGCTCAGCGACTTGTCCCGGACCTCGCCGAGCGAGGTGATCACGCCGCGGCTCGCGTCGCGCAGCGCGGACACCGTCCAGCCCAGATCCGGGTCCAGCTCGCGCAGCCGACCGGGCTCGCGCCCCTCCATGGTCTTCTTGAACGCCTCCGAAGCGGCGTCCAGGTTGTCCACGGCGCTCTCGTTGGCCAGCTTGCCCGCGCGGCGCGCGGCCCGGTCCACCGCGCTCAGGCTCAGCTCGGCGGTGGCCACCCCGGTGGCCCGGCTCGCGAACTCGTGCGCCTCGTCCACGATCAACAGCTCGTGCTCGGGCAGCACCGGCGCGTCCTCCAACGCGTCGATGGCGAGCAGCGCGTGGTTGGTGATCACGATGTCGGCCTGCTTGGCCTGCTCCCGCGCGGCCTCGGCGAAGCAGTCGTCGCCGTAGGGGCAGCGCGAGGCGCCCAGGCATTCGCGCGAGGACACCGACACCTGGGCCCAGGCGCGGTCGTTGACGCCCGGGCTCAGGTCGTCGCGGTCTCCGGTCTCGGTCTCGTCGGCCCAGTCCCGCAGCCGGACCACGTCCTGTCCGAGTCTGCTCGTGGGCGCCGGGTCGAAGAGCACCTCGCCCTCGTCCGGCGGGCCGTCGTGCAGCCGGTGCAGGCACAGGTAGTTGCCCCGGCCCTTGAGCGTGGCGAACGTCGGTGAGCGGCGCAGCAGCGGGCGCAGCGCCTCGACCGTGCGCGGCAGGTCGCGCTCGACCAGCTGCCGCTGCAGCGCCAGCGTCGCGGTGGCCACCACGACCTTGCGACGGGCGGCCAGCGCGGGGACCAGGTAGGCCAGGGACTTGCCGGTGCCGGTACCCGCCTGGACCAGGAGGTGTTCGGCGCGGGCGACCGCGCCGGAGACGGCCTCGGCCATGGACACTTGTCCGGGCCGCTCCGCTCCGCCGACGGCGGCAACGGCGGCGTGCAGGAGTTCGGTCAGCTCGGGACGGTCGGAGTCGCTCATCGGGCGACAAGCCTAGATGCTCCGCCGGACATCCCTTACCACGCGGCCCGCTTCGCCCGGCTTCTCCCGCGCCGCTTTCTGCCGCGGGAGAAGCCGGGCGAAGATCAGCCGAGCTTGGCGAGTACCGCCTTGGCCAGGCCCTCCTGGCCGAGCGCGTTGGGGTGCACCGGGGCGGCGGGCGACTCGGGCTTGATCCCCTCGATCCACTTGGTGCCCGCCGGCCGGCACACGTCGTGGCCGGCCGAGCCGGCGTAGGTGTCCACGTACTCCGCGCCCTGGCCGGCCGCCTCCTTGGCGAGCATGTCGTTCAGTGCGGGCACCACTTTGCGCAGATAGGGCAGGTCGCCCTCGGCGACCGGCACCTGGGCGGGGCAGGTGCCGGTCTCCGGGAGGATCGTGGGGTAGCCGACGACCAGGATCCGGGCCTTGGGCGAGCGCTGCTTGATGCCGGCGATGGTGGCGGCGATCTTCGGCCCGGTCTCGGCGATGCGCTTGGCCAGCTCGTCGTTGCCGCCGGCGGTGTACTTGTCGGTGCACGGCTGTGTGGACGTGGTGCTGCGGCTCTGGATCACGCACGTCGTGACGATCTCGGAGAAGCCGATGTCGTTGCCGCCGATGCCCAGGGTGACCAGCGCGGTGTCCGGGCGCAGCGCGTCGAACTGCGGCGGCGGCGAACCCTGGGTCTGCTGACCGGCCGTCATGTCCGGGGTGCGGGCACCGCCGCAGGTGGCGTCGACGAAGCCGGTGATGTTCTGCTGCCTGGCCACCAGGTGCGCGTAGTTGCTCTCCGAGCGGCTGCATCCGGGCGGCGCGGCGGGCACGATCACGGGTATCTTCACGCCCGCCGCGTACGAGTCGCCGAGCGCGACGAAGGTGGCCCCGCTCGCCGCGGCGGGCAGTGCCTTGGGGTTCGCCGGGGCGTCCTTGCCGCCGCCCGGGGCGCCGGGCGCGTTCGGAGCGGCGGCCTTGCGGTCGGCGGAGGTGTCGGAGTCTGAGTCGTCCGAGCACGCGGACAGCGCGACGAGCGCCGTCAGCGCGGCCAGGCCCGCGATCGCCCTGCGAGTTGTGCGCACGTGCGCTCCCCTCTCGTCGTTGCCTTCCACCATTACCCGTCGGTAGGTTGCGGTGATCCGGCGAGACTAGGCGCTTGCGCACGCGGATTCCAGCACCGACGAGCCCGGATCGGGTGGGATCGGATCGGGTGGGTCTCAGTCCAGCTTGATCGTCTCGCGACGCTCGCCCGGCCCCGCGCGCCGTGCTTGCGGCAGATCCTCCAGCATGGTCAGGCACTCGCGGGCGGCGTCGATCTCGATGTCCTGGAAGGTCGCGGCGACCACGTCCACCCGTTCCCCGTCGGCCTCGATCACCACCCGCCCATCCGGGCCGTACACCCCGCTGCGTCCGCACGCCGGGCCCAGCACGGTGTCGCCGATGTGGTTGGCGACCACCGTGTAGCAGGTGTTCTCCAGGGCTCGGGCGGCGAAGTACAGGTCGCGGCGGTGCTCGCTGTCGCCGCGGGTGTACACGCCCGGGCACAGGTAGGCGTCGCAGCCGTCGTGCACGGCCGCGCGCACGTGTTCGGGGAAGCTGACGTCGTAGGCGCTGCCCAGGCCCAGTCGCCATCCGGCGATCTCGATGGTGCAGCCGTGGTCGCCCGGGCGGAACAACTCGCGCTCCTCGTGCCACAGGTGCTGGCGGTCGTAGGCCACGTGCGCGTCGCCGTCCCGGCCGACCACCACCAGCGAGATGGTCCGGGCGCCCGCGCGGCGGACCGCGGCGCCGACCACCGCGACCGTGCGGGTGGCGTAGCAGGCGGCCTGGAGCTCACCGAGCCGGGTGTCGCCGGGCACGATGTCGCACGGTTTCACGTCCGGCCGGAACAGGTCGAGGTCATACCCCGACAGGAACAGTTCCGGCAACACCACCACGTCGGCGCCGGCCGAGGATGCGAAGCGCACGAGTTGCGCGGCCGTGGCGACATTCGCGGGGATGTCGCCCGGCCGCGCCTGGGCCTGTGCGGCGGCAACCTTCAGTGGTTGCCTCGCGTTTTCGGCGACGTCGGTCACCCGCCGCATTCTGGCACCGTGATGGGGATCACACCATCGGCAAACCGGACAGGTTGTCGGCGACCCTGTCGTGGTCCGATGTCGAGGTCACGGGCACAGCGCGTTGGGCACGCTGCCGTGTGCGCTCACGTGCGGGCGCGTGGGACGGTCCCGATAGCCGTCCAGGAGCAGCCGATTGCGGTTCAGGCACAGCCGGTCGATCCGCGGCGTGAGCAGGTCGAACAGCTCGTGCCGGCCCTTGAGTTCGGGGAACGCCCCCTGGTGGTCCAGGATTTCCTCGCGCACCAGCGCCCAGAAGCCCTCCTGCGGGATGCCCAGGTGCACCGCCGCGAGATCGGCCAGATAGCGGTGGTGCCCCACCAGCAGCGCGGCGTGGATGAACTGGCAGAGGTAGTCGGGCCGCTCGCGCAGCAGCACCGCCGCGACCTCGGCCGGCAGGTCGGCGAGTTCCGGCAGCGGCTGGTCGCTGATGTTGACGTCGTCGACGAAGTCCTTGATCGCCAGCCGGACCGGCACGTCGTGCTCGTCGAAGATCACGATCGCGTTCTCGCCGTGCGGGGAGAACACCAGGCCGTACCGGTACAGGCAGTGCAACAGCGGCGGGAGCAGGGCGTGGAAGAGCCGACGCAGCCACACCCGGGGGGCCAGCCCCGAGCGTTCGACCAGTTCGAGAACGAACGGCCGGCCGGCCGGATCCACGTGCAGCAGGCAGGCGAGCGTGCGGGCGCGCTCGCCGGGATCCAGTCGCGGCGCCAGCGGTTCGCGCCAGATCGCGCCGAGCAGTTCGCGGTACTGGTACGGCACGCCCGGCAGTTCCTCCAGCACCGGGTGGCGCACGGTCACCGACGCGGTCTCGCCCAGCATGATCACCCGGCACTCGTCGCGCAGGAACGGGTCCGCGTCGCGCAGTCCCAGCACCCAATCGGTGACCGCCGGCGCGGCCAGCGTGCGCTCGCTGGGCAGGCCGCGCCACACCAGCGTGTTCAGCACCGACAGCGGGAGCTTGACGGTGCGCCGCGCGGGCCGGTCCAGATTCAGGAACGTACGCACCGACTGCTGCGCGAGGTGCCGGTCCTCGGCCTCGCCCAGCGCGATGATGCGACCGGCGGCGACCTCGGGCGCGAACAGCGTCGCGATCGTCTCGTCCCACTGCCACGGATGCACCGGCAACCACAGGAAGTCGTCCGGATCCAGCCCGCGCGCGGCCGGGACCCGGCGAAAGCCCTCCAGGGTCGCCGGGTCCAGTTCCTCGTCGTACAGCCGCTGTTCGCTCAGTCCCGGCACCGCCCGGTAGGCCGCCAGGTCCCGATGCACCGCGATCCACGGCAGCCTCAGCGCCCGCCGCGCCTCCGGGGCGTAGCGGCGCGCGTCGCTCGCCGAGAAGCCGATCCGGCCCTTGTTCGGCACGATCCACGGGTGGCCGGTCTGGTGGCCCTCCAACTCCGCGTAGCTAAGGTCGGCCAGCGTGGCCGCGCTCACCGCGCTCGCCGCACTCGCCGCGTCGGCGGCCAGCGTCGCGGTCAACTCGCGCACCAGGTGGCCGGCGGTGTCGCCGCTCAGCCCGATCACGGTGTGCGCGTCCAGCAGGAACTGGAGCATGTCCTCGGCCGGGTCGGCGCCGCCCTCCCACTCGCGCACCACCGACTCGGGATCCACGTGCCACGCGTCGTAGGCGCCGCGCCGGGCCCGGAAGCGGTAGCGCACATCGCCCGAGACGTCCACGGTGTACGTCTCGCCGTCGGCGACCGGGGCCAGCAGTTCCTCGTAGGCGAACTCGGCGAGCGACTTGGCGATCATGTCCCGGTTGACCCGTCGCCAGACCTCCGGGTCGGTGGGGGGCACGCCGTGCCGCGCGCCGGGGACCCGGGAGGCGGGCTCAGGCGCGGCGGGTCGGGCGCCCTGGTGCGGCAGTTCGGCCTCGATGGGCTCCGCTGCCGGGTTCGACTGCGACATGGGGTACCTCTGCGGGGTCGGTCGCGTCCCCTCGCTGCGGTCGGTGCGCGGGCTCGGTGTCGCCCGCGGCCAGGCCGAACGTGGTGAACGCGGTGCGGATCGGCAGCCGGTAGACCGCGTCGCCGCACACGGAGTTGAGAATGGTCGCGGCCCGGTGCGCACCCAGGCCCAGGTCGGGGGTGCCCACGCCGTGCGTGTGCAACTCGGCGTTTTGCGTGTACAGCCCGCCGGTGACGTGTTCGGCGAGCACGACCCGGTGGTCCAGGTCGATCAGCGGACGACCGGCGTCGTCGCGCACGATCAGGTCCTTCACCGGATCCAGCAGTGCGGGATGCCGCTGCGCGTACCCGGTCGCCAGCACCACCCGGTCGGTGCGCACGGTGAAGGCGCGGTCCTGTTCGCCGTGCCGGCACCCCAGTTCCACGCCCTCGCGGGTGGTGCGCGCGCACGTCACGGTGACGTCGGGCATCAGCGTCGCACGCACCCGCCCGCCGGCGATGCCGCGCTCGTAGAGCTCGTCGTGGATGGCGGCGATGGTGTCCGCGCTGATCGCCTTGTAGAGCTGCCACTGCTCGGGCACCAGGCGGTCGCGGACCGGTTCGGGCAGCGCGTGGAAGTAGCGCGTGTAGTCGGGCGTGAAGTGCTCCAGGCCGAGCTTGGAGTATTCCATCGGGGCGAACGCGGGCGAGCGGGTCAGCCAGGTCAGCCGTCGGCTGGGGCCGGTGCGCCGGCGCAGCAGGTCCAGGAAGACCTCCGCGCCGGACTGCCCCGAGCCCAGCACCGTGACGTCCTGCGCATCGGTGAGGTCCGCGCGATGGTCCAGGTATCGGGCCGCGTGCAGCACGGTGTCGCCGAGCAGACCCGCGAACGGCTCCGGCACCACCGGCTCGGTGCCGATGCCGAGCACCACGTTCCGGGCGTGCACGTGGTGCCGCTCGCCGGTCGCGGTGTCGCGGAACTCGACCCGGTACAGGTCGCCCTCCCAGGACACCGACCCGACGTCGCTGCCGAACCGGCAGGCCGGCAGCGCCTCGGCGACCCACCGGCAGTAGTGGTCGTACTCGCGCCGCGGCACATGCAGGCGCTCGGCGAAGTAGAACGGGAACAACCGGTCGTGCGCGCGCAGATAGGCCAGGAACGACCACGGATTGGTCGGGTCGACCAGGGTGACCAGATCGGCCAGGAACGGCACCTGCAGGGTGGTGCCGTCCAGGAGCAGTCCCGGATGCCAACTGAACGCGGGAGTCCGATCCAGGAACAGCGTGCGCAGCGGCTCGACCCGATCGGCCAGCGCGGCCAGCGCGAGGTTGAACGGCCCGATCCCCACCCCCACCAGGTCGTACACCACCGCGCCGGGGTCGGCCGCCCGGCGCGGGGCGGGCAGGCGCTCGGTCACCGCCGTGCACCCGCTTCCCGCGCGGCGCGTCCGCGCATCATCAACGCGGCGCGCTTGTCCGGGAGTTCGACATCGCCGAAGCGGTGGAAGCCGGCCCGCGCGAAGGCCGCCAGCGACGCCTCGTTGCGTACGTCCGGCTCGGCCACCACCCGCATCGTGTCGGGGGCGGCGCGCAGCACCAGTTCGGTGACCGCGCGCAGCAGCAGCGAGCCGATCCCGCGCCCGCGCCACGCGGCCGGGCCGACGAGCAGATGGATCCCCACGTCGTGCGGGCGGGCCGGGTAGTACCGGGCCAGGTCGTCCAGGTCCGCGCGGTAGAGCTCCCAGTAGCTGACCGGTTCGTCGTCCAGGCAGCCCAGGTAGGCGTGGTTGTGCGTGCGCACGGCCTGATTCGCCAGGTGTCGGCGCACCACCTCCTCGTCCCCGGCCAGCTCCCACCAGCGGGCGATGTCGGGGTCGTTCATCCACGCGTGCAGCAGCGGCAGGTCGCGCTTGGTGTGGATCTCGTGCAGCGAGAACCGGCCCGCGGGCAGCGGGACCGTGCCCCAGCGTGCCGCCTCGGCGAGCGGGCCGGCCTGCCCCGCTGCCCGCGACCCGGTGTTCAGGCGCACGGTCTGGGCCTCGGCGAAGTCGCTCCGCCGGGCATCGGCGGGCGACGACAGGAATGACGGGCTCATACGGGGACGGAACCTCCTGGGACCGGGCTCACGCGGGGGCGTCGGTGAGCGGGTTGCGGATGTGCACGTAGATCGACTGGGTCGCCACGGGACCGACGAGCTCGTCGAGGCCGTGCAGTCGGGTCATCAGGTTGGCCTTGCAGCGCGGCCTGGGATCGGTGAGCAGCGTGCGCGCCGCGCCACAGGTGGGCGCGTGGGCGGCGAACAGCGTGCGCAGCCGCGCCAACAACACGGATTCCTCGACCAGCCCCTGCGCACCGAACGCGCCGATCAGCCCGAGCAGGTTGTTCACGCCCAGGTAGTAGGCCAGCCGCTCGTCGGCGATCTCGTCCGCGACGATGGTGTCGCTGGCCACCCCCGCGGCGGGCAGCCGCCGGGCCAGGTCGGCGGTGCGCGAGGCACGGAAGTAGTAGCCCTGGTTGTCCCGGTAGCGTCCGCCCACGGGCAGGCCGTCCGCGTCCAACAGGACCAGGGTGTTCTGCTGGTGCGCCTCCAGCGCGATACCCGCGTGCCGGTCCAGCCACAACACCGGCTCGGCCACCACCGCCAGGTAGCGCTCGAACCACTCCTCGGCGACCGAGGCCCGGGAGCGGCCGCTGCGCTCGGCCAGCGCGTGCACGTATCCGGCCAGCCGCGAGGGGCCGATCCCGGGCCGTTCGGCCACCAGCGCGGCCACGCACGACACCCGCTGGTCGGGGTCGAACGGATTGGCCCGCAGCACCAGTTCCAGGCCGGCGGCGGGCCGGTCCTGGCGCGGGAACGGCTCCGGCGGCGCGACCGAGATCCAGGCCGGATCGCGGACGATGTCGAAGGTGGGGTGCGCGCGGCGCAGTTCGTGCTCCAGGCCGGAACGCAGCAGACGGTGCACCTCGATCCCGCGCAGCAGTTCCTTGGGCAGGTTCTCCCGGCGCGAGTTGGTGATCCGCAGGCCCAGCGAGAGCTTGAGCATCACCTCGGCGTCGGGTCGGTACACGGTGCGCACCGAGGAGGTGGGGTACCACGGGGCGCCCGCCGGGCCGAGCGCGCGCAGCCGGCCCGCGTCGAAGAGGCCCCGCAGGTGCGGCCGCCCGGGCAGGTCCCGGGCCTGCCACGGGTGGGCGGGCACCAGCACGGTGCCCTCGGGCGCGCGCAGGTCGCCGGCGAATTCGGCCAGCACGTCCGCGGCCTCGCGCCCCAGCGCACTGTCCTGCCCGACCAGGTCGGCGTCGGCGGCGAACCAGTGCAGTGCGAAGGACCCGCGCAACTCGGGCGACCACGCGGCGTCCTCGGCCGGGTCGAGCCGGTCGCGGCTCTTGGGCGTGGGATGCATCGGGTGGCCCAGCACCAGCGACTGCTCGGCGGCCAGGAACGGCGCCGTCCCGGGCGGGTCCTCGGGGTGCGCCCGGTGATGGGCGATGTAGCGCTCGGTGTGGGTGACCGAGTCGGCGACCCGGATCGCGGTGTCCCCGCCCGCCCCACCGGCCGCCGAGGACCCGCTCGCGCTCGCCTCGTCGCCCAGCACCAGCGCCAGCGTGACCGCGTTCAACGGCCCCTCGCCCTCCAGGTGCGGAGTACCGAAACGGTGCCACCCGGACGGCGACCAGTAGCGCACCGGCACGGTGACGGTCCGCCCGATCGCGGGCAGGTCGATGTTCAGCACGCTCGACTGCGGCCTGGGCAGCGCACGTTCGCGCACCCAGCAGCGGAGCAGGCACTCGACCGTCGCCCCGTCGGCGGCGCGCCGGGCCTCCGGCGCGTCGAGGTGGTCCGTTTCGGGATCCGTCCGCACGGCGGACGGGTCGGGACCCGCGATGGTCATCGCTGCTCCGTGTGGTGTCGATCGACCCGTGGTCGATGCCCGTGGATGAGGTTGCTCCCGATTGGGGAGATTTCGACCCGTGTCGATTGTTCGGCGAGGTCGGTCACAAACATGCGAGGCGCGCGGAAACGATTGTTTGTTGACGGAGCGTCAGCAGGGCGGCGCGCTTTCCGCGCGCCCCGCCTCGACCACGGCCGCCAACAGGGCCGCCAGGTCCGCCGCGGTGGTGTTCGGGTTGAGCAGGGTGAGCTTGAGCCGCACCGCGCCCGGGCCACGGCCCAGTTCGGTGCGGCCGACCACCGCGCTCCCCTCGTGCAGCAGCCGGCGGCGCAACGCGGCGTTGACCCGGTCCGTCTCGGCCGCGCCCGCCGGTCCCGGCCCGTCCTGGCGCTGCGGGAGATAGCGGAACACCACCGAGGTGAGCACCGGCTCCGCCGCCAACTCCAGGCGCGGATCGGCGCGGATCAACTGCGCCGCGTGCCGGGCCAGGTCGTGGCAGCGCTCGACCAACTCGCCCAGTCCGGCCCGGCCCAACGCCCGCAGGGTGACCGCGATCTTGAACACGTCCGCCCGCCGGGTGGTGCGCGGCGAATTGCCCAACAGGCTGAAGTAGCCCGCCTGTTCGTCGTCGTCCGGATTCAGGTAGGCGGCGCGCTGCGCGAGCGGGGCCAGCAGCGCCGCGTCGCGCACCAGGAAAACCCCGGCGGCGACCGGCTGCCAGCCCAGCTTGTGCAGGTCCAGGCCCACCGAGTGCGCCCGGTGCAATCCGGCCAGCAGCGGCGCGAGTCGGTCCGAGAACAGCGCGCCGCCGCCGTAGGCCGCGTCCACGTGCAGCCATGTGCCCAACTCCCGGGCCACCGAGGCGATCGCCTCCAGCGGATCGATCGCCCCCAGGTCGGTGGTGCCCGCGGTGGCCACGATCGCCGCGATCCGGTCATTGCCGGCCCTCACCCGGCGGCCGGCCGCGGCCAGCGCGACCGGGTCCATGCGATGGTCGGCGCCCGCCGGCACGGTGACCACGGCGTCCTCGCCCAGGCCCAGCAGCCCCGCACAGCGGCGGATGGAGAAGTGCGCGGCCTGCGAGCACAGGATCCGCCGCCGACCCACCCCGGGACCCGCCGCGTCCCGCGCCAACAGCAGGCCCATCAGGTTGGACTCGGTGCCGCCGCTGGTGATCGTGCCGCCCGCCACCTTCGGGGCGAAGCCGACCAGGCCCGCGAGCGCGGCGACCACCTCGACCTCCAGCGCGGTCGCCGCCGGCGCCTGGTCCCACGAGTCGAGCGAGGGGTTGAGCGCGGCGGCGACCAGATCCGCGGCCACCGCGACGGCCAGCGGCGGACAGTGCAGATGCCCCGCACAGTACGGATCGGCCGGATCCGCGGCCCCCCACGCCAGCAGCGCGGACAACTCGCCCAGCGCGGCGAACTCGCCCACGCCCAGCACCGGCAGCGGACCCGGGCCGACCGCGGCCGACCCGCGCGGGTCCGGCACGGAGCCCCCCGGGCCCACCGCGCCCGGACCCAGCACGCGGGCCACCTCGGCCGCGACCGCGACCGGGCCGCCCGCCGGCAGCGGCCCGCCCCGCGCGCCCGCACCGCCCGCCAGCGCGGCCAGCGCGACCTCGACCAGCGCGCGCAGCGCGTCGGCGCCCGCGACCCCGCCCGCGAGCGCGGCCCCGACCGGATGCCCGACGTGCCGCGCGGTGCTCACGCCGACTCCGATCCGCCGGTCGAGGTCGGCCGGCCGGCCCGGGCCGCCTCGATCGCGTCCGCCAGCCGCTCCAACACCGCGTCCGCCTGCACGTCGGTCATCGTCAGCGGCGGCAGCAGTCGCACCACGCTGTCGTGCCGCCCGCCCAATTCGACGATCAGCCCCCGCCCCAGCGCCTCGCGGCGCACCGCGAGCGCCAGTGCGGGCGCCACCGGCCGGGCCCCGCACGCGTCCGCGGCGGCTTCCGGCTCGACGATCTCCACGCCGAGCATCAGCCCACGACCGCGCACGTCGCCGATCGCCGGCTGACCGGGCATCAGGTCGCGCAGCGCGCCCGCGAGTCGGGCCCCCAGGCGGGCCGCCCGCTCGTGCAGGCGGTGCTCGCGCACGAAGGCGATCGTCGCGGTGCCGGCCGCCATCGCCAGCTGGTTGCCGCGGAAGGTGCCCGCGTGCGCACCGGGCCACCAGTGGTCCAGTTCGGCGCGATAGACCACCACCGCGAGCGGCAGGCTGCCGCCGATCGCCTTGGAGATCACCATCACGTCCGGCACCACGCCGGCGTGGTCCACGCCCCACATCGTGCCGGTCCGACCCAGACCGGTCTGTACCTCGTCGGCGATCAGCGCGATGCCGCGCTCCGCGGTCAGCCGGCGCATCTCGCGCAACCAGCCGTCCGGTGCCGGCAGCACCCCGCCCTCGCCCTGCACGGGCTCCAGGATCATCCCGGCGGGTACCGGCACCCCGCCGTCCGGGTCCTCCAGGAGCGTGCGGGCGTAGTGCGCGGCCACCCGCTCGCCCTCGGCGCCGCCGGTACCGAACGGGCAGCGATAGCGCTGCGGGAACGGCAGCCGCACGGTGTCGCCGGTACCCGCGCCGGTCGCGTTGCGGATCGCGGTGTCACCGCTGACCGCCAGCGCGCCCTGGGTCATCCCGTGGTACGCGCCGGTGAACGCGACCACCCCACGCCGCCCGGTCGCGGTCCGCACCAGCTTCAGCGCCGCCTCCACCGCGTCGGTACCGGCCGGCCCGCAGAACTGGATCCGGCCGTCCCGCGCCAACTCCGGCGGCAGCGTGGCGAACAGCTCCTCGACGAAGCGGTCCTTGACGGGGGTGGCCAGGTCGAGCACGTGCAGCGGCGCGCCGGTGTCCAACACGCCGCGAATCGCCGCGAGCACCACGGGGTGATTGTGGCCGAGCGCGAGCGTGCCGGCGCCGGAGAGGCAGTCGAGGTAGCGCCGGCCGTCGGCTCCCTCGACGGTCATCCCCCGAGCCCGCACCGGCACGATCGGCAACGAGCGCGCGTAGGTGCGCGCCGAGGACTCGCGGGCGGCCTGCCGACGCAGGATGCCCGGACCGTCGGCCGACGGTCCGGTGCGCTGGCGGCCGATCCGGCCGGTGTCCGCGGGAGCGGTGTCGACGGGCGCGCCGGGCATCGGCGCGGCGTCCCCGGGCGGGGTGGCCGCGGGCGGCGCGTCCGGCGTCGGGTCCCCGGTGCCGGAGCGGTCGTCCGGCCTGGTCAGGGCGGCGGTCATGACTGCGGCACCTCCACAAGGGCGATCGGAATTTAGGTAAGGCTTACCTTGGAATGATGACTCGGGGCAAAATGGTCACCACAACGAGTGACAATCGCCGCATCGACGACCCCTGCCCCACACAACGACCGAACCGCCGCCCGATCACGGCCGAGGCCTGCTCCGATACTGTCGGGCGGTCATATACGGGGGGCGCACACGGGGAGGTAGGCGCTTGACGCGCGGCGTTCGCACGCTGTTCGTCACGCTGACGGTGGCGGTGTCGCTGCTGGTGACGGGCACCGTCATGGCACTGACACTCAACGGAGTCGGCAACGGCGGCGGCAACGGGAGGGGTCCGGAGACACTCGCCGATCCCGGCGATCCCGCGCACTGGACCCCGGAACGCATGAGCCGGGCCAGGCCCCGCGACCCCAAGGGCGAGGACGGACCACCCGCCCCGGCCGCGGCGCCCGACCGCCCCGGCCCGCAACCCTCCCGCGGCCCCCTGCCGGACGTGCTCGCCGAGGCCAAGCCGCCCCCCGTCCAGGCGCGCCCGGTGGCCCGCCCCTACACCGGCGCGGCCGGCACCGTCGCCGCCGGCAAACTCTTCTTCGAGGCCCCCGACGGCCCCTCCGTATGCTCCGGCACCGTGATCGCCGACCCCAAGCGCCCCGGCCGCAGCAACCTGGTCTGGACCGCCGGCCACTGCGTGCACGCCGGTCGCGGCGGCACCTGGTTCACCAGCCTGCAATTCGTGCCCGCGTTCAACAGCAGCGGCCAGGCCACCCTGGCCAACCTCGGCAACCCCGGCCCGGTCGCACCCTTCGGCCAGTGGTGGGCGACCTCGGTGTCCACCTCCGACCAGTGGCGCGCCGGCGGCACGAACTCCACGTCACCCGCCACCGCCTACGACTACGCGGTGGTCGAGGTCAAGAACCCCGACCGCAGCGCACGCAGCCTGGAGGAGGTCGTCGGCCGCGCCCTGCCGGTGTGGTTCGACGCCCCGCGCGACCTGACCGACGCCGGCGCGTACGGCTACCCGCAGGACGCCCCGTTCGACGGGCTGACCATGTTCGCCTGCACCCAGGACCCGCGCCGGTTGACCGTCGACCCGAACAGCCCGCCCCTGCTGCGGATCGGCTGCACCATGACCGCCGGCGCCAGCGGCGGCGGCTGGTACGCCACCGCCCCCGACGGCACCCTGCGGCTGATCGGCAACAGCGCGCTCAGCGGCGCCGGACACACCTGGATCGCCGGCCCCTACCTGGACCAGGACGCCCGCCGCATGCTGGACAACCTCAAACGCACACACTGAGCGGCGCTCGGTCGTCCCCGGACACGACAAAGGCCCGGGCCGCACACGATGTTCGTGTGCGGCCCGGGCCCGGTCGACCGTCGCTCAGCGCTTGGCGACCACGAACCGCTCCAACTCGGCGGCGAGTTGCCTGCCCACCCGAGCGTGCAACCACGTGCCCGCCTCGCGGTGCTCGGTGGCCAACAGCTCACCGGTGCCGTGCACCTTGGCCACCAGGTCACCGCGCTCGTACGGCACGACCACCTCGACCTCGACATCCGGGCGCGGCAGTTCCTCGTCGATCAACGCCAGCAACTCGTCCATGCCCTGCCCGGTACGGGCGGACACCACGATCGCGTGCTTCTCCCGACGCAACAGCCGTGCCAGCACCTCCGGATCGGCCGCGTCGGCCTTGTTCACCACCACGATCTCGCGCACCTTGTGCGCCTCGACCTCGGTGAACACCTCGCGCACGGCCGCCAGTTGTGCCTCCGGCGTGGGGTCGGAGCCATCCACTACGTGCAGGATCAGATCCGCGTCGGCGACCTCTTCCAGCGTCGAGCGGAACGCCTCGACCAGCTGGTGCGGCAGATGGCGCACGAAACCGACCGTGTCGGCGAGCGTGTACCCGCGACCGCTGGGCGTCTCGGCCCGGCGCACCGTCGGATCCAGCGTCGCGAACAGCGCGTTCTCCACCAGCACACCCGCACCGGTCAACCGGTTCAGAATCGAGGACTTGCCCGCGTTCGTGTAACCCGCGATGGCCACCGACGGAATGGCGTTGCGCCGCCGCTCCTGCCGCTTGGTGTCCCGGGCCTTCTTCATGTCCGCGATCTCGCGGCGCATCTTGGCCATCTTCTCCCGGATGCGCCGACGATCGGTCTCGATCTTCGTCTCACCGGGGCCACGCGTGGCCATGCCGCCACCGCCGCCGCCACCCATCTGGCGCGACAGCGAGGCGCCCCAGCCACGCAGGCGCGGAAGCATGTACTGCATCTGCGCCAGCGAGACCTGCGCCTTGCCCTCTCGGGACTTGGCGTGCTGCGCGAAGATGTCCAGGATCAACGCCGTGCGGTCCACGACCTTGACCTTGACCACGTCTTCGAGCTGAATGAGCTGACCCGGGGTCAGCTCACCGTCGCAGACCACGGTGTCCGCGCCCGTGGCGATCACCACGTCGCGCAGTTCCTTGGCCTTGCCGGACCCGATGTAGGTCGCCGGATCCGGCTTGTCGCGGCGCTGGATCAGCCCGTCCAGCACCTCCGAGCCCGCGGTTTCCGCGAGCGCGGCGAGTTCCTTGAGCGAATATTCGGCGTCGGCGGCGGTCCCGTCGGTCCAGACCCCGACCAACACGACCCGTTCCAGGCGAAGCTGCCGGTATTCGACCTCGGTGACGTCGGTCAGCTCCGTGGAGAGACCGGCGATGCGGCGGAGCGCACTGCGCTCCTCGCGGTCGAACTGGTCGCCGTCGTAGTCGAGCGGACCGACCCCGACGTCATCGCCCGTTCCGAATCCGTCGAAGGCCGCTCCGTCGTCGAAGCCGTCGGCATCGTCGAATGGGGGAGTCGAGTCCGTGTCGTCGTGTCCGGCGCGGTGTGAGCGAGAAGTCATATCGTCCTGTTCAACGTAGTCGGCGGGCCGCTCCATTCCCCGGAGCGGCCGTCACGATGGTCCCACGACCGCCCGCGCGCGGGCATCCGGGTTTTCGGCCGGTTCGTTCCACCGGCCGGCCCGAACCGGGTCGACCCTCGATCGGCGACCTCGCCGAACCGTCGACCTCACGAGGTCAGCAGCCGCGCCTGCCCCGCGTCGGTGTGCACCTTGATCCGGTGCTGCGACTGGTCGTTGCGCGAGACCTTGACGTCGGTGTCGCCGATCGTGGTGGACACGTCCGCCGCGTACTGCTGCCCGCCCGGCACCCGCACCGTCGCCCGGCCCGCGTTGGTCTTGGCGTCCACATCGGTGGGCGGCTTGGTGAAGGTCAGATCTATCGACCCGGCGCTGGTCTGCGCGGTCACCTTCGCCGAGGTGACCCCCTCGCCGTCGATCTTGCCCGCGCTGGTGCGCAGGTTGAGCGTCCCGGTCACATCGCGCAGGGTCACGTTGCCCGCTTCGGTACGGATGTCGAGCGCGGCACCCCCGCGCGGGATGGTCACCTCGTACGCCACGAAGCAGGCCCTGTTGCTCGCGCAGTCGTAGTCCAGGACCAGTTGCCCGTTGCCGTCCACGTTGTGCGTGGTCGTCGGCGCGGTCTTGTCGTAATGCTGTTTCTCGGTCACCTTGACCGTCTTGACGTCGGCCTCCGTCACCTTGACGTTGCCCGCGTTGCTGTCCACCTTGACCGAGCGCACGTTCTGCGAGACGTCGTAGGACGTGGTCTTCTTCTCCGACTCGTGTCCGTCGGTGTCCACGTTGAACTCACACGCGGTGAGCACCAGCGGAAGGGCGACCAGCGGAACCAGCAGAGCCAATCGACGGTTGCGGGCAGGCATCGTTTCTCCTTGGGTCGGGGCGGGGTCCGCCGCCCGAACGCACGACCACTCCCCCGCTTTACTGATGCCTCCAGGCTAGGAAGGCACACCCCCGCCCCGCGTCGGTCCGGCGTCGGGTAACGCGGGTCCTTCCCTGGCAGGAGAGACCCCCGGGACAGTCCACCTCCGGGAAGGACCCGCCTAGGGGTTCTCCCGGACCCCGGTACCGGGACCGTCCGCTCGCGTCAGTGCGCCAACCGGGCGCCCAGGGCCGGCGCGAGGGCGGTGAAGTCCGCCGCCTCGGCCTCGTCCAGAACCGCGTAACCGGCCGCCACGAGTTCGTCGGTCAGCTCCTCCGCGGCCCGATACCGCTCCGCCAGATCTGCTGTGACCTGCGGAAACGGCTTCTGGTGCCCATAGAACTCCAGGTACGGACTCCCCTCGGCCACCTGCGCCTCCAACGGGCTGAGCCGGTGTGCGGCCAGCGCCAGGATGTGCAGGCCGCCCCGGTGCTCCCGCAACGTCTGCAGGTTCTGCGCGAGCCGGGCGGGCGCGTCATCCGGAAGAGGGACACCGCGCCAGGCCGAGTACAGCGGGGCCAGGCCGGCCAGGTCGTTGGCGCGCACGATCGAGGTGGTGATCCCGGCGAGCCGCTCCACCTCCGGCAGGTCCGCGAGGTGGGTCCGGCCCCACTCCCGGGCGCACTCCGCGTACAGCTCGCCGACCTGCGCGGGCGGTGCGGCCTTGCGGCCCGCGGCCCACAGCGGGAGCAGGGTGTCGGCGGTGAAGTGGTGGAACGCGCGGACCACGGTGTCGTCGTCCACGTCCCCCAGGACCCCGCCGCGACCGGCGATGTACAGGGTCACCCCGTCCAGGCCCAGTTCCGCACCGCGCGCGACCGTGTGCGGCGCGAAGAAGAAGGCCCCCGCCGCCTGCACCGTCTTCTTCACCGCGCGAGTGGTGTCACGTGCCGTGTCCATGCTGCTCATGCTGATGTCTCCCCATGACGGCATTGCTTGACCAGGTCATGCAAGACCTATCACGGAGCTTCGGGGCATGCACAGGGCCGACGCACGCCCGCACGGCGCCACCGGCGGGCCGGTCCTCACAACCGATCGAGGTCGACCCGTCCCTCGGCGACGATCACCGCCGGACCGGTCATCTCGATGTGGCCGTCCACGCGCTCGGTGATCACCAGTCGACCGCCCGGGACGTCCACGGTGTAGCTGACCGGTTCGCCGGTCACCGCCGGCTCCGCGCCGTCGGCCCGCGCCGTGGCGACCATCACCGCACACGCCCCGGTGCCGCACGACCGGGTCTCCCCGGAGCCGCGCTCGTGCACCCGCATCGCCACGTGCCCCGGCGCCCGGCGCACCACGAACTCGACATTGACCCCGTCGGGATACGCCCCCGCCGGAGACACCGCCGGCGCCGTGAACAGGTTGCCCGCCTGGGCCAGATCCTCGACGAACACCACGGCGTGCGGGTTGCCCATGTCGACGTTGGTCGCGGGCCGCACCCGCCCCTGGACGTCCACCCCGATGCCCGCGGAGTCGGGCAGTCGGGGCACACCCATGTCCACCGTGACCGGGCCCTCGATCGGCACGGTGACCGTCTTGACCCCGCCGCGCGTGGCCACCCGCAGCTCGCCCGCCTCGGCCAACCCCTGCTCGACCAGGTGCCGGGCGAACACCCGCACGCCATTGCCGCACATCTCGGCGATCGACCCGTCGGCGTTGCGGTAGTCCATGAACCACTCGGCCTCTCCGGCCATGTGCTCGGCGGCCGGATCCTTGGCCGAGCGCACCACCCGGAGCAGACCGTCCCCGCCGATGCCCGCGCGCCGATCGCACAGGGCGGCGACCTGCTCTGCGGTCGGGGCGAACTCGCCGTCCGCGTCCGGCACGATGACGAAGTCGTTCTCGGTGCCGTGGCCCTTGAAGAAGTGCAGAGTGCTCACCCGACAATCCTAGGGCGTGACCGGGAGCGGCCCCGATGGGTTTCCACCGAGGCCGCTCCCGTGCGGTGCGTCGAGGCGCGTGAGGCGAGGTTCCCCGGGCGAGGCTTGTCGGGCGAGGTCGGTGGTCAGTCGGGTCGGATCACGCCCGCCGCGCCGCCGCCCCGGCGGGTGGGCTCCGCCACGGCCTGGACCCGGCCCCCGGGGAGGAACTCCAATGCGGCGGCGGCGCCGATCTCCGGATTCGCCTTGAGCACGTGCCCCCGTTGTTCCAGGGCCGCGCGCAGCGGGTCGGGCACCCCCGGTTCGACCTCGGTGGCCGCCCCGTTGCGTTGGGACAACCGCGGCGCGGCGACCGCCTGCGGCAACGACAGCCCCCGGTCCAGGCGCCCGGTCAGCACCTGGAGCACGGTGGTGATGATGGTCGCGCCGCCGGGCGAGCCGACCGCGATGAACGGACGACCGTCGCGGAGCACGATGGTCGGCGACATGCTGCTGCGCGGGCGCTTGCCCGGCGCGGGCAGGTTCGGGTCGAACACGCCGGGGGTGAGCGGCGCGAAGTTGAAGTCGGTCAGCTCGTTGTTGAGCAGGAAGCCGCGACCGGGCACGGTGATCGCGCTGCCCCCGGTCTGCTCGATGGTCAGCGTGTACGACACCACGTTGCCCCAGCGGTCGGCGGTGACCAGGTGGGTCGTGGACAACCCCTCGACCGGCTCGCTCGCCTCCGGTGTGCCGGTGGGGCGGCAGTCGCGGTCGTACGGCGGCGTCGGATCACCCGGCGGGACCGGGCTCACCGCGGCGTGGTCGGGGTCGATCAGGCACGCGCGTTCCTTCGCGTAGCCGTCCGAGAGCAGGCCGCGAAGCGGCACGTCCACGGCGGCGGGGTCGCCGACGTAGCGGTTGCGGTCGGCGAAGGCGAGTCGGGACGCCTCCAGGTAGTAGTGCGTCGCGGTCGCCGCGTCCTGTCGACGCGGATCGGTGGTCTCCAGGATGTTGAGCGCCTCGCCCACCGTGGATCCGCCGGACGAGGACGGCGCCATGCCGTAGACGTCCAGCCCGCGGAAGTCGACGTGCGTGGGCCGCTGGTCCAGGACCCGGTAGCGGGCCAGGTCGGCGGTGTCGATCAGGCCGGGCCGGAAGACCCGGTCCGCGCCCGGTGCCACCGGCGGCTGTTGCGCGGTCCGCACCACCTCGCGGCCGAGCCCGCCCCGGTAGAACCAGTCCACGCCGTTGCGGCCCAGCCGCTCGTAGGTGCGGGCCAGGTCCGGGTTGCGGAACACGCTGCCCACGACGGGCGGCCGGCCGTCGGGCAGGAACAGCCGCGCGGTCGGGGTGATGTCGTCGAACCGGGTCGCGTTCGCCGCGGTCTGGTCGTGGAAGGTTTGGTCGACCACGAACCCGCGCTCGGCCAGCGCCCGGGCGGGCTCCAGCGCGGCGCGCAGGCTGGTGGTGCCCCACGTGCGCAGCGCGGTGTCCCAGGTCTGCGGAGTGCCGGGGACGCCCACCGAGAGCCCCGAGTTGACGCCCTGATCGAACGGGATCGGCAGCCCGGTGGCCGGATCCAGGAACGCGTCCTTGCCCATCTTCGCGGGCGCCGTCTCCCGGCCGTCCAGGGTGCGCACCGTGCGGCTGCGCGCGTCGTAGTAGACGAAGTAGCCACCGCCGCCGATGCCGGACGAGTACGGCTCGGTGACGCCCAGGGCCGCGGCCGTGGCCACCGCGGCGTCCACCGCGTTGCCGCCCCTGCGCAGCACGTCCAGACCGATCCGGGTGGCGTCGGGGTCGACGCTGGAGACCGCACCGCCCCAGCCCGTGGCCACCGGCTGCTTGGGCGGCGGGTCGGCCGACTCGCCGGGGTGCGCGGACGCCACTCCCGGAATGGTCAATGCGAGCCCCAGCGCCGTACCCAGCGCCAGGACGCGACGAACGGAGCGGATCACGACCGCCTCCCCCGAGAAGGTTTGGGTGTGTCACGGACCTCCCACCGTGCCACGCAGACCCCACCGGCAACACCCCTACGCGGGTCGGATCACCCGTTCGAGCGCGGCGTCCAGCAGATCAGCCCTGGAGTGCGCCAACCACTGGATCCGCGGATCCCGCCGAAACCAGGTGTCCTGCCGGCGGGCGAACCGACGGGTGGTGCGCACGGTGTCCTCGCGGGCCGCCTCGTCGGTGCACTCGCCCGCGAGCAGCCGCAGCACCTGCGCGTAGCCCAGCGCGCGCGAGGCGGTCCGGCCCTCGCGCAGCCCGACCTTCTCCAGCTCGCGCACCTCCTCGACCAGGCCCGCCGCCCACATCCGGTCCACCCGCGCGGTGATCCGCTCGTCCAGCACCGGGCGCGGCACGTCCACACCGATCTGCACGCTGTCGTAGAGCGAGCGGTGGGTGGGCAGGGTGGCGGTGAACGGGCGCCCGGTGAGCTCGATGACCTCCAGCGCGCGCACGATCCGCCGGGCGTTGCTCGGCAGGATCGCCGCGGCGGCGGGCGGATCGGCCGCGGCCAGGCGCCGATGCAGCGGCCCGGGCCCGACCCGCTCGGCCTCGGCTTCCAGACGGGCCCGGATGTCGGGGTCGGTGCCGGGGAACTCCAGGTCGTCCAGCACCGCGCGCACGTACAGCCCGGAGCCGCCGACCAGCACGGGCGTGCGGCCGCGCGCCAGCAGGTCGTCCACCAGCGCCCGCGCGTCGCGCTGGTACTCGGCCACGCTGGCGGAGCTGGTCACGTCCCACACGTCGAGCAGGTGGTGCGGGACGCCGGCGCGCTCGGCGACGGTCAGTTTGGCGGTGCCGATGTCCATGCCCTTGTAGAGCTGCATGGAATCGGTGTTGATCACCTCCCCGTCCAGCGCACGGGCCAAGGCGACCCCCAGATCGGACTTTCCGGCCGCAGTGGGACCGACGACGGCAATGACACGGGGACTCACCCCCCAAGTCTGCCGGATCGGCGCGCCCGGTCGTGCCGTCGCTCGTTGCGGTACGGCCGTGCGCGAGGTCGTGACCGGCCCCGCGCGCTCTCGTTGATCCCCCGCGACCCATGTACTCCGGGTGGCTGTACTCCGGGCGGCGCGGCGGTACCCCGTACGGCCCAGCGGACCGGCCCCGCCTCGCCGCCGAAATGCACGACAACGACCACAGACATACGGTCTAGGAGAAATTGTGAGTGTTTTCGACTGGTTCAAGCGGCGTCCGAGCACGTCGGAGGAGAGCGGCTCGTGCTGCTCGCAGAACGCGGCGGGCACGGACACCGCCACGCTGGTCGAGGACCGGCCCGCGTCGCGGACATCGGCCGGCGCCGAGGCCGAACCGGTCGAGGCGGCGGCCACGACGCCCGCTCCCCGGACTCCCGGGGACGCGGTCGCCGAACAGATCGCGACGGGCGCATCCGAGGAGGAGCAGGACATGGGCGTCTTCGAGAACATCAAGGCCAAGGCCGAGGGGCTGCTCGGTCAGCACGGCGACAAGGCCGACAAGGGCATCGACAAGGCCGCCGAGGTCGCCGATCGAAAGACCGGCGGCAAGCACACCGACCACATCCACGGCGCCTCGGACCGGGCCAAGGAAGCGCTGGGCAAGACCGGCGGCGACGCGCCCGAGGCGACGCCGC
Source organism: Embleya sp. NPDC050493 (assembly GCF_044458105.1). Taxonomy (NCBI): domain Bacteria; kingdom Bacillati; phylum Actinomycetota; class Actinomycetes; order Kitasatosporales; family Streptomycetaceae; genus Embleya; species Embleya sp. NPDC050493. The sequence goes on from NZ_JBITHP010000030.1 coordinate 22,671, forward strand.
CCGGGCCTCCTGCCGATCCCACCGCGTGAGTCCGAAGCGGGGGGGGGGGGGGGCGCGCCCCCGGGGGCGCGCCCCCCCCCCCCGGGGGCGGGGCG
>NZ_JBITHP010000030.1:22775-33374 GCF_044458105.1 Embleya sp. NPDC050493
CCGGCGGCCTCCCCGCGGCCCCTGCCGCGCCCCCGCGCCCCCCCCCCCCCCCCCCCGGCCGCGCGCCCCCCCCCCCCCCCCCCCCCCCCCCCCCCCCCGCTTCGTGCGTATGCGAGGGGACGCTCGTGCCCGGGGCTTGCGTGTTCCGGGCTACCCCGGCCCCGGCTCTCGGATTCGGGCCCGACCGTCGTGGGCCCGCCGCCGGTCAGGACCAGAGCGCCACGAAGTAGCCGACGCCATAGGGCGCCTCGGCGTACAGCAGCCGGCCGTGCCGACCCGGGCCCGCCGCGCCGGCCAGCACCTGGAGGCCGGGTCGGCCGGCCACCCACAACTCCTCCGCGAGTGCCGGGTCCAACGCCGAGAGCGCGTCCGCGTCGGCGTCCGCGAGCGCCGCGCCCAGTGCGCGGTCGTACGGTTCGGCGCGTGCGTCGAGGTAGCCGGGGGCCTTCTCGGTCCGGCACGCGGACCCGTCGCCGACCACCAGGAGCGCGACCCGATCGGGGCCCGCGACCAGTTCGGCGCCCCGGGCCGCACAGCGCGCCGGGTCGGCGTCCGCGGCGATCACCGCGCCGGTCACCGGGCTCGGCGCGGTTCCCGCCGCGATCCGGTCGGCGGCCCACGGCGAGCGGCCGAGCAGCCAGGCGCCGACGGTCAGCGCGGGCGACAGCGGCTGCGCGGCACCCGCTCCGAGGGCGACCTCCAGGTCGAGCCCGTACGGCGCGAACGAGCCGGTTCCCCCGGCCTCCAGGGTCGCGTCCGCGTCGCCCGCACCCAGGACGACCAACCGGTCCGGGGCCGTCTCGACCAGCGCGGCCAGCGCCTGATCGCACGCCGCGCGCAGCGCGTGCAACTCCGCTGCGGCCCCGCGGGCCAGCTCGGGCACGATCATCGGGGGGCACGGGACTACCGCGGCGGCTACGAGCATTCAGGGAGAGTACTAAGTGGCCGCCGCGACGCCTCCCGACGCGCGTGATGGGATGGATCACATGCGAGAACTGATGTTGGTGCGACATGGCGAGACCGAATGGAGCAGGTCCGGGCGGCACACGGGGTTGACCGACATCCCGCTGACGCCCGACGGCGAGGCCCAGGCCAAGGCGGTGGCGGACCTGTTGGCCGGGCGCGGGTTCGGGCTCGCCCTGATCAGCCCGCTGACCAGGGCCCGGCACACCGCGGAGCTGGCCGGGATCACCGGCGGGCGGCTCGAACCGGACCTGGTCGAGTGGGACTACGGCGGCTACGAGGGCATCACCACCGACGAGATCCGCAGCACCGTCCCGGGCTGGTCCCTGTGGCGGGACGGGGTGATCCCCGGTGACGCCGCGCATCCGGGCGAGTCGGTCGCGGACGTGGGTCGCCGGGTGGACCGGGTGCTGGATCGGGTGCGGCCGGTGCTGGAGCGCGGCGAGGACGCGGTGCTCGTCGCACACGGCCACCTGCTCCGGGTGTTGACCGCCCGCTGGCTGGGCCTGCCGCCCGAGGACGGCCGACTGTTCCGGCTGGAGACGGCCCGGCTGTCCACCCTCGGCTACGAGCGCGAACAGCCGGTCCTGCTCGGGTGGAACGTGACCTGAGCGCCGCTCAGTCGCAGCAGGCGACCCCGGTCGGCGCCGCCGGGGTCGCGGGGGCGCCGATCTGCGGCATGCCCAGCAGTACGCCGGGCTTGGCCGCGGGGGCCGCGTTGCGACGCTCCCACGCGTCGCCCGCGGGGGTGCGCCGGATCGCCAGGGTCGGCTTCTCCGCGAGCAGGTGGTGCGGCGCCGCGTAGGTGATCTCGACCGAGACCATGTCGCCGGGCCGCACGCCGTCGGCGGGGCGCTCGAAGTGCACGAGGCGGTTGTCCGGGGCTCGCCCGGACAACCGCGCGGTGTCGTGGTCCTTGCGCCCCTCGCCCTCGGCGACCAGCACCTCCAGGGTGCGGCCGACCTGGGTGCGGTTCTCCGCCCAGGAGATCTCCTCCTGGAGCGCGAGCAGCCGCTGGTAACGCTCGGTCACGACCTCCTTGGGCACCTGGCCGTCCATCGTGGCCGCCGGCGTGCCCGGGCGCTTGGAGTACTGGAACGTGAAGGCGGCGGCGAACCGGGCCTCGCGCACCGTGTGCAGGGTCTGCTCGAAGTCCTCGTCGGTCTCCCCGGGGAAGCCGACGATGATGTCGGTGGAGATCGCCGCGTCCGGCATGGCCGCCCGGACCCGCTCGATGATCCCGAGGTACTTGTCCTGCCGGTAGGAGCGGCGCATCGCGCGCAACATCGTGTCCGAGCCGGACTGGAGCGGCATGTGCAGCTGATGCATCACGTTCGGCGTCTCGGCCATCGCCGCGATCACGTCGTCGGTGAAGTCGCGCGGGTGCGGCGAGGTGAAACGCACCCGCTCCAGGCCCTGGATCCGACCGCACGAGCGGAGCAGCTTGGAGAACGCTTCGCGATCGCCCATGTCCGAGCCGTACGCGTTCACGTTCTGGCCGAGCAGGGTGACCTCGATCACACCCTCGGCGACCAGCGTCTCGATCTCGGCGAGCACGTCGCCGGGCCGGCGGTCCTTCTCCTTGCCGCGCAGGGCGGGCACGATGCAGAACGTGCAGGTGTTGTTGCAGCCGACCGAGATGGCCACCCACGCCGCGTAGGCCGACTCGCGCCGGGTGGGCAGCGTGGAGGGGAAGACGTCGAGCGACTCCAGGATCTCGACCTGGGCCTCCTGCTTGATCCGGGCCCGCTCCAGGAGCACCGGCAGCGAGCCCACGTTGTGCGTGCCGAAGACCACGTCCACCCACGGCGCCTTGCGCACGATGGTGTCCCGGTCCTTTTGCGCGAGGCAGCCGCCGACCGCGATCTGCATGCCGGGGCGTTCGGCCTTCGCGGGCGCGAGGTGGCCCAGGTTCCCGTACAGCTTGTTGTCCGCGTTCTCCCGGACGGCGCACGTGTTGAAGACGACCACGTCGGCCGACTCCCCCTTGGGCGCGCGGACATACCCCGCGTCCTCCAGCAGACCGGACAGCCGCTCGGAGTCGTGGACGTTCATCTGGCACCCGTAGGTGCGGACCTCATAGCTTCGCGCAGTCATAACACCCGACAGGGTACGGGGTTTGCTTGCCCGGGTGTGTGGCCGACCTCCATGGCAATATCGCCGCCGTGCCCTCCTTGTCGTTCCTCCCCGTTTCCCTGCGCGACGCCCTGGCGCGCCGACCCCGCGCGGTCCGGGCCGGGCTGGTCGCGCTCGTGCTGTTGTGCCTGGTCGGCGGCTACCTGGTGTTCTCGCGGGACGACCGGACCACCCCGCGCGGGCCGGTCTCGTTGGCCACCGGGGTGCCGACCGGGGTGTACCACCGCTACGGCGAATTGTTGCGGCCGCGGTTGTCCACGGACCTCGACGTCAAGGTCACGGTGAACTCCAGCGGCGGGTCGGTGGAGAACCTGCGTCGGGTGATCGATGGCGTCGACACCTTCGGCATCGCCACCGCCGACGCGGTGGCCGACGTCGGGCCGGGCGATCGCGACCGGTTGCGCGCGGTGGCCCGGTTGTACGACGACTACGTGCAACTGGTGGTGCCGGTCGGTTCGCCGGTGCAGAAGATCACCGACCTGCGCGGGCGCCGGGTGGTGGTGGGGCTGCCCGGGTCGGGTGTGGAGCTGATCACCCGCCGGCTGCTGAGCGAGGTGGGCATGGGTGACATGGAGCGGGCCATCACCCCGGTCCGGATCGGCATCGGGGATGCCACCCAGCGGCTGCGCGACGGCACGGTGGACGCGTTCTTCTGGTCCGGCGGGCTGCCCACCGGCGCGGTCTCCGACCTGGCCGAGCACTGGTCGCTGCGCCTGGTCCAACTCGGCGACCTGGCAGGGAAGCTGCGCGATCGCTACGGGCCGGTGTACCGCGAGGCGGTGGTGCCCGCGGACGCCTATCCCGGCGGCACCGAGACGCCCACCATCGCGGTGCCGAACCTGCTCGTCACCCGCGCCTCGCAGGATCCGGAGCTGATCAGGCGGGTGACCGAGACGGTGATGGAGAACCGGGAGGCGATCGGACGCGAGGTGCACGCGGCCCAGTTGGTCGATCCCAGGACGGCGATCTTCACCGATCCGCTGCCGCTGCACACGGGCGCCCAGCGGTGGTACCGATCGGTGAAACCCTGATCGGACAGATCGTGATGCCAAGGGCGTCGCGCGAAGCGGCTCCGATGGCACATGCTGGGTTCGTGTCATCGTGTTCGGGACCGACATCTACGCTCTGAGCTTGTAGGCCAGACCGTGCGCGGTCCCCGAACCGACGCTGTGAGCCGACCGGGGGGAAGGCCGCACACATGGTCAGGGAGGCCCGCTTGCTCGGGAGGAGGGTGCGACCGCGGTGTCCGAGGGGGAGATCGGCCGAATACTGAACAATCGTTACCGCCTCAGCCGCAGTCTCGGCCGGGGCGGCATGGGCGAGGTCTGGCTGGCCGTGGACACCGCCCTCGGCCGCGAGGTCGCGGTCAAGGAGTTGCTGCTGCCGAAGTCCCTGGACGCGGGCTCGCAGCGGTCCTGGCTGGAGCGCAGCAAGCGCGAGGCGATCGCCGCGGCCCGCATCCGCCACGAGAACGTGGTGACGGTGCACGACGTCTTCGAAGAGGACGGTTTGCCGTGGATCGTCATGGAATTGGTGATCTCGCGCTCGCTGGCCGACGTGATCCGCGCGGAGGGTCGACTCGACCATGCCGAGGCGGCCCGGATCGGTCTGGACGTGCTGCGGGCGCTGCGCGCCGCGCATGCCAAGGGTGTGCTGCACCGTGACGTGAAACCGGCGAACGTGCTCCTGGGCACCGACGGCCGGGTGGTGCTCACCGACTTCGGCATCGCCACCTTCGCCGATGCGCCGCAGGTGACCCAGTTCGGCGAACTGCTCGGCACCCCGGGCTATCTCGCCCCCGAGCGGGCGGAGCAGTTCTCCCGCGGCCGGGCCGGCGTGCTCACCGACAACGGATCGAGCGAGCACACCCTCGCCGACGGGCCGGGCGCGCTGGATCCGGCCTCCGACCTGTGGTCGCTGGGCGCGACGCTGTACGAGATGGTCGAGGGTCTCGCGCCGTTTCGTCGGTCCTCCCCCGTGGAGGTCGTGGACGCGGTGGTGAACGCGCCGCCCGCGCCGCCTCGGCACGCGGGTCCGCTGGAGCCGGTGATCATGGGCCTGTTGCGCAAGGATCCGCTCCGCCGGCTGGACGCCAAGGAGACCGACGCGCTGCTCACCCGGGTGGTGCAGGACTCGGTGCCGGTGACCTGGGGCGGCGACCCGCTGCCCCGGCGCGAGCCGGACGAGGACGTCGAGGCCACCTACGCGGGCGAGGGCCCGCCCGACGAGCCGCCCACCCGCCCCGCGGGCCGGGCCCGGTGGTGGCGACGCACCCGGATCGCGCTGCCCGCCGCCCTGGCGTTCCTGTTGGTCGCGGTGGGCGCGTCCTGGCTCACGGTGGAGAACAACCGGGCCGAGGGCGGCACCCACGCCCCCGACCCGCTCGCCAACCTGCGCAAGAACTCGCCGACCTACCGGGAGATGGTGTCCCGGGGCCGGATCATCATCGGGGTCAAACCGGACCAGCCCGGCTGGAGCGTACGCACCGGCGAACAGGCGTATCAGGGCTTCGACGACGACGTCGCGCGGATGATCGCGGACGATCTCGGGTTCAAGGACCGGATCACGTTCATGGACGTGGAGACGCAGAACCGCGAGTACCGGATCACCAGCGGTCAGGTGGACCTGGTCGTGGCCAGCTACACCATCAACGCCGCCCGGTCGCAGAAGGTCTCCTTCGCCGGGCCGTACTTCATCGCCGGCCAGGACTTCCTGGTCCGCGCGGACGAGACGGACGTCAACGGTCCCGAGGACCTTGCCGACAGCGCGGTGTGCGTGGTGCGCGAGTCGACGTCGGCGAACCGCATCCGCACCGAGTTCCCGACCATGAAGGTCCAGGAGCGCGGCAAGTACTCGGAGTGCGTGGACGAGTTGTTGGCCAAGAACGTGCGCGGGGTCAGCACCGACGACGCGATCTTGTCCGGCTTCGTCGCCCAGTACCCGGGCACGTTGCGGATCCTGGGCCGGCCGTTCTCGGACGAGCCGTACGGCGTGGGCCTGAGCAAGGGCGACGTCGCCCTCGCGGACGCGGTGTGCAGGGCGCTGAACCGGCACATCGCCAACGGCGACTGGCAGCGCGCCTACGACGTGCGGCTGCGCCCGCTGGGCCTGCCGCAGCCGCGCGCGCCGCAGTGCCGGGTGGCCGAATAGCGCGGGTGTCGGCGACCGCCGTACCCGTCCCGCGTCCGCGCGCGCGGCTCAGTCGGCCCTGGGCACCGTCAACGTGACGGTCAGCCCGCCGCCCTCGCGCGCGGCGAAATCGATCGTGCCACCGCTCGCGGCGAGCAGCGTGCGGGCGATCGACAGGCCCAGGCCCGAGCCGTCCACGTTCTGATGCCGCGGGCTGCGCCAGAACCGGTCGCCCACCCGGCGCATCTCCTCGAAGGTGAGCCCCGGGCCGCGGTCGCTGACCCGGATCTCCACCTGGCTGCCCACCGCCGAGCACCCCACCGTGATCGTGGTGTCCTCGGGGGCGAACTTGAGCGCGTTGTCCAGGATCGCGTCGAGCGCGCTGCCCAGGGTGACCGGGTCCACGTTGCCGGTCAGCGCGAGCGGGCCCTCCTGCTCGAACCGGCGACCGCGGCTGCGGGCCAACGTCTGCCAGGCGTCCACCCGTTCGTGCACCAGGGCCGCCACGTCCACGGCCCGCGCGGACGGGCGGGCATTCTCCGCCAGCGCCAGCTCCAGGAGTTCGTCCAGCACGTGGGTGAGCCGCCGGCCCTCGTCGCGCACGCCGTCCAGCGTCTCGCCGTGGCCCGGCGGCAGCGACAGGCCCAGTTCCTCGATCCGCAGCAGCAGTGCGGACAGCGGGTTGCGCAGTTGGTGCGAGGCGTCCGCGGCGAACGCCCGCTGCTGGTCCACGACGGTCTCCACGTGATCCGCCATCTCGTTGAACGACCTTGCCAGCCGCCGCAGTTCCGGCGGCCCCTGGGCGCCGGCCACGCGTGCGCCGAGCCGGCCGGTGGCGATCTCGTGGGTCACCGAGTCGAGCACCCGGACCGGACGCAGCACCCAGCCGGTGAGCCGGGTCGCCAGCAGCAGCGCGGCCAGCACCGCGACCACCTCGCCGGCGACCAGAATCAGCCACACCCGTTGGATCTTCGACCGCATCCGGCCGGTCGGCGAGTCGGTCAGCACGACCGCGACCACATCGCCGCGGTGGATCACCGGGACCGCCACCACGATGCGATCGCGCTGCCAGGGCCAGACCTGCCCGGGGTCGTCGCTGCGCCGCCCGGCGAGCGCCTCGGTGAACGCCGGCGAGCGCGGGTCGACCCGAAATCCCGGATGCGACACGGCGATCGGCTGCCCGCGCCGGTCGAAGGCGCCGACCCGGATGCCGTAGACGTCCTCGTAGCGCTCCAGTTCGGAGCGCAGCATGTCCAGGTCCGCGGCGTCCGGACCGGGTGGTTGCCCGGCGTCGGTCTGCGCGCGCAGCGTGTCCGAGACCACGGTCAACTGGGTGTCCGAAACGAAGCGGGTGAGATCGTCCACGCGGTCCCGGATCAGCTCCTGCTGATGTGCGGACGCGCGGGAGATCGCCAACGGGATGCCGAGCGCGATCAGCACCGCGGTCATCAGGGCGAGGAGCAAGGCGAGCAGGCGGGTACGCACAGGAGCCGGTGACGATCCGTCAGGAAGCCGGTGGGATCAGGCCTCGGGAACGACACGGTAGCCCACGCCGCGCACCGTCTCGACGATCGCCGGATTGCCGAGCTTGGAGCGCAACGAGGCGACGTGCACCTCCAGGGTGCGGTTGTTGCCCGCCCAGCTGGTGTGCCAGACCTCGCTGATGATCTGTTCGCGCCGGAAGACCACGCCCGGGCGCTGCGCCAGCAGGGCGAGCAGGTCGAACTCCTTGCGGGTGAGCACCACGTCGGCGCCGCCGACGGTGACCCGCCGGGTGGCCGGGTCCAACTCGATGCCGCTCGGCCCCTTGGCCGCCGGCACACTCTCCGCGACCGGTGCGTCGCTGCGCGTGCGTCTGCTCACCGCGTGTATGCGGGCCAGCAGTTCGCCGATGTCGTAGGGCTTGGTGACGTAGTCGTCGGCACCCAGGTTCAGCCCGTGTATGCGCGAGCGGATGTCCGCGCGCGCGGTGACCATGATCACCGGGACGTCGCACAACCGGCGAATCCGACTGCACACCTCGAAGCCGTCGTGGTCGGGCAGCGACAGGTCGAGGAGCACCACGTCGGGCACGTCGTCGAGCGCGGCGAGGGCTTCCTCGCCGGTCGTGGCGTGTCGCACGGTGAAACCGTGCCGGCCCAGAACCGCGCGTAGCGGCGCGGCGACTCGCAGATCATCCTCGACGAGCAGGAGGCGCACGTGGTTCCTCACATCTGACGGTCCGTTACCGACTCTTGACCTCAAGACAAGCTCAAGTGCACTGACTGGGGGGGTGCTGCCTGCCTTAGTGTCACGCACCACCCGGCCTCGCCGGGAGACTCTCGAACCCACCTGCCACCCGGTCGCGCAAAAAGATACGGGACGACTCTGGACGGAGCCCGCCATCGTGACGACGGATGCCTCTGACATCGCACCGAAGCCGCCGGTGCTCACCAAGCGCGACGCCGGCAAGGACGCGCACCCCGGCGAGCCCCTCGTCGTGTTGGAGAACGTCAACAAGCACTTCGGCGCCCTGCACGTGTTGCAGGACATCGACCTGACGATCCACAAGGGCGAGGTCGTCGTCGTCATCGGTCCCTCCGGATCGGGAAAGTCGACGCTGTGCCGCACGATCAACCGGCTGGAGGCGATCGACGGCGGCCGCATCACCATCGACGGGAACCTGCTCCCCCAGGAGGGCCGCGAGCTCGCCCGCCTGCGCTCGGACGTCGGCATGGTGTTCCAGTCGTTCAACCTGTTCGCGCACAAGACCGTGCTCCAGAACGTGACGCTGGGCCCGCTCAAGGTCCGCCGCGAGAAGGCCGAAGTGGTCACCCGCAGGGCGCACGAACTGCTGGACCGGGTCGGCGTGGGCAGCCAGGCGGACAAGTATCCGGCCCAACTCTCCGGTGGTCAGCAGCAGCGCGTGGCGATCGCCCGGGCGCTGGCCATGGAGCCCAAGGTGATGCTCTTCGACGAGCCCACCTCGGCGCTCGACCCGGAGATGATCAACGAGGTCCTGGAGGTCATGCGCGACCTGGCCCGCGACGGCATGACGATGGTCGTGGTGACCCACGAGATGGGCTTCGCGCGCTCCGCCGCGAACCGGGTGATCTTCATGGCCGACGGCCGCATCGTCGAGGAGAACACGCCCGACGAATTCTTCAGCAACCCGCGCAGCGACCGTGCTCGGGACTTCCTCTCCAAGATCCTGCATCACTGAGCCGGTTCGGGCGCAACTCACGCTTCGCACCACGCGGTTCGTCTGTAGTCAGGCCGCTCTCCTCTTTCACTCAAGGACGTTGACCATGAAGATGCGCTCATCCGTGGCCGTCGCCGGCATCGCCGTGCTCGCCCTGTTCGGTACCGCGTGCGGCAAGGACGGTTCGCCGGAGGCCAAGACGCCGGGCGGCACCACCGGTGGTTCGCAGGGCGCGCCCGGTGCGCCCGGTGCCGCCAAGCCCGAGCTGCCGAGCTACACGCCCAAGGCGGACGCGGCACTCACCGGTTCGAAGACCTTCGACAACGCCAAGAAGCGCGGCAAGCTGATCGTCGGCGCCAAGGAGGACCAGCCCTTCCTCGGCTCCAAGGACCCGGCCACCGGCAAGTACTCCGGCTTCGACATCGAGATCGCCAAGATGATCGCGGCCGACCTCGGCTTCGGCCCGGACAAGATCGAGTTCAAGGCGATCGCGTCGACCAACCGGGAGAACGCGCTGGTCAACGGTGACATCGACTACTACGTCGGCACCTACAGCATCACCGACAAGCGCAAGGAGCAGGTGTCCTTCGCCGGTCCGTACTACATCGCCGGCCAGTCCCTGCTGGTGCGCAAGAACGAGAGCGCGATCACCGGCAAGGACACCATCAAGGGCAAGACGGTGTGCTCCGCCAAGGGCTCCACCCCGCTGCAGAACCTGCAGACCAAGTTCCCCGACACCACCACCCGGGTGTTCGACACCTACTCGCTGTGTGTGGAGAACCTGCTCTCCAACCAGGTCGACGCGGTCTCCACCGACGACGCGATCCTCAAGGGCTACGCGGCCAAGGACCCGGGCGCGCTCAAGGTGGTCGGCGACCCGTTCACCGAGGAGAAGTACGGCGTCGGCCTGAACAAGGACGATGCGGTGTTCCGAAACGCGGTCAGCGACGCTCTGGAGGCGCACGAGAAGAACGGCGACTGGAAGAAGGCGTACGACGCCACGCTCGGCCTGTCCGGCTCGGCCGCCCCGGCCATCCCGGCGCTCGTCCGCTACTGACCCGCCTCGTCGCGCGTCGCACCCGTCGCACGTCGCGGGGCGGGCCGGCCCCGCGCCCCCCCGGCCGGCCGGCGGACGGCCCCCACCGGCCCCGCCCCCCGGTGTCCCGGGGACCGCGACACCGACCACCCCC
>NZ_JBITHP010000030.1:33384-126106 GCF_044458105.1 Embleya sp. NPDC050493
GGGCGCCCCCCCCGCCCACCGCGGCCCTGGCCCCCAACCTCCCCCCCGCCGCGGGGCCCCCGCCCCCCCCCCCCCCCGCCGCGGCGGCGCCCCGGCCCCCCGGGCCCCCCCCGGCGCTCGGCCCCTCCCGTCCCCGCCGCATGTGAGCAGGGGAACGGACTCTCGACCCACCCCTGAACCCACGATCACGGAGAGGAGGGCTCGATCACGATGCTCGAAGTGATCCAGGACAACTGGGATCTCTTGCAGGACGGCTTCGTCGGGACGCTCAAGCTGACCGTCGTCTGTGGGATCGCGTCGCTTCTGCTCGGCACGCTGATAGCCGCGTGTCGGGTCTCGCCGGTGCCGCCCCTGCGCTGGTTCGGCACCGCGTACGTCAATCTCTTCCGCAACACCCCCCTGACGCTGATCTTCTTCGCCGTCGCGCTCGGTTTCCCCAAGCTGCGGTTCAACTTCTCCTTCTTCCAGTTCGCGGTCATCGCGCTGAGCACGTACACCGCCGCCTTCATCTGCGAGGCGATCCGCTCGGGCATCAACACCGTCCCGATCGGCCAGGCCGAGGCCGCCCGCAGCCTGGGCATGTCCTTCACCCAGACGCTGGGCCAGATCGTGCTGCCGCAGGCCGGTCGGGCGGCGGTCCCGCCGATCGGCAGCCTGCTGATCGCGATGGTCCGCAACTCGGCCATCGCCAGCGCCTTCAACACCACCGAGCTCATGGGCACCAGCGCGACGATGATCGAGAACGGCTACAAGTCGTTGTGGGTCCTGGTGTGGATCGCGATCGGCTACCTGATCATCACCCTGACCATGAGCGCGCTCCTCGCCGCGCTGGAGAAGAAGCTGGCGGTGGTCCGATGAGCCGCGAAGCGAGCGTGCTGTTCGACGTCCCGGGCCCGAAGGCACGTCGGCGCAACCTGATCATCGGCGTGCTCGGCACCCTGGCCCTGGCCGCCTTCTTCGTCTTCGTGATCATGCGGTTCGAGGACACCGGTCAGTTCGAGTCGACCAAGTGGGACCCGTTCCAGTACACGGGCGTCCAGCAGTTCATCCTCGACGGCCTCAAGGCCACCTTGAAGGCGTTCGCGCTGGCCGCGGTGTTCTCGATCGTGCTCGGCGCCTTCCTGGCCGCCGGCCGGCTCTCCGATCACAAGATCGTGCGCTGGGCCTCGACCACGTTCGTGACCTTCTTCCGCGCGATGCCGCTGCTGGTGCTGATCTTCATGCTCTACCTCGTCCCGGGCAGCCAGGGCTGGTGGAAGTGGGATCCGATGTGGCCGCTGGTGGTCGGCCTGACCATCTACAACGGCACCGTGCAGGCGGAGAACATCCGCGCGGGCATCCTCGCCGTCCCCAAGGGGCAGAGCGAGGCGGCCTACGCGCTGGGCATGCGCAAGACCCAGGTGATGACGATGATCCTGGTCCCGCAGGGCATCCGCACCATGCTCCCGACGATCATCAGCCAGATCGTGGTGACCCTCAAGGACACCTCGCTCGGCTTCCTGATCACCTACCCGGAGCTGCTCGCGGCGGCCAAGCTGATCGGTGGTTACCAGGACTACCACATGCCGTTCATCCCGGTGACGATCATCGTCGGCTCGATCTACGTCGCGATGTGCATGATCCTGTCGGCCTTCGCCACGTGGCTGGAGCGCAGGCTGCGCACCTCGCGCAAGGGCAAGCCGCCGGCCGTCGAGCCGCAACCGGCCGTCCTGGCCCTGGACGGCGCCGGGGTCTGACTCGCCCGTCCCACCGCCCCACCCGCAGCACCGACGACCGACGCCCCGCGGTGAACGCCACCCGCGGGGCGTCGCTTTGTCGTGACGGGGTCCCGGTGCCGGATGATGGGCGACGAGTACGACACGTCTTGCAACACTTGGGGGGCCACGATGGCGGGCAATGCTCCGCGCGCGGACTCGGTGATCATCGCGGGCGCCGGGCCCGCCGGTTTGGCCGCCGCCCTGGCCCTGGCCGGGCGCGGGGTGCGTTCGGTGGTGGTGGACTCGGGCAACGGCACGCCGCGGGCCGGCTCGCGCGCGTGTGCGCTGGACGGCGCGACGCTGGCCTTCGTCTACGACCTGACCGGCACGCGCCTCGACGGCGCCGCCGAGCCGTGGGGCGTGCAGCGGATCCGCCGGCGCACCCGCGACGTACCGCAGCCGGTCGACGAGCCCGAGGCCCCGGTCCGCTACGGACTCTCCCAACAGCGCCTGGAACGCGCCCTGTTGGACGCCGTGCACGCCAGTCCGCTGGTGACCACCGCGTGGCGGCACCGGATCGAGGGAGTCGAACAGGACGAGACCTCGGTCACCCTGCTCGCCCGCGGCCCGGGCGGCCCGGTCAAGTGGCGCGCGCAGTGGCTGCTCGGCTGCGACGGGTCCCGCTCGGTGGTCCGGCGCGCGGTGAACGTGCGCTTTCCCGGCCGCCCGCGGGTGGACCGACTGTTGTGCGCGGACGTCAAGGTACGGCTGCCGCGCCGGATCACCGCGACGTCGCTGGTGCCCCCGGATCCCTCGCTGGCCGACGAGCCCCCGACCCCCGACACCGGCGGGCCGGCCACCCCGTGGCTGTTCGTGGACCCGCCGTTCCACAAGGGCGGCACCGTGCTCGCCCAGCCGCTGCCCGACGACGTGTGGCGACTGACCTGGCAGCTCCCGATGGCGCACGGAGTGGCCAAGGCCGCCGAGGAGACCCGGGTGATCCAGGTGACCGGCGACCTGGCCGACCCCAAGCGGGTCTCCGCCAAGGTGCGGTCGGTGCTGCGCACCCTGGACGCGCTCTCCCCCGACTCGGACTCGGCCGAGGATCCCGCGCACGACCTGTTGTGGAGCGGCGAGTACGAGGTGCACCAGCGACTCGCCCGCCGCTTCCGGGTCGGCCGGGTGCTGCTCGCCGGGGACGCCGCGCACCTGGTCCACCCGTCCGCCGCGGACGCGGTCGAACTCGGTCTCCAGGACGTCCGAAACCTGGCCTGGAAGCTGGCCTTCACACTGCGCGGCTACGCCCCGATCCGGCTCCTGGAGACCTACCACGGCGAGCGCCGGGGGGCGGCCCGGCGCCGGTTGGCGCTGGGCGAGGACGCGCTGCACTTCCTGGCGCCGGCGAGCCCGGCACAGAAGGTGGGCCGCCGGCTGACCCTGATGGGCGCACGCGGCAAGGGCACCACACTGCGCCGGCTGGACCCGCGCGGTCCGGCCGCGAGCACGTCCGGCCCCGACTACAACGGCTCGCCGCTGCTCACCCCCGGCCCCGGGGTCGGCGAGTGGATCCGGGACGTACCCGTGGTCCGCGCGGACGGCGCCGACGGGTGGCTGACCGAATGCCTGGACCGCGGGTTGGTCGTGCTGTTGATCGCCCCCGGCATAGAGGTGTGGCACGGCGACCGCTGGCGCGAGGCGGGCCTGATGCCCCGGCTGCGGGCCCGGCTGGACAAACTCGCCGCGCCGGCCGAGTTGGTGGTCACCCCCGAGTACCCCGGCGCCGGCGCGCACACGATCCTGCTGATCCGCCCGGACGGCTACATAGCGGCACACCTGCCCCCCGAGCACCTGGACATCCTCGAGGAGGCCATCGACCGCGCCCGCGGGGCGGGGCACTGACGAAGCGCCCGGAACCGCCTCGTCCTCGACCGCCCGGGTGGCCCGAAAATCGGCCCACCCGGGCGGTCGAGGACGAGGCGGACGTCAGATCCCGTAGTGCCAGGTGGTGAGCATGTACGCGCCGTACCACATGCCGAACAGGCACATCCCGCTCAGCACGAGCACCGCCGTACGCGTGCGCGCCCGCGCCAGCACCGTCGCCAGGGGGACGAAGAACAGCAGCGTGGGGATCATCAGCCGCAGCTTCGAGTGGTAGTAGTTGCTCTGGCACAGCGTCATCACCAGGATCGACAGGCCGTACACCGCCAGCGGCGGCCAGATCCGTCGGTTCAGCGCGACCAGCGAACCGATCACGGCCGCGATGATCAACACCGCCGTGCTGACCGCTATCCACTGGTCGCCGTTGCGCAGCGTGTCGGTCAGGAAGTGCCGGACCGCCTCGCCGTTGTCCCACCTGGTGCCCCAGCCGGCGTCCTGGATGGTGAACCAGGCATCGATCTCGCCGAGCCGGGTGCCCACCCACAGCAGGTAGAGCGGCATGCCCAGGCACGCGATCACACACGCCGCGATCGGGCGGTACACGAGCCGCCGGTGCTGCCACATCTCCAACAGCGCGGCCACCCCCAACGCGGCGATCGCCGCGATGCCCGCCGGCCGGGTGATGCTGGTCAGGCAGGCGAGCAGGCCCGCGGTCAGCCAGGCCCGTCGGTGCGCCGCCAGCAGCGTGCCCACCGCGAGCGCCAGGAACAGCGTCTCGCTGTAGGCCATCGAGAAGACCACGCCCATCGGCTGCGCGCCGCCCACGAGCACGGTCATCACGAGCGCCGCGCGCCGGTCGTACAGGCGCTTCATGAACACGTACAGCACACACAGTGCGGCGGCGGTGGCCAGGTGTCCGGCGATCAGGCCGGCCGTCTCGAAGTCGGTGCCGGTGAGGTAGTGCACGATCCGGACCAGGCCGGGATACAGCGGGAAGAACGCGAGCGTATTGCCGGTGAGGTCGCCCTCGGGAGTGTACGTGAAGCTGTCCGGGTAGCCGTGCGCGGCGACGTCCACATACCAGTGCGCGTCCCACTGCAGCAGCCGGTCACGCAGACTCGGGCCGCCCGGCGGGATCATCCACGAGAGCACCAGCAGTTGGAGCACCGCGGTACCGGCGTACACCGCCAGCGGCGGCCACAACAACCGGAAGCCGCGCTCCACGAACGACAGGGCCCCCGACGAGTGCTCGTCGGGGGCACCTCGGCCCGGGGTGGACGTCGGCGCGCCCGGTATCCGGGGCTCGTCGATGACGGTCAACACGTACTCCTCAGTGGGTTCCGTTTATTCAACGCCGGGGGCAACTGGCACGGTTGACGCCCTTCGCGCGCTTTCTGTGTGGTCTATGTCACGCGCTCGGAGTCTGACGCTCTGTCAACTCCGGGCGCGAAGTTCTACTGTGCTGCTTCGTAATCCGTTCGGAGGAGTCGCATGCCCGTCGCACCGCAGATCCAGCCGATCCTCGACGCTGTCGCCGCCGCGCCGCCCCTGTTGGCCGACCTGCCCTTGGCGGAGCGCCGTGCCGCGTCGAACAAAGCCCTGGAGTCGTCCATCCTCGCGTTCGCCGAGCCCGCGCCGGAAGATGTGACGACGCGGGATGTGAACATCACGGTGAAGGAGCCCGAGCCGGGCAAGATCACCGCCCGCGTGTACACGCCGGCCGGACCCGCTCCCAAGGGCGGTCGCCCAGGCTACGTGTACCTGCACGACGGCGCGTGGTGGCTCGGCGCGGTGGACCGGTTCGACGGTCACTGCGCGCACATGGCCGCCGAGAGCGGCGCCGTGGTGATCTCGGTCGAGTATCGCCTGGCGCCCGAGCTCAAGTTCCCGTGGCCCCTGGAGGACGCGTACGCCGCGTGGATCTGGGTGCAGGAGCGCGCCTTCCAGCTGGGCATCAACGCGGACAAGGTGGCCATCGGCGGCACGGGCGCCGGCGGCAACCTGGCCGCGGCCTGCTCGATCATGCTGCGTGACCGCCGCCAGCCGACCCCGCTGGCCCAGGTGCTGGACGCTCCGATCCTGGACCTGACCCTCTCCCGGCCGTCCGTGTCGGAGAACGGCGAGGGCTACCTGCTCACCCGCGAGGCGCTGGAGGAGGCCGTCCAGCTGTACCTGACCAGCCCGCGCAGCGAGCGCACCGATCCGCTCGCGTCGCCGCTGCACGCCGAGGACCTCGCCGGGCTGCCCGCCGCGCTGGTGCTCACCGGCGAGTACGACCCGCTGCGCGACGAGGGCGAGGCGTACGCGAAGCAGTTGGAGGCGGCCGGCGTCCCGGTCGAGGCCAAGCGCTGGGACGGCTTCGTACACGGCGCGGGCGAACTCACCGCGCTGCTGCCCGAGGCCCGCGAGTATCGCTCGACCATGGCGCGGTTCCTCAAGCGCACGTTGGTCTGACCGGGGCGCGGGGCCGCCTCACTCCGCCCCGCGTCACCTCGCCCGCATCGCCGCCGGACATGCGGCGGCCGTCCCGTCGGGCTTGCGCTCGGCGGGACGGCCACAGGTCCACGGCCTTCGGGCGACAGCAGAAACATCCGGCGCGCGAACGTTCCAAGTGTGGCGTGCATGATCGAATCCGGCCACCCCTGCGCCGGATTTTGATCATGATTCTTGGTGTTTTTGATCAGGCCCAGTGCTCCTGGTCCTGTCCGCCGGACCTGCCTAGTCGAGCCCGGCCGGGCTGTCCTGCGCGGCCAGCGCCTCCTGCACGGTGTCGTGCACGGCCACCATCAGGGTGAAGCCGGTCAGCCGCAGCACCCGCGCGACCGCCCGGGTCGGCGCGATCAGCTGCAGGGAACCGCCGGCCTCGCGGGCCCGCCGCTCGGCCCGGACCAGGATCCGCAGGCCGAAGGAGTCGATGAAGCCGACCGAGGACAGATCCAGCAGCAGCCGGTTCAGGCCGGCCGAGACCTGTCGGCTCAGCGCATCGTCCAGAATCGGACCGCTGTCCATGTCGATCTCGCCGTGCACGGTCACCAACGTATGACCGGCTCCGACCGCCGACACCTGCACCAGGAGGGGACCGCTCTCGTCGTTCACGGGCGCATGCCTACCCTTCGATTCCGGGAGCACACCTCACGTGTCCCGCCCAGAACATCAACGCGCCGCCGGCACGTGCGTCACCGACGTCGGTGAGTGCGCACCATCCGCCGCGCATCCCGGCGGGCGGCGCTCAGCACTCGATGATGTTGACCGCGAGGCCGCCCCGGGCGGTCTCCTTGTACTTGGTCTTCATGTCCGCGCCGGTCTCCTTCATGGTCTTGATGACCTTGTCCAGCGAGACGTGGTGCCGACCGTCGCCGCGCAGGGCCATCCGGGCGGCGGTGACCGCCTTGACGCCGGCCATGCCGTTGCGCTCGATGCACGGGATCTGCACCAGGCCGCCGACCGGGTCGCAGGTGAGCCCGAGGTTGTGCTCCATACCGATCTCGGCGGCGTTCTCCACCTGTTCCGGGGTTCCGCCCAGCACCTCCGCCAGGCCGCCGGCGGCCATCGCGCAGGCCGAACCCACCTCGCCCTGGCAGCCGACCTCGGCACCGGAGATCGACGCGTTCTCCTTGAACAACATGCCGATCGCGCCTGCGGCGAGCAGGAAGCGCACGATGCCGTCCTCGTCCGCGCCCGGGACGGTGGCCACGTAGTGGTGCAGGACGGCCGGGATGATGCCGGCGGCGCCGTTGGTGGGCGCGGTGACCACCCGACCGCCGGCGGCGTTCTCCTCGTTGACCGCCATCGCCCACAGGGTGACCCACTCCATCGCGTGCGTGGGTCGGTCTCCCTCGGCGCGCAGCGTACGGGCGGTCCGTGAGGCGCGGCGGCGCACCTTGAGCCCACCGGGCAGGATGCCCTCGGTGGCCAGGCCGCGCTCCACGCACGCGCGCATCACCTGCCAGATCTCCAGCAGTTCGGCGCGGATCTCCGGCTCGGTGCGCCACGCCTTCTCGTTCTCCAGCATCAGCGCGGACACCGACAGGCCGGTCTCCCGGGTCAGCCGCAACAACTCGTCGCCGGTGCGGAACGGGTGGCGCAGCACGGTGTCGTCGGGCTTGACCCGATCCGCCCCCACCGCGTCCTCGTCCACCACGAAGCCGCCGCCGACCGAGTAGTAGGTCTTGGTGAGCAGCTCGGTGCCGTCCTCGTCGCGCGCCCACGCGGTCATCCCGTTGGCGTGGTACGGCAGCGACTTGCGACGGTGCAGCACCAGGTCCCGGTCGCCGTCGAAGGCGATGTCCTGCACACCGAGCAGTCGCAACATCCCCGACTCGCGGATGCGCGCCAGTTCCGGCTCGACCTCCTCCGGGTCGACGGTGCGTGGCGAGTAGCCCTCCAGGCCGAGCAGCACCGCGCGCGGCGTGCCGTGTCCGTGGCCGGTCGCGCCCAGGGAGCCGTACAGCTCGACCCGGACGGAGGCGACCCGGTCCAGGACGCCCTCGCTCTTGAGGCGCTGCGCGAACATCCGCGCGGCGCGCATGGGACCCACCGTGTGGGAGCTCGACGGGCCGATCCCGATCGAGAACATGTCGAACACACTGATCGCCAAGGCGGATGGCCCTTCAAGCGGACGGCTGGGACGTGGACGCGCCGAGGGACGCGCTTGTGGCGGCCCGACGGCTCGGACAACCCTCCCAGGCTAGGCCCTGTCCGGCGGATCCTGGGACGGTCACCCCGGACCGGTCGCGAGCACCCGGCTCAGACCGGTCCGTCCCAGGCTCGCCACGGGGTCTCGTCCGCGTCGCCGGCCTCGTCGGCCGCGGCCTCGTCGTCCAGTGCGTCCCGGACCACGCGAACGGCCAGCCCCTCGCCGTATCCCTTGCGCGCGAGCATGCCCGCCAACCTGCGGATGCGCTTGTCCCGGTCCAGGCCGCGCGTGCCCGGCAACCGGCGGGCCACCAGGGCCCGAGCCGTCTCCAGCTCCTGTTCGGGGTCGAGTCGGGCGACCGCCTCGTCCACCACGACCGCGTCCACACCGCGTTGGCGCAGCTCCCGGGCCAGCGCGCGACGGGCCAGCCCCTTGCCGGTATGTCTGGTGTCGACCCACGCGCCCGCGAAGGCGGTGTCGTCGATGAGTCCCACGTCGGTGAATCGGCCCAGTACGTATTCCGCCACCTCGTCGGGCACCTCCCGGCGGCGCAGCGCGTCCGCCAGTTGGGCCCGGGTGCGCGCGCGCCCGGTCAACAGGCGCAGGCAGATCGCGCGCGCGGTGGCCTCCGGATCGGCGAGCGGTTCGGGAGCCGTGTCGGCGCCCTCGATGCCCTCGTCGTCCGTGTCCCGGCGGGCCCGGCCCCGAGTCCCGGCCCGCTCGCGCCGGTCCCGTTTGGCCCGACCACCTTCGGACCGCCGACCGGCGGCCCGCTCACGCGCTTCGTGGACGTCGGCCCCCGAGCCGTCGTCCCTCGCCTCCCGGTCGCCCGCTTCGCGCTCCTGCGCGTCGCGTCGCGTCGGGCCGGATCGGCCTGCGGTGCGGCGCCGGGCACCGCCGCGCTCGGCCCGATCGCCCGTCGCGGTTCGTGCCGCGACCGCCTCCAGCGCGGCCCGCAGTTCGGCGGGGTCGACCGGCGGGGAGACGGGTCCGGCCTCGGATCCGTCCCCCCACGTGTTCGACCACTCGCCGGCAGGGCGACCCACGAGCTCAGCCCTCCTCGGGTTCCGCTTCCGCCGGCACGTCGACCCGCGGGCCGACCCCGAGCTTCTCCTTGATCTTCTTCTCGATCTCGTCGGAGAGGTCGGGGTTGTCCTTGAGGAACTTCCGCGCGTTCTCCTTGCCCTGACCGAGCTGGTCGCCCTCGTACGTGTACCAGGCGCCGGACTTGCGCACGAAGCCGTGCTCGACGCCCATGTCGATCAGGCCGCCCTCGCGGCTGATCCCGATGCCGTAGAGGATGTCGAACTCGGCCTGCTTGAACGGCGAGGCCAGCTTGTTCTTGACCACCTTGACCCGGGTGCGGTTGCCGACCGCCTCGGTGCCGTCCTTGAGCGTCTCGATCCGCCGGATGTCCAGACGCACGGAGGCGTAGAACTTCAGCGCCCGACCACCGGTCGTGGTCTCCGGCGAGCCGAACATCACGCCGATCTTCTCGCGCAGCTGGTTGATGAACAGCGCGGTGGTGTTCGTCTGGTTGAGCGCACCGGTGATCTTGCGGAGCGCCTGGCTCATCAGTCGGGCCTGGAGGCCGACGTGCGAGTCGCCCATCTCGCCCTCGATCTCCGCACGCGGCACGAGCGCCGCCACCGAGTCGATGACGATGATGTCGACCGCGCCCGAGCGGGTCAGCATGTCGACGATCTCCAGCGCCTGCTCGCCGGTGTCCGGCTGCGAGACCAGCAGGGCGTCGGTGTCGACGCCGAGCTTCTTCGCGTAGTCGGGGTCGAGCGCGTGCTCGGCGTCGACGATCGCCGCGATGCCGCCGGCCCGCTGCACACTCGCGATCGCGTGCAGCGCGAGGCTCGTCTTGCCGGAGCCTTCCGGGCCGTAGACCTCCACGACGCGACCGCGTGGGAGGCCACCGATGCCCAGTGCCACGTCGAGCGCGATCGCGCCGGTGGGAATGACCTCGATCGGTGCACGCGCCTCGTCGCCGAGACGCATCACCGAACCCTTCCCGAACTGTCGTTCAATTTGGGCGAGGGCGTTCTCCAACGCCTTCTCGCGATCCTGTCCTGCCATGCCTGCCGCCTTGCCGGTCTGTGGTGTTCGCTTCACACCTTGAACGCTAACCCGTCGCACCGACACCGAGGCACGACCGGCGCACGCCTGTGGACAACGTCGGGTGGAAGCGTAGCCCGAACCTTTGTTCGAATTCGATGACGACACGCCACCGATCGGCGGCATCCACCCATACGGGTGACGCCCGGCGGGCGGTGAAAACGGGCTCAGGCGCGCGCGGCGAGCTCACGCGAACGGCGGATACGGTGCCGGCGCAGGTAGTAGAAAGCGATGTTGCCGTCCAGCGCGGCAAGCAACACGAACGGGACGCCGAGCCAGCTTCCGCCGACGAAGGCCACCACGGCGGCGGCGAGCGCCAGGACGCACACGATCACGGCGAGAACGACGATGCGGGGCATGACGGGGGGCTCCAGACGGGTGCGAACGGGGGACGGCCGCGGGCGATGCGGGCGCGGCGCGGCTCCATTGTCGCCCCCGCCGACCCGGCTCCCGGCACCGGCCGCAGGCGGCCCGGGGCGCCGATTTCGTCCGCGGATCCGAGGGGAAGTTGAATCCACAACAAGCGCGCGATATATTGTTAAACGTTCAACAACCTGCTTCGCCCCGTCTCGCCATCCACGGAGGACCCATGTCCCGCATCCTCGCCATCTCCGGCTCGCTGCGCGCCGCGTCGTTCAACACCGCGCTCCTGAACGCCCTCCAGCCGTTCGCGCCCGAGGGCATGCAGATCGAGGTGTACAAGGGTCTGGACGAGCTCCCGCACTTCAACCAGGACCTGGAGGCCAACCCGCCGGCGTCCGTGGTGCGCCTGCGCGAGGCGATCGCCGAGGCGGACGGCCTGATCATCGCCACCCCCGAGTACAACCGCAGCCTGCCGGGCGTGCTCAAGAACGCGCTGGACTGGGCCTCGCGCCCGTACGCCCAGGGCGTGCTGGCCGGCAAGTCGATCGTCGCGATCTCCGCCTCGCCGGGCGTCCAGGGCGGCATCCGCGCGCTGATCCAGCTCAAGACCCTGCTCCGGGACCTGAACAACTTCGTCGTCTCCGGCCCGGAGATCTCCGTCCCCGAGGTGCACACCCGGCTCGGCGTCGAGGCCGACGTGCAGCACGTGCTCACCGACCCGGCCACCGCCGGCATGGTCACCCACGTACTGGCCGGCCTGCAGGACGCGATCGACAACAACGCCGGCGAGCTGGTCGCCCGCCCGCTGGGCACCTGGGCCGCGTCGCTGGCCTGACACCGGGGCGATCCCCGCACACGGCAGGACGGCACGAGGCCCGGCGCGTCATCGGATGCGCCGGGCCTCGTGCCGTCCGGGTACTCGCGTGCGGCGTGGCCCGCACCCGAGCGGGCTCACACGTCGGTGATGCGCAGTCCGGCGTGTGCCTTGTACCGGCGGTTGGTCGAGATCAGGTTGGCGGTGAGCCCCTCCACCTGACGCGCGTTGCGCAGTCGACCGGCGTACACCCCACGCATCCCGGGGATCCGCGACGCGAGCGCCTGTACGGCGTCGGTGGCGTCGCGCTTGTCGCCGAGCACCATGATGTCGGTGTCCAGGGATTCCACGTTCGGGTCGAGCAGCAGCACCGCGGAGACGTGGTGGAAGGCGGCGGTGACGGCCGAGTCGGTGAGTACGGCGGCGGCCTGCTGCGCGGCACTGCCCTCCTCGACGTCGAGCACGAACGCGCCCTGCTTGTCGAAGCCCATCGGGTTCACGCAGTCGACGACGATCTTGCCCGCCAACTCGCCCTTGAGGGCGACGAGCAGGTCGCGGTGCCCCTCCCAGGGCACGGCGACGATCACGATGTCGCTCTCCGCCGCGCAGGTGGCGTTGTCCGCGCCGCGGACACCGGCACCGAGCTCCGCCGCGGCGGAGCCGGCCCGTTCGGCGCTGCGCGAGCCGATGATCACTTTCTGGCCGGCGACGGCCAGGCGGTACGCGAGACCGCGGCCCTGCTCGCCGGTGCCGCCGAGGACGCCCACGACCAGGTGGTCGATGTTCGGCAGGTCACGCGGGTCGCGCTTGGGGGACGAGGGGGTTGTCATGGCGTGATCCTGCCGGCCGGAACCGCAGAGAACACGGGGTCGGCACCCGGATGCAGTCGAGGTCACAGTGGTTTTCGGCTGAGCGGGTCGATTCACTCCGAAATAGCACTTATATATGACAACCGGGACAAACCGTGTTTCCGTGGAGGAGAAAACTTTCTCTTCGCTCTCCAAGGAGACGCAAGTGCCGGCCAAATTCATTGTGACCAAGGGACGCTCCGGCAAGTTCGGCTTCGTCCTGGCAGCTTCCAACGGTTCGACGATCATCAAGTCGTCGCCTTATGACACCAAGCGCGAGGCGCTTACCGCACTGCGCTACATCCAGCGCAACGGCGACACCGAGACGGTCGACGACCGCACGGTCGACGCCGCCATGCCGCGGACTCAGGCCCCGAAGTCCGGTGCCACGCAACGGCGGACCCCGACCGCCCGGACCGTCGCACGGCGCGGCGGCGCGACGCGCAAGAGCAGCACGGCGCGCAAGAGTTCACCCGCGAAGTCGACCACCGCAAAGGCGTCGCCCCGAAAGGCGCAATCGCGAAAGGTCGCCTCCAGGCCTTCGGCCACCCGAATGGCGGTATCCCGGCCGGCCGTCTCGCGCACCCGAAGGGCGGCAACAAAGCCGACCGTCTCGCGCACCCGAAAGGCCGTATCCAGGACGACCGGTTCGCGAAAGCGAATCCCGGCCCGCTCGCGCGCCTGACCCTCGCCCGCCCCTCCCTCGACCGGTTTCCGAACCGGCGCGCGTGACCACTGCTCCGAATGGAGTCGTAGCGTGCCGGGAAGGCAAGTCGGTCGAGCAGCCCCGGGACCACGGTCCCGGGGCGGAGGAGGTGGGCGCGTGGATGCCGGCACGACCCTGGCGGGCTGGTCGCAGGGGATCGCGCAGAGTCAGGGGTGGACCCAGTTCTCCGAACTGATGTTGTCCTTCGTGCTCTCCAGCGTGATCGGCGTCGAGCGCGAGGTCCGACAGAAGAGCGCGGGACTGCGCACGCACGCACTGGTCGGCGTCGGCACCACGCTGTTCATGGAGATCTCCAAGTACGGCTTCGCCGACGTGCTGCCCGCCGGCCACGTCGGCTGGGACCCGTCCCGGATCGCCGCGCAGGTGGTCTCCGGCATCGGCTTCATCGGCGGCGGCCTGATCTTCGTCCGCCGCGACACGGTGCGCGGCCTGACCACCGCCGCCGTCGTCTGGTTGACCTGTGCGATCGGCATGGCCTGCGGCGCGGGCCTGCCCTATCTCGCGATCGGCGTCACCACGCTGCACTTCGTGGTCGTGTACGGCTATCCGCCGATCATCCGCAGGATCGGCGGGGTCCGGGCTCGCGCCGCCGAGATCCGGATCACCTATCTGCCCGGACACGGCGTGCTCTCCGCGGTCCTGGTCGCCTGTACCGGCGCCGGGTTCACCGTGGTGGACGTGTCCGTGCACAATCGCGACGAGCGCGCGGAGGACCCCGGCGAGACCCCGCCCGGCGAGCCCCGGGCCGCGGCGGTGGTCCTGCTCGTGGAGGGCCCGGCCGACCCCACCGATCTGGTCTCCGGCCTGTCCGAGCTGCCCGGCGTGCTCACCGTGGGCGGCGGCCGGGTCCCCGAACCCGCCGAGTGACCCGACCGCCGCATGCCGCGCTCGTCCCGTGCCACCTCGCCGAGCGGCGACCGCCCACGGATCGGTGGCGCCGTTCGCTCAGCGGCGCCCGGGGTCGTTCCAGTTGGGGTCGTTCTCCCAGGCCTGGTTGCGGGTCTTCGCGGTCTCCAGCGCGTTCGCCGCCTCCCGGCGGGTCGAGTACGGCCCGAGCCGGTCGCGCGCCGGGCAGTCCGGACCCTCTTCGACCGTGCCGTGCCTGATGCAGTAGTACCACTCGCCGGCGCGCCCCTCGGGCTTGCGCCACAGTCTGAACTTCACGGCCCGTCCTCCACCCACTCGATCCCTGTTCGGCACGACGCGTCGTATCGGTCGTATCGATCGCCGCCCCGGTCGCGGCGCCGGCTACACTCGCTGGTTATGGCGATTCTCGTACCCGGTAAGGCGACCCCCATCCGCTCCGTTCCCGCCGACATCCCGCGGCCGGAGTATGTCGGGAAGCCCGCGCCGACCCCGTACACCGGGCCCGAGGTGCAGGACGCCGAGACGATCGAGCGGATGCGCGTCGCCGGTCGGATCGCGGCGGGCGCGATGGAGGCCGCCGCCGCGCACATCGCACCCGGAGTGACCACCGACGAGTTGGACCGGGTCGCCCACGAGTACGTGCTCGATCACCACGCCTACCCGTCCTGCCTGGGCTACCGGGGCTTCCCGAAGACCATCTGCACCTCGATCAACGAGGTGATCTGCCACGGCATCCCGGACACCACGCGCCTGAACGACGGCGACATCGTCAACATCGACGTGACCGTGTTCATCGGCGGCGTGCACGGCGACACCGACGCGACCTACCCGGTCGGCGACGTGGACGAGGAGTCGAGGCTGCTCGTCGAGCGCACCCGCGAGGCGCTGAACCGGGGCATCAAGGCGGTCAAGCCGGGTCGGCAGATCAACGTGATCGGCCGGGTCATCGAGTCCTACGCGAAGCGCTTCGGCTACGGCGTGGTCCGCGACTTCACCGGCCACGGCATCAACAGCTCGTTCCACTCCGGCCTGATCATCCCGCACTACGACGACGAGCGGGCGACCACCGTGATGGAGCCCGGGATGACCTTCACCATCGAGCCGATGCTCACCCTGGGCACCTACGACTACGACATGTGGGACGACGGCTGGACCGTGGTCACCAAGGACCGCAGGCGCACCGCGCAGTTCGAACACACCCTGGTCGTCACCGACACCGGGGCCGAGGTGCTGACCGTCGTGTAGTCCGTCCCGGCGTCGTGCGGTCCGTACCGGGCGGGCGCGGTGCCGCGCGGGGTGCGGGCAGTAAGGTTTCGCGAGATCTCCTCCTGCCCGCTCCCCCGGAAGAGTTGCCGAGTACCGATGCGCATATCCCGCGCGGTGGCCGCGACCGCCGCCCTGCTCGTGACGGCGCTCGCCGCAACCGGCTGTGTCGCCGTCCACGGCTCCACGACGCCCGTCGAGGCCCTGGACCGGCGCGAGGCCGGCAAGGTGCTGCACAACTACGAGGTGCAGAACAACCAGGCCTACGCCAACCGCGACCTGCCGCTCAACGCCCGGGTCGAGACCGGCTCGCTCGGCGCGCTGGACCAGGCCGGTCTGAAGATCCTGAGCTTCACCGACCCGCGCGGGAATCTGGGCAAGGCCCCGATCGCGCACGAGCGGCCCGAATTCCTGATCCCCAAGGTGATCGGCTGGCCCAAGTGGTTCGCCGTGCACAACACGCCGAACTTCAACAACGCCAAGCCGCAGTTGCTGGTCTTCGTCAAGGCGAACCCGGACGCGGTGTGGCAGGCCGCGTGGGGCCCCACCCTGCAGAGCCCGCTGCCCGAGTTGGCCAAGGACGCGGACGGCTATCTCGAACCGGTCGCCCCGACCGCCCCCGGGCTGGCCGCCGCGCCCGGCGAACTGGCGCCCGTCCTCACCGAGTTCCTCAAGGACGGCAAGACGCGCGCGGAGTTGTTCGGGCCCGACCCCTACACCGCGCAGCTGCGCAGGCAGCGGGACGAGCCGATCGGCGAGGGCTTCGTGCGGCAGACGGTGGACAGCGCGGCGACCCAGTTCCCGCCGCTCGCGGTGCGGACCAAGGACGGTGGCGCGCTGGTGCTCTTCGCGCTCCAGCACAGCGTCAAGCTCACCGTGCAGCCGCCGCGCCGGCTCGGCGACGTGGACCCCTCGACGCTGACCTTCCTGGCCGGCAAGCCGACCAGGTCGGTGACCGAGCACCGGCTCTCCGAGTACGTCGCGGTGGTGCCGAAGGCCGGCGGCAAGGTGCAACTCGTCGGGTGGATGTACGGCTTGGTCGGCGCGGACGGCGAATGACCCCCGGACGTGGCCGGGCCGGCCGGCTCGGCTACATCCAGCGCCCGTCGCCGGCCGTCGCCCCCACCGTGTCGCACGCGTCGGTGAGCACGTCCAGCACTCGCAGCGGGTCGGGCAGCGGTAGTTCGGGGCCCCGGATCCAGCGCACCGGCTGCCCCGAGGGGTGTTGCGAGGACGGCACCAGCACGTAGCTGCCCCGGCAGTGCCAGCGCAGGCCCGGATGGGCGTCCAGCGTCTCGGGGTGACAGTCCAACTCGCAGGGCCACCACTCGTCCTCGTCGGCGGGAGTGCCGCGGGTCGCGGTGAAGAACAGCGTGCGTTCGGGGCCGCAGGAGGCCACCGGGCCGATCTCGATGCCCTGCTCGGCGAAGACCGCGAGGGCGATCTCGCCCGCCTGCGCGGGCACGTCCAACACGTCGTGGCCGGCGCCGGTCGCGGTGACGAAGTTGGCCTCGGGATACAACTCCAGCCAGCGCGCCACCTGAACCGGGTCGGTGGACGCCTGGGTCTGCCACGCGAACGAGACGGGGTGCATGCCCGGTGACGGACAGCCCACCCGGTCACAGGAACAGCCGAAACCCACCGGGTGTGCCGCGGGACAGACGGGCCAGCCGCGCTCGACCAGGTCCATGAGCAGTCCGGCCCGCCGGTCGCGCACGGCGTCCGGATCCTCACGCGGTCGACGGCGCAGCCATCCGGCCATTCTGCCCATTCGCTCCATGGAACCCCTTCTTCCGCGTGCGTTTCGTACGCGCCCCACACGGCGCCTCTGCGTATACAACGCGGAAGACCGGCCCGGGCAATCCCCATCATCGCGGGTCGCTCGAGTCGATGTGCCGACAGGGTTCGCAGGTGATCGCAATGACACCTGTCCGGCACGGTGGACCCGCAAGAAATGTACATCGCGGATCGCTTCGGTTCGGCGCGCCGCCCGCAACGACGAGCGCCCCGTTCCCGAACGTCGGGAACGGGGCGCTCGTCGTTGCGGGCGGTCGGCGGGTCGGCCCTACCTGACCTTGCCGTTCTGGTCCGGGCAGAACGCGGCGATCGCGCCGCCCACGACCATGCCCTTCTCCTGCACCGCGCTCACCATGGTGACCTTCATCGCGGCCTCGAGCAGGGTCTTCCCGGACTTGAGGTCCGAGCAGGCCTGCTTGCCCTGGGACACCAGTTCGGCGTCCGGCTTCGACTTCGTCGCCGGGATGAGCATGTGCACCGTGGAGAGGAAGTTGTCCTCACCCAGACCGGTACCGCCGGCGCCCGGCCCGGGCGCCGAGGTCGAATCGTCGTCGGGGTCCGGCGTGGGTGTGGAACTGCGCTTGGCCGACGTCGTCGACGGCGTGGGCGACCCGGACTTCGCGCCGGTGGACGCGCTCGCCGACGAAGTCGAGGCGGCGGAGCTCTTCTTGTCGTCGTCGTCGCCGGACATGCCGATCGCACCGACCACGCCGACGATCGCGAGTACCGCGACCACGGCGACGGCGATCCACAGGCCCTTGCGGTTGCGCCCGGGCGGCGGCGGGTAGCCGGCACCCTGCGGGTAGCCACCCGGGTACTGCGGTTGCCCGTACGGGCCCGGCTGTCCCTGCGGGTATGGCGGCTGCTGGTACTGCCCCGGGTATTGGCCCTGGCCGGGGTACTGCTGCTGACCGGGGTACGGCTGCTGCCCGTACGGCTGGTTCGGGTCCTGGCCGGGCGGCGGCGGGTAACTCACTCATCCCCCATGGATGTCGGATCGTCGACTCCGCCGGACGCGACGCACGAATCATCCAAAGTAGGACGAAATGCTTTGTATTTTTCCTGCGGAGGAAGCGTCAGGATCATGAAACCCCCTTGTTTTGTCAAGGCGGGGCTTGGTTCGACCGCAATTGCTCGGACGTCGACCGCACTCAGATCGCGGCGACCACGACGTCCAGCGCCCAGGGCGTGCCGCCCTGCTTGGGCTCGGCCGTCTCCACGGTCCAGCCCAGTTCGCGCAGCACGTCGGCCAGTTCGGCCGGATTGCGCGGTTCGGCGCCGGAGACCAGCAGGTCGCGGGTCACCCGACCCTTGGTCGCCTTGTTGAAGTGGCTCACCACCGAGCGCTTGGCCACCCCGTCCACGATCCGCTCGTGCAACACCCGCACGGTGGCGGTTCGCTCGGCGACCGCGCCGGTCGGCTTCCAGGCCGCGCCGTACGCCGCCGATCGCAGGTCCAGGACCGTTTCCTCGCCCGCGAGCCTGGGCAACACCGGTGCCATCGCCGCGCGCCACTGGCCGGCGAGGGCGCCGATGCCGGGCAGCCGCACACCCATCGAGCAGCGGTACGGCGGCACCCGGTCGGTCGGCCGCAACGCTCCCCAGAGCCCGGAGAAGACCAGGATCGACCCGGCCGCGCGCGCCGCCGCCGCGCCGGTGAGCGAGGGCAGGTCCAGGGCGTCGTAGAGCACGCCGGTATACAGCGCGGCCACCGGCAGCGCGGGCGCCTCGCGCAGGTCGAGGTTGCGCAGCACCTCGCCGCGCAGTTTCGGGCCGAGACCGAGCACTTCGAGAGCCTTGACCTCGTCGCCCTCGCACAGGGTGATCAACGAATCGAGCACCTGCCGCCGCACGGAGTTCAGTTCCGGCATCGAAAGGCCCGCGAGGTCGAGCGCGGGGCCCGTCCCCGCAGCGGCCTTGCCCTCGGAGGGCGGCAACAACACGAGCACGGGCGGGACTCCAAGCGACGCGGGGGTGGAAGGGGCCGATCGAAGGGAACGATCAAGGGGGGCCGATCAAGTTTATGGGGACGAGCCGGGCCGAACACGACGCCGCGGCTCCGGGCGCGCGGGCGAAAAGCCGTGAAAGTCCTTCGCACCGCAGCGGATCTTTCCTAAGCTCGATCCGTGCCCCGTCGCCATCTCCACATCAGGTCCGCCGACGGCGACCGCCTGCGCGCCGGCTTCACCCGCCTGCGCGCGGACCTCGCACTGCCGGGCCCGTTCTCCCCGGAGGTGCTGGCCGAGGCGGACGCGGCCGCCCGGCGCGGGCCCACGCTGACCCGTCGTGATCTGACCGAGCTGCCGTTCCTGACCATCGATCCGGCCGAGTCGCTCGACCTGGACCAGGCGATGCACCTGGTCCGCACCGACACCGGCTACCGGGTGCACTACGCGATCGCGGACGTGGCGGCCTGGGTCACCCCCGGCGGTGCGCTGGACGCGGAGACCATGCGCCGGGTGGAGACCCTCTACCTGCCGGACGAGCGCATCCCGCTGCATCCGCCGACGTTGTCCGAGGCGGCCGCCAGCCTGCTCCCGGGGCAGGACCGGCCCGCGCTGGTGTGGGTGCTCGACCTGGACTCGTCCGGCGACCTGATCGGCACCGACGTCTTTCGCGCGCTGGTGCGCAGCCGGGTCCGATTCGACTATCCGCAGGTCCAGCACGCGATCGACACGGGCACGGCCGAGGAGCCGTTGGCGCTGCTCGCCGAGATCGGCCGGCTGCGCGAGATGCTCGAAAGCGATCGCGGCGGGGTGAGCCTGCCGATCCCGGAGCAGGAGATCGTCGAGCACGGCGACTCGTGGCGGCTGGAATACCGGGCGCCGATCCCGGCCGAGGGCTGGAACGCGCAGATCTCACTGCTCACCGGCATCGCCGCCGCCGACCTGATGACGTACGCGGGCGTCGGCATCCTGCGCACGCTGCCGCCCCCGCCGCCGGACGCGCTGGCCCAGGTCCGCCGGGTCGGCCGGGCGCTGGACGTGGGCTGGCCCGAGGGCAGCACGTACGGCGCGGTGATCCGCTCGCTCGATCCGGACAACCCCCGGCACGCGGCGTTCCTCCAGGAGGCCACCGGGTTGCTGCGCGGGGCGGGCTACACCGCGTTCGACGCGGGGGTGCCGGAGCAGGCCGGGCATGCGGCGGTCGCCGACGAGTACGCGCACGTGACCGCTCCGCTGCGGCGCCTGGTCGACCGGTACGCGGGCGAGATCTGCGTGTCCCTGGTCGCGGGCACCGACGTGCCCGAGTGGGTGGGAGCCCGGCTGTACGAGCTGCCGAAGGCCATGGAGACCGGCGACCGCCGGGCGCACGAGGTCGAACGCGAGGCGGTGGCCCTGGTCGAGGCGGTCGTGCTCGCCGACCACGTCGGCGACGAGTTCGACGCGGTGGTGGTGGACCTGAACGACCGCGGCGACGGCGGGACCGTACAACTCGCCGAGCCGGCCGTGCGGGCCCGCTTCGACGGCCCGGGCCTGGGTCTGGGCGAGCGGGTCCGGGTCCGGCTGACCGAAGCCGACGACACCCGGCGAAGGGTGCGGTTCGCCCCCGCTAGGATGGCCGGTACGGCGGACGAGTCGGCCGGGCGGCCGCGTCGGGATTCCTCTTCGGAGGGTTCCGCCGAGGAACGTCCGGGCTCCACAGGGCAGGGTGGTCGGTAACACCGACCCGGGGTGACCCGCGGGACAGTGCCACAGAAAACAGACCGCCGGCGTCCTCGGACGACCGGTAAGGGTGAAACGGTGGTGTAAGAGACCACCAGCGCCCGAGGTGACTCGGGCGGCTAGGTAAACCCCACCCGGAGCAAGGTCAAGAGGAGCACCGTCACACGTGCTCTGCGCGAACGTTCGAGGGCGGCCCGCCCGAGTTCGCGGGTAGACCGCTGGAGGCTGTCGGCAACGGCAGTCGTAGATGGATGGCCGCCTCCCCGGGCGCCGCAAGGCTCCCGGGAGACAGAACCCGGCGTAGAGGCCGACTCGTCCGTCGCCCATCCAAGAACGGCCTGTGGCCTGCGAACACGCAGGTCAGGGCCCCTTTCGGCGTGGCCGCCGGAAATCCGGCGGGCCGCGGGGCGCGAACACAGGGCTCGGCCGGGCCGCTTCGCCGGGCGATCCCCGGGGGGCGCCGACCCGCCGTCCCCGGCGGCTCATCGACCGGGGTGCGTCGCGGCAAGACGAAAGCCCCGGCCGGGTCGGCTCGGGGCTTTCGGAAGTTTGGTCCTCCGCGTGGTCCGCCCGGAATCCTACTGGCGGGCACGCTGAAGGCACTGCCGACTATGACACGTCGCGGCGGCGGAGTCAAACTTTTGTTCGACCGCGCCGTTCGGGTCACGTTCCGCGCAGGTGCGCGGTCTCGTTGAACACGCGCAACGACGCGTTGCCGTCCGACCACCACTGGACCGCGCTGATCGCCGCCGCGGACAACTCCATCCGGAACATCGACTCCGGCGGAGCGCCGAGCGCGATTCGCACGAGCGTCTTGATCGGCGTCACGTGGGTGACCACCAGGACGGTCTTGCCGGGGTGTCGCGCGATGGTCTTGTCCCGGGCCACCTCGACCCGGCGGGCCACCTCGGTGAAGCTCTCGCCGCCGGGCGGTGCCGCGTCCGCAGAGGTCAGCCACGCGTCCAGGGCGTCCGGCGTCTGCTCGCGCGCCTCGGCGAAGGTCAGCCCCTCCCAGGCGCCGAAGTCGGTCTCCCGGAAGCCGGGTTCCTCGCGCACCTCCAGCCCCAGCCGTCGCGCCACCGCCTCCGCCGTCTGCCGGCAGCGGCCCAGCGGCGAGGACACGATCGCCTCGATCGTGCCGCGCTCGGCGAACGCCTCGGCCGCGCGCGCGGCCTGCCATCGGCCGCGCTCGGACAGGTCCGGGTCGGCGCCGGTGCCGGAGAAGCGCTTCTGCGGGGTGAGTACGGTCTCGCCGTGCCGCAGCAGGACCAGCGTGGTCGGGCGGCCCAGGTCCGGGCCCCAGCCCGGGGCGGTCGGGCGGACCTTGGTGGTGACCGGCTCGTCCGGCACCGGCTCGGCGGCCTTGGGGGTCGCGAACGCGGTGGACTCCTGCGGGGTCCAGGCCCGGCCCTTGGCCGCCGCGTCCATCGCCTCGTTGGCCAGCCGGTCGGCGTACTTGTTCTGCTCCCGCGGGATCCAGGTGTAGGTGACCTGCCCGGGCGGATGGATGCCCCGGGCCCTGGTCGCCAGGTCGCGCATGTCGGCGTGCTTGATCTTCCAGCGGCCCGACATCTGCTCGACCACGAGCTTGGAGTCGGCCCGCACCTCGACGGTCGCGGTCGGGTCGATCGCGTGCGCCGCGGTCAGGCCCGCGATCAGGCCGCGGTACTCGGCCACGTTGTTGGTGGCCACACCGATCGCCTCGGCCACCTCGTGCAGCACCTCGCCGGTCTCGGCGTCCCGCACGAGCGCACCGTAGGCCGCCGGGCCCGGGTTGCCCCGGGAGCCGCCGTCGGCCTCGACGACGAGCCTCACAGGCCCGACTCGGCCGTGCGGACGAGGATGCGCCGGCAGTTCTCGCAGCGCACGATCGTGTCCGGCGCGGCGGCGCGGATCGCACCGAGGTCGGTGATCCCCAACTCCAGTCGGCAGCCCTCGCAACGACGCTGGAACAGCGGCGCCACGGCCACGCCGTGCGACTGCTCGCGGATCTTCTCGTACAGCTTGATCAGATCGGCCGGGATGGCCGCCGCGATCACCGCGCGCTGCTTGGTGGTGGCGGCTGCCTCGGTGTCGATCTCCGCCTCGGCGGCGGCCCGCCGGGCCTCGGCGGCGTCGCGCGCGCTCTGCGCCTCATCCCGCTCGGCGACCAGCTTGGCCAGTCGGCCCTGGATGTCCTCGCGGTGTTCCATCACCTCCAGGACGACCTCTTCCAGGTCGCCCTGGCGCTTGGCGAGCGAGGCCACCTCGCGCTGGAGGTTCTCCAGGTCCTTGGGCGAGGTGACGTGGCCCGAGTCCAGGCGCTGCTGGTCGCGTTCGGCGCGCTTGCGGACCTGGTCGACGTCCTGTTCGGCCTTGGTCTGGTCGCGGGCCGCGTCGCTCTCCTCGGTCTCGCCCGCGACCACGAGGTCGCGCAGCCGGGCGAGCCGGGAGCCGAGGCGGTCGATCTCCTCGTTCTCCGGCAGCGTGCGCTTCTTGTGGGCGAGCAGATCGATTCGCGAGTCGAGGGCCTGGAGGTCGAGCAGGCGGAGCTGGTCGGCGGGCGCGGCGTTCAGCGGGGGCTCCTTGGATGCGGCTCGGGTGGGCGGGAGGTTGCCTCCCACCCGCCCACCCGGTGCGTTTGTGGTGGGTGGGTTCGGGTTCTGCGGGCGACTGGCGGGGTCGGACCTCATGCCCCCGTCGCGGTGCTCAGGGGTGCGGAGTGTGGAACGTCCATGGGTCCGTGACTAGTTCCGACACGTGGGTTTCCACCGTAGTACCGGTTGCGGCGAGCGCACGGGTGAGTTCGTCGGCCGCGTACGCCAGCCACGGCCACTCGGTGGCCCAGTGTGGGGCATCGAGCAGCGCGGGGCCGCCGTGTTCCAGCGCCTCGGAGGCCGGGTGGTGGCGCAGGTCGGCGGTGACGTAGACGTCGGCGCCGCTGCGGCGGACCGCGTCGAACAGGCTGTCGCCCGCGCCGCCGCACACCGCCACGGTACGCACCGGGCGATCCGGGTCGCCGGCCACCCGCAGGCCGGTCGCGGTGCGGGGCAGCGCGCGGGCGGCCCGGGCGGCGAACTCGGCGAGCGTCTCGGGGACGGCCAACTCGCCGATCCGGCCGATTCCCCGACACTCGCCCGGGTCGGCGGGGGCCGGGTCGAGCGGCGCGGTCACGGTCAGCCCGAGGGCGGCGGCGAGCGCGTCCGAGACGCCCGGGGACGCCGAGTCGGCGTTGGTGTGCGCGACGTGCAGGGCGCACCCGCCGGTGATCAGCCTGTGCACGACGCGCCCCTTGAAGCCGGTCGCCGCGACCGAGTGCACCCCGCGCAGGAACAGCGGGTGGTGGGTGACCAGGAGGTCGGCGCCGCGGGCGAGCGCCTCGTCGGCGACCGCCTGGGTCGGGTCCACGGCGAACAGCACCGAGCGCACCTCGGCGTCCGGGTCGCCGCAGACCAGCCCGACCGCGTCCCAGGATTCGGCCCAACCGGGGTGGTAGATCCGTTCGAGGGCGCTGACGACGTCGGAGAGCTTGGGCACGAAGGGAGGTTACCTCTCCGGGTTGCCGCCCCGGATTCGGGCATCCCGGACGGGAGGTGACACAGTGCACCGGAGTGCCCTCGGATTGTGTGAAGTCGATCCCATCCG
This sequence comes from Embleya sp. NPDC050493, assembly GCF_044458105.1. Classification (NCBI taxonomy): domain Bacteria; kingdom Bacillati; phylum Actinomycetota; class Actinomycetes; order Kitasatosporales; family Streptomycetaceae; genus Embleya; species Embleya sp. NPDC050493. The sequence continues at coordinate 57,688 of NZ_JBITHP010000030.1, forward strand.
AAGCGTTTGTGCGGTAGGCAGGCTCGCACTGTCGTACGACGACGAGGGGGACGACGACGATGGTGCACTGTCTGCTGTGCGGTACGCCGTATCTGGAGACCGACGCGTACTGCCCGGGCGAACAATGCGGCACCGACCTGCACGGGCAGCGCATGGGCGATCCGGAGTGCGCGGTGCAGGCCTGGTGCGAACCTCGTCGGATCACCGCGGCTCCCGGCGAGACGGTGATGGTGGCGCTGACCCTGCGCAACGCGGGCAGCGCGCCGGACCGCTACGACTGCGAACTGCCCCGGGACGTCGGCCGGCGGATCGGCCTGGATCGCCCCGGGCCGCCGGACGTGTACCCGGGCGAGACGCGGGTGTGGACGATCGTCTACACGGTGCCTTCGGACATCGCCGACCAGGTCCCGCCGGGCGGGCTGTTCGGGCTCGGCGAGGTGGGCCGGGACAGCGGGGGCAGCGCCTTCGAACAGACGTCCCGGGTGGTGGAGGAGAGCGACGTCCCGGTGCGGGTGGTCTCCGCCCGGGACATGCGGGTGGCCGCCTGCGCGCCGTTCTCGGTCCGGGTGGTGTCCACCGACCGCGACGACGACTCCCCCGGGGGGCGGGCGGGCGGCGCGCCGATGAATCCGCACCACGACGACCGCGAGCGCCGGCGGGGCGGACGGCGGAGCAGGATCGTCGCCGCCGTGCTCGCGACCGTGGCCGCGATCGTGGTGGCGGTGCTGGTCGGCATGGCGATGGCGGGTTCGGACGACACGAAGCCGGCCGCCAGGACCGATCCGACCGGGGCCGCCCCCTCCGCGACCGCGACCCGGTCGGCCGCCGTGCCGACCACCGAGGCGCCGGTGACCAGCACGCCGGATCCGTCCGACTCGGCCTCGCCGAGCACGAGTACCAGTGTGCCGGGGAAGTTGACGGTGCCGAACGTGGTCGGAATGACCGAGGCGCAGGGCGTCGCGCTGCTGCGCGAGCGGGGCTTCCGCGGCACCGTCAGGGGCACCGGCGGCACCATCGCCTCCACCGACCCCGCGGCGGGGCGCAAGGTCGACCGGGACAAGGCGGAGATCGTCGTGGTGATGTCGGGGGTCAGGACGAGCCCGCCGATCACCCGGCCGTCGACCTCGACGACACCCACCGACCCGGCGTCGTCCTCGGCGCCGGCGACGACCACGGTTCCCCCGCTCTCGGGGCTGACCGTCGCCCAGGCCGGTACCGCGTTGCGGAACGCCCGGCTGGACATCGCACTGCCCACCGGGGCGTCCCGGAACGACGTGGTCACCGGCTCGGATCCCAAGTCGGGCGACGTGGTGCCGGTCGGGACGACCGTGACGGTGAGTGTGGCGACGCCGACGACCGGGGCGGGGCGCAACTGACGCCTGCTCGGCGACGGTGACGGCCGGACGGACGCGGAGGCGACGCGAGCGCGGCCGGCTGAGCGTGCGGGCACGCATGGGCGAAGGACGGGCGCAGCCGACGCTTCCGTGCCGGTGGGCGGTGCAAGGCCCGCCGGGCCCAACTGATGCTTCGTCAGATCCCCTGGTCGACCCCCCTTCCCATGCAATAGCTTGCCTCAGTCAAGAACAGGCGAGGGGAGAACGCTCATGCTGGACCTCACAGGCGCGTCCGCGATCGTCACCGGCGGAGCCTCCGGGCTCGGCGAGGCCACCGCGCGCCGGCTCGCGGCCGGCGGCACCTCGGTGGTGATCGCGGACAAGAACGAGGAGCGCGGCAAGGCCGTCGCCGCCGGGATCGGCGCCACGTTCGTCGCCACCGACGTCACGAACGAGGAGCAGGTCCAAGCCGCGGTGGACGCGGCCGTCGCGCTCGCGCCGCTGCGCGCGCTGGTCTCCTGCGCCGGTACCGGGATGGGCGCCCGCACGGTGGCCCGGGACGGCTCGCCGCACCCGCTCGCCTCCTTCGAGTTCATCGTGCGACTCAACCTGATCGGCACCTTCAACGCGATCCGACTGGCCGCCGCCGCGATGGCCTCGGCCCCGCCGCAGGCGGACGGCGAGCGCGGCGCGATCGTGTGCACCGCCTCGGTGGCCGCCTTCGACGGACAGATCGGCCAGGCCGCCTACGGTGCGTCCAAGGCCGGCGTGGCCGGCATGACACTGCCCGTGGCGCGCGACCTGTCGGCGATCGGCGTGCGGGTCAACACCATCGCACCCGGCACGATGGACACCGCGCTGTTCGCCGCCGCGCCGCAGGAGGTCAAGGACACCCTCGGCCGGCAGGTGCTCTTCCCCAAGCGCATGGGCGTGCCCGACGAGTTCGCCTCGCTCGCGTACGAACTGCTCACGAACAGTTACCTCAACGCCGAGGTGATCCGGCTCGACGGCGGGATTCGCTTTCAGCCGAAGTAGTGGGAATCATCGTGAATCAGGACGATCGGAACGTCGTTCGGCGCCGGCGGTCGGCGCGCCCGCCCCAATGATGTTGGGATGGGGGCGTGAGCGATCCGACCTCCGCGTGGCAGCGCCCCCTGCCCTTCCATCTTCCGGGCCTCGCGCCGCCGATCCGCCGCGACTGTGCGATCGGCGGCGTGGTCCTCGTGGGCGCGCTCGTCCTGCTCGTCACGAACTCCTACCTGATCTGGGGAGCGTGGGACCCGAACCGGTGGCTGCGCCTGCTGCCGCTCCTGCCGCTGACTCTCGCCGAGTGCCATCGCAGCACGTCGCCGCGCTTCGCGGTGTTCCTGGGCCTGGCCTGCGAGAGCGTGGACATCGCGCTCGGGCCCTCCATCGGCGGCCTGATCATGTGGTCCGACGTGCTCTACGCGGCGTGCCTGTACGGCACTTCGCGGCTGGCGTTCGGCCTGCTGTACGGCAATGTGGTGGTGCTGGTCCTGGGCGCGAGCACGGTCTGGGCGGTGACCGGCGAGTTCCGCCTGTTCGTCCTGTCGATCTTCTACATCGGGCTGGTCGGCATCTCCCCCGTGCTCACCGGCTTCTCGGTGCGCGAGCACCGCGAGAAGGCCGAGGTGGAACGGTTGCGCGCGACCCAGACCGCGCGGTTGGCCGAGCTCGACCACCAGGCCGCGGTGGTCGCCGAACGGGCCCGGATGGCGCGCGAATTGCACGACGTGATCGCCAACCATCTGAGCGCGGTGGCGGTCCAGTCCACCGCCGCGCTGTCCGTGAAGAGTCTGGACGAGGCCCGGCTGCGCGAGACGCTGGAGGTGATCCGGGAGAGCAGCCTCCAGGGACTCACCGAGATGCGCCGGATGATCGGCCTGCTGCGCTCGGAGAACACGCCCGAGGAACCGGTGTCGGTACCCCGCCTGGCGGAGACCGATCGCCTCGTCGAGCACGTGCGCCGGGCCGGGCTGATCGTCGAGATCGAGGTCACCGGCGTGGTGCGGGAGTTGCCCACACCCGTCGACCTGGCCGCCTACCGAGTGGTCCAGGAGACCTTGACCAACGCCCTCAAGCACGCCACACCACAGGAGTTGCGGATGGTGTTCGCCTACCGCACCGATGGCGTGGTGATCACCGGCGTCAACGGGATCGACCCCGAGCACGTCACCCGGCTGCCGGGCGCCCGTGCGGGGCTGGTGGGCATGTCGGAGCGGGTATCGCTGCTCGGCGGCGTGTTCGAGGCGGGCCCGCGCGAGGGCCGGTGGCATGTACGGGCCGAACTCCCGTGTGGCGACGATGTGGTGCGCGGTGCCGGAAACAATGCCTCGACGGGGCCGAAGGGTGGGACCGGGTGAGCGACGTCGACACGTTGCGGGTGCTGGTTGCCGAGGATCAGGCGGCGGTGCGGGCCGGGCTGGTGCTGATCCTGGACGCCGCCCCGGGCATCGAGGTGGTGGGCGAGGCCGCCGACGGCGAGGCCGCGGTGGCGCTGGCCCGGTCGTTGCGCCCGGACGTGGTGCTGATGGACGTGCGGATGCCGCGACTGGACGGGATCAGCGCCACGCGCGAGCTGACCGCGGAGGGCCTCGACGTCCTGGTCCTGACCACGTTCGACCTGGACGAGTACGTGTTCGGCGCGCTGCGCGCGGGCGCGGCCGGCTTCCTGCTCAAGACGGTGGACGCCGAACGCCTGGTCGAGGCGGTCCGGTTGGTCGCGCGCGGCGACGGCTTCGTCGCGCCGGAGGTCACCCGTCGGTTGATCCACGCGTTCGCGAGCCCGCCCCGGTCGGCCCCCGCGGACGGGCCCGAAGTGGCCGCGGAGGCGCTCGCGTCGCTCACCCCGCGCGAGGGCGACGTGCTCGCATGCCTGGGCCGGGGCATGTCGAACCAACGCATCGCCGAGCACCTGGACATGGCCGAGGCGACGGCGAAGACCCATGTGAGCCGGATCCTCACCAAACTGGGTCTGCGCAGCCGGGTCCAGGCCGCGATCCTGGCCCAGCAGCGCGGAATCGGCGAGTAGCCCGATCAGCCCATCCCCAGCCGCATGGTTGTCCCCATGCCCTCTCGTTGACCTGCACGGATATCGACGGTTCGGAAATATGCAGATCAACTGACCAATCAACCCTCAACATGGATCGCTTCACTCGAAGGGGTGAAGGCTGCCGCAACTCGTTGAGGTGGCCCGAAAGCGCTGCGTACGGTCATGCCGTCCCGCCGGGGGGAGCGATCCGAGGCGGGGCGGCCACGTCGGCGACCGGGTCGGGTCGCTCGACACCCGTTTCCGGGCACCGGTCGACGAGCGCGACGCGCACCGTCGACCGGGGCGCGCGGGCACAGTCGAGGGGGAAGTCCAGGGATGGCTACGACGACGCGTGGACACCGTGCGGAGCGCACCGGCGGCCACGGCGCGCCGGGGACGAACCTGGTCGACCGCGTCCGTGCCGCGCTCGCCCGGGCTGCGGTGGACCGCGCTCCGCTGGACCGCGGTGCATCGGACCGCGGTCCGGTCGGTGTCCGGGAACAGGGCCACGACGGGCGGCTCGTGCGGCGGGCCGACGTCGTCGGCGCATCGGGTGTGTCCGCTGCGGCTGCCGCTTCCGGCGTGGCCGGCGGGTCCGGTGCCTCCGGCACGGCCGGCGCCTTCGATACGTCGAGTGCGGACGGTGCCTCCGGCGCGGGCGGTGCGGAGGGCGAGTGGGATGTGCGCTCGGACGACTTCTGGTGCACCGTACGACCGCCCGGCCACGCGGCCCGGGCGCAGGGTTGGAAGATCCACGTCAGCGCGCGGACCGGGGATGCCCCGCACGTGCTGGGTCGGGTCTGCGACGTGTTGTTGCCGCGCCGTGTGGCGTTCAAGTTCGCCGGCGACCTGGAGCGGCTGCGAATGCTCAACTCCCGTGAGGCGGACCGGGCCTCGGCGGGCAAGTTCATCACGGTCTATCCCGACGACGACGAGCAGTTCATGGAGTTGGTGGACGCGCTCGACGAGGTGACGCGCGAGCTCACCGGACCGGGCATCCTCTCCGACCGGCCGTGCCGACCGGGCAGTGTCGTGCACTACCGCTACGGCGGCTTCGGCCGGCGCGCGGTTCTCGGCAACGACGGCGGCTACCGCGCGGTGCTCACCGACCCCGACGGGGTGGCGGTGGACGACGCCCGGGAGGCCTGGTTCACACCGCCGGCGTGGGCGCCCGATCCGCTGATGGCGCGGGCCCGTTCGGCACCCACCACGAAGCCCGCGGCGTCGTCGACACCGGGCGTGCTGATCGCGGGTCGCTTCGCGGTCACCTCGGCGCTGCGGCACTCGGCCAAGGGCGGCGTGTTCCTGGGCCGCGACACCACCGACGACACCGCCGTGGTGGTCAAGCAGGCCCGCGCGCACATCGAGGTGGACCGCTCCGGGCGGGACGCGTGCGCCGCCCTGCGGCACGAGGCGGTGGTGATGCGGCGCCTCGCGCACACCGGCCTGACCCCTCGGCACGTCGCGCTGGTCGAGGAGGCCGAGACGATCTTCCTGGCCCAGGAACGGGTGCCCGGCGAGCCGCTGCGCACCTGGGTCGGCCGGCATGCACAGAACCCGGACGTGCCCTGGACCCTGGCTCGACCCGTCGTCCTGGAACTGATCCGGGCGGTCGAGACCGTGCACGCCGAGCATCTGGTGATCCGCGACCTGTCGCCGACGAACGTGCTGGTCGCGGCGGACCACTCGGTGCGCCTGGTGGACCTGGAACTGGCCGCCGAGATCGGCTCCCGGGCCGGCGCGGCGGGCACGCCCGGATATCGCGCACCGGAGCAACGCCCGACCGCGGACGGCGGACACCGGGTGCACCCCGCCGCCGACCTGTACAGCCTGGGCGGCCTGTTCTTCCTGCTGGCCACCGGCGCCGACCCGGTCCTGCCCGAGGACGTCGGCGCGAGCCGCGACACCGTGGAACGCCTGGGCGCATGGCTGGACCTGGCCGCTCGGCACGGAGGGACCGCACGGCGCCTCGCGCCCGCGATCCGCGGCCTGTGGCACGAGGATCCGACGGAGCGTTGGTCGCTGGAGCGGGTGCGTGCGTGCGTCGCGGAGGCGGCCGACGACGAGTGTGGTGTGGCGAAGGCGGGGCCGGACTCGGGCTCGGGTGCGGATGCGAGCCTCGGTGTGGTCGCGCGGCAGGACGAGCCGGACGGGCCGCGGCCGCATCCGGACACCGAGGGCGACAAGGTGCCGCCGCATCCGCTGCCGCCCGAGGACGACGCGCTGCTCCTGGACGGGCTCGCGCACCTGGTCGCGACGATGACGCCGGGGCGGGTGGATCGGCTGTGGCCGATGACGGCCGGCGCGGCGGCGATGGATCCGTGCAGCGTGCAGTACGGCGCGGCCGGGGTGCTGGGGGTGCTGGCCCGGGCCGCGCACACCACGACGCTCGAACCGCGGCTGCGCTACGCGCTGCATCGCGCGGTCGAGGACGGCGCGGTCTGGCTGCGCGATCGGGCCGCGGCCGAAGCGGTGGTCCTGCCCGGCCTGCACTTCGGCCGGTCCGGGACCGCGTGGGCGCTGTACGACGCGGCGGCGCTGCTCGGGGACGCGGACCTCGCCGCCTCGGCGATCGAGACGGCGCTTCGGGTACCGATCGTGTGGCCCAATCCGGACGTCTGCCACGGCGCCGCCGGTGCCGGTCTGCTCCAGGCGCGAATGTGGCGGGCCACCGGCGACGAGCGGTTTCGCCAACGCACGCTCGCCTGCGCCGACGCGCTGCTGGGTGCGGCCCGGCAGGCGGGCGATCTGACCCTGTGGCCGGTCCCGAAGGACTTCGATTCGCGTCTGGCCGGCGCGGCGCACCTCGGCTTCGCGCACGGCGTCGCCGGTGTCGGCACGTTCCTGCTGGACGCGGCGCTGTCCACCGGTCGCGAGGGTTTCCTCGACGGCGCGCGAGCCGCGGCGCGCACGCTGACCCGGACCGTGCGCACCGACGGCGACACGGCGTGGTGGCCGCAGGGCCCCGGCGATCCGGCGGGCGTACGGCTGGCCCACTGGTGCAGCGGTTCGGCCGGCGTCGGCACGTTCCTGATCCGGATGTGGCAGGCGGACGGCGATCCGCAACACCGCGCCTTGGCCGAGCGCGCGGGCGCGGCGGTGCACCGCGCACGCTGGCACTCGGGCACCACCGCGTGCCATGGCCTGGCGGGCAACGGCGAGTTCCTGCTCGATCTGGCCGAGGCGCTGGACGACTCGACCCATCGCGCGCACGCCGTCGACCTCGCCGAGCAACTCCGCGCCCGGACCGCGCTGATCGACGGCCTGCGGGTGCCCGCCGACGAGAGCGCGATCGGCGTCTCGGCCTCGTACGGCACCGGCACGGCGGGTGTCCTCGGCTTCCTGTTGCGGCTCGGCCACGGCGGCGCTCGGCTCTGGTTGGACGGTGAGGACGCATGAGCACGATGGTGACGACTCGGCCGCTGCGGCGGATCAGTTGGTCGTTCGCGGCCGACGGCGGGCATGCCGCGTGCCTGGCCACCCCCGGCGACGGCACGTGGCGGGTGGAGTCCTGGTCGTTGCGGCCGGGCCGGGCCGGTGGCGCGCTGCCGGTGGGCACCGGGGCCCCCGAGCGGCTGCACAGCCAGTTGCTCGCGCTGCCGGACGGCCGGGTGCTGGTCTGCCGACACCAGCCGGGGCGGCACGAGTTGGCCCTGCTGGAGGCCGACGACGCGGGCAGCGAACGGCACTTGGCCACGGTCCGGTTGCCGGGCCTGCGGTTGTTGCCCTATCCCGGCCCGGACGCGCTCGCACTCGCGCTCGGGGCGGACACGGCCCCCTCGACCACGGTGTGGCTGGTCCGCGAGGACGGCCGGTTGGATCCCGCGGCGGAACTGTCGGCGCTGTACAGCGGTGGGGTCTGGTTGGACCCGGACGGACGGCGGCTCGCCTTGGACGAGGTGCGGGACGGCCGGATCAAGACCGTCGCACTCGACTTCGACACCGCCACGGTGCGGCCCTTCCTGGAATTGACCGAGGAGAGCAACGACCGGTTGTTGCTCGCCGATCCGGTCGGCGGTCTGCTGGTGATCGCCAGCGACGCGCCGGGCACCGATCGGCTCGGTTGGATCCGACTGCCCGCCGATCGTGGGCAGTTGCCGGGCCGGGTGCGCTTCCCCGAGCTGGTACATCCGGCCGACGCGCAGGTGCGGCCGATCGCGATCGCGCCGGACGGCCGCCGGGTGGCACTCCAGCTGGACCGCGGCGCGATCTCCCGGTTGGCGGTGTGGACCCCCGAGGACGGCACGCTGGTGGAGGCGGCCACCCCGGACGGTTGTCTGGGCGCGGTCGGCCGCTGGACCGAACAGGGCTTGCGCATCCCGTACTCCGCGCCGGACCGACCCAGTTGCCTGGCCCGAATCGACCCGGAGCAGCCCGGGTCGTGGCGCCAGGACGGCGAACCGGGTCCGTTCATCGGGTTCGACGACGCGGCCCGCCCGGTGTGGCGGCCGGCCCACCTGGAGTTGCTGGTCGGCGGCGCCGGCCCGATCGAGTCGATCGTGTACGGCGGCCCCGACTGGCGCAGCGCGCACCATGTCCTGCTCGCCCTGCACGGGGGTCCGGCGGCGGCCTGGCGGTTCGAATTCGACCCGCTCCTGCAACAGCTCGCGGCGGCGGGCATTGCGGTGGTGGCGCCCAATCAACGCGGCAGCACCGGCTACGGCGCACGCTTCGCCCGCGAGTTGCACGGCGCGTGGGGCGGCCCGGATCTCGCCGACGTAACCGCGATCGGGCGCACGATGGGCGCCGAGCGGGCCGCGTTCGGGCTCGCCCCGCCGGCCCTGTTCGGAGTCAGCTACGGCGCCTACCTGGCCCTGCTGGCCGCGTCGTTCGCGCCGAACGTGTGGTCGAGGTGTCTGGCGGTGGCGCCGTTCCTGTCCGGGCCGAGACTGATCGCCGAGGCCTCGTTGCCGATCCGCGCGCTGATGACCCGGCTCGGTGGCGACACCGAGTACGCCGACGAGCAGGGCCCGCGCGACGTGGTCGCGGTGTGCGAACGCATCGCCGTACCACTGCTGTTCGTGCACGGCGACCGGGACGACACCATCCCGGTCGGCCAGTCCCGGACCCTGCGCCACACCCTCCTCGGGCTCGGCCGGGTCGAGGGCACCGATTTTCGCTACCTGGAGCTTCCCGGTCTGGGCCACGAGGTCCTGACCGGGGATGGGGCACCCGATCTCCACGCGCGCCTGACCGGTTTCCTGCAAACCGGCCGGGTGTGACGACAGGGGGGAACCGCCCCGCAACACCCGTCCCGGGCAACCGCCCGCGACGGCAGCACCGTCCCGAAGGAGATCCACCATGGAGCACATCGAGACCGACCTCGCGGCCCTGCAGCAGCTCCCCGAGACCGAGTCGGTCGAGCTGGGCGGGCACGGCGGCAACGGGTGCCAGTTCACCTGCCTGCTGGTCACCTGCCTGATCTTCACGATCAGCTAGTTCCGGCGCCGCTCGTCCGGCCGATCGGCCGGTGGGCGCGTCGACGGACGGATGTCCGCTCCGGCGGGCCGCTGTTCGTCGCGGTGGGCCATCGCCCGGGTGGGCCGTTATCCACTTCGGTGGGCGGTTGTGCACCTCGGTGCACGGGTGGTCGACCCGGTAAGCACGAACCCGGGACCGGGAGTTCCTGCCGGAATCAGGAGCTCCCGGTCGCGGGCCGATCCTCAGCATGACAATCGCGGACGGTTCCCGGGTGGCGGCGCGCCGCCACCTCCCGTACTGCCTTCTTCGTACTGCTCCTATTCCTACCGCGTTCTTCTTCCTACCGCGTTCTTCGTCGTACCGCGTTCTTCGTCGTACTTCCTTCTTCCTTTCTTGCTTCGTCGCGGCCGGAATCCCTCGTCGTCGCGACGGGGATCCCTCTTCGTCGCAACGGGGATCCCTCTTCGTCGCAACGGCGCCGTCCGGGCGCCGCCCTGTTCAACGGTCCGCGCATCCGAGGAGTCACGCTGTGGCCGGTGTCCCGATAGCCACGCAGGCCGCCGCCCCGACCCGGGTGGATCGCACCGGCACGGGCTTGCGGGCCGCATTGCGGACCGCGCCCGGGCCGACTCTCACGCTCGCCCTGGCCGTCCCGGCCGGTTCGATCGCCGCGCTGTCGTTGCCCGCGGCCGTGGCCGGTTCGGTGGACGCGGTGGTGCGCGGCGATTCCGCGTCGGGGCCGACCCTGCGGCTGGTGGCCGTGCTCGTACTGGGGCTGCTCGCCGGGCTGGCGACCGAGGTGGCCGGGCCGGGGCTGGCCGCCGAGCTGACCGCACGGTTGCGCCGGCGGCTGGCGGTACGGGTCACCGATCTGGGCACCGGGGCGCGGAATCCTTTTGCCGCCGGCGACGTCACCTCCCGGCTGGTCGGCGCGGCGCCGGACGCGGCCGGTCTGGTCCCGGCGCTGCTGGGCACCCTCGGCGCGCTGGTCACCTCGATCGGCGGGATCGTCGCGTTGGCGCTGATCGATCCGTGGCTCGCGGTCGGCTTCCTCGGCGGGCTGCTGCCGGGCCTGTTGGTGGTGCGGCTGTTCATGACCCGTGCGACCGACCTGTTCACCCGCTATCAGGTGGTGCAGGGCGGGCTGGCCGCGCGGTTGACCGACGCGCTCGCGGGGGCCCGTACGATCCGGGCCTGCGGTACGCGAGATCGCGAGATCGCCCGGATCCTCGCCCCGCTGCCCGAGTTGTCGGCGGCGGGGTACGGCCTGTGGCGGGCCCAACGCAACGCGGTGGCCCAGGTGTTGCTGCTCGCTCCGATGGTCGAGTTGACCGTCCTGTCGACCGCGGGATGGCTGCTCGCGGAGGGCCGGATCCCGCCCGGTCAACTGGTCGCGGCGGCCGGGTACGCGGCGCTCGGGCTGGGCTTCCTGGAGCAGGTCGAGGCGCTGGTCGGGGTCGCCCACGCGCGAGCCGGGCGGGCCCGGGCGGCACAGTTGCTCGCGGTCGAGCCGGCCGCGTTCGGGACGGCACGCACCCTGCCGCCGGGGCGCGGCGAGTTGACCTTCCGGCAGGTGTGCGTACGGGTGCCGGAGCCCGGTCGGGATGCGCACCGGGTGGTCTTGGACCGGATCGACCTGACGGTGCCGGCGGGTGCGTGTGTGGCGCTGGTCGGGGCCTCCGGCTCGGGCAAGTCGACGCTGGCCGCACTGGCCGGACGGTTGCGCGAGCCGGACGAGGGCGAGGTGCTCCTGGACGGGCTGCCGGTGAGCCGGTTGGCCCGCGGCGAGTTGCGCCGCGGCGTCGCCTACGCGTTTCCCCGGCCGGTCCTGGTGGGTGCGGACCTGGCGGGGGCACTCGCGTACGGGCGGCCCGGGGCGAGTGCGCAGACGGTCACCCGGGCGGCCGAGATGGCGTTCGCGGACGACTTCGTCCGCCGGTTGCCGGCCGGCTACGCGACCCGTACCGAGGGCCTCGCGCTGTCCGGCGGCGAGGTGCAACGGCTCGGCCTGGCCCGGGCGTTGGTGCAGGACGCGCGGGTGCTGGTGCTGGACGACGCGACCAGCGGGCTGGACACGGTCACCGAACACCGCATCCACGAGGCGTTCCGCACCGGCCTCGCGGGCCGCACCCGATTGGTCGTCGCCCACCGCGCCGCCGCGGCGGCCGACGCGGACTTCGTGGTCTGGCTGGACGCCGGCCGCATCAGGGCCGTCGGCCCCCACGCGGACCTGTGGAGCGACCCGGCCTACCGCACGGTGTTCACCACGACCGACCCGACCTCGGGAGCGGGCCGATGAGGGGCACGGGGGCATGACGCACGGCGGTATTGGGGGCAAGGCGGCATGAGCGAACCGCTCGACGAGCGCGCGGCCGACGACGCGGCACGGGACGAGGCGACTGCGTGGCCGTTGCCCGGGGCTGCGGGAGGGGGCGCCGAGGACTCGGCCGCCGGGGCCGATGCGTGGCCGCTGCGCGGGACGGTGAGCAGGGACACCGCGGACGCAGGCGACGGGGCACGGGATGCCGGGGGCGAGCAGTCGACCACCCCGGCAGCGGGACCTGGCGTCGCGCGCCGCCGTGGCGACGAGGCGCCGGATGCCGCGACCGGGCAGCCGACCAGGCACCCGACGACGGGCCCGGGCGCCGGATGCGGTGACGACGGGGCACGGGATGCCGGGGGCGAGCAACCGACCACCCCGGCAGCAGGCCCGGGCGTCGCGCGCGGTGGCGACGAGGCGCCGAATGCCGCGACCGGGCAGCCGACCAGGCACACGACGGCGGGCCCGGGCGCCGGATGCGGTGACGACGGGGCACGGGATGCCGGGGGCGAGCAACCGACCATGCGGGCAACGGCGGCGGCGGACGGTGCGTGGGCGGTGCCGAGCAAGGTGCCGCCGGGTGACACGGCGGCGGTCGGCGGAGCCGCACAGGTGGGGGCCGCGGCGGAGCGGTCGGGGGTGGGGCGGGTCGCGGGAGGCGCGTCGGCCGAGCGGCCGGGGCGGGCTCCGGTGGAGGGACGTAGCGGCGAGTGGGCTTGGTGCTCGGCGGTGTCCGTCCACGCGACGCACGCACCGTTTCCGAGGGCCGGCCAACCATCGCCGACCACGGCCACCGACGGGAAGCCGCCCGGCGGGCCGACCGGGATCGAAGGGGGAAGCCGGATGACCGACGACGGACCACGGCCCGCGTCCCGCGCGGACGACCGGGCACACGACGATGGTCCGCACGGCGCGGACTCCGAGCGGGATACGGCACACGCGCAGGCGGCGGCGGACGCCCCTGCGCCGGCCGCGTCCCCCGATCGGAACGCACGGCGGTGGCGCCCCCGGAACCCGTGGGGACGCGCCGGCCGACGACAGGTGACGCGGGCGAGCGAGGCTCCGGACGCCGGCAACAACTCCCCACCCGATTCCGGCACCGATACCCCTGCCCGTGGTGAGCGGCGACCGGTGCCACGGGCGGACATGGACCCGGACGCGAGTGGTAGCCCGCCGCACCGCTCCGAGGAGGCCGGCAACACGGCGGAGGCCCCCGGCACGGGGCTGCGGCGGCACGTGGCGTGGGCCCGTACGGTCCCGGAGACGGACGAGGATTCGCCGGGCGGCCCCGAGAAGGCCCGCCGCGCGGCGGAGACGCCCGGCCGCGTCGGGCGCCTCCGCGTGTTGTGGGCAGGAACCCGCCCGCAAGCGAACGAGGATGCGCCCCGCGACCCCGAGAACACACACGGCGCAGCGGAAGCACCCGGCCGAGGCGGGCGTCGGGGTGTGCCGTGGACAGGCACCCGCCCGGGGACGAACGAGGATGCGCCCCCCGACCCCGAGAACACACACGGCGCAGCGGAAGCACCCAGCCGAGGCGGGCGTCGGGGTGTGCCGTGGACGGGCACCCGCCCGGAAGCGAATGAGGATGCGCCCCCCGACCCCGAGAACACGCACGGCGCAGCGGAAGCGCCCGGCCGCGTCAGGCGTCGGCGCGTGTTGGGGGCAGGCACCCGCCCGGAAGCGCCCGAGGGTTCGCCCCGAGACCCCGAGAACGCCCATGGTGCGGCGGAAGCGCCCGGCCCGGGCGGGCGGCGGCGCGTGATGTGGGTCGGCACGACAGCCACGAATCCCGATGGCGGGCCTCTGCCGGTCCGGGAGAGCGCGGGCGACACCGTCGCACCGCCCGGCAAGGGTGGGCGGCGGCGTGTGGCACGGCCCGGCGGAGACGCCTCACCCACCGAGGACGTCGGCGACACGACGGAGGCCCCCGGCCGGGGAGGGCGGCGGCGCCTGGTGTGGGCCGGCACCGACCCGAGCCTCGACGGCGGCTCCCCGCACGGCCACGAGGACGCCGCCGACGCCGCCGAAGTGCCCGCCAGGAGTGGGCGGCGGCACGTGGCATGGCCTGGGGCGGGACCGGAGCCGGACGGGGCCTCTGCTCGCGGCCCTGAGGACGACAAGGACACCGGAGTCGGGGCCGATGACCGGGGTGGCGAGCCGGGCCCGGCCGGGCCCCACGCCCGCCCGACGACGGAGGGAGACTCGTCGCTGCCCGCGCACGCAAAGATGCGGGACGACGACGCGGCCCCCGACCCGGGTAGGCGGCGAGTGGTCTGGGCCGGCTCGAATCCGAATCTCGATGGCGGGCCCCTGCCGGCCCGGGAGAACGTGGGCAACGCCATCGCAGCCCCCGGCGAGGGACGGCGGCGGCATCTGGCACGACCCGACGTAACCGCCGAGGACTTCGACGACGCGGAGACCCCCGGCCGGGGCGCGCGTCGGCGCGTGATGGGGACCGGCGCCGACCCGGACGCGGATCAGAACTCGTCGTCGGGCGCCCCCGAGGGCACGCGTGGTGCGGCGGAGGCTTCCGGGCGAGAGGCGTGGTGGCGGGTGGTTCGGGTGCGAGGTGAGGCGGCGGCGCGTGCGGACTTGCCGCGTGGCGAGGAGAGCGATGAGGGCGCATCGGGGGGCAGGCGTCGCCAGGGGCGTGGTCGTCGGCGGGCAACGGGGCGGGGATCAGAGGGTGTTCCGCCGGCTCGGGAGCGTACGGGTGATCCGGCTCGGGTCGCGGTGCCGACCCCGGCCGATGCGTCGGGTGGTGCGCCGGCCGGTGCACAGAGCGGTGCGTCGGGCGGTGCGTCGGAGGCCGGTGGAGGCATCCCACCGACCCGGCCTGTGACCGATTCGGCCCGGTTCGGCGTGATGTCGGCCGTGCCGTTCGCGGGCGCCCGTGCCTCGGAGGGTGACCAAGTTGCCCCTTCGGATGGGGCATTCGTGGCTGATCCGGATCGACTCGGGGTTCCGGCGACGCCGCCTCCCGCCGACGGGCCGTCGGACCGCTCGGACTGCGACGCGCCCGTCGCCGGCCCGACTCTCCCCGGCGTACCGGCCGCGCCGGCTCCCACCGACGGGGCGTCGGATCGGTCGCCCTCCGGCGCACCCGTGTCCGACCCGACCCCGCCCGGCGTGCCGGCGACATCGACTCCCGGCGACCGGCCGTCGGGTCCGCCCTCCACGGCGGTTCGGTTCGTGGGGGCGGTCGGTTCGGCGCCGACGGGTGGGGCCGGGGGGACGGGCCGGGCGCCCACTCGGCATCGGCGACGGGCTGTGGGCGGGGGCAAGGGTGCTCGCGGGGCCGGCGCGGCCCGGGGGTGGCGTGGGCGGCCACGGGCAGCGGTCGTTGACGACGCGGACGGGGCAGGGTCGGGGCGCTTCGCCGACGATCCGTCCGCCGTGCCGCGGAGGCGGCGGCACAGTGCCGGGCCGTACGGGGGTGGCCTGCGGGCCGGACAGGCCCTGTTGGTCGCGCTGTTGCGCGAGCGGCGGCAGCCGTTGGTGCACGTGTTGGGGTGGTCGGTCGCGGAGGGGATTCCCGCGCTGCTCTCGGGTGCGTTGCTCGCCGCCGCGCTCGATCGCGGGTTCCTGGCGGGCCGGCTCGGCGTCGGATTCGTCCTGCTCGGCGTGCTCGCGCTGGCCATGCTGATCCGCGCCGCCGCCACGTACGCGATGTTCCCGCACCTCGCCGCCGTCGTGGAGCCGATCCGGGACACGCTGGTACGCCGGGTGGTGTCCGAGGCGGTGCTCGACGCGACCTCCGGACGCCCGGACGCGGGGCGGCACGCGGATGCGGCGGTGGCCCGGTTGACCGAGCAGGTCGAGAGTTGCCGCAATCTGACCGCGTCGCTGTTGCGCACGCTGCGCCAACTCGGCGTGACGATCGTGGCCGCGCTGCTCGGCCTCGCCGTGCTCGCGCCGCTTCTGCTGCCGCTCGTGTTGATCCCGTTGGGACTCGCCGCGTGGTTGTTCGTCCGCCTGTTGCCCCCGCTGGCCCGACGGCGGCGTGCGTTGGTGCTGGCCGACGAGGAGATCGCCGCCCGCACCGGCCGGACCGTGGCCGGTCTGCGGGACGTGGTCGCGTGCGGAGCGCAGGACCGCGTGGTCGCCGAGCTCGGCACCGCCGTGGACGCCCAGGCACGCGCCGCCAAGCTGCTCGCCCGCGCCTCCTCGGTACGCCTGCTCGTGGTCGCCCTCGGCGGCCAACTCCCTCTGCTCGCCGTGCTGGTCACGGCGCCCTGGTTGGTCCGGCGAGGCACCCTGAGCACCGGCGAGGTGGCGGGCGCCGCGCTGTACCTGGCCCAGCACCTGGAGCCCGCCGTGCGCGCCGCGACCGCGACCGTGGGCGGCTGGTTCCTGGAACTGCTCGTGGTCGCCGGCCGCCTGGCCCGGACGGGCACGGCCGACCCCGCACCGGTGCCCGCCGCCCGTACCGCGTCCGACGCGCTCGACCCACTCGACGCGTCCGACCCCGACGACTACTCATCCACCCCGGACCCGCCGGACCCGCCGAACACCACCGGCGCGCCGCCCTGCCTGGTCCTGGACCGCGTCACCTTCGGCTACGGCCCGTTCGCCGAGCCGGTCGTGCGTGACCTGTCGATGACCATCGCCCCCGGATCACACCTGGCCGTGGTGGGCCCGAGCGGCATCGGCAAGTCCACCCTCGCCGCGCTCCTGGCCGGGCTGCTGCCTCCGGACCAGGGCACGGTCTCGCTCACCGGCGTCCCGTTCGCCGATACTGCGCTCACCGGCCGACTCGGGACCGCCCCACCCCGCGGCAGCGTCGCGGTGGTCCCGCAGGAGGCGTACGTCTTCGCCGGTTCCGTGCACGAGAACCTCGGCTACCTCGACCCGGACGTCACCCGCGCCGCGTTGGACCGCGCCGTGCGCCTGGTCGGCGCGGCCGAACTGGTCGCCCGGCTCGGTGGCTATGACGCGCGCATCGCCGACCCGGGCGCGTTGTCCGCCGGCGAGCGCCAACTGATCGCGCTGGCCCGCACGTACCTGTCCCCCGCGCGCTTCGTGGTCCTCGACGAAGCCACCTGCCACCTGGACCCGCCCACCGAGGCGCTGGCCGAGGCGGCGTTCGCCACCCGCGGGGGCGCGCTGGTGGTCATCGCGCACCGGATCGACTCGGCGCGGCGCGCGGACCGCATCCTGCTCATGGACGGCAATCGGCCGATCCTGGGCACGCACCACGAACTGCTCGCCGAATCACCGCTGTACCGCGACCTGGTGGGCGCGTGGGAGCACCGCCCGAGCGACCCGGTCGGCTGGTTCGAGCACAAGCCCGCCCGGGCCGACGCGGACACGCAGGACCTGGCCTGACCGACCGCGGACGCACCGGACCCGATCCGAACCGAACCGACCGCGAACGCGCACGGACCGATTCGAACCCACCATGGGGACGCGTGGACCGGGTCCGACCCGACCACGGACACGCATCGACCCGACCCGAACCCACTGCGAAGGCGCACGGACCGGATCCGACCGCCCCGCCCCCGCGCCTTCGCGTGGTCCGACTCACGCTCCGTCGAGGATCTCCGTGAAGCCGTACGGCTGATGCGGGCCGAAGAACAGCTGCTCGACCACGCCCACCCCGACGCGTCCGGCGCCGGTCAGTTCGGTCACCCGGATCACCTGCTGCTGGTGCTGGCGGTCGAACCGCAGTGGGTCCACCTTGTCCAACTCCCAGCTCTCGTAGCCGACCTCTAGCTCGCCCTGCCAGACCGCGTGACCCCACTCGGAGTGCAGGTAGCCCAACCCCGCGAGCAGCCCGCGGGTGCCGATCGGCTCGATCCGGTACGCGAACGGCTCGCCCGCGCCGTCGAGCATGTGGAACTCGCCGCCCTGGATCCGACGGGTGCCGGGAACCCAGGTGAGCGCGTGGCGATGCGGCGTCAACTTCTCGAACGCGGGTTCGTCCTCGGGCACCGGTACGGCCGCCGGGTCGGGCAGCACGCCCAGCGGCGCCGCCGCGACCCGCTTGCCGTCCACGTGGTACATGTGCCCGTCCGCGCGCTCGAACGAGGCCCACAGGCTGACCTCGTCCGCCCAGTGGATCGGCGTCCACAGCCACAACATCGGGTTGAACGGCTTGGGCGCGCCGCCCTCGCGCTCACCGACCGGCCGCACCCCCCACGAGCGGTCCCGGGTGCCGAGTGTGGTCGCCGGGTCGATCTCCAGGACCCGGCCGCCGGGCAGCGTCACCGTGCCCGACCACACGCCGAGTTGGGTCAGCCGGGTCGAGTCCATGATCACGTGGTGCCCGTTGCGGGTGGTCGTGCGCTCCTCCTCGATCGCGGCGGCGCGCGCGGTGAAGGTCAGGTCGCAGCCCAGTCCGTGCTCGTTCGGCTCGACGTACACCCGCAACACCTTCAGCGGCGTACGCACCTCGATGCCGACCGGCCCGACGGTCAGGTCGAAGCGGTCCAGCGGTGCCCGGCGGGACGCGTGCAGGCTGTGCTGCACGCCGTCCACGCTGATCGTGAAGTGCGCGTCGGCGACGAAACGATTCGGGTACAGGCCGTGCGAGAACGCGAAGTAGAACGCACCGTCGCGGTCGTAGCCGTTGAACCAGTAGCGGTCGTACGCGTTGCGGTCCGAGGTGGCGGGCGTGGCCACCGGCTCGGGGGTCTGGTGGATCGGGAAGTCGTCGGCGGAGGTCAGCACGGGGAACCCCTTCTTGGTGCGGTACGGGGTACGACCCCTCGTACCTGCGGCCGGCGGGCCGCGGCCCGATCACGCGATCGGCAGGAAGTCCCTGCGCGGGCCGCGTCACGACACGTGTCAACGGTGCGGGCGAAAGGCGGGGCCGGAGGTGATCCGCCACCCCCGGCCCCGCGGATCGGGAATCAGCGCGGGTCGCGCTTGAGGAAGAGCAGGTCGTCGGCGGTGTAGCCGGCGCCCAGCTTCTTGTCCGCGTAGTGCGCCGAGAGCACCTGGTCCAGCTCGTCCGGCGTGAAGGTGGCCTGCTTCGAGTCGAACTTGGCCTGGAGCGTGGGACGTTCGATGACGGCGACGAAGCCGCCGTGCACCACGAACGCCTGACCGGTGATCTGCTCGGCGGCCGGGCTGGCCAGGTAGGCGACCAGCGGCGCGACGTGCTCGGGCGCCAGCGGGTCCATCTCGCCCTCGGCGATGTTGTTCGCGCTCTCGCCGAACACGTGCGTGGTCATGCCGGTGCGCGCCCGCGGGCAGATCACGTTGGCCCGCACGCCGTACTTGACCAGCGCGTTCGCGGTGGACATGGTCAGGCCCACGATCGCCGACTTGGCCGCGGCGTAGTTGGGCTGTCCGGCGGAGCCGGCCAGCCACGCCTCGGACGCGGTGTTGATCACCCGCGCGTACACCGCGCCGCCGGTCGCCTTGGACTTCTCCCGCCAGTACTTCGAGGCGTGGTGGGTGGTGTTGAAGTGGCCCTTGGCGTGCACCGCCAGGACCGAGTCCCACTCCTGCTCCGTCATCGAGAAGATCATCCGGTCGCGCAGGATGCCCGCGTTGTTGACCACGATGTCGATCGAGCCGAAGGTGTCGATCGCGAGCTGGATCAGCTTGCCCGCCGCGTCGAAGTCGGAGACGTCGCCGCGGTGCGCGGCGGCCTTGCCGCCGGCGGCGACGATCTCGGCGACGACGTCGTCGGCCGGGTTGGGGCTGCCCTCGGGGGCGAAGTCGTTGATCACGACGGCCGCGCCCTGCTTCGCGAGTTCGAGGGCTTCGGCGCGGCCGAGGCCACGGCCGGCGCCGGTGACTACGGCAACCTTGCCATCCAGCGACGTGGTCATGCGGATACTCCCGTGGGGTCGGTGGTTCTTGCTGCGGTCGCGTGTCGGTCGGCTTGGGAGTCGGTGTTCCCACCCGCCCACCCGTTGCGTCGGGTGGGCGGACTGCGGGTTATTGCGCCGCGTGCCTTCCGGCTTTCGGGTGCTGCCCGGTCAGAGGGTGACGATGGTGCGGATCGACTCGCCGCTCTTCATCAGGTCGAACGCGTCGTTGATGTCGGCGAGGGTGAGGCGGTGGGTGATCATCGCCTCCAGGTCGAGCCGGCCGGCGCGCCACAACTTGGTGATCCGCTCGTACTCGGAGACGATGTCGCCGCCGCCGTAGATGCTGCCGATGATGCGCTTCTGGTCGAAGAACAGCTCGAACATGTTGAACGAGACGTTGTCGTCCATCGCGCCCGCGCCGACGATGATCACGTCGCCGCCGCGGCGGGTGAGGTCGTACGCGCTGCGGGCGGTGAACGACTTGCCGACCACCTCGAAGACGTAGTCGAAGCCCTGGCCGGCGGTCAGGTCGCGCTTGGCGTCCGCGGCCTGGTCCGGGGTGATCGCGTGGGTGGCGCCGAACTTCTTGGCCCACACGTGCTTGGACTCGGCCGGGTCGATGGCCACGATCTCGGCGGCACCGGCAGCGCGCAGACCCTGGATCACCGCGATGCCCACGCCGCCCGCGCCGATCACCGCGCAGGACGCGCCCGGCTCGATCCGCGCGCTGTTGAACACCGCGCCGACGCCGGTGGTGACGCCGCAGCCGATCAGCGCGGCGATCTCGTACGGCACGTCGTCGGCGACCTTGACCGCACACGGGGCGGCGACCACGACCTCCTCGGCGAAGGTGCCGGTGCCGGTGAAGCCGTACGACGGGGTTCCGCCGAAGGTGAAGTTCTGGGTGCCGGCGTTCATGAACCCGGCCAGGCACAGGTTGGACTGGCCGCCGCGGCAGTAGTTGCACACGCCACAGGGCGGCGCCCAACAGATGATCACGCGGTCGCCGACCGCGACGGTGCTCACGCCGTCGCCGACCTCGACCACCTCGCCGGCACCCTCGTGACCGGGGACGAACGGCGCGGGCTGGGGCAGAACGCCGGTCATCGCGGACAGGTCCGAGTGGCACACGCCGGTCGCGTGCAGCTTGACCCGCACGCGTCCCGGGCCCATGCCCACGGCCTCGACGTCATCGCGGACGTCGAGCTTGTCCTGGCCGGTCTCGTGCAGAACCGCTGCGCGCATGGGGGGCTCCCTCGTCGTTCCTCGAACCAATACTTGGCCCGGTCAAGAACTATAACTTGTTCTCGTTTTGACTCAAGACCAATGACACAGTCAAGGTATCCGGCCCCACTGCGGGGCGAAAGGCATGGGGCTCCCCCAACGAAACCTCACGGCTGTACGTCACATCACACGGCGGTGGGGAACGGTAGGAGAGGGAGCACGGATGCGAAGAACGTCACAGGACGACGGCGGGACGGCGCCGGCGCGGCTTTTGGCCGCGCGAGGCAATGTGCTCAAGGGCTACGCGTACCTGCTGTGCGGGGACGCCACGCTCGCCGAGGATCTCGTCCAGGAGGCGCTGCTTCGCGCCCTGGGCGTACGGGGGTCCAGGTCGATCGAGCACCTGGAGTCCTACGTCCGCAAGGCGATCCTCGACCTGGTGGTGGACGGGTCGCGGCGGCGCGGGCGGTGGTTACGAATCCGCCCGCTGTTCGCCATGCCGGCGGCACCCGCCCGGGACGAGGAATCGGATGCCGCGGCCCGCCTCACCGTCCGGGACGCGCTGCTCGGCCTGTCGCCGCGGCAGCGGGCGTGCGTCGTCGGTGCGAACGCGTTGATCAACGGCGTAATCGTGGGCGGGCCATCCGTCGCCGCTCCGCCCGACAGTCCGCCGGGCTGGGTCGGCCGGAAGAGTTTCGACCCCGCGGCGAACACACCGGGCGAGCCGATGCTCACGACCCGGGCTTGCCCAAGAGGCGGTGCGGTACGACGACGTGGTCCGCGATCCGAGCCGACCCGACGCACTACCGGATCGCCGTCGTGACGACCGCCTATGGGAAGCCCGGTCTACCGGCGCCGGACAGCCCGCTGCTGATCGCCGAGACCGAAATCGAACCGCAGCTGATCGGCGCTACCGAACTCGGGCCGAACTAGACACACCCCGGAGCTTCGCCCGACCGATGCCCCGGGCGCGACGCGGATGCGGCGGCATCCGCGTCGCGCATGGGTCCCGCCGTCAGGCGCTGTACTCCACCACCGTGTCGGACAGCACGATCGCGTCGTCGCGCTCCACGGCCGAGGTGTTGATCAGCAGCTTGCCGTCCTCTTCCCAGACCCGGATCCGCATGGTCTCGCCCGGGAAGAAGATGCCGGCGAACTTGGTGCGGTAGCGCTTGACCCGGGAGACGTCGCCGCCCAGCACGTTGTCCACGACGGCTTTCAGGGTCAGGCCGTACGAGCACAGGCCGTGCAGGATCGGGGTGTCGAAGCCGGCCGCCTTGGCGAAGTCCGGGTCGGCGTGCAGCGGGTTCCAGTCGCCGGACAGGCGGTACAGCAGCGCCTGGTCCGCGCTGGTGGGCACGTCGATGGTGTGGTCGGCGGGCCGCTCGGGCACGTCGATCTTGGTCACCGGACCGCGCTCGCCGCCGAAGCCGCCCTCGCCGCGCACGAAGATCTCGGCGCGGGAGTCGTACAGCTTGGTCCCGTCCTCGAGTTCGGCCGACGACTCCAGCACGATGACGGCGGCCTTGCCCTTGTCGTACACGTCCGCGACCCGGCTGGTGGCCTTGACGCCCTTGGCCTTGGCCGGGAGCGGGTTGTGTACGACGATCTCCTGGCCGCCGTGCAGCACCGCGCGCAGGTTGATGTCGATGCCGGGCAGGGCGGAGAGGCTGCCGCCGACCTTGGTGCCGGCCACCGTCGCGAACGTCGGCAGCACGTGCAGGTTCTTCTCGTACGTGTAGCGCAGTTCGTCCGCGCCGGTGGCCGGGGTGCCCGCGCCCAGGCCCAGGTGGTAGAGGATCACGTCCTTGTTCGACCAGGCGATCTCACCCGTGCGGGGCTCGGCTCCGGTGGCCTTCGCGGCATCGATCGGCATGACGTCTCCTCTACTGTGACTGCGATTCGGTACTACGACGGCGCCGGCCGTGCCGGCGGCCCGCCAAAACTAGAACTCGTTCTTTTTACATGCAATGATCGGCCATTCGCCCGACCGAAGCCAGGGCCACCTCACCCGGGAGCCGTCATGACCGCCGCCGCAGCCCCCGATCCCACGAGCGCCCTCGAGCCCATCGAGGTCCTCGATCCGCCGGTATCGCCCGATGTGCTGCGCGAGTTGCGGCTGACCTGGACGCCGCAGCCGGAGCCGGACAGCGCCGGACGCGCGGCGCGGCACCGGTTGGCCGAGGCGACCCGCCGCCTGATCGAGGCGGTGAAGTCGGTCGATCCGAAGGATGCCGCGAGCACGCTGGAAAGCGTAGCTGACGATGTATCAGATTTGGCGGATCGCATCGCCGTACTGGCCCGTGTGGGCGACGGCACACCCACCTCACGCGATCTCGCGCTGCACGAACGCGGCCCCCTCATCGGCGCCGCGAACCCGCTGGCGCCGCCGATGCGGATCACCGGCGACGGGCCGCTGGTACGGGCGCATGCCACGTTCGGCGCCGCGTACGAGGGACCGTACGGGCGCGTGCACGGCGGATATGTGGCCGCGGCCTTCGACGAGGTGATGGGCTGCGCACAGTCCGGCTCGGGAACGCTCGGCATGACCGGATGGCTGACCGTGCGGATGCGCCGGGCGACGCCGCTGTACACGCGCATCGACTACGAGGCGGGCGTCACGCGCATCGAAGGGCGCAAGGCGTGGGTGACCGCCCGGTCGTACGCCGACGGCGTGCTCGTCGCGGACGCCGAGGCGCTGTTCATCCGCGTGGCGCGGGCCTGACACGGCGTCAGGGACGCACGGTGCGTGCGTCCCTGACGTGGTGTCACTTCACCGGGCCGGCTCGGCCGCTCGGCGCGGTCGCTGTCGCGAATGCGAATACGGGCGCGGGCGCGGGCACGGGCGCAAGTGCAGGTGCCCCGGCCGGTGCCGTGGTGACTACTTGAGTGCGATCCGGTCGAACAGGATCAGGCCGTCCTCGAACAGCGACAGGCCCTCGATCTTGCTGTTCTTGCCCTGCACCGCCGCCGCGAAGGACTTCTCGTACGAGAAGAACGGGACGTCCTTGACGATCTCTGCCTGCACGCTCTGGTAGGCGGCCTTGCGGACCGCCTGGTCGTCGGTGTTACGGGCGTCGTCGAGCGCCTTGTCCACGACGGGGTTGTTCCACTTGGTGCGGTTCTCCGAGCCCTTGGAGTGGGTGAAGTTGTACAGCACCGGCTCCGGCTCGTCGAAGGTGACCACGAACTCCGAGGCCTGGAAGTCGTTGTTGATCATCACCTTCTGGATGTAGGCCGCGCCCTCCAGGAACTCGGTCTTCATCGTGATGTTCTTCATGCCGTTGATCTGGGTGAGCCAGTACTCGGCCGTCATCCGCGCGCTCGCACTGCTGTTGGTCGTGTAGGTGAAGCTCAGCGGCTTGCCCTCGGCGGCCAGTTCGTCGAGCAGCTTCTGTGCCTCGGGGCGGTTGTTGGTCGCGTACACCGCTGCCGGGTCGGCGAACGGCGACGCGGGCTGGAACCAGCTCTTGAGCGTCTGACCCGGCGAGCCCTGGATCGTCTGGTTGCGATCGTCCGGGTTCATGATCAACGCGAACGCGCGGCGGGCGCGCGGGTCGTTGAACGGCGGCTTGGAGGTGTCGAACATGGTCATGAAGCCGCCGCTCTTGGGGTCGAGCGTGACCGCCATGCCGTCCTTCCTGGCCTGCTCGGTCGACGGGAAGTGCGCCGTCGTCATCAGCTGGGCCTGGCCCGAGGACAGCGAGGCCAGGCGCTGCTTCTGGTCCATCACCGGCTTGAAGATCAATTCCTTGAGCGCGGGCTTGCCCTGACTCCAGTACGAGCCGTTGCGCTCGAGCGTGAGCTGCGAGTCGCGCATCCACGTCTTGAGCTTGAACGGGCCCGCGCCGACCGGCTTCTGCGCGAACAGCTTGGGGTCGGCCTTGATCGCGGTGGGCGATCCGATGAAGGCGAGGTTGTGCGCGACCACCAGGTCGAAGTGGGCGTTCGGCGCGGGCAGCGTGACCTTGACGGTCTGCGCGTCGACCGCGTCGAACTTCATCCCCTTGACGGCGGTGAACTGCACGGACTTGTTCGCCGGGTCGGCGTGCCGCTCCCAGTTGAACTTGACCGCCTCGGCGTCGAGCGCGGTGCCGTCGGAGAACTTGACGTTGGGCCTGAGCTTGATCGTCCAGACCGAGTTGCCCTCGCCGGCGGTCGCGCTCTCGGCGATCTGGGGTTCGGCCTTGCCGGTTTTCGGGTTGATCCAGAAGAGCATGTCGAACACGGCCGCGGCCTGGTTGCCGCCGGTGAGGGAGGACACCGTGGTCATGATCGGGTCGATGCCCTTCGCCTCCTGGGTGATGAGCACCGTCATCGAGCCGGAGGCTCCGCTGCCGGAGTCGTCGTCGCCACCGCACGCGGTGGCGCCGAGCGTCAGGCCGACGAGGCCCGCCAGCACGCCGGAGCGGCGCAGCAGGCGGGTTTTGAAGGGTGTGGAGTTCACGGTTCGCACGGGACGCTCCTGCATTCGGGAAGCACAAGGCACGCCGTCCCGGGAGCGGGGTGGCGTCGTTTCCTTGATCCAGACGTGGATATACGGCCACGGTAAGGAGAAATCTGACGGTCCGTCAAATAACAATTCGGCACCGTCCGTGACGGTACCGCAGCCCCAATCCCCAATATCCACCGGCCGATGTGACTCTCCGTCAGGTTCCCTGACCCCGGTGGCCTATGACGCGATTTCGACCGACTCGGCCGGGCACTTCCGAAGCCACATCACGCAGAACCGGGCCGATTCACGCGAAGTCCGAATCACGCGAACGGGGCCGGCCTGATCGCGAAAGTCACCATGCCGCGCGGACACGCGGGTCGCGTTGCGGGGGCGGATCGGGTCGGATCGGGCGGGGGTGGGGTCGAGGCCGGGACGGAGGCCGGGGTGGGCCGGGGTGGGCCGGGGTGGGCCGAGCCGGACCGGGTCGGGTTGGGTCGGGTCGGATGGGGGCGGGTCGGGACCGAGCCGAAGCTGACGCCGGGTGAGCCGAGGCCGGAGCCGGACGGGGCCGAGCGGTCGGGGCCGGGACGGGCCCAGGGGCGGGTCACGCGTGGAGTGGCACGATCCGGCGCCCGGAAGCCGCGTACCTCACACGCGGGACAAGCACGGGCCGACAAGCGCGGGATCGGGCTGCGCCTACCTCAAGCGCCCATCCGCCACGACGCACCGAGCGAACGGCTGTCCAAGGCACGGCCGTAGGTCGGCGGGACGTCTCCGTGATCGGTCACCGGAGCGCGCTTGCGCGTATCGCCGATCAGCGGCCGGCCAGCTCCGTGAGGCGTGCCCATGAGGCCGCGCTGACGGCTATCACCGGGGAATCGGCGATCTTGCTGTCCCTCACTCCGACGGCGGCGCCCAGGGACGCGACCTCGACGCAGTTGTCGTTGTCTGTGTAGGAGGAAGTACGCCAACCCGGTGCGCTGCCACCTCGACCGCCGTGCATAGTTCTCGTCTCCGCTCGTCGATGCGTTCGAGCGTCGCCACGCATGGCAGGGCCGTTGTGGACAAGCGCTCGAAGACTGCCCGGAAGGACATCACATCATCGGGGGATTCCACCAGCACAGAGCCGGTCAGTTGTTCCAGCCACGCGACCGTCCGGCCGGGCGAGACCTCCAGGAGCAGACACGGCGATGGCACCACGTACGCCGCGTCGAGTGGGAGAACCTGAACAGACACCTGAGGATGCTCGGACACGAGCGTCAACAGGTGCCCCATCTGGTCGGCCAGTACCGCGAGTCCGCCGATCGGTTGGTAGAACGCCGCCTCCGAGACGATGAACGACGCGGGTCGGCCCGATCGCATCAACCGTTCCGATCGTTGCATCCTGATACGCACGCGCTCATAGGCCGCGGAGCTCTGGATCGTCGGGTTGCGCATCTGGATTGCCGACAACGCATAGGTCGGCGACTGGAGTAGTCCGGGGATCATCAAAGTCTCGTAGGACCGCAGTGAGATCGCGTTCATCTCCAACCGGATCAGTTGCCCCAACCGCTCCGGGATGTCGTCCAGCAGGTTTCGCCACTCGTCCTCTTCCTCCCGCGTGGTGGCTCGCGCGCCGGAGGGGGCGAGCGCGGCTCGCTCGACGGAGTCGAGGTCGTACGGCGCTCTGAAACCGAGCGTCTCCAACGGAAGACCGAACATCGCGGTCAACACTCGGCGCGCATCGGGATGTGGCCAAGGCGGGCGGGCGGACTCCCACCGGCGCACTTGGCGTGGGGAGATGGAGATGCCGACGCCCTCCTCCCGAGCCACCCGCTCGTAAGCCTCGGCGAACGCCTCCTGCGAGTACCACTTGCGCTGGTGCCGGGCAGAGACGAACGCCGGGTTGCCCAGCCTGCTTGAGCGCTTCACGACACCCCCAAGGTGGTCACCGCACACACGCTAACGCCCTCGATCGACACATATGGTCGATTCGCGGGTCTTCACCCGTGGCGGACCGTGGCGGTATCCCCCGTCGCCGACGAATCAGGGGCGAAGCGCCTTGAGGGTCAGCGCCACCAGGCTGTCCGCGTACTCCTCCGTGAGCGGGCCGGAGCGCAGCAGCCAGCGTTGGTACAGCGGGGCGTAGAGCAGTTCGAGAGCCAGGTCGAGGTCGACGTCGGCGGCGATCTGCCCGGCCCGCTGGGCGCTGCGCAGGCGTTCCTTCTTCGCCTCGTCGACGGGTGCGGCCATCTTCTCGTGGTAGAGCCTGGCGAGCTTGGGGTCGTTGATGATCTCGGCGTTGAGCGCGCGGATCGGACCCTCGAACGCGGGGTCGGCGAACTCGGCGACGGTCTCGCGCATCAGGAACCGCAGATCCGTCTCGACGTCGCCCGTGTCGGGGAGCACGATGCCCTCCCCCGGGTCGCTCAGCGCCAGGAACGCCTCGAAGACGACCTCACCCTTGGAGCCCCACCACCGGTAGATGGTCTGCTTGCCGACACCCGCGCGCGCCGCGATGGCCTCGATCGTGAGCTTCGCGAAGCCCAGCTCGGCCACCAACTCGCGGGCGGCGGTGAGGATCGCGCGGCGGGACTGCTCGCTGCGTCGGGACGGATTCGGCTTGGCGGCGGCACGGCCGGTGGCGGCCTCGGCGCCCGGACCCGAGCGCGGCTCGGCGCCGCCGTTCGTGTTGTCGATGGTCATGGACGCATCCTAGCCGATCCACGAGACGAACCGTCTCGTATTGACATCGGCATTCGGGAGGTGCATGCTGGATCTCGAAGCGAGACGAACCGTCTCGTCTCGCAGATGCCCCGTTTCTTGCCCTCCGACTTCCGAGGAGTTGTCGCTCATGTTCCGCACCCCGGCCGCCGCCGCACCGATCACCGACCGCACCACCGACACGTTCTCCGTCCTCGACACCCGCCCCGCGACGCAAACCGGCCTGCGGATCACCGCCGAAGCCGCCGACGCCGCGGCTGCCATCCGGCGCGCCGCTTCGCTCCCCGAGCCGCCCCGGCCACGTCACCGCCGCGAGGCGCGAATCGCCATCCCTCGCCCCGTGCGGACCGATCACCGCACGGCGACCTCGTCCGGCTATCGGCCGAGGTAGGCCCCCTCCCAAGCGCCCCTCCCGAGCACGCCACGAACCGCCCCACCCACGCCTGCCCCGAACCCTCCTCACCCCGAATCAGCCGACCTCTTCCGGCACCGCCGAAACAAAGGAGCCCACTCCAATGACCACCGCCACCGCCGACACCCCTGCCACCACCACCCCTGCCGCCGACACCGCGAAGGAGCCCACTCCCATGAGCACCGCGACTGCCACCCCTGCCGCCGACACCGCGACCGAAACGACCACCGCCCGCAACCCCACCAACCGCGACCCCCGCGTCTGGTTCATCACCGGTGCCTCGCGAGGCTTGGGGCGAGCCTTCACCGAGGCCGCACTCGCGGCGGGTGATCGGGTCGTCGGCGCCGCGCGGGATGTCGGGCCGCTCGCCGCCCTCGCCGCCGAGCATGGCGGCCGCTTCGTCCCCATGCCCCTCGACGTCACCGATCGCGACGCGGTGTTCCGCTCCGTGGCCCGCGCCGTCACCGCCTTCGGCCGGCTCGACATCGTCGTCAACAACGCGGGCGCCAGTCTGATCGGCATGATCGAGGAGGCGACCGAGGAACAGGCCCGAGCGCACTTCGACGTCAACTTCTTCGGCGCACTGTGGGTGACCCAGGCCGTGCTCCCCTACCTGCGCGAGCAGGGCTCGGGGCACATCCTCCAGATCGGTTCGATGGGCTCCGCCGTCGGCTTCGCGTCCACGGGTCTGTACAGCGCGACCAAGGCCGCCCTCGACAGCGTGACCGGTGCCCTGGCGATGGAGGCGGCGGCCTTCGGGGTGCACGTGACCCTGGTCCAGCCCGGTGGCTACGAGACGGCGCTGTTCACCCACGGCCTGACCATGACCACCGAGAACGAGGTGTACGCCCCGCTGCGCGCCGAACTGGCCGAGATGTGGGGCGAGTCGAAGGACGCCGACCCGGCCAAGGCGGCGGCCGTGCTGCTCAAGGTCGTCGATCTGCCCGACCCACCCCGCCGGATCATCCTGGGCGGCCTGGCCTTCGACATGGTCGCCGAACTCGACCGGGCACGCCGGGAGGAGTACACCCGATGGGAGGCCTTGAGCCGCGAGGGCGACTGAGGACCGGGCACATGCCTCGGCGCAACGGATCCACCCGTCCGAAATTGGCTCCTGACGGCAGGCCACTTCGCCAGTACCGTCGGCGGCATGGGTTCAGAACGACGCGGTTTGCTCCTGGGTACGGCGGCCTATGTCATGTGGGGTCTCTTCCCGCTCTACTGGCCGCACGTCAAGCCGGCCGGCGCCGTCGAGATCCTCGCCCACCGGATGACCTGGTCACTGCTGTGCATGGTCGTCCTGCTCGCCGCGCTCCGGCAGTGGTCCTGGATCCGCGAGATCGTGCGCACGCCCGCCAAGTTGGCCACGGTCACGCTGGCCGCGGTGATGATCTCGATCAACTGGGGCGCCTACATCTACGGCGTGAACCACGACCAGGTCGTGGAGACCTCGTTGGGCTACTTCATCACGCCGTTGGTGCTCATCGGCATCGGTGTCCTGGTGCTCGGGGAGCGGTTGCGGGCGGTCCAGTGGACCGCCGTGGGGATGGGCGTCACGGCGGTGGTGGTGCTGATCGTCGCCTACGGCCGAGTCCCGTGGATCGCGCTGACCCTGGCCTCGTCGTTCGCGACATACGGCTACATCAAGAAGCGGATGAACCTGCCCGCCACCCACTCGATGACGATCGAGACGGCCGTGATGTTCCTGCCCGCTCTGGGCTACCTGACCTGGTTGGCCTGGTCCGGAGAGGGCACGTTCGGGCACGAGGGCACGCCGCAGGCGCTGATGCTGATGACGGCGGGCCTGATCACGGTGGTCCCCATGCTGTGCTTCGCGGTGGCCGCGAACACGGTGCCGCTGAGCACGATCGGCATGCTGCAATACCTGGCCCCGATCATCCAGTTCGGGATCGGCGTCGCGGTCTATCACGAGCCGATGCCGGCCGCGCGGTGGGCGGGCTTCGCCCTGGTGTGGGCGGCGCTCGCGGTGCTCACCTACGACGCGATCCGCCAGTCCCGGCGCAATCGGGTAGCCGCGATACCGGCCGCGCGGGTGCCCGGGGCCGCGGTCACCGAGCCGGACTGCGAGACTCCCGGCACGGTCGTGCCCGAGCGGGAGGTGACCTCGTGAGCGTCGAACAGTTGCGCCTGGCGATCTACCGCGGCTTCGCCGAGACCGGGCGGGCGCCCTCCGACCCGGAGTTGGCCGCGACCCTGGGGGTCTCGGAGGCGACGGTGCGGGCGGGCTTGTGGGCCCTGCACGAGCGGCGGCACATCGTGCTGCGCGACGGCGCGATCGTGATGGCACACCCGTTCAGCGCGGTTCCGCTGGGCTTCTCGGTGATGGGCCCACGCACGCTGTGGTGGGGCGGCTGTGCGTGGGACTCCTTCGCGATACCGCACCTGGTGGGCGAGGAGGTCCTGGTCGCGACCCGCTGCCCGGGCTGCGAGCAGGCCCTCGCCTGGAACGTGGGCACCGAACAGCCGCCCAAGGGCGACGAGGTGGCGCACTTCCTGGTCCCGATCACCACACTGTGGGACGACGTGGTGCACGCGTGCGGGAATCAGCGGCTGTTCTGCGACGAGGGCTGCGTGGACGGCTGGCTCGCCCGCACGGGCCAGACCCGCGGTTGCGTGCTGGACCTCACGAAGCTGTGGCGCCTGGCCGAACACTGGTACGAGGGCCGCCTGAACCGCGGCTACGAACGCCGCGACCCGGCCTCGGCAGCGGGCTACTTTGCAGCGGTGGGCCTCGAAGGCCGCTTCTGGGGCCTGTGAGAACACGCACGGCCGACACCCCCACCGCCCCCACCCACCCGAACCGATCGACACATCGGATCGGGGCTGAGCGGGACGAGGCCAAGCAAGAGGGTCGGGTCGAGCGGGACGGGATCGAGCCGAACTCCGAACCGGGCGGCGGCCGTACCAAGCCGAGCAAGTCGAGGACCGCCGGAGCCGGGCCAGGTGAAGCGGGCCGGCCGGGCGGACGAGCCGGCGCCGAGCCGGGCCGGGTGGCGGGGCTCGGCAGGGCGGCAGGGCCGGGTGAACGGGCCGGCCAGGCGAAGCCGAACCGGGTCGGGCCGGTGCGGTCCGACCCCGAGCCCACCAGGCCCGAACCGCGACTTCGCCCAGCCCCCGGCCTGCTCCCGGACGAACGGGCGGGCGAGCGGCCAGCCGCTCGGCCGGGCGGGCGAACGAGCGGCCCGCCAGCCGTCCGTCCGGAACCGGCCCCGGCCCCGGCCATGTGTGGCCCGGCCGATTGCTATGCGATGCCGGGCAAGGGGCGTGACTTTGCCCAACCCTCGGTCCTGGCCTCGTCGTGACGACGTGTCAGCAGGTCGCGCGGCCGCTCCGCGCCCGCCGTCGGGGCCCCTGGGAGGGGCCGGCAGCATGGCCCGTATGGACGTGCTGACCCACCTCGCCTCGTTCGCCCTGGTCGCCGGGCTGCTGACGATAATGCCCGGCCCGGATACCGCGATCGTGTTGCGGGCGGCGCTCGCGCGCGGGCCTCGGCACGGGTTCGCCACCGCGTTCGGCATAGGCTCCGGGACCCTGGTCTGGGGTGCCGCCGCGGCGGCCGGCGTCTCGGCCGTGCTGACCACTTCCCGGGTCGCCTATACGAGCCTGCGGATCGTCGGCGCCTGCTACCTGCTCTGGCTCGCCTACGGACTCCTGCGTGCCGCGTGGGTGAACCGGTACACCGACGTCGAGGCCGCCCCGGTGGCCGGCGCGAAGGCCGCTCCGGGGTTGTGGTCCGCGTGGGGGCGCGGCGTGCTCACGTCGCTGACCAACCCCAAGGTGGGCGTCTTCTACATGGCGATGATCCCGCAGTTCATGCCCTCCGGCGCACCGCACCTCGCCTTCGGGATACTGCTCGCGCTGGTCCACGACATCGAGGGCATGGTGTGGTTCACGGCGATCATCCTCGGCGCGAACAGCCTGCGCACGAAGCTCCGCCGCCCCCGCTTCCGCCGCACCCTCGACGCCACGACCGGCACCGTCATCGGCGCCTTCGGCATCGGCCTCGCCGCAACCGACGGCTGAGGCCGCACCGGGATCGACCCCCGACCGCCCCGACTCACCGATCCAGCAGCGCCAGCACGTGTGCCCGGCCGCGGTCGGCGAAGGCCTTCTCCAGGGTTCTGCGGTCGGCCTCGGTGAACCGTCGGTACGGGCCGTCCTTGCCGTCGCGCCACCACAGTTCGTCGGTGCCGGTGTACCAGGCCTGGCGGACCAGGACTCGGGTCAGGATCTTGTTCGTGCTGGTCTGCGGGAGCGCCGCGGCGATCCGGATGTAGCGCGGGTGCCAGGCCCGGGACAGGTCCGACTGCGCCGCCAACCAGGCCGCGAATGCGGCCGGTTCGAAGCTCGCGCCTTCGCGCAGGACCAGGGCCGCCATCGCCTGGTCGCCCGCCGCCTCGTCGGGCACGCCGTACACCGCGGCCACCGCGACGTCCGGGTGTCGGGACAGGATCCGGGTGACCGGCGCCGCGCCGAAGTTCTCCCCGGCCACGCGCAGCCATTCGCCGCTGCGGCCGGCGAAGAAGACCAGGCCGTCCTCGGTGCGGTAGGCCAGGTCGCCGCTCCAGTACCAGCCCTCGCGCATGCGCTGCGCGGTCGCCGCCGCGTTGTTGTAGTAACCCTCGAAGGCGCCCGCACCGCCGATGTTGACCAGCTCGCCGACCGCGTCCTCGAGGTTGGTCATCCGGCCCTCGGCGTCGAAGGCCGCCGGCGGGCACTCCTCGCGGGTGTCCTGGTTCAGGATCCGGATATCGCCGTTGGGCCGGCCCAGCGCGCCCGGCGGCATGTCCGGGACCGGCACGAAGGACAGGCCGCCCTCGGTCGAGCCGAACCCGTCCCGCACCGTGCAGCCGAACCGCCGGGCGAAGCGCTCGACGTCCTGCAGCCCGCCCTCGTTGCCGAACACCCGGGTGAGCGGGTTGTCCGCGTCGTCGGGACGCTCGGGTGTGGCCAGGATGTACGACAGCGGCTTGCCCACGTAGTTCGCGTAGGTGACCCCGAACCGCCGCACGTCGGGCAGGAAGCCGGACGCGGAGAACCGCGGCCGCAGCACCAGTTCGGCCCCTGCGGCGACCACCGGCGCCCAGCACGTGATGATCGCGTTGGAGTGGAAGAGCGGCATCGCGCAGTAGGCGACGTCCGCGCCGGTGAGCCGTTCCATCGCCACCACGCTGGCCCCCTGCGAGGCGACCTTGCCCTGCGAACAGATCACCGCCTTGGGGTGTCCGGTGGTCCCGGAGGTGAGGATCAGCATGAAGGTGTCGTCGGCGCTCGGCCGCTCGGCCGGCAGCTCGGCTCCCGCGTACGGCTCCAGTGCCGCCGCCCAGGACGCGTCGTCCACGCACAACAGCCGGTCCGCCGGGAAGTCCGGCGCCGCGGTGCGCAGCTGCTCCAGGTGCGCCGCGTCGGTGATCACGAGCGAGCAGTCCGTGTGATCGATGTCGCGGGCCAGTTCGGTGCCGACCCGGGTCGGGTTGAGCCCGACGATCACCGCGCCGGACAACGCCGCGGCGCCCAGGAGCAGCGGAAACTCCGGGACGTTCTCCAGCATCACCCCGATGTGCCACGGCCTGCCCTCGACCCGCAGGGCGTGCAGCAGGGCCGCCCGCCGCGCCGACTCGGCGACCACCTCGGCCCAGGACCAGGCCCGATCCTCGTGGCGGAGCCCGGGTGCGGGATCCGCGGCCCGCTCTCGCAGCAGTACGTCCAGGGTGGTGCTCCAACGTCCCGACACGGCACGACTCCTGACGGACAGACACACCTACATGGCACGATCAAGCTTTCGCTTCGCAACCTAACCCGGGTGCGCGCGGATCGGAAGACGGCCAAGATCACAAGCGGACCGTGAGTGGCCTCGCTTGCCCACACGTGACGCGTCGGACAGATTGAAGCCGTACGCATCGGGGGAGGCAGGCATGGACATGAGTATGGATTCGGGCATACCAGGCAGAATTCGCAGCGCGCTTTTTCTTGATTTTGACAACATTTACAGCGGGCTGCGCGAGACGGATCGGGCTTCGGCGGAAATTTTCGCCCGGAAGCCGTCCCAGTGGTTGGAGTGGTTGGAGAACGAGGCGATCGAGCGTGGCCTGCGCCGATCGCTGCTCGTACGCAACTGTTACCTCAACCCGGTCATGCACGACCGTTACCGGGCCTTCTTCACGCGGTCGGCCTTTCGCGTGATCGACTGCCCGCCGCTGACGGGCCGGGGCAAGAACAGTGCGGACATCCACATGGTGATGGACGTACTGGACACGCTCCAGCACTCGACCCGGTTCGACGAGGTCATCATCATGAGCGCGGACGCGGATTTCACGCCCGTGCTGCTGCGGCTGCGCAGCCACGACCGGCGCACCATGGTGATCGCCAGCGGTCCGGCCGCCCAGGCGTACGTCGCCGCGGGCGACGTGGTGATCAGCGACCAGGAGTTCATCGAACGGGCGCTGCGCGACGAGATCGACGTCGCACCGGCCGACGAGGGCGTGCGCGAGCAGGTGATGGCGCACGTGCGCGCGCAACTCGGCGGATCCGACGAGCCGATCGTGCTCGCGACGCTGGCCCACTCGGTGCTCCAGCAGGTCGGCCGGGAGCAGGTCACCCGCACCCGCTGGGGCGGCGCGACCACCTTCTCGTCCCTGCTCGAACTGATGCTGGAGCAGGGCGCCGACGAGAAGCTGCTGATCAGCCGGGTCCCGCCGGGTTACATCTACGACCGCACCCGACATCAGCCGCCCTCGGCCCGACCCAACGGTCAGGGTCGGATGGACCACGTGCGCGAACCGGTCCGCGACCTGATCGACCGGGTGGCCACGGTCACCGGAGCGCCTCGGCTCTCCCCCGAGGAGTACCAGGTGCTCTTCGAGGAACTGCACGCCGAGGTCAGCGAGAACGGCTTCCAGGGCAACCAGACCTCGGGCGCGGTCCGCGACCGCTGCGCCGAACGTATGCAGACGATCGCCCGCAAGGCCATCGCGTTCGTGACCACCGGGCTGGTCTACTCCGGCTACTGGTCCTCCACCGCCCACCCGGTCGCCTCCGCCGACGACCTCGCCGACGCCTTCCTCCGCAACGTCGAAACGCTGTGCGCCAACGCCCGCCTGTACCTCAACGACACCGAACGCACCCTCCTGGCCGAATGGCTACACGGCACGCCCGCCGCCACCCTCGTCACCCCGGACCTGGCGCCCGTCCCCGGCACCGGCACCGGCACCGGGTGACGCCCCCCGACGGGTGCGGCCCACACCGCACCCGTCGGGCCGGGCGGAATCGGCCCACCCTGCGCCGAAATCCGAGGGTGGACCGGCGAGGCACCTCGCCCACCCGAGGCCGCGCCGGCCCCGCGCACGGTGCGCCCGTCACGCGCCCGATGCGCCCGTCACGACGGTGACACGGCGGGTGCCGTCGGCGCCGGTACGAAACACGGCGAGCCGACCCAGATGGTGATCTCCGTGGGCGGGGACGTGCTGGACACCATGATCCCGTAACCGCTCTGCGGATCGGAGGCCCGCAGCCTGCCGCTGGTCCCGCCCGGACCGGACCGGTCGGAACCCACGTCGTAGCTCGTGATCTTGTAGCCGCGCGCGATCATCCCGTCCCGCACCCGCTCGAATGCCGCTTGGTGCTTCGAGCTCTCCAGAGTCACGTTGTATGCGCGGAACACGCTCTTTCGCGGATTGTCCTTGGCGCTGTCACCACACGGCGGCGTTTCCGTACTCGCGCCCTTGGGCGGATCCGGCGGATCGATCCAGCGAATGACCTCCGCGACGTACGCTGCGGTGGGCTTGAGCATCTCCTCCGTCGACCTGGTGGCCACCACGTCCCGAGAAGATCCGGGAACTTTCGCGCCTGGCGATTTCCCGGAAGAATCCGCGTCCCCTGCGCATCCACTCGCGAGCACCAGAAGCGTCGACATCACCGGAAGAATCGACCTCGTACCGATCACGCGTGTCATGACGTCCTGTTCACGGCGAGTCCGGCGGTGATCCGTGACGCGGCTGCCGGTGTCGCGAGGAAGCACGGCGAGAGAACCCAGATGGTGATCTCCTCGGCGGGCCACGTGCTGGACAGGAGCAGGTGATAACCGTCGCGCCCGGAGACGGCGTGCAACCTGCCGGTGGTGCCGCCGGGTTCGCCCGCAGTGGGGCCCACGTCGTATTTGGTGATCCGAAACTCTCGTGCCGTCAGTTCCTCCCGCACACGCTCGAACGCGGGCTGATGCCGCTGCGTGGGGATGCGCACGTTGTAGGCGCGAAACACGCTCCTGGGTCCGTGGGCCGTGGCGCCCGCGCAGGGCATCATCTCCGTCGAGGCGCCCGACTCGGTGATCGGCGCCCCGATCCAGCCGATGACAGCCCGAGCGTGCTCCTCGGCTCGCTCGATCAACATGCGGGGAGTCAGCGGCGATTCATTCTTCGGGGGCGATTCGAACGGCATACGTTTTGTCATCCCTCGACGCATTTCGTGATGTCGGCGCGACCGGATCCGGGGCATTCGTCAGTCGCTCATCCGGGCATCCGCCCGTCGATGAGCTGCGGTCGCATACGTGGTTCCGGGTTGTTGTACTCGCCCATGATCACGCGTGCCTGGTTTTCCAGGCTCACCCCGGGAGTGCGGTCCGGATTCTGATCCCAGTACGAACTGTGCGCCTCGATATCGGGGACGCTACCCGGAGCCGAACTGTTGTCGTTCGTGGTCATCCGGTTGGCGCCGAAATTGTCGCTGGTGGGCGTGACGAACTGGATCGGCGAGTCGACATCCAGGGAGATGCCGGGTCCGTGACCGCCCCAGGTCATGTCGAACCGGAAGGGGTTCTCGAACCGCACACCGCCGTGACCGGCCGCGCCCAGTTCGGGAACGGGATCGTTGGGGGCCTCCTCGGCCCACACGTGCCTGGGGTCGATCCCGAGGTCGTCGGCGCTGTCGACGTGCATACCGGGGCTGCCCAGGGCCACGATGTCATCCACCGCGATGCCGTCGCCGCGGCGCGCGGCGTCCCCGATCACCGTGGATCCATACGAGTGGCCGAGGACCGTCACGTGTCCGGTGTCGCCGTTTTGAGCCTGAAGGCCGTTGAGGAAGGAGTCGAGTATGGGCGCCCCAGCGGCGGCGTAGTCCCTGGACACCGCATCCACCGGCGTGTCCGGCGCATCGTAGTCCAGCCAGAGGATCGTGGCGACGTCGCCGGGAACGCCGGGCGTGAGCCGGTCGGCAGCCGATTGCAGGTTGTAGACACGGTCGAGATCACTGTTGTCGGAGGACGCCTTCGTCCCCGGCACGAAGACGGCCACATGAGGCGCTACGTCCGGGTCGCCCACTGCCAGGATCACCCGCCCTTCGCCCTCGGCTGCGAACTTCAGCAGCCGCAACTGCTGTTCAGCGGGCCTGATCTGTCCGTCGACCAGCTTCTTGTCGATGTCCAAGAGTCTGGCGAGTTCCGAGTCGTGCTTGTCCTTGTCGCCGGGAGGCGGTGTCTGTCCCTGCATGATCTCGATCTGTTGGGCCAAAGCAATCCGGTTGGCCTCGTCGCGGACCTTCGACGGAAGCCCGTCGGTACTGCCGATGGCACCCGGATACGCCTCCACGAATGTCTCGCGTTGCTCGTCGGTCAGCGCCGCCCACCACTTGGCGGCCTCGGCGGGATTCTTGGGGATCTGGTCCGCTCGGGTGCCCACCATTCCCGCGGCGCTGTCGGCATCTCCCAGGACGTTCTGCCACGCGTTCGGGCCGGCCAGGTCCGCCGGGTGAAGCCGGTCGGCCTCCCCCGCGAATTTGGCGTCCGCGGCGGTTGCTCGCTGCACGATTCGCTGGAACTCTTCCTGGAATCCGGCCATCTGCCGGTTGCGTGCGGCCTGATCCTCGGGGCTCGTGGCCGGGCGACCGTCGGGCATCTCCTGCCACGCGAGGGACCCGCCGGGACCGACGGTGAAGCGTTGCGCGTTCGCCCGCTCAATGACGTCGCGCAGCTCGGTCTGACAACTGGTCAACTCGCCGATCGCAGCGCGTATGGTGTTCACCATCGCGGAAGCCTCGATCGAGGCCATCGACAATCGTTTCCCGATGCCATCCGACGCCAGGAACGCACCGTTGGCCGCATCCCCCTTCCATTCGGAGTGCCGTAGCCCTTGCGACAGTTGTGTCGCGGTGGCTTGCTGGGCCTGTTCCAGTGCCTGGTTCGCGTTCACCCACGCGGCGAGTGGATGGATCAACCACTCGAGTCGGGCGTTTCTCAGCTCGTCGAAACCGACCATGGCTCAGCTGCCGGGTGTGAACGAGCCGCGGACGAGGTTCTCATTCTGCTCATACGCTGCGGCAGCATCCGTGATCAGGCCCGAGAACGCGAGGATCTCATCGGCAAACGCGCCGACCCACTCGGCCCACTCCGTGGATACTGCGGCGATCCGGCCCGACAGCGCGAAGCCGGGCAGCGCTCCACCGGAGTCCCGGCATTCGCTCTCAAGTCCTGTGACGACCTGCTTCAGGCGGTCGGAGATCTCTCCTGCAGCCGAACCACACGTCCTGATCCGACTGGTTTCGACGCCGAAGGCGCCGCCTCCCTCGGCACCACTCGCTGACAACAGCGCCGTCTCGGCGGGCCGTTCGGCCGGCATCGCCGGTTTGTCGCCCTGGGTGTAGGCCCAGGGATTGACTATCTCGTCGAGCGATGCCATCGGTCCCCCCAGTACACGGTCGTCGACGACCCGCGACAGCGGCCACCCACGTCGTTCACCCCGCGCGGTGCGGTCGGCATTGTTGCGCGAGGGTCAGGTCGAACAGGCTTTTTGCCGGTCCCAGGTCCGCGTCGCCACGCGCGACGCCCGTACAACCGTTCGTCCATCGGTCGAAGGACATTGATACACAGGCAATCGACGAAGCGCAAACATCGATTCACGTACAGTCACGGCCATCACGTGCAAGGAACCGGGCGTCGGAAAGCGTGTATGAGTGCCCCGGGCGGCCCGATCGGGCCGCCCGGGGGTGCGTCGGCTAGAACTGGCCGCGGCGGTACAGGCCGACCACGGCTGCGCCGCCGAGGCCGATGTTGTGGGTGAGGCCGACCTTGGCGTCGGCGACCTGGCGGGCGTCGGCCAGACCGCGCAGTTGCCAGCTGATCTCCGCGGCCTGGGCCAGGCCGGTGGCGCCGAGCGGGTGGCCCTTGGAGATCAGGCCGCCGGAGGGGTTGACGACCCAGCGACCGCCGTAGGTGGTGGCGCCCTCGGCGACCAGCTTGCCGCCCTCGCCCTCGCCGCACATGCCCAGCGCCTCGTAGGTGAGGATCTCGTTGATCGAGAAGCAGTCGTGCAGCTCGATCACGTCGACGTCCTCGATGCCCAGGCCGGACTGCTCGAAGACCTGCCGACCGGCCGCGGCCGACATCGGCTTGCCGACCACGTCGATGCACGTCTTCGAGGCGAAGCTTTCCTCGGTGTCGGTGGTCATCGACTGCGCCACGATCTCGATCGCCTGGTCCTGGAGGCCGTGTTCGCGCACGAAGCGCTCGCTGACCACGAGCGCCGCGGCGGCGCCGTCCGAGGTGGGCGAGCACTGGAGCCGGGTGAGCGGCGCGTGGATCTCCTTGGCGCCGAGCACCTCTTCGAGCGAGTACTCGACCTGGAACTGCGCGTACGGGTTGTTCACCGAGTGCCGGTGGTTCTTCACGCCCACGTGCGCGATCTGCTCGGCGGTGGTGCCGTAGCGGGCCATGTGCTCGCGGGCCGCGTTGCCGAAGATCTGCGCGGTCGGCGGCGCGGTCATCGAGAACCCGTGCGCGTCGCCCATGATCTTGTAGTGCGCGGCGACCGGCGACGTGGAGAAGTCGCCCTCGCCGCCCCCACCCAGCGAACCGCGCTTCATCTTCTCGAAGCCGATCGCGAGCACGCAGTCGTTCAGCCCGCCCGCGACGAACTGGCGGGCCATCATCAGCGCGGACGAGCCGGTCGCGCAGTTGTTGTTGACGTTGTAGACCGGGATCCCGGTCAGGCCCAGCTCGTACACCGCGCGCTGGCCGGCGGTGGATGCTTGGAAGCAGTAGCCGACCGGCGCCTGCTCGACCAGGTCGTAGCCGACGCCCGCGTCCGCCAGGGCCTTGTCGCCGGCCTCCTTGACCATGTCCCAGTACTGCCAGTCGCGGCTCTCCGGCTTCTCGAACTTGGTCATGCCCACACCGACGATGAACGCCTTTTGTGCCATGTCGCGAACTCCCACTGAACAGATGAGGAAAGGAACCGAACGAACCAAGGAACCGAACGGACCAAGGAACCGAACGAACGGATCGAATCGAACGAAACGAACGAAGCAATCGAAACGAACCGAGCGAACGAAGGAAACGAACGAAGGAAACGAACCGAGCGAAGGAACGGACTACTTCTCCGTGGGCTGTGGGTCCCGCGGCAGCCCGAGGATGCGTTCGCCGACCACGTTGAGCTGGACCTGCGTGGTACCGCCGGCGATGGTCAGGCAGCGGCTCATCAGGAACCCGAACGCGGCCTTCTGCCCGTCCCCCTCGTCCACCGCGCCCAGCGGGCCGAGCAGTTCGAGGGACAGTTCGGACTCGCGCTGCTGATGCGGAGTGCCGACCAGCTTGCGCACCGAGGCACCGGCGCCGGGCTCCAGACCGGACAACCGGGCCAGCGTGGTGCGCAGTTCGATCAGGGCGAGCGAGGACGCCTCGGCCACCAGCGCGCCCAGCCGCTCGCGGAAGCCGCCGTCCACGAACTCGCCCGCCGGGCCGTTCACCGCCGCGACCAGGTTGGCGATGCCGGCGCCGAACGAGCTGCCCGCGCCCATGTGCACGCGCTCGTTGCCGAGCGTGTTGCGGGCCACCTGCCAGCCCTCGTCGACCTTGCCGACCACCATCTCGTCCGGCACGAAGAGGTCTTCGAGGAAGATCTCGTTGAACATCGCCAGGCCGCTGATCTCCTTGAGCGGCCGGATGTCCAGACCCGCGGCGGCCATGTCCACGATGAAGTAGGTCAGCCCCTCGTGCTTGGGCTTGTCCGGCGAGGTGCGCGCGAGCAGGATGCCCCACTGCGACTCGCGGGCCCGCGAGGTCCACACCTTCTGGCCGTTGATCAGCCAGCCGCCCTCGGTCTTGGTCGCGCGGGTGCTGATCGCCGCCAGGTCCGAGCCCGCGCCCGGCTCGGAGAACAACTGGCACCACTGGATCTCGCCGCGCAGCGTCGGCGGCGCGAACCGCTCCTGCTGGGCCGCGGTGCCGTACGCGATCAGCGACGGGATCACCCAGTTGCCCATGGTGATGTCCGGCAGCCGCACGCCGAGCGACTTCATCTCCTGCTGGATCACCAGTTGCTCGACCGGGCCGGCGCCGATGCCGTACGGCTTGGGCAGGTACGGCGCGGCATAGCCCAGCGGGGCCAGCCGGGCGCGCTGCTCGGCGCCGGACTCGCCGGCCACCTCGGTCAGGATCGCCCGCGCGGTGTCGCGCAGGTTCTCCGCCTCCGGGGGCAGGTCCAGGACCAGCTCGCGGCGCGCCCCGGCGCTCGCCAGCTCGGTCACCCGCAACCGCCAGAACGCGGCGGGCCCGGCGTACTGCCGCAGGGTCAGACCCCGGCGCAGGTAGATGTGCGCGTCGTGCTCCCAGGTGAAGCCGATCCCGCCGAGGA
This sequence comes from Embleya sp. NPDC050493, assembly GCF_044458105.1. Classification (NCBI taxonomy): domain Bacteria; kingdom Bacillati; phylum Actinomycetota; class Actinomycetes; order Kitasatosporales; family Streptomycetaceae; genus Embleya; species Embleya sp. NPDC050493. Next base: position 99,998 of record NZ_JBITHP010000030.1, read on the forward strand.
TCTGCACGCAGTCCTTGGTGGTCGTGAAGGCCGCCTCGATCGCGTAGGTCGCCGCGATCGCCGCGGTCAGCGACCGGGTGGGCGCGTCCGAGCCCGCGTCGATCGCGCGCGCCGCGTCCCAGGTGACCGCGCGCGACTGCTCGACCCGCACCAGCATGTCCGCACACAGGTGCTTGATCGCCTGGAACTGACCGATCGGCCGGCCGAACTGCTCGCGCACCTTGGCGTATTCGGTCGCCGTGGTGAGCGCCCAGGCGGCCACTCCGCACGCCTCGGCGGACAGCAGTACGGCCGCGAGGTCGCGCGCCAGGTCCTCGTCCACGCCGCCGAGCACGCGCCCGGCCGGGACCACGGTGTCCACCGTGATCTCGGCGCTGCGCCGGGTCGGGTCCACGCTCTTGAGTGCCCGGACGCTCACCTGCGCGGCGTCCACGACCACGTACGCGGGCGTGCCGTCGGCCCGGCGCGCGGCCAGCACCAGCACGTCGGCGAGCGCGCCGCCCAGGATCGGCGTGGCCACCCCGCTCACCCGCAGGCCGCCCGCCTCCTCGGCCGCCACCACGGTGCCCGGGTTCGGCGCGACGGCGCCGATCAGGGTGCCGTCCGCGAGGCCCGGCAGCAGTTCCTTGGCCGCGTCGCCGCCGTCGGCCTGGATCAGCGCCGAGGCCAGCACGGTGGGCAGGAACGGGCCGGGCAGCATGCCCTGACCGGCCTGCTCCAGCGCCACGGCACTTTCCACCAGGCCGTAGCCCGCACCGCCGAACTCCTCCGCGACGTGCATGCCGAGCAGGCCCTGTTCGGCCAGGCCGGCCCAGTGGCCGGGCCGTTCCTCGGCCTCCGCCTCCAGCACCCGGCGCACCTCTCCGATGGGTGCAACACGTTGCACCCATCCGCGTACCGATTCCGCCAGGGAGCGGTGCTCCTCCGTGATGCCGATGGCCATATCGCGCCTTCCGTGACTTCCGTGACTCGGTCCAGTACTTGCGATAGTAGAACCCGTTTCAATTAATCGGGAGACCGAAGTCGGTTCCGGGGCGCCGATGTGGCCCCCGACACGGTGCCGCGAAGCCGGCTGCGGCAGCATGGCGGCCCGGGGTCGCACCGACCCGGTGCGACCGGCCCGGTCCGGCGGATGCTTGGTGGCCCCACGAGGACCGGATGCCGGTGGTCCACGAGCATCCGCCGAACGGACCGAGCGCGGCCTCGATCAAGGAGAACCCCAGGATGAGCACCATCGACCCCGCCGTGCGGGCCGCGTTCGAGGCCGCCACCGGATTCATGCCCGCGAACGAGGGCGACGCGCTGTACGCGGCGGCGACCGAGGCCGCCGAGGTCGGCCCGCTGGTCGAACTCGGCACCTACTGCGGGCGCTCGACGATCCTGCTCGCCGCGGCCGCCCGCGACGCGGGCACCGTGGTGGTCACCCTCGACCACCACCGGGGCTCCGAAGAGCAGCAGCCCGGCTGGGAGTACCACGATCCGACCCTGGTCGACCCCGAGGTCGGCGTGATGGACACGCTGCCGCGCTTTCGGCGCACGCTGTACCGCAGCGGCCTGGAGCCGTACGTGGTGGCCCTGGTCGGGCACAGCCGGGTGATCGCGCCGCTGTGGAACACCCCGGTGGGCCTGGTGTTCATCGACGGCGGGCACACCGACGAGCACGCCCAGGGCGACTACGAGGGCTGGGCACCGCACGTGGCGGTCGGCGGACTGCTGTTGATCCACGACGTGTTCCCGGATCCGGCCGACGGCGGCCAGGCGCCGTACCGGGTCTACCTGCGCGCGCTGGCGTCGGGCGCCTTCGAGGAACTGCCCGGCGACGGGTCGCTGCGGGTGCTGCGGCGGATCGCGCCGGGCATCTGAGCGGTGCGGCGGCCGAGCGGCGCCCCGGTCCGGGCCGAGCGTCCCGGCGGTCGCGCCGCCGTGTCCGTCACGCGGTGGCACATCCGGTCAAGAGTGATTCGAGCCTGATTCGATTCCCGAAAGCAATCGGATCCGGTCCCGCGCGGGTCCCATTTGCTGGGACAATGCCGATCCGGGGAAGGACGCGGGGGGATCTTGATGTCCGATCGACACGAGCACGACGACCGGCCCGGTGGACCCGCGGCGGACGGTGAACGGTTCGAGACCGTCTGGGACCGGGCGGCCAACGGCGGCGTGGGCGGCTGGGTGCGCCGCCGGGTCACCGCGGCGCCGACCGTGGTGAATCCGGACGTGCCGCCGCGCCCGCACCACCAGCCGACCGCCCACCTTCCGGCCGCCGGCCCGCCGCGACCGCCCGGGCAGCCCCGGCCGCCCGAGGACCAGGACACGGTGGACAATCCGGCCGCCCGCGGCGCGCCGGCCGGTCCGCCGCCGCCGGCGTGGCCGGTTCCCGCTCCGCCACCGACGCCCCGCCCGGACGTGCCGCCGAACGAATCGACGCCGCCCGCCGACTGGTTCCAGCACGAGCGCGGCCCCTCGCCGCTGCCCTCGGGCGGCACCTTCGCCGACGCGGCGCACACGCCCGTGCACGGCTACGGCATGCCGCCGGCGCGCGACGTGCCCGCCGCGCCGGACTGGTACCGCGGCGCCACCCCGCCGCCGCCCGGACCGCTGTCGCCGGCCCCGCCCGGTCCCTCGTTCGAGCGCACGCTGCTGTTCATCGTGGTCGCCGTGGTGTTCGTCGCCGCGCTGGGCACGCTGTTCGCGTTGCGACCGTGGGAGGACGACAAGAAGACGCCGGCCGCGCACGGTTCGGAGAGCGCCGGGCAGTCCTCGACCGGCACGCCCACCCCCTCCGGGACCGGCCCGGGCGAGCAGTCGGGCCTGCCCCCGGCCACGCCCCCGTCGCAGGGCTCGGCGGTGACCACCCCGCCGCCGACCACCGCCGCACCGGACGCCCGCGCGCAGGCCGCCGCGCTGGACTCGCTGCTCTCGCGCAGCGGTTCGTCCCGGCAGTCGGTGATCGACGCGGTGAACAACGTCGGCTCCTGCTCGGCGCTGGCCGCGTCCCGCTCCGCGCTGCTCGACGCCGCCGCGCAACGCGATCAACTGGTCACCCAACTCGACGCGATGCGCTTCGACGGCGTCCCCGAACTGCAATCCGCCGCACCGACGTTGCGCACCGCGTGGACCGCGTCGGCCCGCGCCGACCGGGCCTTCGCCGCGTGGGCGCAGTCGGCCGCCGACTCGGGCTGTCCGGGCACCCGGTCGTTGTACGACGACGGCGCCACGATCAGCGCCGAGGCGTCCAGCGCGAAGAAGTCGTTCGTCGACACCTGGAACACCGTCGCGTCGCGCTACGGCCTCACGTCCAGGAGTGAACTTGACCTCTGACCGCCGCGACGACCGCGGCCGTCCCGACGACTCCGGCTATGCGTACTCCCGCTCCGGAGCCGGCTTCTTCGGCCACTCCGCCTCGCACGAGGAGCGGTTGGAGGCCGCGCGCGAGCGGTTGCGCCGGCGCCGTCGGGTCACCCTGACCGTGCTCGCCCTCGCGCTCGCCGCCACCGGGATCACCACGATCGCGGTGGCCTGGCCGGACGGACACGACACCGGCCGCACGGCGGCGGCGCATCCGCCGGCGAGCCCGACGACCACCGCCGCGCCGGAGGCCACACCCGATCCCGCGGCGGCCGGCGGGGTGCCGGCCCCGGCGTCGAGCAGCCCACCGGATGGACAACAGCCTTCCACCGCACCGCCGATCACCGCACCCGTCACGTCGCCCGGCCCGCCCGCGCCGCGCGCCGGGACCACCGGGCTTCCGCTGTCCGGTCGGGTGGTGATGATCGATCCGGGCCACAATCCGGGCAACGGCGGCCACTCCCGCGAGATCAACAAGCAGGTGTACGCGGGCGGGTTGACCAAGGAGTGCGACACCACCGGGACCGAGACCGACAAGGGCTACACCGAGGCCGAGTTCACCCTCGACGTGGCGCACCGGGCCAAACGCCTCCTGGAGGCCCAGGGCGCGACGGTGCTCTACACATGGGAGACCGAGGCGTGGGGTCCGTGCGTGAACGAGCGGGCAGCCCGCGGCAACACGGCCCGGGCGGACGCCGTCGTGTCCATCCACGCGGACGGCGGACCGGCGAGCGGGCGCGGCTTCCACGTCATCCTGCCCGCCTCGGTCAAGGACGCGAACGTCGACACCACCCCGATCCTGGCCCCCTCGCGCGCGCTGGGCAGCACCCTGGCCGCCGCCTTCCGGGCGGCCACCGGCGCGAGCCCCGCGACCTACCTCGGCACCCAGGACGGCCTGGTCACCCGCACCGACCTCGGCGGGTTGAACCTGTCCACCCGACCCAAGGTGTTCATCGAATGCGGCAACATGCGCAACGCCACGGACGCCGCGCAGTTCACCGACCCGAACTGGCGCGAACGCGCCGCGTCCGGGATCGCGACGGGGATCACGGCCTATCTCCTGAAGGGGACGTGAGCCGCGGGTCGGCTGTCCCCTAGGGTCTTTCCGACCGTCCTCGTCGCGCACGCGCCGGTGACGGTCCCCGGTTCGCGGCGTCCACGCGCGCCATGCACCACCGGACGGTTCCCGGTCGGGCCACCGACCGCCGTGAGCCGCACGATCGGGCCCGGCGCGAGCCGTCCACGCACCGCACGTCGTCCGGCGCGCCCCGCGCCGTCGTCGACGTCACGTCCCCTCCGTACCTGTTAAGGAGAAACGTTGAACCGGAAAGGGATCACGAGGGGCGACGCGATCGTCATTCTCGCGATCGTCCTGATCTTCATCTTCTCGTTCTTCGATTACTACGAAGTCAGCGAATCGCTGCGCGGCAGCAGCGACGACGACAGCCTGTTCGACAGCGGCGGGCGCAGTCGAAGCCAGGGCTGGAACGCCTGGACGGTCAACTTCTATCCGCTGATGCCGGCCGTGGTACTGGTGCCGCTGCTGGCCGCGCTGCTCCTGGTGATCGGCCGCTTCGTGGCCCAGCCGGACAGGCAGGCGCTCGGTCTGGCCCCGCGCCAGTGGGCGATCGCGTTCGGCGTCACCGGTGCGATCAGCGGCTTCTTCGCCCCGTTCGGGGCGGGCGGCGTGATCGGCGACATCGTCAAGGGTTCGGACTCGATCGACGCCGGACCCACCATCTTCGCCTGGCTGATGATGGTGGCCGGGCTCGTCGCGGCGCTCTTCCTGATCATCGGGGATCGCATCCCCAGCCTGGCCGCACCGCTGTTCAGCCCGGTCCCGCAGCAGCCGTGGGGCTACCCGCCGCCGGGCGGCACCGGGGGCTACCCGGCCCCGGTCGACCCGAACACCGGCTACCCGCTGCCGAACGCCACCGGCGCCTACCCGCCGCCCGCCTACCCGGTTCCGGGCACAGGCACGGGCACGGGCACGGGCGCGCCGATGGCCGGGGTGCCGGCCCACATGCCACCCCCGGACGTCACCGGCGCGGGGACCGGCACCGGCACCGGCGGCGCATCGGTCGCCGGCGCGCAGCCGGCCGCGCCGGTTCGGGACGCGCAGGAGTTCGCGCAGTTCTGGTTCGCCGTTCCGGAGGCCCGGCCGCTGGCACCCGCCGAGGGCCTGTCCAAGGAGCCGGTGGCCACGCTGCAGACCGGCCAGTGGTACCTCGCGGTCGCCCCGCACCCGGGCGGCGTCCTGGTCGAGGCGGACGGCGTTCGAGGGGTCCTGAGCGATGTCTCCGGGATCCAGCGCGGAGAATGACGGTACGTCAGGCTCCGGTGCCGGTGCGGGCGACCGCACCGGCACCGGGCCGGGCCCAGCAGACGCACGGCAATTCCGAGCAGTACGAAAGCCCCGTCAGGGAGGAGCACGATGCCACGCAAAGGCGTCACCCGAGGTGATCTGATCGTCGCGGCGGCGGCGATCGGAGTTCTGGTCTTCTCGTTTCTCCCCTGGTACACGGTGACCGCCAAGGGCAAACAGATCACCGAGGGAAGCAAGGACTATTCGGCGTGGATCGGCGACTTCTCGCCGCTGGCGCCCGCCGTTGTCCTGCTGTCCTCGATCTCGCTGGTGCTGCTGCTGATCGGCCGGTTCACCTTCCGGCCCGGATCGCCGCAGCCGACCGAGATCCAGTTCTGCGGACTCGCCTTTCGGCAGTGGGGCGTCGCGCTGGGCATCGCGGCGGCGTGGAGCGCGGTGTGGGCCGTGTTCGGCGCGGACGGCGGCTACGAGAAGTTGGCGCGCTTCGCGGAGAACTACGCCCGCACCAACGGCGACACGCAGGCGACCGTGGAGGCCGGACACGGTTGGGGCGCATGGGGGTTGGCGGGCTTCGCCGTGCTCCAGGCGCTGCTGCTGTTGACGGTCGACCGGATCGGCGGGCTGAACGCCCCGCTGGTGCGCCCGCGCGAGAACAATTGGCAGGGCTACCCCGGCGGTGGCTTCCCCGGCGCTCCCGGCGGGTACCCGCCCGGCCCTCCCGGCACCGGTGGTTTCCCGATCCCGCCGCCCGTCGCACCGCCGGTCTACGGGCCATCGGGCAACACTCCCCCGCCGCAGACGCCGCCGATGCAGCCGCCCGCGGTCCAGCCGCCGGTGCTGCTGTTCAAGCAGGACGACGCCCCGGAGCCGGCCGCACCCGTCGGGGAGCCGGCCCCCGCCGCGCCGGAGTCCGGCGATCCGGGCACGTTCGAGCAGTACTGGCTGGCCGTGCCCGAACCGAGGCCGCTGCACCCGCTGGACCACGCCGGTGACGCGGTGGCCACCCTGCACCCCGGTGTGTGGTATCTCGCAGTGGGCGTGCGAGACGGCGGCATCGTCGTCGATATCGACGGTCTACAGGGCGTGTTGGCCGATCTGACGGGTATTCAGCGGGGCGAATAGACATCTTCGAAAAAATGCCCCCATACGGCGCGTCGCGTGGGGTCGGGGCACAGATCGTTCCCCCGTCTGGCACAGTGTCCCCGGACCAATGCACCGGGGACGCGCGGGGGCGACGTCGGTGGCACGACTTGGGTCGCCCCCGTACGCTGTCGGCGCCCATCCCCCTCGGGAGGAGTATTAGTGGACGTCAGAAAGCTTTCGCGTGGCGACGCGGTCATCGGGGTCGCCGCCGTGCTCATCTTCATCTTCTCGTTCTTCGACTACATCGGCGTCAAGGGCGAGGTGCCTCGGGGCTTCGACGGCAGCTGGAGCGCGTGGTCGGGCACCATGGCACCGGTCATCTTCGCAGTCGTGCTGACCCCGATCATCGCCGCCGCGCTGTTCATCCTCGGCGGTCTGCTGCCGCAGCTGCGCGACCGGCAGATCCTCGGTCTGACCGCTCGCCAGTGGGCGTTGCCGCTCGCGGTGGTCTCGCCGATCAACGCCCTGTGGTCGATCGGCCGCGCCTCCGACGGCCTGGAGATGAAGGCCGGCGGCATCCTCATCGTCCTGCTGGTCCTCGTGCTCAGCGGTGCCCTGATCGCCACCTCGCTGGTGCCCGCTCTCCAGGCGCCGCTGCTCGGCGCCGGTGGTCCGAGCGCGGCCCCGCAGGGGCAGTACGGCGGCCCGCAGGGTCAGCAGCAGTTCGGCGGCGCGCCCTACGGCGGCCCGCAGGGTCCGCAGGCCGGCCAGGGTCCGCAGTCGTACGGCGGCGCCCCGCAGCCGGGCGGCTTCGGCGGCCCGGCTCCGCAGGGTCCGCAGGGCGGCTTCGGCGGTCCCGGCCCGCAGGGTCCGCAGGGTCCCGGCGGCATGCAGCAGCCCGCCCCGGGCGGTGCGCCCGGTGGCGCCCGCGCGCCGTTCCAGCCCTTCTGGTTCTCGGTGCCGGACTCGCGCCCGATGCTGGACGAGCACACCAACCAGGAGAAGGGCGTCCTGAACACGGGCGTCTGGTACCTGGCGGTGGCCGAGCACCCCAACGGCCTGCTGGTCGAGGTCGACAACGTGCGCGGCGTGCTTCAGAACACGATCGGTATCCAGCGCTCGTGACACCGGTGCTCCCGAGGAACCGGTAGTACCGAGACACCGCGACTCGGCAACACGACAGGGCGTCGTCCACCCGGACGGCGCCCTTTCGCGTACCCGGAAAGCGGTTCGGGCCGGCGCCACGGCCGGGTCCCGGGGAGTCGGCCTCCCAAGAAAGTAAAACGTGTTCTAGTCTGCGGAGGCGATTCGCCGTGCTACTCCGTGGAGGTAACGCCATGAGGCTGGGTCTGACGTTCGGGTACTGGGGCCGAGGCCCGTCCGCCGACTTCGTCGAGTTGGCGCAAAAGGCCGAGCAGCTCGGGTTCGACGCGGTGTGGACCGCCGAGTCCTGGGGGTCGGACGCCTTCACGCCGCTGACCTGGATCGCCGCCCACACCTCGCGGATCAAGCTGGGCACCGCGGTGACCCAGATGACCGCGCGCACGCCCACCGCGACCGCGATGCACGCGCTGACCCTGGACCACCTCTCCGCGGGCCGGATGATCCTGGGCCTGGGGCTCTCCGGCCCGCAGGTGGTCGAGGGCTGGTACGGGCGGCCGTTCCCGAAGAGCCCGCTGACCTTCACCCGCGAATACGTGGACGTCATCCGCCAGGTGTTGCGCCGCGAGGGACCGGTGGTCGCCGAGGGCCGATACGCCCGACACCCGTACACGGGCGAGGACGGCAGCGGACTGGGCAAGCCGCTCAAGTCGATCACCCACCCGCTGCGCGCCGACCTGCCGATCTTCCTCGGCGCGGAGGGGCCCAAGAACGTACACCTGACCACGCGGATCGCGGACGGATGGTTGCCGCTGCACTGGGCGCCGACCCGGCCCGAGGTGTATGCGGACGCGCTGCGCGACAAGCCGGCCGGCTTCCGGATCGCGCCGATGGTGCAGGTGGCCCTCGGCGACGACGTGGAGCAGGCGATGTACCCGATCAAGGCGGCGATGGGCTTCTACGTCGGCGGGATGGGCGCGAAGAACAAGAACTTCCACGCGGACCTGATGCGCCGGTTCGGCTACGCCGACGAGGCGGACCGCATCCAGGAGTTGTTCATGGCCGGCAAGCGGGACGAGGCGATCGCCGCCGTTCCGAGCGCCTTCGTCGACGAGATCGCCCTGGTCGGGCCGGCCGCGCGCATCCGTGAGCGGTTCGCCGTCTGGGCCGCCGACCCGCACGTCACCGACATGATCGTCACCACCCGCAACCACGCCGCCCTCGAACTGCTCGCCGAACTCGCGAGTTGACGTCGACCGGCGACCCGGCCGGCACCGACCGGGTCGGCCGGCCGGGCGCCGGCCCCGCCGGTTCGTCGTGGCGGGTCCCGCCGCGCGGGCGGCGCTACGGCAGCGGGGCCATGCACAGTTCCTGGTTGCGGGAGGGCAGCGGGTAGTAGACCGGGGACCGGCCGGGGCAACTGGTGGCGTTCGCGGCGGCCAACGGGTGCACCTCGTCGATCCGCAGGCGGGCCGGGCGATCCTGCGGCAGCGGGCCCTCGCACGGCACCAGCGAGGCCAGGAAGGCCCATTGCCGGCCGTCGCGCGTCTCCGCGGGCACACACTCGCCCGGCCGGAAGATCCGTTCCAGACACAGCGCGGCCACGCCGGGGGTCACCGGCCAGCGACTGCGCCCGTCGGTGTTCATGCAGTCCGTCGTACCGCCGCCGGCCGAGGTGCGCGCCAACACCCGCTGCCGGGCGGCCGGATCCTCACAGGGCAGCGTGCGGAGCGCGGCGGGCCGCCACCCGGGCGTGCCGTCGCTCGCGAAGTCCACGCAGCCGCCCACCTGTGTGCTCGCCACGAAGGCCGCGGTCGGGTCGGCGGGCGCGCCGGACGCACGGGTGTCCTCGGCCGCGCCCGCCTTGCCCCGATCCCGGTCCCCGCGCCCGCGTTCGTAGGCGACGCCCCCGAACAGGCCGCCCACCAGAGCGATCACCACGAGCGCGGCGACCAGCAGCCAACCGGCCCCGCCGGCCTCGTGCGGCTCGCGCGGGACGGGGAGGTCGTACCTGTCCGGCCGATCGTCGCTGTCGTCGATGCGCGGCACCATCGCCTCGACGATCCGGGCCAGCTGCATCGTCTCGGCGGCGGCCGACGGCTCTGCGGCGGCGGAGCCGCCCGAGTCGGCCCGGTTCGGCCCGGGCTTGGCCGGCTCGGCCGGGTGCGCCTCGGCCCTCGCAGGTCCGGCCGGGTCCGGCCGGCGGCTCGCATCCGCCGCCGGCTCGATCGCCGCCGCGGGTCCGGTCGGTTTCACCGGGCCGACCTTGTCACCGAGCGAACCACCGTGCGCGGAGCCGCCCTTCGCGGAGCCGCCGCCGGCCGGATCGCCGAATCGATCGGCGAGCGGCACGGTGGGCGGGTCACCGACCAGGCGCCCACGCCGGTGGTACGCGTCGATCAGCTCCATCGCGGGTGCCGGCAGCCAGGCGGCGGCGCCGTACGCCCCCCGGCGATCGGCCGAGTCCGCGGCCACCTCGTCGAGCAGCGCACGCGGCGTCGGCCGATCCTCCGGTTCCCGGGTCAGACAGGAGCGGATCAGCTCGATCAACTCGTCCGGCACATCCGTCAGTTCCGGCTCACCCGCGGCCACGCTGCGCCGGGTCTCCGCCTCGCCCGTACCGGAGTGCGGCGGCCGTCCGGTCGCCGCGAAGCACAGCAGCGCGCCGAGTGCGTAGACATCGGACGCCGGCCCCGACTCCTCGCCGCGGGCCTGCTCCGGGGCGAGGTATCCGGGCGCGGCGAGCGGGTTGCCCGCGCCCTCGATCCCGAATCCGGTCACCCGCGGGCCGTCCGAGGCGACCACGATCTGGGCGGGGCGCAGATCGCCGTGCACGAGCGAGGCCTGATGGATCGTCACCAGCCCCTCGGCGATCCCGCCGGCGAGCCACCGCACCGCATCCGGGGGCAGCGGACCGCACGAGATCACCAGGTCCGCGAGCGACGGCGCGGGCACGTACACCGAGGCCACCCACGGATTGCGGGTCGCACCACCGGCGGAGATCACCTCGACCACGCCCGGCCCGCGCACCTTCTGCGCGCGCTTGATGCCCCGCTGCTCGCCGTACAACATCCGCACGGCCATCGGCCGCCCGGCACCGGTGCGCGCGAGATACACCCAACCGGGGCTGCCGGCGCCCAGCAATCCCACCACCGTATAAGGACCTATTCGATCCCCCGGCTCCAACCCAGCCGCCATGCCCACCCTCGTCACGCGAGTCGCCCAGCCCCCCACGCGAACCCTATTGCCGCCACAACCACCACCGAAAACCGAGTACACGCCCCCCGATCACCAGCCCAATTGACCCCACCCACACCTACCCGACAATCCCGAACCAACTCCCCCACCCCACCCGCCCCAAGCCCTTCAACCCACCAGACCCAAGCCCTTCAGCCCACCCGAACCAAGTGCTTCAACCCGCCCGACCCAGCCCTTCGACCCGCCCAGGCCAACTCCCCCAGCCCGTCCGGCGTTTGAGGACAAGCAGGAAATCCGACCCAAAGCACCCAGGGCACCCGAAACCTCAGCCCGTCCGGCGCTTGAGGACAACCCGCCCAGCCCGTCCGGCGCTTGAGGACAACCGGCCCAGCCCACCCGGCACGTGAGACCCGCGCTTGAGGACACCCCCGGCCGGGCCCGGCCCAATCAACACCGCAACGCCCCCACCCGGGCAACCCAATTCAGCCCGTCCGGCGCTTGAGGACAACCCTCACAGCCCACCCGGCACGTGAGACCCGCGCTTGAGGACAACCCCCACAGCCCACCCGGCACGTGAGACCCGCGCTTGAGGACAACCCCCACAGCCCACCCGGCACGTGAGACCCGCGATTGAGGACAAGCCCGTCCGACGACTGAGGACCCCAGGCTCAAACCCCGTCCACACACAGCTCCGAACCACACCGCACCTGCGCCGGATCCAGCCCGACCGGCAACCCGTCGCCCTCGAACGCCGAGACCGCACCGCCGAACACCGCCGTCGTGGCCGGCTCCCCACCCAGCACGGCGGTGGCCAGGATCATCGCGCCCGCCGTCCACGCGGTCCGCTCCACCGGCCAGATCGCGTCGTCCTCGAACACGTACCCGGTCCAGTACAGACCGTCCTCGTGCCGCAGCCGCTGGATCCACGAGACGATCTCGACCGCCCGGTCGCTCTGCCCCAACGCCCACAACGCGATGGCCAGTTCGCAGCTCTCCGCACCGGTCACCCAGGGCCGGTCCGAGACGCACCGCACGCCCAGGTCCGGCACCACGAAGGTGTCCCAGCCGTCCTTGATCCGCTCGTCCGCCGCCGGCCCGCGCAGCGCGGTGCCCAGGATCGGGTAGTACCAGTCCATCGAATAGCGGTTCTTGTCCAGGAACCGTTCGGGGTGCGACAACACCGCATGGCCCAACCGGCCCGCGGCCAACTCCCAGTCCGGCTGCGGCTCGCCGAGGTGCTCGGCGATCGCCAGCGCACAACGCAGCGCCTGGTACATGCTCGCCGACCCGGTGAGCAGCGCGTCCGGCACCGCCACCCCACGCTCGTCACGCTTCCAGCGGATCTCCCCGCCGGGCGCCTGCAGGTCCAGGATGAAGCCCATCGCCGCGCGCAGCTGCGGCCACATCCGGACCAGGAACTCCTCGTCCCCGGTGAGCAGATGGTGGTGCCACAGGCCGACCGCGAGGTAGGCCGTGAAGTTGGCCTCCTTGTTGCGGTCGGTCACCGCACCGTCCACGTAGGCGGCGTACCACGAGCCGTCCGGCTCCTGCCGACTCGCCAGCCAGCGATACGCCCGCTCGGCCTCGTCGTGCCGGCCGGCCACGTCGAGCGCCATCGCGGCCTCGGTGTGGTCCCACGGGTCCAGGTGTCCGCCGACGAACCACGGGATCGACCCGTCCGGCCGCTGCACGGCGGCGATCCCGTCGATCGTCTCGGCCACCTGATCGAGCGTCAACACGCCTTCCAGGGCCAGCAGTTCGAGCGCGGGCTCGGAGCCGCGCCGGCGGCCCGCGAGGCTCATGCGCTCGCCCCGGCGAGGTCCGTGTCCGCGCCGTCGGCACCGGCCGCGGTCTCCCCGGTCGGCCGGGGCTTGGTCGCGTAGACCACCAGGCTCTTCCCGATCAGCGGGTCCAGCGCCTTCTCGGCGAGGCGGGTGGCCAGCGGGCGCTTCATGATGTCCCACACCAGGAGCTTGTGCCAGGCCCGGACCGGAAGCGCCTTGTCGTTGTCCACGCCCACCGCACACTTGATCCACCAGTACGGCGAGTGCAGCGCGTGCGTGTGGTGGGTCCCGTACGGCCGGAGCCCGGCCTCGCGGATCCGGGCCTCGAACTCGTCGCCCTTGTAGATCCGGATGTGTCCACCCTCGACCTCGTGGTACGCGTCCGACAGCGCCCAGCAGATCTTCTCCGGCCCGTAGCGCGGCACGGTCATCGCGGCCAGGCCGCCGGGCTTGAGCACCCGGAACAGCTCGTTCAGCACACCCTTGTCGTCCGGGATGTGTTCGAGCACCTCGGAGATGATCACCCGGTCGAAGCTGTCGTCCGGGAACGGCAGCGCGAGCGCGTCCCCGACCAGCGCCTCGGCCCGCGCGCCCTCGGGCACCTCGCCGGCGGCCAGCATCGAGGCGAACATCGCGTCCACCTCGGCGATGTCCTTGGCGTTCCGGTCGAGCGCGACCACGTCGGCGCCGCGCCGGTATGCCTCGAAGGCGTGCCGGCCGCCACCACAACCCATGTCCAGGACCCGATCCCCCGGGGCCAGGGGAAAGCGGGAGAAATCCACGGTGAGCAAGTCGGCGACTCCGTCTCGTATTGCGCGAACCGGTTGCGGGGGCGGCCGGCGAGGGTGGGCTGGGGTCAGCGGGTTCCGGGTCCGCCGCCGTGCGAGGCGGGCGGCGGCAACCGGCGGCCGAACGGCGAGCGGCCCAGCAGGACGTCGCTCGCGCGCTCGGTGACCCCGCGTCTGCCGGCGCCGGCCGTGGTCGGCGCGGTGGGACCGGCCGCGAGTGCGGCCCGGTAGCGCTCCACGGTACGCACCGCGGTGTTGCGCCAGGTGAACCGCTCCAGCACCCTGGCGCGGCCCGCCTCGGCCAGGCGGGCGCGCAGTTCGGGATCCTCCAGCAGGCGGGTGAGCGCGGCGCGCAGGGCCTCCGGGTCGCCCGGCGGCACCGCGAGGCAGGTCTCCCCGTCCGGACCGGCGACCTCCGGGATCGCACCGCCCGTGGTCGCCACGAGCGCGGTCCCGCAGGCCATCGCCTCGGCGGCGGGCAGCGAGAAGCCCTCGTAGAGCGAGGGCACACAGGCGATCTCGGCGCTGCGGATGAGGTCGACCAGTTCGTCGTCGCTGAGTCCGGACACGAACCGGATCGCCGAGGTCAGGCCCAGCCGGTCGATCGCGCGCAGCACCGGCCCGTCGCCCTTGGGCCGGCCGACCACCACGAGTTCGACGTGGTCGTGGTCGGCGCGCAGCTTGGCGAGCGCCTCGACCAGGTGGATCAGGCCCTTGAGCGGCACGTCCGCGCTCGCGGTGGTGACGATCCGGCCGGGCACCTTCGCCACCGAGGGATCCGGCGCGAACCGGTCGGTGTCGGCGCCCACCGGGACCACGGTGACCCGGCTCGGCGACACGCCGAGGTGGTCGATGATCTGGGCCTTGGACGAGCCGGACACGGTCAGCACGTCGCTCAGCCGCGCGGACACCCGCTTCTGCATGGTGGTGAACCCGTACCAGCGGTGCAGTGTGGCCTTGCGCCGCAGTGTGGTGGCCTCGCCGATCTCCAGCGCGCGGTCGACCGTGATCGGGTGGTGGATCGTGGTCACCAGCGGAAACCCGAGTCGGGGCAGCGCGAGTTGGCCGTAGCCCAGCGTCTGGTTGTCGTGCACGATGTCGAACTCGCCGCGCCGGGCCGCCAGGTGCCGCCACGCGCGCAGCGAGAAGGTGAGCGGCTCGGGGAAGCCGGCGGTCAGCATGCCGCCGACCTCCAGGACGTCGATCCAGTCCCGGTATTCCTTCAGCCGGGGCAGCCGGAACGGGTCCGGGTCGCGGTACAGGTCCAGGCTGGGCAGTGTGGTGAGCTTCACGCCCTCGTCCACGACCGCGTACGGCGGGCCGGAGATCACCTCGACCTCGTGGCCGAGCCGGGTGAGTTCGCGGGACAGGTGGCGGACGTAGACTCCCTGTCCGCCGCAGTACGGGTCGCCGCGATACGCCAACAGGGCGATGCGCAAGGGTCGCTCCGGGGAGGTCCGCGCCGGGCCCACCTGGGTATCCACAGCGGTTGCGGTCTCCCGTATCACGAATGGCCCCCTATCGCTGCCCTCGTCGGAGCATAGTAGTCGCGTAATCTAGAACAAGTTTCAGTATCTGCTCGTCGGAGAGCAGCCAAGATACCGCCGGGTACCCACTGCGACGAGCACCGCGTGACCCGTAACACACCGGCCGGCGAACCGCCGCGCACCGAGAGGCTGACATGACGACGTATACGAAGGCCGACCGGGCGCCGCTGACCGAGCGGCAGGAGGCGCGGCGCCGGCGGATCCTGCGCGCGACCACCCAACTGGCCGCCCGCGGCGGCTACGAATCGGTCCAGATGCGCGAGGTCGCCGAGCTGTCCGAGGTCGCACTGGGCACGCTGTACCGCTACTTCCCGTCCAAGGTGCACCTGCTCGTGGCGACCATGTACGACCAGCTGGATCAGCTGCACGCGCAGCTGCGCCGGCGCCCGCCGCGGAGCGCGGGCTCGCGCGAGCGGGTGGTGGA
Source organism: Embleya sp. NPDC050493 (assembly GCF_044458105.1). Classification (NCBI taxonomy): domain Bacteria; kingdom Bacillati; phylum Actinomycetota; class Actinomycetes; order Kitasatosporales; family Streptomycetaceae; genus Embleya; species Embleya sp. NPDC050493. The sequence continues at coordinate 115,594 of NZ_JBITHP010000030.1, forward strand.
CACGCTGCTGCGCGCGTTCAAGGGCATGCAGCGCGAGCCGCACCTGACCGAGGCGATGATGCGCGCGCTCCAGTTCGCGGACCGCTCGGTCGGCGCGGAGGTGGACACGGTCAGCCGGGAGACCACCACGATGATCCTGGAGGCGATCAGCGGCGACGAGCCGGCCGGCGAGCCGACCGCCGAGGACCTCGCGGTGATCCGGGTGATCACCCACACGTGGCACTCGTCGCTGATCGCGTGGCTGAACGGCCGAGCCTCCATCGCCCAGGTCCGCACCGACATCGAAACGGTCTGCCGGCTGATCCCGGAGGATTGAGCCGCACCCGCCGCGCTGCGGTCACCGACACGAACCGGTCCGGCGGGGCGGCGGCCCGACCCGGCGTCGGCGCCGCCTCGACAGCACGCCGCCGCCCGCCGGCCTCGTCGGACACGGCCTAGTCCGGCGGGAACACCGGCTTGCCCGAGGCGATCTCGATGATCGAGATCGCCTCGACCGGGCAGCTCTCGGCCGCCTCCAGGATCGCGTCCGAGGCGTCCATCTCCTCGGCCCTGGGGTGCGACTGCCGACCCGCGTCCAGCTTGAAATCGGTCGGGGCGCTGCCGATGCACATGCCCGAACCGATGCAGACGCCCCTGTCGACCTCGACGCGCCAGCGATCACCCATCAGAACACCTCTTCTTCGCTCGGCCTCGCGAGGCCTGGAGCCGCCGACCCGCCCGCGCGGAGCGGGCCGGCGGCGACGGTCAGATCTGCGCGTCGTAGCCCGCGGGCAACGCGATCGACTTGGCCTCGGTGTACGCGCCCAGGCCCTCGATCCCGAACTCGCGGCCGATGCCCGAGTTCTTGAAGCCGCCGAACGGGCCGAAGAAGTCCAGGCCGAACGTGTTCACAGAGTAGGTGCCGGTGCGGATCCGCCGGGCGACGTCGATGCCCTTCTCGATGTCGTTGGTCCACACGCTGCCGGACAACCCGAAGTCCGAGTCGTTGGCCAGCGCGATCGCCTGCTCCTCGTCGTCGTAGGGGATCAGCGCGACGACCGGGCCGAAGATCTCCTCCTGCGCGATCCGCATCGCGTTGTCCACGTCGCCGAACAGCGTGGGCTCGACGTACCAGCCCTTCTCCAGCGCCTCGGGACGGCCGCCGCCGGCGAGCAGCTTGGCGCCCTCCTCCTGGCCGATCCGGATGTAGTCGAAGGAGCGCTGCTGCTGCCGCTTGGCCACCAGCGGGCCGACCTGGGTGTCGGCCGCCATCGGGTCGCCGACCTTGAGCTCGCCGACCCACGCGGTGAACCGCTCGGCGATCTCGTCGTAGCGGCTGCGCGGCGCCAGGATCCGGGTCTGCGCCACGCACGCCTGGCCGTTGTTCATGTACGAGTTGGGCAGCAGCGTCGTGGCGGTGTGCTCCAGGTCGGCGTCGGGCAGGATGATCGCCGCCGACTTGCCGCCCAGTTCCAGGGTGACCCGGGTGAGGTTGCGCGCGGCGACCTCCATGATGCGCTTGCCCGCGCCGACCGAGCCGGTGAAGGCGACCTTGTCGATGCCGGGGTGGGCCACCAGGTATTCGCTGACCTCGCGGTCGGCGGCGACGATGCTCAGCACGCCGTCGGGCAGGCCCGCCTCACGACAGATCTCGGCCAGGATGTACGAGTCGAGCGGGGTCTCCGGGGACGGCTTGAGCACGATCGTGCAGCCGGCCGCGATCGCCGGCGCCAGCTTGGCGGCGGTGACGAACTGCGGGACGTTCCAGGGCACCACGGCGGCCACCACGCCGACCGCCTCGCGGCGGATCAGCAGCGGGTTGAGCAGGCCGGTCCGCTTCTCCTCCCACTGGTAGTCGCGGGCGATCTTGGCCACCGTGTCGTAGATCATCCCGGCGCCGATGGCCTGCGCGAACAGGCCCCAGCCGACCGGCGAGCCGTTCTGCGAGGCGACCACCTCGGCGATCTCCTGCGAACGCGTCATGAAGCCGTCGCGGATCTTCTCCAGGATGGCGATCCGCTCGTCCAACGACATCCGCGGCCACGGGCCCTCTTCGAATGCCTTGCGCGCGGCGGCGACCGCGGCGTCCACGTCCGCGGTCGAGGCGTGCGGAACGCGCGCGATGACCTCTTCGGTGTGGGGCGAGACGACCTCGATCGTGTCCTTGCCAATCGGGTCCACCAGCTGTCCGCCGATGACCAGTTGGCTGTGCTCCACGATATCCGTCATCACGGTCCTCCTCGGTGCGGGCGTGCACACACGCTGCGCGATACAGGGGCTTGCGGGCTATGAGCAGAACTCTGACTGAACGCTGACTAGAACAGATATCAGTTTGCCGCCGAGGGAACAACGCATTCCGGGCTCGAATGAGACTGGAGTCTCATCGGCTGACAGGTAAGGATCGTACGTGCCGGATCTCGATCTGACGACCCCTCAAGTCACCGGCTCGGTGGTGTATGAGAGAACGTGTTCTATGGTGATCACCGAAGCCGGACGGGCATCCGGCGTTCGACTGGCGCCACTTCGAGAACCGTCGAGAAGGAGGCCGCCCGTGACCACCGCACCCGATAGCCCCACCCCACCCGCTCCCCGTGTCGCCGATCTGGGCAACGGCGTGTGGACCGTCCCGGTTCCGATCCCGAACAATCCGCTCGGTTGCACCCTCGTCTACGTACTCGAAACCGACGCGGGGCCGGTCCTGGTCGACTCGGGCTGGGACGACCCGATCTCCTACCGGGCCCTGGTCGACGGCCTGGTCGAGGTCGGCACCTCGATCGAGGACGTGCACGGCGTCCTGGTCACCCACGCACACCCCGACCACCACGGACTGTCCGAGAAGGTGCGCGAGGTCTCCGGCGCGTGGATCGCGCTGCATGCGGCGGACGCCGAACAGGTCGAGCAGATCAACAGCGCGCCGCGCGCCGCGTGGTTGCGGCACCACCTGGAGGTGCTCACTCTCGCGGGCGCCCCGCAGGAGGCCCTGGACGCGCTCACCGGCCTGCGCACCGCCGCGGCCGGGAGCAACCGACCGCGCCTGCGCTACGCGGTGCCCGACCGCGAGTTGGTGCACGGCGAACTCGCCCCCGCGCCCGGCCGCACGGTCCGCACGGTGTGGACGCCGGGCCACACACCCGGCCATGTCTGCCTGCACCTGGAGGGCGACGACGGTCGGCTGCTCTCCGGCGACCACCTGTTGCCCTCGATCACGCCGCACATCGGGCTGTACGACGAGGCCGAGGAGGCCGACCCGCTCGGCGACTTCCTGGCCTCCCTGACACGTGTCGCACGGTTGCCGATCACCGGCGTGCTGCCCGCGCACGAGCACGCCTTCACGGACGCGGCGGGCCGGGCCGCGGAGGTGGCCGGGCTGCACGAGGTGCGGCTCGCGGCGCTGCACACCCGGCTGCGCGCGGCATCGCTGACCCTGTGGCAGATCGCCGAGGGCATGGACTGGAACCGGCCGTGGGCGCAGTTGGGCGCGCAGAATCGGCAACTGGCCCTGAGCGAGGCCGCCGCTCACCTGCGCCACCTGGTCAAGCGCGGACGGGCGACGGCCGAGTCCGGCGGCGACCCGGTGCGCTATACGGCCCTGTGACGCTCGGGGCTCGGGGGGCACCCGGGTAGGGTGACGAGAACTCTCGACAGTGGCCCCCACAGTCCGATCCGTGCAGCGCGGTCCGATCCGCACAGCGTTCAGCGAAAGGCCATGCATGCCCTCCCCCCGACGCCGCGGACGCGCCGCGGCGGCCTCCGTGCTCACGACGGCGCTGTTGTGCCCGGTCTGGACGGGGGGTGCGGCCGGCGCCGCACCGACGCCGCCGCCTCCCGGCGGTGCGCTCGGCGTGGCCGTGGGCACGGCGACACCGCGCACGACCGTCCCCGTGTCGGTGGTCGCACGCGTCTCCGCCGGTGGAAAGGCGCAGAGCGCCCCGGTACCGCCCGCGCTGTACGGGAAGAGCGATCCGAGCACGGACGGGGTGTACCGGCAGTCGCTGGCGGTCCTGGCCTTGGCCTCGACCGACAGCACGCCGGCTCCGACCGCGATCGAGTGGCTGCTCGGGCAGCAGTGCGCGGACGGCGGCTTCACCGCGTACCGCGCCGATCCCGCGACGCCATGCGACGCCGACCGTGAGGACACCGTAGCCACGGCGACCGCGATCGAGGCGCTGCGGGCGCTGCGTACGTACGACACGCGGGTCGCCCGCGGGGTCGACTGGCTCCGGTCCAAGCAGCTCGCGGACGGCTCGTTCGCGGCCGTACCCGGCCCGAACGCGATCGGCGACCCGACCGCGACGGCGGCCGCGATCAGCGCGATCGTCACGTCCGGCATCTCGCCGGAACTGCTCAGGTCACCGCAGGGCCGTACCCCGACCGACGCGCTCGCGGCGGCCCAGTTGCGCTGCGCGGTGCCGGAGCCGGACCGGGGCGCGTTCGCGGCCGGCCCGGGCGCGCCGGTCGACCCGCTGCTGACCGCGCGCTCGGTGCTCGCGCTCGGATACGGCACCCAACCGGCCGTCCCGGCGCCCTCCATCGCGGTCACGCCCATCGTCTGCCCCGGCGCCGAGCCGAACCGGCAGGCGGCCGCGCAGGGCGGTGCGGCGTGGTTGATCGCCAAGCTGAAGGCCGGTGGCAACCATCTCGGCGGGCCGACCGACTTCGATGCCACCGCGGCCGCGGTCCAGGCGCTGTCGGCGACCGGACACCCGGCCGAGGCGGGCGCGGCGGTCGACTGGCTGGCCGCGGGTGCCAAGACCATGGCGGGCAACGACCCGGTGCGGCTCGCGTCGCTGATTCTGGCGGCCGTGGCGACGAACCGCACGGTCACCACGTTCGGCGGCCTGGACCTGCCCAACCTGCTCGCGGCCACCGGCCCGGCGACGACGCCGACCGCGGACATGACCAACCAGAGCAACCTGATCGACGGCCCGGAGGACCACACGCTGCGGGATACGGTGAGCGCGGTGATCGCGGTGTTGCTGGCCGCCACCCTGATCCTGGGCATGCGGCACAGCCGCCGCGAGGACTGAGTACCCGACCGGCCGCGGGCGGGCGCCGGACGGGTTCGAACCCCTCCGGCGCCCGCCCGTTTCGGCTTCCGGTGCCCGGCCCGCTCAGTGCCGGCGGCCCGGCGGCACCTCGTGCGTTTCCAACCGGCGTGCCTCCTCGTCGGTGAACACCCGGGAACGGATCAGGAATCGTTTGCCGGTGGGCGCCTCGACCGAGAACCCACCGCCGCGGCCGGGCACCACGTCCACGGTCAGGTGGGTGTGCCGCCAGTACTCGTACTGCGCGGCGGACATGTAGAACGGCTGGTCCGCGACCCAGCCGAGCAACACGTCCGCGTCGCCGACCAGGAACTCCCCGCGCGGGTAGCACATCGGTGACGACCCGTCGCAACAACCACCCGACTGATGGAACAGCAACGGCCCGTGCTCGGCCGCGAGTTCGGCCACGAGGTCGGCGGCGGCCGCGGTGATCGCGACCTTCTCGACCTCGGCCGGGGTGCCCGGCCCGGCAGGTCCGCCCGGCGTTGGGGCCGGCTCGTCCATCAGAAGAATCCGAGCTTCTTCGCCGAGTAACTGACCAGCATGTTCTTGGTGTTCTGGTAGTGGCCGAGCATCATCCGGTGGTTCTCCCGGCCCATGCCGGAGGCCTTGTAGCCGCCGAACGCCGCGTGTGCGGGATAGGCGTGGTAGCAGTTGGTCCACACCCGGCCGGCCTTGATCTCCCGGCCGAACCGGTACGCCCGCGTCGCGTCCCGGGTCCACACGCCCGCGCCCAGGCCGTACAGCGTGTCGTTGGCGATCCGCAGCGCCTCGGCGTCGTCGCGGAAGGTGGTCACCGAGACCACCGGGCCGAAGATCTCCTCCTGGAAGATCCGCATGTCGTTGGTGCCCTTGAAGATGGTCGGCTCGACGTAGTAACCGTCCTCGAAGCCCTCGACCACCTTGCGCGCGCCGCCGATCAGGACCTCGGCGCCCTCCTGCCGGCCGATGTCCAGGTAGGACAGGATCTTCTCCAACTGGTCGTTGGACGCCTGCGCGCCGACCATGGTCGCCGGATCGAGCGGGTTGCCCTGCACGATCGCCCGGGTGCGCGCCAACGCGCGCTCCATGAAGCGGTCGTGGATCGACTCGTGGATCAGTGCCCGGGACGGACACGTACAGACCTCACCCTGGTTGAGGGCGAACATCACGAAGCCCTCGACCGACTTGTCGAAGAAGTCGTCGTCCTCGTCGGCCACGTCGGCGAAGAAGATGTTCGGGCTCTTGCCGCCGAGTTCGACGGTCACCGGGATGATGTTCGCCGACGCGTACTGGAGGATGAGCCGACCGGTGGTGGTCTCGCCGGTGAAGGCGACCTTGGCCACCCGGCTGCTGCTCGCGAGCGGCTTGCCGGCCTCGAAGCCGAAGCCGTTGACCACGTTGACCACGCCGGGCGGAAGCAGGTCGGCGATCAGTTCGATCAGCACCAGGATGCTCACCGGCGTCTGCTCGGCGGGCTTGAGCACGACGCAGTTCCCGGCCGCGAGCGCCGGCGCGAGCTTCCACGTGGCCATCAGCAGCGGGAAGTTCCACGGAATGATCTGCGCGACCACGCCGAGCGGCTCGTGGAAGTGGTAGGCGACGGTGTCCTCGTCGAGCTGCGAGATGGAGCCTTCCTGGGCCCGGATCACGCCGGCGAAGTAGCGGAAGTGGTCCACGGCAAGCGGCAGATCGGCGGCCAGGGTCTCGCGGACCGGCTTGCCGTTCTCCCACGTCTCGGTGACCGCGAGGCGTTCGAGGTTCTGCTCGATGCGATCGGCGATCCGCAGCAGGATCAGCGATCGCTCGGTGACGCTGGTCCGTCCCCATGCGTCGGCCGCGGCGTGTGCGGCGTCCAGTGCGAGTTCGACATCCTCGGCGGTGGAGCGGGCCACCTCACAGAACGGCTGTCCGGTCACGGGGGTGATGTCCTCGAAGTACCGGCCCTGCACGGGCGGTACCCACTTGCCCCCGATGTAGTTGTCGTACCGGGGTTCGAAGTTGACGATGCTGTCCGGTTGGCCGGGCTGACTGTAGACCACGCGAGCCTCCGCTTCCCTTGCCGTGCGCTGGGCATGACGGACCATCGGCGGCACCCGCCCGGGCCGTGCCGCGGCTCGGGGCGCCTGCGGCCGACGCTAGTCGCTCGGGCGGCGATGGTCACGGGTTCGCCGGCGGGAAATGCCCGTCCGCGGCCTTCGCCACGAGCCGCGCGCCCGTCGTCCGCCGGCCGTCGCTCACGGGGTCCGCGGCTTCGCCGAGGCCTTCCGTCAATGCCCCCGACCGGCGCGGGAGTTGGTCGCCGATTCGGCGCGAATCCATCTGGATGTCACGTGTGACATGTGCAATTGTACTCGGCGTCGTGTTCTCACCGTGGACCGCCGATCGTGGTCCACCCGTGCCCGAAGGGCCGTACATGAGTGCTCACGTACGCCGTAGGAAGTGGTTTGCCACAAGCGTTCCCCTCTTGGCACTGGCCGTTGGAGTACTGCCGATCGCAGTGGCTCCGCCGGCCTCGGCCGGCCCGGTCCCGCGTACGAACTCGCAGGTCGGGCAAGCGAACACGGCGACGGCGGCCGATCCGGGCGACGAGGTCGACCGGATCGGCTCGCCGCTCTCGCCCGACCCCGACCGCGGTCCGGGTCCGGTCGACGGGAGCAACGCGAAGGCACCCGGGCGGGGTCCGTCCCCGTCCGACCTCCCGCTCGGCCTTCCCGCCCAACCGCGGGCCACGGCCGCCCCGGTGCCCGGCTGCACCCTTGCCGAGTTCTCCACGCTGTCGCCGCAGGCACTGGCCGACTTCCTCACCCGTGCCGACGTCGGGCCCGACTGCCTGCGCGGCTTCCTGTGGACCTACACCCCCGAGCTGGGCCGGGTGCTGACGCCGGCTCACCTCCAGGCGGTGCTGGCCCGGATCACCGCGCTGGCCCCCGGCTACGACGGCAGCAACGCGTCGCACATGTACGAACTCTGGTACTTCACGCATGCCGCGCTCTATCTCGACTGGGACAACCCGGCGATCGACCTGCGCGGACCGGCCACGGTGGCCGCGATCAGCGCCGCCGCCGACGCGTTCCGCACCGGGCCGCACGCGTTCGACCTCACCCCCACCTCGGGCGCGCTGCTGCGCGAAGTGCTGATCAGCGTCGACGTCGACGGCGTGCGCCAACACCAACTCCCGTTGCTGACACGAATGTTCCGTGATCTGGACGGCAGCACTACGGCGTGGCAGAACGCGGCCCGACGGGAGGCGGTGCTCTCCGCGCAGACCCTGGCCTATCACGGCATCTACAACGGCGACGCGGGCTTCATCGCCGCCGTACAGGCCGATCCCGCCTACCGCGCCGGGCTCGAGGCGTTCGTCGGCTATCGACACCTGAACACGCCGAGCACCTCCGGGCTGTTGCGCAACGGCGTGTACGAGTACGGCCGGCTGGGCCGGATCCCGAGCCTGACCGCCGAGACGGTGACCGGGCTCGGCACCATGCTCACCGCCACCGACGGCTGGTACGGCCGCTTCTCGGTGCCGTGGAGCGAGGTCGCCCACTGGCTGGAGACCTACGGTCGATGTCACGCGGCGGGGGTGTGTCGGGCCGACGTCGAGGCCACGGTCTTCCCCGACACATACACCTTCGACCAGGGCGACATCGAGGTGCACACGTCCCTCGACCGCGCCACCGTCGAGCAGTTGTACTACGCGTCCAAGCAGGTCAAGGAGCAGTTCTTCCGCACGGTGGGGGTCGATCAGCCGCTCGCGGGCGACCCGAACCACAAGCTGACCGTCCGGCTCTACGCGAGCATGGCCGACTACCACACCTACCAGCCGTTCCTGTACGGCTACGCGACCAACAACGGCGGGTTGTACATCGAGGAGGGCGCGACCTTCTACACGTACCAGCGCGTCGTGCCGCGCGATTCCCTGCTCCAATTGGAGGAGTTGTTCCGGCACGAGTACACCCACTACCTCAACGGCCGCTATGCGGTGCCCGGTTCGTTCGGCCAGGGACCGTGGTACGCGGAGAACCGGACGACGGCCTTCGACGAGGGCATGGCCGAGTACCTGGCGGGCGCCACCCGCGATCAGGGGGTGAAGCTGCGCAAGTCGCTGGTCACCAAGGTGATCTCGGACGTGCAGAAGTACGGCAGCCGCCCGTCGGTCCGCGAGACGCTGCACTTCAAGTACGACGACGACGGCTACTTCTTCCGCTACTACGCCTACGCCGGATCGTTCTTCTCGATGCTCGGCCGGGACCACCCCGACCTGCTCGCCGAGATGTACACGCACCTGCGCACCAATGACGTGGCCGGCTACGACGCCTTCCTGAACCGGGTGAGCGGGCCGACCTTCCAGGCCGAGTTCGACGCCTATCTCGACCAACAGATCGCCGACGTGAACAACCTGATCGTGCCGGTGGCGACCTACACCCCGACCGGGCAGCTCTCGGCGACCGGACCGGACTACGTGCGCCAGGTCTTCCGCCGGGCCACCGCCAACGACCCGACGTCGTGCACCGCGACCCGCGAAGCGCTGCCGCGCTTCACCTGCAAGGGCTCGATCACCGCGAACATCGGCTCGACCGACCCCGGCCGGATGCACACCGACATGGCGGCCACGGTCGACTACTTCATCCTCACCCGTGCCGGCGCGGCGCTCGACAACCTCGCCGACATGAACTGCCACTTCGCCCCGCCCGTGCCCTGGTCCAACGGCCGCGCCGCCACCTCCACCTACTCCTGCGAGGGCCCCCTCCGCCCCTGACCCCCGGAACGACGGCCCCCGAGCGCTGCCCACCCCGCGCCCGGGGGCCGTCCAGATGCCCCGCCCGCCCCGTCGGGCACACTGGTCCCATGTCTGTGGTGAAGATCAACGCGCTGACCGTGCCCGCCGAGATGCGAGAGACCCTGGAGCAGCGATTCGCGTCGCGCGGCGGGATGGTGGACTCGCAGGACGGCTTCGAGTGGTTCGAACTGTTGCGCCCGGTGGCAGGGACCGATCAGTACCTCGTGTACACCCGCTGGCGCAGCGAGGCCGACTTCCAGGCGTGGATGGACGGAAACATGAGGGCCGCCCACGCACAGGGCGACGGCACCGAGCGGCCGAAGCCGGCGTCCACCGACTCGGCCCTGTGGTCCTTCGAGGTCGTGCAGAGCACCGGCCCGAAGCCGTGACGTCCGACTAACCTGAGCACCATGCCTCGCTACGACTACCGCTGCCGCGCCTGCGGACTCACCTTCGAACTCAACCGCCCGATGTCCGCGGCAAACGACCCGGCCACCTGCCCCCAGGGCCACGCCGACACCACAAAGCTGCTCTCCACAGTCGCGGTAACCGGCGCCGCCACCACCCCCCGCCCCTCCACCGCCGGCGGAGGCGGGGGCTGCTGCGGCGGCGGCTGCTGCAACTGACCCCACAAACCAAAGCCACCCAGCCCGGCCGGCGCTTGAGGCCACCCAGCCCGGCCGGCGCTTGAGGCCACCCAGCCCGGCCGGCGCTTGAGGCCACCCAGCCC
>NZ_JBITHP010000031.1:0-22079 GCF_044458105.1 Embleya sp. NPDC050493
GCACGTGCACCCGCACCCGCGCTGCCCCTTCGCAACGCCCGCCCGCGCCGAGCCGCGCGGCCCGACCTTGTCCGCCCGGCTCGAATTGCCGACGGGCGCCCCCCCCCCCCCCCGCGGGGGGGGGGGGGGGGGGGGGGGGGGGGGGGGGGGGGGGGGGGGCGCCGGGGGCGGGGGGGGGGCGGGCCGGCGCGGCCCCCCCCCCCCCCCCCCCCCCCCCGGGGGGGGGGGGGCCCCGCCCCCCCCCCCCCCCCCCCCGCCTCCGTCCTGCCGGAACCGCTGTGCCCCGATCAGCGGCCGGTGCGCCGCCGGGCACGCATCTCGACCGGCCGGACCTGGTAGACGCCGCGGTCCCGGTCGTGCTGCTCCTCGGCCACCTGGAGCGCGATCAGGATCTCCAGCGCGCTCCACGCCATGCCGAGCATGCCCAGGCCGACGAAGAGCATGGCCCACACCCAGAACCAGGTGTGCGCCCAGACGCCGAGCAGTGCGACCATCGCCGCGACGATGGTCAGCGCCAAGAGCACGCCGGTACGCGCGGCCGCGTTCCTCGCGCCGTCCGGAAGTCTGTCGCGCGCCATGGCCGACCTTCCTGCCGCCGAGTGGGCGGTCCGCCGCCGAGTCGGCGGTCGGTCGCCGAGTCGAGCGGTCCGCCGCCGAGTAACCGGTTGCTCCTCGCCTGCCCCGTCAAACGCCGACGGAACCCGATCCGCCCGGCTCGTCCGAGGATCGATGGAATTCCCGCCAGGTCTCCCAGATGGCGGGCACCGTGCCCGAACCGAAGGAGCGCTCCGGCCAGTTCGCCGGCGGCAGCCCCGCGGGGTTCGCACCGACGTTCGCGCCGTACCACAGGTCGTGCCTGCGGCGGGCGAAGTACCACACGCCGTCCCGCCGTTCGTACACGTCGCGGTACAGGATCGCCTGGTGCAACCAGCGCGGCCCCTCCTGGATCTCGGCCTTGCAATACACGTGTCCGGTCGCGTGGTCCGCGTCCAGCAGATCGATCACGTGCGTGCCGACATTGAGGATGGTCACCCCCAGCGGGGCCAGTTGGGCCGCGAACGCGACCCGTAGTGCGGCGCGTCCGTGCTCCTCCCGACTCACCCGCACGTCGGGCACGAACAGCCCGCACAGCGTGTCCAGGTCCCGGCTGTCCAGGGCCAGCGCGTAGCGCGCGGCGAGTTGACGGATCTGTTCGTGGGCCGGCAGCCGCTGTACGTCGTCCATGAACCGACACCCTGTCAGGCCCCGGGGCGAACGACCTCCTGCGGGTCGTACACGACCTCCACATAGGACCAGCGGCGCCCGCCCGCGTAGTGCAGCACCACGTTGACGTCCAGGCCGCCGGCGGGTCCCTCGGCGCGCAGCACCGTCGAGACCCGGTTGCCGTCGATGATCCGCAGCCGGACCCGGTAGCGGCTGAACGGCGAACGCCGGACGCCGTCCCGGATGTAGGCGCTCAACGCATGCCGTCCCTCGACGAAGCCGACCACGTGGTCGCGCACGCGCACCTCGTCGGTGAACACCGCGGCGACCGGCGCCCACTCGCCGCCGGCCGAGGCCGAGGCCAGGCGCGCCGTGAGGTCGCCGAAGGCCCGCTCGACCTCCGCCCGCGGGATCGGCAGCGGCAGCGGTTCCGGTGCCCAGCCGACGATGCCGCGCAGTTCCGCGCCGTCGTACCCGGCGACCGGACCACCCGCCGTCCGCCAGCGCGCGATCATCGCGTCCACGGCGTCACCGTTGCGGAATTCGCCCACGGTCTCGATGCGATCACCCGGGCCGACGCGCCGCACGATCTCGGTGCCGGGCACCGTGTAGCGCACGGTGCCGCCGGTGGGGTCCGGCAGGTTGAGCCAGACGTACCGACAGCTCAGGTCGCCGTCGATCATCGTCCACTCGGTGAATCGGCGCACGCAGGCGGCCACATCGCCGCCGACCGGTCCGCTCCGTGCGAGTGCCGCCTCGTCCCGGGTGCCGCCCATCGTGCCTCCCCGCGTTGATCCCGGCGAAGCCGGGCGCACGGAGAAATCCGGGCGCTGCCTGCCGCCTCCGGTGCGCGTGATCCTGCCTGCGGCCCGTCGGGAAGTCCAGCCCCCACCCGATCGTCGGAACGGAACCATCGCCGGCTGGTATACGTATTACCGGTCGCAACAAGCCGGCCGGGCTCGCTGCGAGCACGACACGAAGAGGAAGCGGAGGGGACGCGAGTGATCCGGTACAGGGTCCGGGTGGACTTCTACCAGGACGTCCCACCGGACCGTCCCCCGACGGGGTACGTGGGCTCGTTGCTCTCGGGCGACTTCGCCGGACCGGCCCTGCCGCGCGGCGGCGACTCGATCTCGGCGATCCCGCTGGGCGGCGCGCACATAGGGCCGTGGACCGGCGGTCCGTACATGATGGTGCACCGGGTCGAGCACCACCCGGTCCCCGTGGACGGCGAGGGCCACATAGTCCAGTGGTGGGAGCAGTATCCCCAGCCCTCGGTACACGTGGTCGTCAACGCCGAGTGGCCGGACACCGAGGAGTCCGAGCACGAGTTGATGAATCTGTACGAGGAGCAGAGCTGGAGTTCGTTCCCGGCCGGACCGGAGAACCCGTTCCTGCCGGTCGCCGCGGCGGCCGACTTCTAGGCTCCCGTTCCGGCCCTCGCAGGGTCTTTGTCCCGGTCGGGTGTGGCGGGTTACGCAGCGGGCTTCTTGTAACCCGTCACGCTCACCGACGCCAGGATCTTGTTCAGGTCCGTGTCGTACTCGCGGGACAACCCGGCCGTGGAGAACGAGATCATCGACTGCGGCAACCACCACAGCTGGGGCTGGAACGAGTCGCCGCTCTTGCAGCTCACGCTGTAGGACGCGTACTCGAACGTCAGGCTGCCCTTGCCCGGTTCGACATACTTCTTCCCGTCGCTCTTGCTGGTCGGCGCCACCGCGTCGTCGGCCCGGGTCACGCAGGTAGGTTTCGCACCGAGGGTCCAGCCCGCCTGATCCTTGAAGTCGACCTTGCGCTCACTGTTCTTGCCGACCCAGATCCGCAGGCCCGCCCGCTCGCACGTGGTGCGCTGCGCGGCCGGCGTCGCGCTCGGCAACACGCACACCTCGGTCTCGCTGACCTGTTTGAGCTCCCACGTGGCCGGGACCGCGAACTTCATCCCCTTGATGTCCTGGGTGAAGCCGCCGGTCTTGCCGGTGAGCCTGGGGATCTCGGCGGTCGGAGTCTTCTGCGTCTCCGGCTTCTTCTTGTCCTTGTCGTCGTCGCCGCCGCGCAGCGCGAACACCGCGCCGACCCCGATCACCAGGACCGCCGCCACACCGCCGACCGCAAGCAGCACGCGCTTGCGCCCGGTGCCGCCGCCGGACCCGCCCTGCCGGGCCGCCGCCCGACCGGTGGGCGGCGGGGTGTGGGCGCCGTGGGCGGTGGGCGCCTCATGGGGATTCGTCGAGTAGCCCTGCCCGGCGGTGCCGTACTGCCCCGAGGGCGCGCCGTATTGCCCCGACGGCGCGCCGTATCGGCCCGAGGGCGCCCCGAACTGCCCGGAGGACTGCGGCGGGACGCCGTGCGTGCCCGAGGCTGCCCCGTACTGCCCGGACGGCTGCGGCGGGACGCCGTGCGTGCCCGAGGTCGGGGCGTCGCGGTACAGCGGCGGTTGGGTCTGGGACGCGCCGTAGGGGTCGTGCGAGGGTCGGCCGCCGGCCGGCGGAGGCGTCTGCGGCGATACGGACGGTGCGCCGAACGCGGCGGTGCCACCCGAGCGGGCGGGACCGCGCGGCGGCTCGTACACCCGCGGCTGCGGGGGCTGCGGCGCCTGCTGCTGTTGGTTCTGTTGCACCTGCCAGGCGCCGCCGGACGCGGGCGTCGTCCACAACTGCCCGATCAAGGACGTGGCATCCGCGACCGGGTCGAGCGAGGGCGCCGCGGCGTTGCCGAGCGCGCCGCGCCACACGTGGGTGACCGAGGCCAGCAACTCGCGGGCGTGCGGCCGGTAGTGCGGTTCCTTGTCGGAGGCCCGCTTGACGATCAGGCGCAGTACGTCCGGCACACCGGAAAGGTCGGCCTCCTCCTGGAGCACGCGCAGCGCGACCACCTCGGGGGCGCCGGTGCCGAACGGGATCACTCCGGTGGCGGCGTAGGTGATCAGCATGGCCCACGCGTACACGTCGGCGGCGGGCGTGCTGTCGTGGCCCTTGAAGCGTTCCGGGCTCATCCACGCCGGCGAGCCGATCATCATGCCGGTGCGGGTCAGCCCGCTGTCCTCCATGGACCGGGCGATGCCCAGGTCGAGCACGCGCGGCCCGGCGGGCGAGCAGATGATGTTCTGCGGTTTGAGGTCGCGGTGGATCACGTCCGCGTCGTGCAGCGCGACGAGCGCCTCGGCGAGCCCGGCCGCAAGCCCCATCAACTCGTCGCCGTGCATCGGGCCGCCCTGGTTGACCCGCACGTCCAGGGTCGGCCCCGGGACGTACTCGGTCGCGAACCACGGTGTCTCGGCGTCGACATCGGCGTCGAGCACCGGTGTCGTACACGTGCCCTTGATCGCGCGCAGCAGGTTGACCTCGCGCGTGAAGCGGGCCCGGAACTCGGGGTCGTCGGCGTACTGCGCGTGCACCACCTTGACCGCGACGCGGCGTTCGTAGCCGTCGAGGCCCGCGTACACCGCGCCCATTCCGCCCGCGCCGAGTCTGCCGGTGATCCGGAAGGGCCCGATGTGCTGCGGATCGCCCGGACGCAACGAACGTATCTCGGCGCCGCCATCGGCCGTCATGGACGTGCCTCCCGTGTTGGTTCGCCGGCCCGCAGCTGCGGCCGTACCGGGATGGAATCCTCTCATCCGGTCTTGTGACCTCCCCAGGGCACCGGCTGGTTCCCCGTTCGAGGGAAAAGGCTCGCCTTACCCAAGGGGGCGCGTGATAGGCCAGCGGTTGCGCCTGGTGCCCCAACGACTCGGCGCGGGGCGACGGTTCGCGGATCGGCCGGTACGGCCGCCGGGTCGCACCGACCAGGACCGCCGTCGTCCGGCATCGCTCGAAGGTATCGCCGCATCGCACCGCTTCCACGACCGAAGGGCCGAACGTGAAGATCGTCGTCGACTTCGACAAGTGCAAGAGCAACGCACTCTGCATGGCCGAGGCACCCGAGGTGTTCGAGGTTCGGGATGACAACTTCCTCTACATCCTGAACGAGAACCCGGGGCAGGAGTTGCGGCCGCAGGTGGAGGAGGCGGCCCGGGTCTGTCCGACCCGAGCCATCTCGATCCAGGATTGACGGGGAGCCGGCCCGGGACGGCGCCTCACCCCGTCCCGGGCCGGTTCGGATCCTCGGGCCGGACCCCGGCGGTACGGCTCGACTGCCACCGGTCGCGCGCACCGCGGGCGCCCTGGGCCACCAGGCCGGACGCGCCGCGAGCCCCCTGGGCCACCGCCGCGGACGCGTTGCGCGTGACCGACCAACCCCGGGCGAGCAACTTGACGTTCACCACGACGGTGCCGGCGGTGCGGTCGTGCCATGTGCGCCGACGCGGGCCGAGCACGGCCAGCGGGTCCAGGAAGCCGATCAGGGTCAGCAGCGCGAACAGACCCGCCGTGCCCCACTGACGCAGCGCGATCTCGTACCAGGTGAGCAACAGCGCGGCCCACGGCACCACCACGGCCACCAGGGTGCGCCGGGCCGCCCGCCAGGCGCCGACCGGCACCCGGCCGCGGACCGCCTGCGCCGACGTGCCCACCGGGACCACCTTCGCGCCGACCATGATCTTGCCCAGCGTGCGGCCGAACCGGGCGTGCATGAACCAGTCGTAGAGGGCGGGCACCAGCAGGTGCGCGAGGATCAGCAGGAGCAGCAGCGTCTTGGTGGTGCCCCACAGGCCGTCCACCGCCTCCAGCGGCGCCCGTTGGGCCTCGCCCGCCCGGCCGAACACGACGTCCAGGAACGCGGTGCGGACCACCTTGGTGGGCAGGTCCGCGGCCTTGGTCTGGAGGTAGTGGTAGGCCAGGAACCACAGCGGCAGCACGAGCGCGGTGGTGAGCAGGTAGTCCGTGGTGCGGGCGATCAGCCGCATGCTCCGGGACGCGAGCGGGAGTTGCTCGTCGCCGGCCGACGTCGGCATCGGCATGGGCGTCGGCATCGCGTAGGACGGCGCGCCGGGCTGCGGGTAGGCGGGCGCGGGCGGTGGTGCGGGCGGCTGCGGCAGAGGTGGGCGCGGCAGGGGCGGTCGTCCCTGATCCGGGATCAGGGACGGTGCGGTCGCGGGCGGTTGGTGCCAGGACAGGTGTGGATCACCGTCGACGGATGGTTGTTCCCCGTACGGCGACCCCGGCCCGCGTGGCGGCTGAGGAATCGTCATGAGCGGGACGTTATCGCGCAGATCGTCCCTTCCGTCGGATCGCCCGGGAAATCCGTGGCGGGTTTCCCGCGTGCTCGGACACGCTTCGGGCGTGCTTTCGGGCGTGCTTTCGGGCGGGCTTTCGGGCGGGCTTTCGGGCGTGTTCGGGTGCGTCGAGGTGCCGTCAGCCCTCGAGCTCGCCCAGGGTCACGTCCACGGTGGCCTTGCCGCCGTCGCCGGCCCGGATCAGGCTCACCTCGACCCTGTCGCCGGGCTGCTTGCCGCCCAACACCTCGGACAGTGCCACGACGTCGGTGATCTCCCGGTCGTCGATGGAGGTGATCACGTCGCCCTGTTGGATGCCCGCGGCCTTGGCGGCGCCGCCGTCCTGGACGGAGACCACACCCACGCCGGTGGACCGGCCGTTCGGCCCGGCCACGGTGCGCACCGTGACGCCGAGCGCGGCCTTGCCCGAGTTGTCCACCTTGCCGTTCTTGATGATCTGGTCGGTGATCGACTTGACCGTGTTGGCCGGGATGGCGAAGCCGATGCCCGGGACCGCACCGCCGTTGGTCTCCGGGTCGGCCGCGGCCAGGGTCGGGATGCCGATCACCTGGCTGTCCAGGTCCACCAGCGCACCACCGCTGTTGCCGGGGTTGATCGCCGCCGAGGTCTGGATCGCGCTGGAGATGGTCGCACCCGGCGAGCCGGAGGACTGCGGCTCGCTGACCGTGCGGCCGATGGCCGAGACGATGCCCTCGGTGACGCTGGAGTCCAGACCCAGCGGGTTGCCCATGGCCATGGTGATCTGGCCGACCTGGAGCTTGCTCGAATCGGCGAACCGGGCCGGCTTCAGGTCGGCGGGCGGGTTGTCGAGGCGGATCACCGCGAGGTCGTCCGGGGCGAAGGCGGCGACGAGTTTGGCGGTGACCGGTTTGCTCGCGTTCGGGAGGGTGACCTCGAACGTGGTGGCCCGGCCGATGACATGCGCGTTCGTGACGATGTTGCCCTTGTCGTCGTAGACGACCCCGGAGCCCAGGCCGCCCTGCGTGGTGATCTGGACGACCGAGGGCAGCACATTGCGCACCACCTGCTGGTACTGCGCCTGGAGGTCGTTCGCGGGACTGTTGCTCGGGGCGGCCGAGCCGGACGCGACCCTGCCGTCGGCGTTGCCGCCGTCGCGGCCGGAACCCTTCGAGGAGCCGTTGTCGTCGGTGCACGCGCTCAGGCCGCCCAACACGATCACAGCGGCCGCCAGCGCGACCGTGGCCCGTCGCCGCGTCGTCTCGCCCACGATGTCTCCCTCGTTCGGCGGCTGCCGTCGGCGACGGCCCGGTTGCCGATACCGGGGCGGGTCCCCCGAGCATTCTTCGTACTAACCCCGGGATCGGACTTTTCACCGTCCCGCCGAGGCCTGCCTCTTTCGTCATGTGCTTGTTCGTGTCAAGTTGGCCCCTCACGTCGTCCCCGCGAGCACGGAACGACGCCGCAGCGCCGGAGAGGGTGGGCACGCACATGCTGACGCTTCAGGAGATCTCGGACCGGATGGAGATCCAAGACCTGATGGTCCGGTACTCGCACGCCGTGGACACGGGCGACTGGGACGCGCTGGACACGGTCTTCACCGCCGACGCGCACATCGACTACTCGGCGATGGGCGGCTCCAAGGGCGGCCTGAAGGAGACCAAGGAGTTCCTGGCCTCGGTGATGCCGGGCTTCGGCGCGTACCAGCACCTGATCTCGAACTCGTCGATCACCGTGGACGGGGACACCGCCACGGGCCGCACCATGTGTCACAACCCGATGGTCTTCAAGGGTGACGACGACGAGACGCCGGGCCCGGTGATGTTCTGCGGTCTGTGGTACCTCGACACCTTCACGCGCGTGGACGGCGAGTGGCGGATCTCCACGCGCAGCGAGGAGAAGTCCTACATGTACGTGGCCCCGACGGCATAGCGCGCACGGGCCCGAAAACTCCCGAAGCCGACGGGCGGCGACGAGGTAGCTTCGAGGCATGATCCGCGAAGCCGTTCCAGCCGACATCCCCGCCATCCACACCCTCGTGCGCGAGCTCGCCGCCTACGAGAAGTTGCTGCACGAGGTCAAGGCCACCGAGGCCCAGCTGCACACGGCCCTGTTCGCCCCGCACCCGGCGGCCTTCGCGCTGATCGCCGAGGACGACACCACGGGCGAGCCGGTCGGACTCGCCCTGTACTTCCTGAACTTCTCCACCTGGGAGGGCGTCCACGGCATCTACCTCGAAGACCTGTACGTCCGCCCTCAGGCCCGAGGTGGCGGCCACGGCAAGGCCCTCCTCCAGCGCCTCGCCGCCATCTGCACCGCCCGCGGCTACGCCCGCCTGCAATGGTCCGTCCTGGACTGGAACGAGGCCGGCATCGGTTTCTACGACGCCCTGGGCGCCACCCCGGAACGCGAATGGATCGGCTACCGCCTCACCGGCCCCGCATTGAACGCACTGGCCGAGGGCTGACCCGGGCTCCTGCGCGGGCCGCCGGATTTCCCGTTTCCGCACACGGAATACCTTGACTCCCCAGCGCCCGCATCAGGAGCATCGATCGGGACGGTGTGAGGCTTCGGCGAAGGGGCGAACCGTGTCCGTGAAGGTCACCAAACTCGTAAGCACGTGCGAAATCGACGATTGCCCGACGCTGTACGCCACGGACCGGGGCACACTGCTCGTCCAGGGTGTGCCGTCGACGGACCACGGGCTGACCATCCCCGCCCACGAAGCCTTGGTCGAGATCCCGATGGACCTGATGCGGAAGGCCATTCGTGACCGTCTCATCTAAGGCCTACGCCGACCTCTTCGACTCGTTCACGCGCGAAGCCTTTCGACTCGAGACGCTCGATGACTACGGCCGGTCGGGCAATGTCGAAGCCTATCGAATGTATTTGGCAGGAAAATCCAGGCCCGAGGATTACAACGCCGCTTGGCTTTCCACCCTGCGAACGCATACGGACATCGGCAAGCGTGTCTATCGCGTGCATATCGTTTCCCGGCCGCTCTCCACATACTTGAGGTACGAGCTCGGTTGGGGATACCGCACGAACATGACCGCAGGTGAGGAGTTCTTCATCCTCGACATCACGAATCGCCCGAATCCGCTACCCGGAGTCCCGGATTTCTGGCTCTTCGACACGGAGGCCGCCGCAGTTCTGAACTACGACGAAGCAGGCGGCTTCAGTGGCGCGGACGTGCTGCCCCGCCACCGCGTGCCGAAGTTCGTCACGCATCGCGACACGGCCCTCGCCCACGCCGTCCCGTTCACCCACTGGTGGGCCGAGCACGGCGAGTGAACAAAGGGCAGCTCGGTGCGGCACTTCGGGCAGTACGGCAGGCTTCCGGCAAAGAGGCCAAGGCTGTGGCCCGAAGTGCCCTCATGTCCCCGAGCAAGCTGAGCAAGATCGAAACCGCCAAGTTGGCCCCAAGTGTGACGGATGTCGAACGGATCCTCAGCGCCATCGGGGTTTCCCCGGACGCCAGGCACGAGTACATGAAGGCGGCCCGAGAGGCAGCCACCGAGACGACCGCTTGGCGCCACCTGAAGCGCACCGGGGCACACAAAGGACAGCAGGCGCTTCAGGCCCTCGATGCGCAGATGTCAATGATCAGGCTGTTTCAGCCGGCGCTCGTCCCCGGGTTGCTCCAGACGCCCGAATACATTCGCGCGATCCTCGAACGCCACGAACTGGGCGACGACGTCCTGGCCCGAACCATTTCCGGCCGCTTGGAACGACAGAGCATCCTCTACAACCCTGCAAAATCCCTACGCTTCGTCATCACCGAGCCGGTCCTGCGGTGGCGGATCATCTCGGCACAGATGATGGCCGGTCAGATCGATCGCATCGTTTCCGTGTCGCGACTTCCGAACGTCGATATCCGCATCGTCCCCATGAACGTCGACCAGAACGACATCGCCAATCACTCGTTCGTGATTCGCGACAATCGCATGGTGACACTCGAAACCGTGCATGCCAAAATAGTGGTCACCGATCCTCGCGACGTCGATTTGTATGTGCGAAAATTCGACGGATTCGCCGAGAATGCACTATCCGACGATCGAATGCGCTCGGCCCTGGAAGGCATTCGAAACGAGTGTTTGAGCGGACAGGAAACCGGTCGGTGAAAGCCCGGAATCGCCGGTAGCTTGATGGGCATCTCGAAGCAAAGGGGATTCCCATGGCAAAACACCGCGACCCCGCGACCGACGACGGGCACAAGCCCGAGAAGCCGGTGCCGCCGCCGATTCCGCCGGACAAGCCGGCCGACCCCGGCACGCCGAAGGGCCGGTGAGGGGAGTGTCGGCCCAGGCCAGGGCGCTGTGGCGAGCGCGGGTGGATCTGCTCCGGCAGGTGGAGGAAACCGTCGGGGAACTGCCCCAGGTGTGGCGGGAGGCATTTCTGGGAGTGCCGCGGCACGTGTTTCTTCCGGACCTGGTGTGGCTGCGCCGACCGGACGGCGACCGGCACGAGCGCTGTGAGCGGGTTCGGGAGCCGAAGCGGTGGTGGGCGGCCGCATACGCCGATGTGCCGGTGGTCGTGCAAATGTGCGACGGCGGCGCTCCCCGGCCCGACGGGGCACTCTGGCCGTCGTCCTCCGCGTCCCAACCCTCGATCGTGGCGGCCGCCCTCCTGGCCCTCGAAGTGGCCGACGGCCACCGGGTCTTGGAAATCGGCACGGGCACGGGATGGAACGCCGGACTGCTCGCGCACCGGCTGCGTGACGATCAGCGCCTGGTCACCATCGAAGTGGACCCGCATCTGGCCCGGATCGCCAGAGCCCGTTTGGCGGCGCTCGGTCGGCATCCGACCGTCGTGTGGGGAGACGGCGCCGATGGCTGGGCGACCGGCGCACCCTACGACCGAGTCCTGTCCACCGCCGCCGTCACGCACATTCCACCGGCCTGGATTCGGCAATGCCGACCCGGAGCCGTGATCGTCACGCCCTGGGCAACCGCCTGGACCGCAAACGGCACCCTCGTGGCCACCGTGGACGCGCAGGGCCGAGCGCAGGGGCGCTTTCGCGCGGGTGGGGCGTTCATGCACCTGCGCGGACATCGCTCACGGATCTCCGATGTGTACGAAGTGGTCTCCCCCGAACATGTCGCCACCCCGAGCACGACGGCCGTATCGCCCTGGGACGTGGCCGGCGGCAACCTCGCCGCGGAGTTCGCGATCGGCCTGATGACACCCGGCGTCTGGCAACACTGGGATGAGAACCCCGACGTCGACGGCGTGCACACCCGCCTGTGGGTGGGCGACGAGGCCGGGACGTCGTGGGCGAGCGTCGACTACGACGGAAGGCGACTCGACACGTTCGCCGTCCACCAGCACGGACCACGCCGCCTGTGGAACGAGGTCGAAGCGGCCTGGTCCACATGGTGCGCGGCCGACCGCCCGGGCATGGAAGCGTTCGGCTGGACCGTCTCCGCCGACGGCACGCAAGGAGCCCGGGTGCCCTCGCTCACCGACGCGTTCCCCTCCGGGCACGACGCCGCCGGACCCTCGTGGTCACTGTGAACCCCGTCGAGTCGGGCGGCCGTGCCGTCACGAGGCGGTCGTGGGGGCCTTCGCCGCACCCGGCGTGGACGGCGGAACGGTCGGTCCGTCGACGGGCTCCGGTCAGGGCGCGGTCCTACGCACAGAGGAGGGACGTGACCGCCGGTCCGCCGAACACCGACCCGATCCCGGGGCGGGCACCTTCGTCGAACTTCCCGGCGCTGCGGGCTATTTCTTCGGCTTGGCGGCCAATCCGGTGCACGGGCGCAGCGTTTCCCGGCGGTCCAGGATGCGCTTGGACTCGGCGCCGGTCACCGGCATCGGCACTCCGCGCTTGTCGATCGAGGCGGGCGTGAACTTCTCGCCGACGACCTTGCCGTCCTTGATGGTCAGCGTCGCCACGCCGGTGTCGTTCGAGTTCGGGTACGGGGACGTGCCGTACCAGAGGAAGTTGCCGTAGCCGTAGCCCACGTAGGTGTCGCCCAGCCAGCCGGCGCCCTGCATCACGTGCGCGTGCGTGCCCAGGATCGCCGCCGCGCCCGCGTCCGCGAGCTTGCGGGTCACACTCTTCTGGTCCGCGCTCGGGCACTTGTCGCCCTCGATGCCCCAGTGCATGTACACGATCACCACGTCGGCCTGCTTCTTCGCGTCCCGCACCGCCTGCACCAGCCGGTCCGTCTGCAGCGCGGTGGCTATCCCGGGCTTGTTCGGCCCGGCCTGGTACAGCTGGTTGGTGATGTCCTGCACCTGACTCGCGGCCAGGAACGCGACCTTGACGCCCTTGGCCTCCCGGATCACCGGGCGGTATGCCTGCGCCGCGTCCTTGCCGATGCCGGCCACGCCGATCGGCGGGTCCTGGACTGCGGCGACGGAGTCCTCCAGGCCGACCTTGCCGTAGTCCACGGCGTGGTTGTTGGCCATGCTGACCGCGTCTATCCCGACCGCCTTCAGCTCGGTCAGTGCCTTCGCCGGGGCCCGGAAGTGGTACGTCTTGTTCTCCGGCGTGCCGCGCTCGGTGATCGCACTCTCCAGGTTGACCATCGCCAGATCGGCCGCCGCGAGCGTCTTGCCGATCGGGCCCAGCGCCCCCTCGGCGCCCGCGTTCAAACGCGGCAGGGTGCGCTCGAAGAAGTGCACGTCACCCGCGAAGGCAACGGATATCTCGGTGCCCGGCGCGGCCGGAACCGACGGCGGCGCGGACCCGGCGCCGGGCGCGGCCGAGGAGCCGCCCGTACCGGCCGCGGGGTTCGCGTCCGCCGCGTTCGCGGTCCTGCCGGGCGAGTCCTCGGAGTCGGACAACAACCCACACGAGGCGAGACCGGCGATCAGCAGCGGAGCGAGGCCGAGCGCGACGGTCCGGCGGCGGGGTATAGGCACGCGGACAAGGTAGCCCAGCGACCTACGCCCCCGTATGTACGAGGGGGCGTGACGTGAATTACCTCACCCGCGTGCAACGTTTCAGCCGTTCAGGGCCTCGTAGACCCGGTCGCAGAGCTCGGGGTGCATGTCGAAGTAGCCCTCTTCGTCCACCTCGAAGGCCCCGGTCCGGAAGCTCTCGGTGACGGTGCGCAACATCAGCGGGATCGACGCGTAGACCATCGGCTCGTCCGCGCCCTGCACGTAGCTCGCCACCTGGACGTCCGAGCCGTCCCAGACCGCCGCGTAGAAGTCGGCGGCCGGCGACACCAGCAGTGGCAACCACTGCACACCCTCCGGCTGGTCCATCTCGACCTCGTCCCGGAACTCCAGCGCCTCGGCCAGGCTGACCAGGACGTAGCCCGGTATGAACGACGCCTCGTCCACCAGCTGGTCCGGCTCCTCGCGGGTGCCGTCCGCCCAGCCGAACCAGGAGACCAGCTCGGCGGGAACCGCGGCGCCCACCCGGGTACGCACCGCCTCGGCCGGCAGACCCGGTTCCAGCAGGCGCACCACGGGGCGATCGAGGCCGACCAGCTCCGCCCGCACGGCGTCCAGACCTTCGTGAACGGCGTCCATGCCACGTCCCTCGCGTTGTTCCTGAGCGTCTGTTGATCCGTCTCGATCGAGAGGTCGAGGCGAAGGGATCAAGCGTGACAGACGTTCGACCGATCGGCGCACGGTGCCTTGATTGTGCTCCGGGCGGGTAGCCGCCGAAAACAGGCGACCGCACCGAACAATCGTCCGAGTCGGTCGCGCACCGGTTTCGCACACCTGTCGAAGGAGTGGCCGTGGACGCGTGGTTCGACCCGATCATGTCCTTCGCGGGCTCCCCGTGGGCCTACCTGATCGTGTTCCTCACCGCGCTCCTGGACGCGATGTTGCCGATCCTGCCGAGCGAGAGCGCGCTGATCGCGTGCGGCGTGTTCGCCACCGTCACCGGCTTCTCGCCCAATCTCTTCCTGCTCATACTGGCCGGCGCGCTCGGCGCCTTCCTCGGCGACAACATCACCTACGCGATCGGCCGGTGGGCCGAACCGTTCGCGAATCGGCACATGCTCAACGGCGAGCGCGGTCGGCGGGCCCGCAAACAGGCGGAACGCTGGCTGGCCGAACGCGGCGGCGCGATGATCGTGGTCGCCCGGTATATCCCCGGCGGCCGAACCGCGGTCTCACTGGTGGCGGGCATGGTCGAGTACCCGATCGGCCGGTTTCGGATATTCACCGCGATCGCGGGCCTGACCTGGTCCATCTACGGCGTGCTGCTGGGGTTCTGGGGCGGGACCGCGTTCAAGGACAGCCCGATCAAGGGCATCGGCGCGGGCCTGGCCACCGCCGCACTGATCACCGTGCTGGTCGAGGTCGTCCGACGGATCCTCGCGGCCCGCAGGCGGCGCGGGCGCCGCGGCGGGAAGGGCGGGAACGGGCCCTCCGGCGACGAATCGAACGAGGAGCTCGAACCGCACGCCACGTGAGGGCGCACGCCGGTTCCACCATCGCTTCGCGGCGGCCGGGTCGAGGCGCCCGTCGCCGAGCCCGTCCCGCGCCGAAATGCACGAGGCCACCGGGATGTCCCCGATGGCCTCGGACCTGTTCGATGCCCGCCCGGACTACGCCGAGGGGTACGGGAGCGGCAGCACCGCGCTCGTCGGGAGCACCTCGACCTTGAGGTCGGGGTCCGGGCCCGCGCCCTGGAAACGACCGAACTTCGGCACCGCGTTGCGGCGGTACTTGGTGGTCGAGTGCTCCGGGTCCTTGTCGAACTCGGGGATGACCTGGTTGCCGAAGAGCTCGATCATCTCGAGGTTCTCCTCGTGCGTCATGCCGTCGTTGATGCCGAAGACGAGCTGGTCACAGCCCACCTCCTGGTACGCCTTGACCTGCTCGCACACCTCGTCCGGGGTGCCGACGAGCATGTAGCCGCCCTCGATCAGCTGGTCGAGCAGCTCGTCGCCGCCCATCGAGAGGTCGAAGGTGGGCGACGGCCAGGTGATCGCGTCCGCCGACTTCGGCATGGTGTCGTGGTACAGGTTCACCAGGGTGACCAGGTAGCCGCGGCCCTTGCTGAGCGCGATCTCGCGAGCGCGCTT
This sequence comes from Embleya sp. NPDC050493, assembly GCF_044458105.1. Taxonomy (NCBI): domain Bacteria; kingdom Bacillati; phylum Actinomycetota; class Actinomycetes; order Kitasatosporales; family Streptomycetaceae; genus Embleya; species Embleya sp. NPDC050493. The sequence goes on from NZ_JBITHP010000031.1 coordinate 15,340, forward strand.
GCGGTCGGACAGACAGATTACGGCGTTCGTCATCATCACGTTGTTGTTCTGGTAGTCGCCGACGATCTCGACCGGGTTCTCGGCGGCTTCCTTGTAGGCCTCGATGCGGCCCTTCAGGTTGTAGACCGGTTCGAAGTTGAACGCGATCGCGCCGATGCCCATCGAGCCGGCCTTGCCGAAGGTGGCCGGGTTGCCGCAGGCGACCCAGATCGGCGGGTGCGACTCGCCGTACGGCTTCGGGTGGATGTCGTGCGGGGTCGGCACCGTGAAGTGGTCGCCCTCGAACGTGTAGTCCGTCTGCGCCCACATCCGGGGGATCTCGCGAACGACCTCGTCCCACTCGGTCTTCGTCGAGTTCTTGTCCATGATGTTGAACGAGGCCATCTCGTGGCTGCCCGCACCACGGCCGGTGCCCCACTCGAAGCGGCCCTCGGTGATGTGGTCCATCATCGCGGCGCGCTCGGCGTAGCGGACCGGGTGCTCCTTGCGCGGCGACAGGCTGTTGATGCCGGTCGCCAGGTGGATGCGCTCGGTCTTCGCCGCGACGTAGCCGATGACGACCTCGGGAGCCGACATGTGGCTGTACTCGACCAGACCGTGGTGCTCGCCGAACCAGGCGTACTTCCAGTTGTGCTTGTCGGCCTTGATGGCCAATTCCATCTCGCGCATGAGCACGAGGTGCTCGCTCGCGCGATCGTGAGCGGCCGGACCGGGGGTGTACCCGTTCAGGAAGATGCCGAACTCCACGTGGAGCCTCCCAAAATCGCCTGGTTCAACCAGCGCTGCATACGCCTGTATGAGGTCTGCGTACGGGACAGTATGCGAGCGTCGGCCGGAACTTTGTTTACACGTGGCTAACGTCACGTCAGATGCCAGGCGCCGCCCGGGACATCGAGCTGACGCATAGTCAGATCCTCTCGCGCCAAAGGCGGAAGTTCCAGGGGAACCGTCCTTTGTGGCCCGCGACACCTCTGCTCCGACCCGGCGCAAGCAGCTCGGAAACGTGGAGGAAAACACCGCTCGGCCCGAAATCGAAGGGCGGTCGACAATCGCCGCCGCCCTTTATTCGACATCGTTGTGACGCGGCGAAATGCGGCGCGTCAACCCGCCTTCGTCCGCGCCAGCAGCAACGTCACGTCGTCCCGGTGACCGGTCAGGTCGGCGAGTCCGAACAAGCGCTCCGCGGTCGCCTCCAGGTCCAGGCCCCGGCTGCGCTCGAAGCGGTGCGCGAGCCGTTCCATGCCCCGGTCCAGCGCCAACTGCGGGCCCTCGACCAGCCCGTCGGTGACCAGGACCAGGGTCTCCCCGGGAGCCACCGTCAGCGTCGTGCACGGATAGCCCTGATCGGCCAGCATGCCCAGCGGCAGCCCGCCGTCGACGTCCTCGATCCGCGGCGTCCCGGCCGGATCGGCGAGCAGCAGCGGCGGATGCGCGGCCCGCGCGACCCGCAGACCGCCGGTCGCCGGGTCCAGGTAGGCCAGCGTGCAGGTGGCGTACGCGGGACCGGGAAAGCGGTCCAGGAAGTCGTTCACCAACCCGAGCGTCCGGCCGGGATCGGGAGTGACCACCGCGTACGCGTGCAGCAGGGTGCGGATCCTGGCCATGATCGGCGCGGTGCTCGCGCCGTGGCCCTGCACATCGCCGACCACCAGCGCGACCTGGCCGTCGTCCAGCGTGAAGACGTCGTACCAATCGCCGCCCACGCCGAACTCGTCCTGCGCGGGCCGATGCCGCACGGCCAGCTCCAGCCCCGCGACCGGCTCCGGATGGGCCGGCGTGACACCCGCGCGAAACGCCTCGGCGAAGTCCCGGTACGGCGGCGGCGGAACCGGCTCGGTACCCAACGCGCGGGTGACCCGGCCGGCCACGTCCGGCGGCATCCCGCCCGCCGCGGAGGCCGCCGCGGCGTCGGCGTACCAGTCGGTGCGGATCGCCATCAGCGTGTGCGACTCCTCCTGCCACGCGTCCGTGCTGACCGTGAGGCTGCCGTCCTCGCCCTGGTACACCCGCCAGGCGGTCGCCGGGTCGTAGCGGTGGTCGCGCGTCCCCGAAGAAACCAGCAGCCGCCCGGGCCCCGCACCGACCGCGCCCATCTGCCCCTCCTCCGCACTCGAACCCACACCAGGCCCAACGCCCAAACCCCCCCAAGGCAACGGCCACTACGCCGAACACGCACCCGAACCCCCACACCCACCCCGACAGGCCAACCACGGCCCAACCGGGCAACCCGACCAAAATCCAGCCCGTCCGGCGCTTGCGGACAAGCAGGCCGCAGGCCGGCCAGTGTCGACCCAGGCCCACCACTGCCGACCACAGCCCAACCCGACCGGACCCAGCCCGTCCGGCGCTTGCGGACAAGCAGGCCGCAGGCCGGCCCGCATCCACTCAGGCCACCGGTGACGGCAGCGCCGCGTGTGTCGGCCGCCCCGCCTAGCCTGAAAGGTATGTGCCGAAACATCACGACGCTCCGCGGACTCGACCCCGCCGCCACCGACGTGGAGATCGAAGCCGCCGCCCGTCAATACGTCCGCAAGGTGGGTGGCGTGCAGACCACGTCGCCCCGCACCGAGGAAGCCGTCGAGCGCGCCGTGGCCGCGGTCGCCGAGGCGACGAGGGTGCTGCTCGCCGAGCTCCCCGAGCGCCGCCAACCACCCCCCACCCTCCCCCCGCTGCGCCGCCGCGAAGCCGCCGCCCGAGCCGCCGCGCAGACCCCCGCCGAGACCACTGCCGATGCCCCCGCCGAAGCCGCCGCCGGCACCCGCTGAGACCCGCGACGACCCGACGCGAGAGCCCGCCGCGACGGCCGACCGGCGGCCGACCCGACAACCCGCGCGGCGCTCCGCAAAAGCCGCGCGACACCCCCACCAAACCCCAACAAAGCACCGCATAGACCGCTTCGCAGGCCACTGTGGGGCCACTCGGATACGGGTCGGAAACGACTCGGAAAAGCCTTCGCCGGCGGGTGTGGACACCTGCCTCGGACACCCGGTTGCCGCCCTCCACCGCGTTATGGTGGATGGTCCCCGCCGCCCCCTCCGAGGAGCCTCACACACCGTGTCTGACTCGTTCGTTCACCTGCATGTCCACACCGAATACTCGATGCTGGACGGAGCGGCGAAGAACGACAAGCTGTTCGCCGAGGTGGCCCGTCAGGGCATGCCGGCGGTGGCCATGAGCGACCACGGCAACATGTTCGGCGCCTACGAGTTCCAGGGCACGTCCAAGAAGCACGGCGTCAAGCCCATCATCGGCATCGAGGCGTACGTCGCCCCCAGCACCCGCTTCGCCCGCCGCCCCGAGTTCTGGGCGCCCGGCGGCAAGCGCGCGCCGAGCGAGGACGGCGAGGGCGGCAAGGACGTCTCCGGTGGCGGCCGGTACACCCACATGACGATGTGGGCGGAGAACGCGCAGGGTCTGCGCAACCTGTTCCGGCTCTCCAGCCTGGCATCCATCGAGGGCTACTACATGAAGCCCCGGATGGACCGCGAGCTGATCGCGCAGCACCACGAGGGCATCATCGCCACCACCGGCTGCCCGTCCGGCGAGGTGCAGACCCGGTTGCGCCTGGGTCAGTACGACGAGGCGATCAAGGCGGCCTCCGCGTACCAGGACATCTTCGGCAAGGAGAACTACTTCCTCGAACTGATGGACCACGGCCTCGACATCGAGCGCACGGTGCGTCAGGACCTGCTGCGGATCGCCAAGGAGTTGAACATCCCGCTCCTGGCCACCAACGACTCGCACTACGTCACCGAGGACCAGGCCGACGCGCACGACTCGCTGCTGTGCGTGGGCGTGGGCAAGAACAAGGCCGACCCGAACCGGTTCAAGTTCGCGGGCACCGGCTACTACATCAAGACCTCGGAGGAAATGCGCGCGCTGTTCGGCGAGCTGCCCGAATCGTGCGACAACACCCTGGCCATCGCCGAGCGCATCCAGCCCTACGACGAGGTGTTCGCCGAGGTCAACCGGATGCCGCAGTTCGACGTCCCCGAAGGCGAGACGCAGGCGACGTACCTGCGCAAGAAGATCGCCGAGGGTCTGCAGCGGCGGTTCGGCGACAACCCGAGCCAGGAGGTGCTGGACCGGATCGAGTTGGAGATGGGCGTGATCACGCCCATGGGCTTCGACTCCTACTTCCTCGTGGTCGCCGACATCTGCCAGTACGCCCGGGACAACGGCATCCCCGTCGGCCCCGGCCGAGGCTCGGCGGCCGGTTCGATGGTGGCCTACCTCACCGGGATCACCGGCCTGAATCCGCTCGACTACGACCTGCTGTTCGAGCGCTTCCTCAACCCCGAGCGGATCAACCCGCCGGACGTCGACATCGACTTCGACGACCGCCAGCGCGACCAGATGGTGCGCTATGTCACCGAGAAGTACGGCTCCGCCTACACCGCACAGGTCAACACCTTCGGCACGATCAAGGCCAAGGCCGCGATCAAGGACTCCAGCCGGATCCTGGGCTTCCCGTTCGCCACCGGCGACCGGATCACCAAGGCGTACCCGCCGGACATCATGGGCAAGTCGATGCCGCTGGCGGGCATGTTCGACAAGGATCACCCGCGCTACACCGAGGCCGGCGAGATCCGCGCGCTGTACGAGTCCGACCCCGAAGTGAAGATGGTGATCGACACCGCGCGCGGCATCGAGGGCCTGACCCGCGGCACCGGCGTGCACGCCGCCGCGGTGATCCTGTCCTCGACCCCGCTGATCGACCTGATCCCGCTGCACCGGCGGGACAAGGACGGCGTGATCATCACCGGCTTCGACTACCCGTCGTGTGAATCGATGGGTCTGGTCAAGATGGACTTCCTGGGTCTGCGGAACCTGGGCATCATCGATCACGCGATCAAGATCATCAAGGCCAACCGCGGTGTCGACGTGGACATCGAGAAGATCCCGCTCGACGACCCGACCACCTTCGAACTGCTCTCCCGCGGCGACACGTTGGGCGTGTTCCAGCTCGATGGCGGCCCCATGCGCGCGCTGCTCAAGCTGATGAAGCCGACCGAGTTCGAGGACATCTCCGCGGTCTCCGCGCTGTATCGACCCGGCCCGATGGGCATGAACTCGCACATCAACTACGCGCTGCGCAAGAACGGGCAGCAGGAGATCACGCCGATCCACCCGGAGTTGGAGAAGCCGCTCAACGAAGTCCTGGGCCCCACCTACGGCCTGATCGTGTATCAGGAGCAGGTGCAGCGTGCCGCACAGGTGTTGGCCGGCTACAGTCTGGGCCAGGCCGACCTGCTCCGCCGGGCGATGGGCAAGAAGAAGAAGGAAGTCCTGGAGAAGGAGTTCATCCCGTTCCAGGCGGGTTGCCGCGAACGCGGTTACGGCGACGAGGCGATCCAGGCGGTGTGGGACGTACTGGTCCCGTTCGCCGGCTACGCGTTCAACAAGTCGCACTCCGCCGCCTACGGCCTGGTGTCCTACCAGACGGCTTATCTCAAGGCGAACTTCCCCGCCGAGTACATGGCCGCGCTGCTCACCTCGGTGGGCGACGAAAAGGACAAGATGGGCATGTACCTGGCCGACGCCAGGTCGGCCGGCATCCGGGTGCTCTCGCCCGACGTCAACGAGTCCGTGGCCGACTTCACCGCCGTCGGCTCCGACGTACGGTTCGGCCTGCGGGCGATCCGCAACGTGGGCGACAACGTCATCAACGACATCGTCGAAGCGCGCACCAGCAAGGGGAAGTTCAACTCCTTCGCCGACTTCCTGACCAAGATCGGCCTGCCCGCGTGCAACAAGCGCGCGGTCGAATCGCTGGTCAAGGCCGGGTCGTTCGATGCGCTCGGGCACACCCGCCGGGCCCTGGTCGACGTCCACGAGCAGGCCCTGGACGCGGTGGTGGGCCTGAAGAAGCAGGAGGCCGCGGGCCAGTACGACCTGTTCGGCGGCGGCGACGAGGCCGCCGCGGAACCGGCCGTCGGGCTCGACTTCACACTCACCGACCAGGAATGGCCGCGCAAGCTCAAGCTGGCCACCGAGCGCGAGATGCTCGGCCTGTACGTCTCCGCACACCCGCTCGACGGCGCCGAGCACATCCTGTCCCGGCATCGCGACACCTCGATCACCGAGCTGAAGAACTCCGGCCGCACCGAGGGTCAGGTACAGCTCGCCGGCCTGATCACCGGCATCCAGCGCAAGGTCAACAAGAGCGGTTCGCCGTGGGCGATGATCAATCTCGCCGACCACGACGGCGAGATCGAGGTGCTGTTCTTCCCGCAGTCCTACACGCTCGTCGCACACGCGCTGGAAGAGGACGTCGCGGTCAGCATCAAGGGCCGGCTCAACGAACGCGACGGCGCGCTGAGCGTGTTCGGCTCCGAACTGGTCCCGCTGGACATCGGCTCGGCCGAACACGGCGGCAAGGCCCCGGTGTGCCTGCGGCTGCCCACCACCAAGGTCAACGAGAAGCTGGTGAAGGACATCAAGCGGGTGCTCTCCTCGCACCCCGGGGACAACCCGGTGCACCTGATCCTGGAGAGCGCACGCATGCGCACCCGCTACAACCTCGACTTCCGGGTCAACCCGGAGGGCGGCCTCGCCGGCGAGATCAAGTCGATGCTGGGCGCGGGAGTCTGGAGCATCTGAGCCGACCCGGACCGACGGAAGTCGGACGACCCGGAACGCGCGGGACCGACCGAGGGGGGGGGGGGGGGGGGGGGGGGGGGGGGGGGGGGGGGCCCGCGGGGGGGGGGGGGGGGGCCGCGGGGGGGGAGAGCGACACC
>NZ_JBITHP010000031.1:22089-60938 GCF_044458105.1 Embleya sp. NPDC050493
CCACCCCACACCCCCCCCCCCCCCCCCCCCCCCCCCCCCCCCCCCCCCCCCCCCCCCCCCCCCCCCCGCCCCCCCCCCCCCCCCCACCACCCCCCCCCCCCCCCCCCCCCCCCCCTCGTCTCCCCGGCGGCCGGCCGGGTAGGCAACGCTCGGGCACACGAGGCTCGGGCAGGCGCAGCTCGGGCAGGCGTTCCTCCGGCGTTCGGGCACGCGGCCCCCGGGCACTCAGCGCTCAGGCGTGCGTCCGGTCGTACTCCTCGCGTGCGGCCAGCACCTGTGCCATGTGCCCCTCCAGGTGCCGGATCAGATCGAGCAGCTTGGCCGCCGTCGCGGCGCCCAGTTCGGTGAGCGTGTACTCCACCCGGGGCGGGATCGCACTGTGCACCTCGCGAAGCACGAAGCCGTCCCGCTCCAACGCCTGAAGGGTCTGCGCCAGCATCTTCTCGCTGACCCCGTCGACCCGACGGCGCAGCGCGTTGAAACGCAGCGGCCCGTCGTACAGCCCGCCCAGCACCAGTACGCCCCAGCGGCCGGTGATGTGCTCCATCGCCCCCCGCGAGACGCATGCCCTCGCGAACACGTCGAACTCGAACTCCGGGGTCGGGTCCGGCCCGGTCTCGGTCACGGTTTCCATCGCTGCCCCCTTCGTCGTCTGCACCTGCGGCCGCGTCGGCACGTACCGAGGCTACCTCCGCGTCGGCGCTTCCGAAAGTGCTGCACTCTCTCACCGCTTGCGCTTTCGAAAAGTTAGTGCCATCGTTTGGTCAGCGGCCGGACGACGGGTTCGGCGCGGAAGAGAGGAACTCGCCATGATCGTCGTCACCGGAGCCACCGGGCAGTTCGGCCGCCTCGTCATCGACGCCCTCCTGGAGCGCGGCACCCCGGCCTCGGAGATCGTCGCCGCGGTACGCACGCCGGCCCGGGCCGCCGACCTCGCGGCCCGCGGAGTCGAGGTGCGCGAGGCGGACTACACCCGGCCCGAGACGCTGGTGCCGGCCTTCACCGGTGCGGACAAGTTGCTGTTCGTGTCCTCCAACGGCCCCGAGGCGGACCGGATCGCACAGCACACCGCCGTGGTCGCCGCCGCCGCCGAGGCCCGGGTCGGCCTGTTGCTCTACACCTCGCTCTACGCCGCGGACAAGAGCCCGCTCGGCCTGGCCCGGGTGCACCGCGACACCGAAGTCCGCATCGCCGCCACCGGCCTGCCCAACGTGCTGCTGCGCAACAGCTGGTACACGGAGAACTACACCGGCTCGCTGGCCGGCGCCGTCGAGCGCGGTGCGATCGCGGGCTCCGCCGGCGAGGGCCGGGTCGCGTCCGCCGCCCGCGCCGACTACGCCGAGGCCGCGGCCGTCGTGCTGCTGAGCGAGGACCAGGCCGGGAAGGTGTACGAGCTCACCGGCGACAACAACTGGAGCCTGGCCGAGTTGGCCGCCGAGGCGGCGAAGCAGAGCGGCAAGGAGGTCGTGTACGCGAACCTGCCGGCCGAGCAGTACACCGAGATCCTCAACGGCGCCGGCCTCCCGCCGTTCCTCGTCGAGCTGCTCGTGGACTCCGACCTGCAGATCGCCGACGGCGCGCTCGAAGGCATCACCGGTGAGCTGTCCGGCCTGCTCGGCCGCCCGACCACGCCGCTCGCGGACACCGTCTCGGTGGCGCTGAAGGGCTGACCGCACACTCGACGCAGGTAGAGACGCGGGTAACGGGAAGCGCCCCCGAGCACGGCATCGAGCCGGGCCGGGGGCGCTTTCGGGACGTGGCGTGGGCTCGTGAGCGCTGCCGTGGGTGCATGCCTTGCGGATCGCAGGCGCCGCGCGTATCGCGGGATGCGTTGCCGTCCCGCGTCGCACCGAACCCGCGCGCCGGCGCAACGGCATCACCGAGTGAGCGGCTCCTCCGGTGCCGGCCGGAGCAGTCGGCGGAGCACGGTGGGGGTGTATCCGAGTTCCTTCCGCACGGTCCGGCACAGGTGCGCCTGATCGGCGAAACCGAGGTCGACCGCCAGGGCGGCCAAGCCGACCTCGCCGGCCGCCAGCCGATCCAGCACCCGGCCGAGCCGGACCCGGTTCCGGTATCGGGTGAGCGAGACTCCCATCTCCCGGGAGAACACCCGACTCAGCCGGAACGGCGAGACCCCGATCGACTCGGCCAACGAGATCAACGCGCCGGACGCGGCGTCCCCGCTCGTGATCGCCTCACGCGCCGCCGCGACCAGGCGCCGGTCGTCGGGCGCCGAAGCGTGCGGCCCCGGCCGCGCGGCCACCCGGTCGACCGCATGCCGGACCAGGGTCAGCACCTGCTCGGTGAGCGCATAGTCCACATCGCCGCCCTCGGCGGCCGACAGGCAACGCCGATGCGCCAGGTCGAGCGCCGCGTCGACGTAGAGCGCCGAACACGCCGGGCGGCGGCCCGGGTAGCCCGCCGCATCCGCCCACAGCTCCGGCGCGACCCGCACGGACGTGCACACGTCGCCGCCGGCCGGGTGGGCAAAACACTCCTCCTGGCCCGGGACGCCGACGTAACCGACGGTCGGGTCCAGATCGGCGGCGACACCGTCGGCCCGACGCCGGAATCGGCCACTGCGCACGAGCACGATCCGGTGGTCGTCGCACTGCTCCGGCGCCGCCCAGCGTCGGTGGTCTTCGCGACACGTCACCGCACTCACCGCAAATGCGGGCCGGACGACGAGATCAACGAAGGACAACACTCCTTCACGCTACGCGCGAGGCCCGACAGCCGCGCCTGCTCCGGGGCCGCCCCGACATTCGTGCCGAGCGGCGATGTACGAAAGCCGGGCACGGGAATGACGGCGGAGCCGGAGGAGCAAGGCGGGCGTGGGAGCGGCACGGGAGTGCTCGTGCGCCCCTGCGCTCCTGCGCTCCTGCGCTCCTGCGCTCGCAAGAATCTTCAAGACCCGGCGACAGCCGGCCGGCAGCCTCGGGGTGAGCACTTACCGCGCCGAAAGCCCCTACCCCGACCGGAGAATTCCCGTGACGTACATCCACGAAGAACGCATCGTCGAGGCCGACGCCGACGACGTCTGGGCGATCGTCGGCGAGTTCGAGACGGGCCCGGTCCGAATGGCTCCGGGCTTCGTCGTGGACAGCCGACTCGAGGAGCCCGGCGTACGATTCGTCGCCTTCGCCAACGGCATGACCGCCCGCGAACGCCTGATCGAGGTCGATCCCGAAGGCCGCAGCGTCACCTACGCGGTGATCGGCGGCAGCGCCACGCCCACCCACGACCGGGCGACCATGCGGGTGTGGCCGACGGCCGCCGGCCGCTGCACGTTCAGCTGGACCCGTGAGGTGCTCCCCGACGGTCTCGCCGAGCCGATGCGGCAGGCGATGGCGTACGGCGCCGACCTGGTCAAGAGCACGATGGAGGACAGGTCCCGGGCGGCCGGGCGGGCGGGTTGAGCCCGGCCGGCCGCCTCGGGATCAAGCCGGTTCGGCCTCGATCAGGTCGGCTGCCCGGGCCGTGCCGCCCTCCGCGATCGCGTCCTCCCGCAGTCGGGCCGAGCGGGCGGCCACCTCCGGGTTCGAGGTCAGGTCGAGGAGTGCGCCGCGCAGCGCCTCCGGAGTCGCATCCGCGGTGTCCAGGCGGTGGGCCACGCCCAGTTCGACCAGGCGATCCGCGTTGGCGAACTGCTCGGCGCCCTGCGGTACGGCGATCATCGGCACGCCGGTCGTCAGCCCCTCGCCGCAGCCGCCCATGCCGGCGTGCGTGACGAACGCGTCGGCCTGCCGCAGAATGGCCAACTGCGGTACCCAGGAATGCAGTTCCACGTTGTCCGGAATCGTGCCGAGGTCCGCCGGGTCGGTGTGCCGGCCGATCTGGAGCACCACATGCCAGCCCGGCAGATCGCCGAAGGCCGCGAGGCACCGCCGATAGAACTCCGGCTGTCGGGTGAACGCCGAACCCAGCGAGATCAACAGCACCCGCTCCGCGCCGGCCGGGCGGGTCCACTCCCCCTGGTCCGCGCGATGCCCGAGACACGGGCCGACGAAGTCGACCACGGCCGGGTCCACGAGCGCCGCGTTCGGCTGCATCGCGCGCGACACCGTGGCCACGACCCTGCGCGGCCGGCCGCCGAACAGGTCCACGTCGGTGGTGGTCGCGCCGGAGTCCTCGAGCCAGGCCGCGAATCGCGCCCAGTACGCGTCCGCGCCCGGCAGTTGCTTCATCCCGGGCAGCACCTCGTCCTCGTAGCCCCGCCAGGCCACGTACGTCGGCGAAATCTGCACGATCGGCCGATCCTGGCGCTCGGCCAGGGCCCGAGCGGCGTAGGCGCCGATGTCGTAGAGGTACAGATCCGCCGGGTCGTGGTCGTACGCCGCGCGCAACTGCGGGAGCGCCTGGATCGCGTCGTCCAGGAAGGTGCCCATCGCGGCGATCGGATCGGCCGGCCAGTCGTTGTCGCCGACCGGCAACGTGGAGCGGTACGGCACGAACTCGGCCCCGGTCGGCGCGATCAGGTCGGCGACGACGGGGTCGTTGGCATAGCTGACGCGATGACCACGATCGGCCAGTTCGCGGATGACTTCGAGGCTGGGCAGTACATGGCTGACGGCGGGGATGCCGATCATCGCGATGTGGGCACGGCGACGCTGGGACATGAGAGCTCTCGTTTCGAATCTACGGCGGGGTGGACACACAGCCCGGCGACCCGGGCGTCGACGCGTACGTCACACGCGACCCGGTGCGGGCGGATCGAGGGCGTGGCCCTCGCCGGTGTCAGCCGTAGATCTGTTGGAAGCACATACGCCCGACGGTATCCCGAGCCTTCGTCCCGAACCAACCGACTTTCCGGAACCGCCGCATCCGTGACCGGGACGGCGTAATCGCCGTGGGCCGGCCCGGGATTCACGACGGCGCGGACTTCCCTCGTGGCGAGGCACTCGGACCGAGGTCGACACCCGCACTCGACGGCGAGCGGTTCGGACGCGGCCGTGCGCGGCCGTGCGCATGCGCGGCGGCGGAATCCGGCCGAGGCGTCCACGCCGCGGACGGCCACGCGTTCGCGTGTCGATCGCAGCGCCGACACGCCGATGCATCCCGAATCGGCGCGCCCGCGGGGCCATCCGTCGTCAACGGGACGGGGCGTTCGGGGAGTCGCACAAAACCACCCGTTTGACTCCCGGTAATTGTGATCAGCGGATGATCTCATTGCGGACATTGGGCGATGAATTGCAGTGATTCGCGCCCTTTGTCCCACGGGCAAGCGTGTCCACGCACCTCCGAACAACGCGCTCGCCCACCCCTCGTCGCCCCGACGCCTGCGACAACCCCGTCCCGGAACGCGTCTGCCCGCCGGTCGTTCGACGGCGACACCGAGTATGCGAAAGGCCCAGTTCATGGCAATCGATGGTGCTCGTTCCACGGGCTTCCGAGAACCGAGGCATTCCCGATCCGCCGCGATGGCGGCGATCATTCTCGGGCTGGTGCTACTGGCCTCGGCCGCCCTCGTGTCGATAGCGCCCGGCGCACGTGCGGCGGGACCCGACACGGTCCTCCTGGGGACGGCGGACAGCTACGCGGTGCTGGGCGGGCAGACCGTCACCAACACCGGCCCCAGCGTCATCAGCGGGAGCGTGGGCGTCAGCCCCGGCTCCTCGGTCGTCGGCTTTCCCCCGGGAATGGTCATCAACGGCACCATCCAGACAGCCCCGGCGGCAGACGGGCCGCAGGCGGACCTGACCATCGCCTACAACGACGCCGCCGGACGGGCCCCGACCGCGAGCGTTGCGGGAGACCTCGTCGGGCAGACGCTGGTCGCCGGCGTCTACAAGTCCACCGGGCCCCTCGGCCTCACCGGCACCGTCACCCTCGACGCGCAGGGCGACCCGAACGCGGTCTTCATCTTCCAGATCGCGGAGACTCTGATCACCGGGTCCTCCAGCACCGTCGCACTCGTCAACGGCGCCCAGGCGTGCAACGTCTTCTGGCAGGTCGGTAGTTCGGCCACGCTCGGGACGGGCACCAGCTTCAAGGGCACGATCATGGCGTTGACCTCCATCTCGGTCACCACCGGAGCGACCATCGAGGGCCGAGCCCTCGCCCGCAACGGCTCGACCACCCTGGACACCAACGTCATCACCAAGCCGACCTGCATCATCGGCCCGAGCGGCCCGCCCGGACCGAGCGGGCCTCCGGGACCCAGCGGACCTCCGGGACCCAGCGGGCCGCCCGGATCTCCTGGCGCTCCCGGTTCTCCCGGGGCACCCGGTTCTCCCGGGGCACCCGGTTCTCCCGGGGCACCCGGCTCCCCCGGCGCTCCCGGTTCGCCTGGGGCACCCGGCTCGCCTGGGGCTCCCGGTTCTCCCGGGGCACCCGGTTCTCCCGGGGCACCCGGCTCCCCCGGCGCTCCCGGCTCGCCCGGCGCTCCCGGCTCGCCCGGCGCTCCCGGCTCGCCCGGCGCTCCCGGCTCGCCCGGGGCACCCGGCTCCCCCGGCGCTCCCGGTTCTCCCGGGGCACCCGGCTCCCCGGGCCCGGCGGGTCCGGCAGGCCCCGCAGGTCCGGCAGGTCCGGCAGGCCCCTCGGGTCCGGCAGGTCCGGCAGGTCCCTCGGGTCCGGCAGGCCCGGGAAGCACCTCGAGCCCCGGCGCTTCCACCCCGCCCGCGTCCGGTCGCCCCACCGGCTCGCACCGACCCACCCATGGAGGGGGGACCCACGGACCGGGCCACGGCGGCCCGCAACGACCCACCCACGCGGCGGAATCCCAGGGACCGGGCAACGGCGGTCCGCAACGACCCACCCATGCGGCGGAATCCCAGGGACCGGGTAACGGCGGCCCCGCCCACCACCGCGGTGACGCCGCGAACGACAAAGCCCCGCAGAACGCGCCCGCACCCGGGGCCCACCCGCAACTGGCGGCCACCGGTTCGAACAACTTCGTCGGTCCGTTGGCCGGCATCGGAGCCGCAATCCTGGCTCTGGGCGCCCTCGTCCTGATCCTCCAGCGCAAGCGCCGTACCGATCGCACCGAATCGGGAGGCATCGACGGATAGCGCAACGATCCGGCGGTGAGGCCCACACCGCCACAGCCATCCGCCCCCGGCCGCGTCCGAAAGGACTGCGGACGGGGGCGGATCGCGTTCCGCAGACCCTGCTGTCCACACTCGCCCGTACCGGCAGCGACGGACGACTCGCCGAGCGCGCGGCAACCCGCCGCACTCTCGTGACGCCGCGCAAACGGAGCACCACGATGTTCCGGATCCCCTGATCGATTCACGACTCATTGGGAACTTTTCCGGTCATCGATCGAGTACGCTGCGTAGCGGGACGTCCCGGCTGCGGAAGATGAAGCCGGGGCGCCCCCACTCCCTCGATCAGGTGCGTCGTCGCATCGAGGCCCTGCGCAGGCGGGTACAGGCGATCCGATGCTCCCGGCTGATTCGCTAACTCGTCGTCGGCCCCGGGTGGTCCGCGGTCGGCGCTTGGGGACGGGGGGTGGGGGTGTGTCTGGCCGCGTAGCGGCGGGCCTTGGTGCGGTTTCCGCATACGCGCATCGAGCACCAGCGGCGGCTGCGGTTCTTGGAGACGTCCCAGAACACCCATGCGCAGCCGTGTTCCGCACAGCGCTTGAGCCGGGCCGACTCGCCGGTGGCGACCAACTCGGCCCAGGCGATGGTGAGTCGAGCCAAAGCCCGGTCCACCGGGGGGAGTTCGGGGCCCGGCGTGAAGCCGCCGGGATGCCCGTCGGTGCCGAACTCGAACACCACCGGCAGGGCGCGCAAAACCTCGTCGGCCTGCCGAAGCTGCCGCGGGTCGGGGGCGGTGCCGACGGGTACGCCCAGCTTCTCGCGCAGGCCGGCGCGTAGTCGCAGCGCGGCGTCGAGGTCCGTCGGAGCGACCCGGGCGGCGGGATCGAGCAGGTCCCGGGCGGCCAGCCAGGTGCGAAGTTCGGGCGGCGTGGTCAGTTCGTCCGTACCGAGTTCGACGTCGATCGTGTTCACGAACGCCTCGATCAGCACCGCGGAAGCGGGTGCTTCGAGCATCTCGGGCCTCCGTTTCGACGCGATCTCGGGTCCGGGGCCGGTTCGGTCCCGTGCGGTATCGGGTCCGGTGAGCTCCCGGACCGGTGCGATCTCGATCCGGCGTGGGCCGGGTGGTTCGGTCCGGTCGCCGGTCGGGCCAGCCTACCCCTTCGCTAACCGGCTAACGATTTTACCGGTTGACGGCGCGCGTGCGCCGGTGCCACGATCGAGCCGGCGTGCTAACCGGTGAACGGCTTTGACAGTTAGGGCGGGCGATGGTCTTGCAGAGCGTCGGTGTCGACCTACCGAGCGGGCGGATCGCGAAGCCGGCCGGTGCCCGGAACACCTCCGTGCTCCTGGCCTTCACCCTCGTCACCAACCTGGCGGACGGCATCACCAAGATCGCGCTGCCGGTGCTGGCCACCCGCAGCACCGATTCCCCGGCGCTGATCTCGCTGGTCTCGCTCGCGCTGACGCTGCCGTGGCTCCTGGTCGCGCTACCCGTCGGAGTGCTGGTGGATCGCGCCGATCGGCGTCGGTTGTTGTGGCTGGCCGACGGGATGCGGCTGCTCACCATCGGTGTGCTGATCGCGATCGTGCTCGCCGGCCGGGCCGGCCTCCTCGTGCTCGCACTCGGCGGGCTGGTCCTGGGCGTGGCCGAGGTGATCGCGCTGACCGCCACCGCGGCGTTGGTCCCGGCGATCGTCCCGCGCGCCGACCGGGAGCGCGCCAACGCGCTGATCACCGGCGCCGAGACGGCCGCGAACGAGTTCGCCGGCCCGTTCGTGGGCGGCCTGCTGCTGGCCGCGGGCACCGGCCTGGCGCTCGGAACGACCTGGGTTGCGTACCTCGCCGCGAGCCTGCTGCTGCTCCTGCTCACCGGACGCTTCCGGGCCGCCACCGACCGGGCCGACCCGGCCGACCCGGCCGTCGACGAAAGCGGAGCCGAGGCGTCCACCGGCACCCCGACCGGCACCGCGGGCACCCCGACCGCTTCCGACGCCGGCGCACCCGCACCCGAGTCCGTCGCCCGCCAAATCGGCGTCGGCCTGAGCTTCCTCTGGCGGCATCGCCTGCTCCGCACGATGTCCCTCATCCTCACCGTGTTGTGCGCGAGCTGGGGCGGATGGCTGGCCCTGATGCCGCTGGTCGCGCACGACCTGATGCATCTGTCCGCCCGCGAGTACGGCGTGGTGTTGAGCGCCCTGGGCGTCGGCGGCCTGCTCGGCGCGCTGCTCGTCGGGCGGCTCAATCGGCTGATCGGCCACCGTCGGGTGATGCTCGCCGACCTGATCGGCACCTTCGCGATGATGGCGGTGCCCGCGCTGACCACCAACCTGTGGGCGGTCGCCGCGGCCGCCTTCGTCGGCGGCCTGGGCGGCACGCTGTGGTCGGTCGACTCCCGGCTGATCGGCCAGAACCTGGTGCCCGAACGGATGATGGGCCGCTACAGCGGGGCGGCCCGGCTGCTCGGCTGGGGAGCGATGCCGCTCGGCGCCGGACTGATCGGCGGGCTCGCCCAGTGGTTCGGAGTGCGCGCCGCGTTCGTGGTGTTCGCGGTCGCCGTGGCGGCCACGATTCCGGTGTACCTGCGCGTCGTCACCGAGGATCGGCTGGCACCCGCGCTGCGGATGCCGAGCTCGACGGACGTCGGCTGATCCGTGGCGCTCCCCGAGCCACGAACTCGGCGCGCACGGAGCTCCGGGGTCAGCGGATGGCGCTCCCGAAGGAGGCATCCGTGCCGCGTCCGCCAAGGACGCGGCCGCAACGCCTTCACATCCGCGGCCCCGGCCCATCCCCTCGCGGCCACCGCCCCACCGCGGCCCGACTCACCCGCCCGTACTCACCGCGGCGGCTCCGGCCACATCCGGCCCGCCGGGGTGTCCGGACCGTCGACCACCGCGGTGATCATCCGCAGGTTGGCCGCGAACGCCTCGACCTGTTCGGCGCCGATCGTCCGGCTGATCAGGCCGTCGGCTTCCTTGATCACCCGTCGGCCCTCGGCGACGCCCGCGCTGCCCAGTGCGGTCAGTTCGAGCAGGACCACCCGCTTGTGTACCGGGTGCGGCCGGCGAACGATCCAACCCGCCCGCTCCAGCGCTGCCGCCGCGGTGGTCACGCTCTGCGGGGTGATGTGGTGGGCGCGGGCGAGGTCGGCGGCGGACATCGCGCCGTTCTCGTCCAGCCGGCCGGCCAGACCGAGTTGGTTGATCGAAACGCCGATGCCTTCGAGCCTCTCGTTGAGCAGCCGCTGCATGGACTGTTGTGCACGCCAGAGCAGATGTGGCAGTTGCTCGCTCCACGCGGGCTCGGCGACTTCGTGGGGGGCGGGCATCGCGCGTTTCCCTTCTCCGAAAGGCGGGGCCTGCGCCGCGAAGGCGCCTTACCCGGTCACCGTAGGGCACGCGGATCGGCGGCTCGGCATCCGACGCCTTGGCAGACACCGAACAATATGCCAGCCCTCGTACAAGTTCTAAGTCTTCTGATAACTTAACAGACTACGTAGAACTTGGAAGGTTGTCGCACCATGCCCACGACCCCCCAATCCGTTGCGTCGGCCGCAGGCTCGCCGCCGACCACCACCGTGGCCCGCCCCACCCTCACCGTTGTGCTCGCATGTCTCGGCGTATTCGCCTCGTACGTGCCGATCGGCGGGGTGGCGGTCTCCCTGCCGACCATCCAGCGCGGGTTGGACGCGTCCACGAGCGACCTCCAGTGGATCAGCGACATCTTCATCCTGCCGATGGCGGCGCTGATCCTGACCTTCGGCCTGATCGGCGACCTGTACGGGCGCAAGAAGGCGTTCCTGGCCGGCCTCCTCCTGCTCGCGGCCGGCGCCGCCACCAACCTCACCGCGCACAGCGTCGCCCAGGTCTGGGTGGGCCAGGCGCTCTCCGGGGCGGGCGGCGCCGCCCTGCTCACCTCGAGCCTGGCGCTGATCAGCCACGCCTACCCGGACTTCCGGGCCCGCGCCAAGGCCATCTCCGCATGGGCCGCCTCGCTGGGCCTGGGCATGTCGCTGGGCCCGCTGCTGAGCGGGACGATTCTCGAACAGGCCTCCTGGCGCTGGATCTTCGCCCCGATCGTGGTGGTCTGCCTGGTCGGCGCCGTGGTCGCGGCGATACTCCTGGAGGACTCCCGTTCGCCGCACGGCCGGGCCATCGACGTGCCGGGCCAGATCGCCGCGATCATCGCGATCACCGGCCTGATCTACGGCGTGATCGAGGGCGGAACCACCGGCTGGACCGACGGCCCGGTCCTGGCCGCGTTCGCGCTCGCGATCCTCGGCCTGGCCGCGTTCATCGTGATCGAACACCGCTCGGCGACACCGATGTTGTCCCTCAAGCTGTTCTCGTCGCGCTCGTTCACCGGCGCCGGCGTGGTCACCATGATCACCATGTTCGGCCTGGTCGGGATCGTCTTCTCGCTCAGCCTGTTCTTCGGCAACGTCCAGCACCTGAGCGCGCTCGACATCGCCTACCGGTTCCTGCTCATCAACGGGCTCACCGTGGTGATCGGCCCGATCGTCGGCCGGCTGATGGGCCGGATCCCCTCGGGTGCGCTGCTCACCTTCGGCCTGGTGGTCACCGGGATCGGCATGCTGACCCTGAACACCCTGGAGCCGGACACCGGGTTCGCCGCGATGGCCGGTCCGCTCGTGGTGATCGGCGTGGGCTTCGCCTTCGTGATGACGCCGATCACCTCGGTCGCGGTCAGCAGCGTGCCGCACCACCTGGCCGGCATGGCCAGCGCGGGCAACAACACCCTGCGCCAACTCGGCGGCGCACTCGGCCCGGCCGTACTGGGCGTGGTGCTGACCAACCGCATCGCCGCCGCCCTGCCGGAGAACCTGACCGCCTCCGGCCTGGCCCCCGCCGACCGCGAGCACGTCACCTCGGCCGTCTCGGACGAGGGGCTCTCGGCAGCCGGTCACCTCGGCCTGCCCCCCGAGGCCACCGGCAAGGCGCTGTCCGCCGTCGGCAACAGCTTCGCGGACGCGCTGCACCTGTGCATGACCATCGCCGGGCTGGGGATGTTCGTCGCCGCCGCGGTCACCGTGCTGATGATCGGCGTGCGCCGGCCGAAGACACCCGCCGGCACGACCGCCCCCCGCATCCCGGCCCAGGCGTCGGCCCCCGTCCCGCTGACCGGCTCCACCCGAGCCTGACCCGGAACCGGAGTCTGCGCCGGCCTGACCCGGAGCCTGCGCCGGGGCCTGAGCGGAACCGGCGCCGAGCCGGAGCCGCTCGCCGATCCGATCGATCGACGAGCGGCTCCGGACGGCGGTTCCCCCAGGGAACTGAGCGAGGCCAAAGCTCCGCCGAGGTCCGTGGACTCGCCACGCCCCTATGCCGTGTCCGGCGCGCGATCCCGCCCGCGCAGGCCCTGGGCGGTCACCACCGCGCCCAACAGCACGCCCACCAGCGGCACGATCAACGCCGTCCGGAAGCCGTCCAGCCCCGAGCCGCCCGCGCCGGCCAGTACCGCCGTCACCGCGGACAGGCCCAGCGCCGCGCCGAACTGGAAGGCGGTGTACAACAATCCGCCCGCCAGACCCTGCTCGTCCTCGTCGATGCCGTCCGTGGCGGCGATCGTGAGCGGCCCGTACGCCATCGCGAAGGCGAATCCGAGCAGCAACATCGTCGGGAACATCACCGGGTACGAGGTGTCCGCGTCGATGGACAGGAACAGCGCGTACGCGAGCGCGGCCGACGACATCCCGCCCAGGATCACCCGCAGGTTGCCGAACCGGTCGACCAGCCGCGGCGTCACCGTCGGCGCGAGCACCGCGTCCGCGCCCACCGCCAGCAGCGCGAGGCTGGTCTCCAGGGTCGACCAGCCGCGTACCTCCTGGAGGTAGAACACCGCCACGAACTGGAAGCCGAAGAACGAACCCGCGAACAACATCGCGCCCAGATTCGCCCGCACCAGCGCTCCCGAGCGCAGGATGCCGAGCCGGACCAACGGGGCGGCGGCGCGACGCTCGACGGCGACGAACGCGAGCAACAGGGCGGTCCCGCCCGCGAAGGCCGCGATCGTCCACCCCCAGCCGCGCGCCGGGTGCTCCAGCCGGACCACGCCGTACACCAGCAGCAACATCGAGCCGGTCACGCTGATCGCGCCCGCCACGTCGAAGTCCCGACCGGCCCGGTCGGGTCGGCCGTCCGCGGGGATCAGCGCCAGGGCCAGGGCCAGGATCACCGCGGCCAGTGCGACCGGTACGAAGAACACCAGCCGCCAGTCGATCGCGGTCAGCAGGCCGCCGATGACCAGACCCAGCGAGAAGCCGCCCGCGGCGGTGCCCGCGTAGAACAGCAGGGCCCGGTTGCGCTGGGGTCCCTCGGCGAAGCTCGTGGTGATGACGGACAGCCCGGCGGGGGTCATGAAGGCGGCCGAGGCGCCGGTCACGAAGCGCGCGACGATCAGCATCCAGCCCTCGGTGGCGAACCCGCCCAGGCCGGAGAACACCAGGAAGACGGCCAGCCAGAACACGAACATCCGTCGCCGGCCGAGCAGATCGGCCGTACGCCCGCCCAGGAGCATGAAACCCGCGTAGGCGAGCACGTACGCGCTCATCACCCAACTCACCGCGCCGGTGGACATGCCCAGGTCCTCGCGGATCGTCGGCAGCGCGACATTGAGCATCGCGACGTCGATGCCCTCCAGGAAGATCGCGCCGCAGAGCACGATCAACATGCCCCACGCGCGGGCGCCCATCCGTCCCGCGTCGTTCTCCGGCGGCGTGTGCGGCGTTCTGGGCGCCTCCACCTCGCCCGACCCCGGGTCGGAAACGGGCGAGGCGGTAGTGGTGGTCGAGGTGGGGGTGGGGGTGGGGGTGGACGAGGACGTGGATGCGGACATGCGGCAGCCCCTCGGGACGCTGGATGTGGGTGTGGGTGGCGGCGTCGAGGCCCCGGGGACTCGGTTATCCGAACGAACCCGGTTCCCTCTTGTAACCACCCCCATCCTTCGGCAGCATCGACTCCCATGGAAGAAGGCACTTCAAAGGAACCGACCCCCTGCGTGGGTAACCAGGACGATTACGACGCGCTCCAGTGGGACGTCCGCGAAGGGTGCGAGGTTCGCCAAATCCTCGACCGGGTCGCGGACAAGTGGTCGCTCCTGGTCATCGCGATCCTGGAGAGCCGCACGTTGCGCTTCACCGAGCTGCGTAGGGAGATCGACGGGATCAGCCAGCGCATGCTCACCGTGACGCTGCGCCAACTCGAACGCGACGGCCTGGTTCGGCGCACCGTCTACCCGGTGGTGCCGCCGCGGGTGGACTACGCGCTCACCCCGATGGGCACCACGCTGCACACCACGATCCGATCCCTGGTCACCTGGACCGAGGAGCACCAGGAACGCATCGCGGAGGCCCGGGCCCGGTACGACGCGCGCGCCGACGCCGAGGCGGGCCTGTCCGCCGAGCCGGCCTCCGCCGGTCGCTGAGCCGGCCCGCGGAATCCGGTGGGCAAAGCCGCTTCGGCGCGCCGCCCACCACCGGCCGGCCCCGCCCGCCGCCCTTGCCTTGCCGCCCGCCCGCCGCCACCCGCCGCCACCCGCCGGCAGTGCCGGTCAGCGCCGGTCAGTGCACCGTGCGTACCCGGTCAGCGCGGCCGACCAGCATCGGTGTCGTCGGCAGGGACGAGCCAGGCCGAGGACGCGAGGAGAACACCATGGGCATGAGCGTGCTGATCTCGGGCGCGAGCATCGCGGGTCCGGCGCTGGCCTACTGGCTGCACCGGTACGGGTACCAGGTCACCGTGGTCGAGCGGGCCCCGGAGCTGCGGCCGGGCGGGCAGGCGGTCGACTTCCGCGGCGAGGCGCACATGACGGTGCTGCGCAGGATGGGCATCCTGGACGAGATCACCCGATATCGCACCGACGCCGGATCGCTGCGTCTGGTCGACGCGGCCGGGGACGAACTGGTGGCCCTGCCCGCGTCGTTCGCCGGCGGCGAGGTGGAGATCCAGCGCGGTGATCTGGCCCGGATCCTGTTCGAACTGACCGAGGGCGACGTCGAGTACGTCTTCGACGACTCGATCGCCTCGCTGACCGAGACCGCCGACGGGGTGCACGTCACCTTCGAACGTGCCGCGCCGCGTTGGTTCGACCTGGTGGTCGGTGCCGACGGGCTGCACTCGAACGTGCGCAGGTTGGTCTTCGGCGAGGAGTCGCGGTTCGTCCGCGAATCCGGCTATCGGGTGGCCCTGTTCGACGCCCCCGACCGGCTGGGCGCCGGGCCCGGCAGCCTGATCTACAGCGAGCCGGGTCGAGGGCTGGCGGTGTCCCCGACCCGGGCGGGCCGGGCCAACGTGATGTGCGTCTACGCCGACGCCGGAGCGGGCCCGGACCGGCGCGACGTCGAGGCGCGGAAGCGGGCGCTGGCCGCGACCTACGCCGACATGGGCTGGCGGGCCGAGGAGTTGATGGCGGACCTGGCCGAGGCCGACACGTTCTACGCGGACTCGATCGGCATGGTCGTGATGGACTCCTGGAGCAAGGGCCGGGTCGTCCTGCTCGGCGACGCCGGCTACGGCGCCACCTGCGGCGGCATGGGCACCGGCCTCGCGATCGTCTGCGCGTACGTCCTCGCCGGCGAACTCGCGGCGGCCGACGGCGACCACCGCGCCGCGTTCGCCGGGTACGAGCGGGCGATCGGGAAGTTCACCAGGGCGTGCCAACAGGTGGCGGGCGGGGTCGGCCCGTTCTTCGCACCGATGACCGCGGGCCGGATCAAGCGGCGCACCCGGATCTACCGGATCCTGACGGCCGGTCCGTTCCTGCGCTTCCTGGACAAGATGACGACCAAGGCGGCGACCTCGATCACCTTGGCCGACTACCCGGTGCCGGCACGGCTGTGAGGCGCGGGGCTGCGGGGCGGGGGGTGTGGGGCGGCCCGGGCGTGGGGCGCGGCTGTGGGGGGCGGCCCGGGCGTGCGGCCCCGACGCGCGGCTCGCGCCGTTGTCCGCGCCCGTGCGAGCGGTCGGTCAGACCTGGAGACCGCCGGTGAGGATGTGCAGTTGGCGGTCGTACAGCCCGACCAGGTCCTCGATGCCCTCGTGTTCCACCCAGTGCCGCATCACCGCGGTCGAGACGCCGATGATCGCGGCCGAGGCGCACTTGAGTTCCAGGTCGTCCGGGTCGCGGCCGGTGCGCTCGGCCAGCAGCGCGGTGATCTCGTCCTGGGTGCGCAACAACTCGTCCATCGCTCGGGCTCGGAGTGCCGGGATGGTGAAGATCATCCGGTTCCGGTAGAGGAGTTCGTCCCGATCGGCGGTGAAGACGTGGGCCAACGACTCGGTCATCGCGTGCCGGATGGCGGCCACGATCGGTTCGTCCGCCGGCCTGGTCGCGAGCACGTCGCCGAACACCGAGTTGTACTCGTCGGTGAGGACCACGTCCTCCTTGGTCGGGAAGTAGCGGAAGAACGTGCTGCGGGAGACGTCCGCGGCGGCAGCGATCTCGTCGACGGTGGTCGCGTCGTAGCCGTGCTCGGCGAACAGGCGGTAGGCCTCGCGGCGGATGCTCTGCCGGGTCTTGAGCTTCTTGCGCTCGCGCAGGCCGGGGGCGGGGGCGGGGGTCGCGCTTGCGGGGTCGGGCGCGCGTGCGGGGTCGGGCGCAGGCTCGGGGTCGGGCGCGCGTGCGGGGTCGGGCGCAGGCTCGGGGTCGGGCGCGCGTGCGGGGTCGGGCGCAGGCTCGGTCGAGGTCTCCTTGGGGCTCATGCGAGCAATTCTCCGTGGGCGGGAGCGGGCGCCGGCAGCGTGGGGGCCGGCGTGTCCTCGGCCTCGCCCGGCAGGTGGACCGCCGCGAAGGCGGCAACCACCAGCGCGATCGCGCCGCAGACCAGCAGGACCAGGTCCATGCCGTGGATGAACGCGTCGTGCGCGGACGCCAGGAGCACGGGATCGTGCGTCTGTGCGGCCACCGCGCCGGCGCCGGACAACGATTCCCGGGCCGCGTCGACCGCCGGTTCCGACAACCCCGTCACCACGAGCCGGTCCAGGTAACCCGCGTTGAGCACGCTGCCCAGGACGGCCACCCCGAGCACACCGCCGACCTGCTGCACGGTCTCCAGCAGGCTCGCACCCGAGCCGGTGTTGCCGGTGGGCAGCGACCCCATCACCATGCTGGTCGCGGGCACCACGGCCATCCCGAAGCCGAGCCCGGCCAGGCCGAGCCACGTGGCGGTGAACCCGTACCCGCTGCCGCCGTCGGTACCGGCGCCCAGCAGCGCACCCGCGCCGAGCAGCGCCAGACCGACCGAAATCACCACGCGGGCACCGAACCTGGGCACCAGCGTCTCGCTCAGCGTGGCCGACACCAACAGCCCGCCGATCAGCGGCAGCACTCGCAGCCCGGTGCCGAGCGCGTCGTTGCCGAGCACACCCTCCAGGTACTGCGGCACCACGAACAGGATGCCCATGACCGCGAAGTTGACGAACACCGCGATCAGCGTGCCCCACCGAAACCGCGCATCGGCGAACAACCCGAGGTCGACCAGCGGATGCGCGAAGCGCCGCTGCCGCAACCCGAAGCCGACCAGCAGTACCGCCCCGCCGAGCAACGTGCCGAGCACCAGCGGGCTGCCCCAACCGTCCTGCGGCACCAGGATCGTCCCGTACACCAGCGCGGTGATGCCCAGCGCACTCGACACCACACCGAGCACGTCGACCGGCACCCGCGCGGCGGTCGCCCGTACCCGCTTCGGATCGGCGGGCAGGAACACCGCGCTCGCCACCAGGGCAAGGGCCACGACCGGGATGTTGAACAGGAAGATCGAGCCCCACCAGAAGTGATTCAACAACCAGCCGCCGACGACCGGCCCGATCGGCATGCCCAACGCGGTGGCCGCGGTCCAGGTCGCCACCGCCTTCGGCACCTCGTCCGGCCCGAAGATCCTGGGCAGGATCGCCAACGACAGCGGCATGATCATCGCCGCACCGAGCCCGAGCACGGCCCGTACGGCAATCACCTGCCCCGCCGAATCGGCCAGGATCCCGGCGGCCGAGGCGAGCCCGAAGATCGCCATCCCGACAAGCAACACACGCTTCAACCCGTACCGGTCCCCCAGCAACCCGATCGGCAACATGGCGGCCGACAACGCGAGCAGGTAGCCACCCCCGATCCACTGCAACTGCGCACCATCCGCCCCCAGTTCACCGGAAAGCGTGGGCAGCGCCACGTTGATGATCGTGCCGTCGAGCCCAATGATCAGCGCACTCAGGACGAGGGCACCCAGGGCCCACCAGCGGCGTGGTGAAACAGCGGTGTTCGACATGCCGTGCTCCCGTCGTGTCGGTGACGAAAGGAATTAAGTCACAACTGGAGCACGGGTTCAATAGAACCGCAGTTTCACTTTCTGTTCCTGCGTTGCCGCCCGTCGCCGAGCGGGTCGAGTCGGGTCGGGGCGGGTCGGGGCGGGTCGCGCGCGGGGGCGGGCAGGGGCGGCGGCGAGTGAGCCGGGGCCGGGGCCGGGTCGCAGGCTGGACGGGGGCCGGGTCGGGGCGTGGCCGAGGGCGGATCGGGGCGGGACGAGGCCAAGTCGGGACCAAGGCCAGGCCAGAACCGGCCCCACCCCGCGCCGGACCGGCCCGGCCCGGCCCCGGATCGATATCGCGCCTCAGGCAACCATCAACATCTCGCGGAGAGTCGCAGCATTGGTGACAGCACTGGCACCACAGCAGTTGTTCAAGAGCACATGAACCTCCTTGGCATCCCGCGCAAGCCGCCGAATCCTGGGAACCCACTCGGCAAGTTCGCCCTCGGTGTAGTCGTGGCGGTACTTCTCCCGAGCGTCCCCCTCCCCCCAATAGGCGCTTCGCCCGTGCAGGCGAACGATCGCGAGCTCGGCGGTGACCCGCACCACCGGAGGCACCGCCTCGACATGCCCCTGGGGCATGTCGACACACACATAGGGGATGCGTTCCTTGCCAAGGAAGGCGAACGTTTCGGGCGTCACCCAGGCGCCATTACGCGGCTCGAAGGCAACCCGATACGGAAACAACAGCTCCCGGCACCGCAATATGTATTGCTCGGCCTGCGCACCCGGAAGAAACCAGGGCGGAAACTGAAGCAGAACCACGCCCAACCTGCCGCTCTCGTGAAGAGGCCGCAAAGCCGAACGAAACCGACCGGCGACCTCCTCGACCACCCCGACCGGCAGATCGCGCGCGTACACGCTCCCCCTCGCCAAGGACCCACGCAGATCCCGCGGCAGAGCATCGACCCGAGTCGGATGACCGGTCAACAACGAAAATGCCTTCACATCGAACGCAAAGCCCTCCGGCGTCCGTTCCGCCCACAACCGGGCATTACGCTCCGAAGGAAGGTGATAGTAGGTGGAATCGACCTCCACAAGCGAAAACCGCGACGCGTAATAGCGCAGCCGCGCCTCCGCACTCGTACACCCCGCCGGATACCACCCGGCCTCCACCAATCCCCGATCCGTCCACCCACAACTCCCCACCCGTATCCGCGCCACGCCCCAACCCCTGCCCCGCACCACCCACTCGATGCCCACCCCACGAACGACCGCAACAACCAACGCCATCCAGCCCACAAGCCCCAAGCCCCGTCCGGCGCATGTCACTCCCGCACCGACTGCCACACCACGGCCCCGCCGACCCGAATCGCCCGCCCAAGTTTTCGGTGTATCCGGCTTTCTCGACCTGGCCGTCCGCATCCTCGCCGCGGCCATCACCTGCCACGAACGACGACGGCAACCCACCACGTAGGACACACTCCGACCGGCCCCTACCACTGTCCGGTGGAGGTGTCCCAATCCACACGGCTCACGCCCGTTCGACCCCGCGCCCCATGCGATCCGCCATGTACACCGTGGCGCCCATACGCCGCATGAGGCCGCAGTGACCATCGAACCGAGCGTGCCTCTGATGAACCGCCTGCGTATCGAAAACTCCGGTGGGTGCGCGGCGGCGGATCTCGTGCTTTCGTGCTCCCTGAGTGCACTTCCTCTGCTGTCCGACCGACGGTGGGGTAAGCAGACGTCCACGTATACATCGCGTATACAGTCACGCCATGTCCATCGGACATACCTTTCGAACCGGATTTCACGCCCTCTCACGGATTTCGAGGTGGGCGCGCACACCGACCGCCCTCAACCAGGGAGGCGACTTGTCGGATTCACGCACCTTGCGCTCTTGCCCCGGGCAACCGAACAAGCACCGCCCGTCGGGTCGTTGCCACAGCTCATGGCATGGCTGGGGATACTCGCAGCATGTTCGATCCGATACCGGTACTCTGCCGGTAGGCAAAAGCGGAACACCCGCCGACACCCAACCGGGCCATTAGCGCAATCGGCAGAGCAGCGCACTCTTTTACCGCCGCCCGGCTCCGGCGGAAGGCGTGGAATTGCGGGGCCGATTCTCCCGGCACCCATCTGACCCGGAACTTGGCTTCTCCGGTTGTTCGCAAAGCGCTCGCAGTGGTGTCAAGACCGTCGTTGTGAGCCCGATCGTCCCGCCTCAGGTGTGGTCGAAGCTGCGACTTCCAGCTCTCGCCGACTACCGGTCTCACGTTGCGTAACAGGTACAAGTGCCGTGGGAACGCGCCGTCGATGGCCGCCATGCGGGTTGGAGTGTCGTCCACTGGCACCGCGCTACATCACAAAATGAGCCACTTCTCTTCGGGCAGGCCGTCGAAGCAATTGATCCTGCGATCGGGAAATACGCGCCTTGCGGCGTCAGCTCCGGCGTACCGGCCCCACTCGGGCATCCCGATTCTTGGTATCTCGAAATCGGCCTTCAGAGCAGGCGCCTACGCGTATACGACCGGCCGGGGCGTTCATCTTCTGCGCGCCCACCCCGCTCGGCGCAATAGAAGTTGGGCTCGACGCAAGAGAAGTTGGGCAAAATCAGAACTCGCCTCCCGTACGTGCACGAGCCGCCGGTTGTCCGGCGGCTCGTGTGCGTCTCTGTCGCATGAGGAGCCATGTTCTCCAATCCCGCGTCGTATAATCGCGTGCGCACAAATCGCTCGTTCCATCTGCGACCCGGAAGAAATTCTGCGTTTATTTGTCCTATTCAGAGCTTCTGGGGGATTGTATGGAAATACGAACATTCAGGCAGATAAGTTCTCTCTTGACCGGCGCGGCCCTGATAGTCGCAGTCGGGGTCGTCGGTGCGGTGGACGGCATTTTCACCGACGGGCCGACATGGGTGCCGATCGCCTTTGCCGGGATCTGCGTACTCGCGGTGCTTTTCGCCCTGCGAGTGAGAGTGGTTGCCACCGAGCCCGAACTGCTGGTGCACAATCCCTTGAGCACCCACAGGATCGCATGGGCTGACATCGACGGGTTCAACTGCGACCGTTTCCTGGTGGTCCGTCTGAAGAATGGCACGAGGCTGTCGTGCGTGGGCGTACCGCAATCCGGCGTCACTCGTTTGTTCGGCCGACTCGGCGGCGACAACAAAATCGCGGATGCGCTCGAACATCGACGACTGGCGGCAACCGGCGGTGTCCCACCGACCGCCTGAAAACGTCCCTCCTCGGGATGGGGCGACGGATCCGACATGATCGAAGGCTCTGGCCGGTGCGTAGCCGAGCAGCGCCATCAGAGCGCCACGTCGACGCGCACCGACCAGCCTTCGAGTCAGCCCCGATCGACGGAGAGTGGCGGCGACACAGCCGTCATCCGAGTCGATTGTGAGCCCGGTGTGAGCCCGGGTCTTCACGGACATGCCTGTCGGAGCCGGGTTTTGGCGCCCGGGTTTTGGCAGCCCACACGGACTTTCCACTTATCTGACCTGGGATTTGCACCGTCAGCTTTTCGACAGCGCGCTGACTGCAACAGACCGGACGGCAGTGTGAGGCCGGTGTGAGCCGGCCGTCCCTTGGCTCTCGCGGACGAGGCCGGCCCCTTCCGCTGCCCCGGACCGCGATTGTCACGCTGTGTGAAATGAGCTGCCCGCGGGGGTAAGAGCGGCCAACGCTGAGGTTGCCATTCCAGTTCCGGGGACGGCCCGGTCCTCGGCCTCGGCCGGGCGGTCGCTGATCATGACCATCGTGTGGGCGAAGCGCGGCTGTCGGGAGGCCGCCTGACGGTGTGGTCGGCGGCGGGTCCGCCCCGATCGGAGCGCCTTGGCGAGTTCGCGGCGGAGTTCGCCGCGGCCCTGCGGCGTAGAGGGCCTGGTAGATCGTCTCGTGGACCACGTGCAGCTCCGGGCGGTCGGGAAACCGTTCCCGCCGAGCGCGGCAGATCTGTTCCGGGCTCCAGCGCAGCATCAGGTGGTCCTGGACGAAGTCGCGCAGCTCCGCGTTGAGGCCGATCTTCCCGCGTTTGGGGCGGGGCGGCGGGTGTCGGCGCGGGCCTGGGCGGCGTGGGTCGGTAGTGGCCGCTGGGGGTGGCGGTTGCTGCGGATCTCCCGGCTGATCGTGGACGGGGCGCGCCGAACTCGACGGCGATGGCGCGGATCGTCGCGTTCTCGCGCAGTCGGTCGGCGATGTGGATGCGGTCGGCCTCGCCCAAGTATCGCGACGACGCGGACGGCGGCACCACCGCGCGGATCGGTGGTGCCGCCTTGTTCCCACCGGACGCCTTGCGCCCGTTTCGCCATCGCCTGCCGGTCTTCGGGTTGATCCCGATGAGCCGACATGCCTCCTTGTTGCCCACGCTCTGGCGCACGAGCCCGAAGTATGCGGCCCGCTCCACGGCGAGCTTCCGGCGCCCCTGAGGGCTCCGGTCCCCGCGGATCTCGAAGTCCATCGCATCCCCTGAGCCGAGGTGTTGCGACGACCACTGGAACCTAGGGTGGCACCGGGTGGGCCTTTGGTGGACCACCTCCGCATCGAAACCCCCGGTGGGTGAGTGTCGGCGGGTCCGGTGCGGTGGTTGGAGGCCCCTGCGTGCACTTCCCTCCACTGCCCAGCTGACGGCCGGGTGAGTGGACTCTCCATGTATACATCGAATGTATAGTCACGCCATGTCCATCAGCCATACCTTTCTGGGACTGCTCGAACAAGAGCCCCACCATGGCTACGACCTCAAGCGCACGTTCGACAAGCGCTTCGGGAGCAGTCGCCCGATCTCGTACGGGCAGGTCTACGCGACGCTGTCCCGCCTGCTGCGTAATGGCCTCGCCGGGGTCGACGCCCTGGAGCCCGGCACCTGCCCCGAGCGCAAGCGCTACGCGATCGCCGACGCGCGGGTCTGACCGACGTCGACGAGTGGCTCGCCGGGCCCGAGAAGCCCGAGCCGTACCTCCGGAACACCCTGTACACGAAGGTCGCCCAGGCTCTGCTCTCCGGTCGCGCCGCGGCCGAGTTGCCGGACACCCAGCGTGCCGAGCGCCTGCGGCTGATGCGCGAGCCGACCACGCGCAAGCACGCGGGCGACATCGCCGACCAACTCATCTGCGACCACGCGTTGTTCCACCTGGAGGCCGACATCCGCTGGCTCGAACCGACCCAGACAAGGCTCCACCGTCTCGCCGCGGAGGTGCGGGTGTGAACGGCACCGAGCCCGGGGCTCTGCCGGCCGCGGTGAACCTGCGCAAGACGTACGGCAGCACACCCGCGCTGAACGGCGCCTCGATCGAGATAGACGCCGGCGAGGTTGTCGCCGTCATGGGTCCGTCCGGATCGGGCAAGTCGACGCTGCTGCACTGCGTGGCGGCGATCGTCGCCCCCGATGGCGGATCGGTCCGGTACGCCGGGCAGGAGTTATCCACGATGTCCGATCGGGGCCGCAGCGCCCTGCGCCGGTCCGACTTCGGATTCGTGTTCCAGTTCGGGCAGCTCGTGCCCGAACTGACCTGCGGGGAGAACGTCGCGCTGCCGCTGCGCCTGAACGGCGTGCCGCGCCGCGAGGCGAACGCGCGCGGCCGTGAGTGGCTGGAGCGGCTGGAGGTCGCCGAACTCGCCGGCAGGCACCCCGGGGAGGTGTCCGGCGGCCAGGCCCAGCGGGTCGCGGTGGCCCGCGCACTGGCCCCCGGGCCACGTGTGGTGTTCGCGGACGAGCCGACCGGCGCGCTCGACTCGCTCACCGGGGAACGTGTGATGCATCTGCTGACGTCGGCTGCCCGGGAGGGCGGCGCGGCGGTGGTGCTGGTCACCCACGAGACCCGGGTGGCCGCGTACTCCGACCGTGAGGTCGTCGTGCGCGACGGGCGCACGCCCACCGCGCGCCGCGTCCCGGCGGCGCGTCCGTGAGCCACCGGATCTCCCCCACCGCCCCCCGGGGCGCGGCCCTCGGGCGGGCTCGCGCGACCGTGATGGGCGCGCGTTTCGCCGTCACCCGGGCGTCGTGGCCCCGGACGCTGCTGATGGTTGTCGGCATCGGACTCGGGACCGCGTTACTTCTGCTGGCGTCCGCACTGCCCGGCATGCTGGACGCTCGCGAGCGGCGCGGCGCGGCGATCGTGGAAATCGCGAGCAGCCAGCTCACCGCCCCGGGCGAGAACACCCTCGTGATCGCCTACGCCAACACCGAATACCGCGACCGGGACGTACGCGGCCGGCTGGTGCGTGCCGAAGGGTCGCGGCCCCCGGTGCCACCGGGGCTGCGGGCGCTGCCCGGACCGGGCGAGATGGCCGCCTCGCCCGCGCTGGCGCGGCTGCTGGAACGGCCTGATGGCGCGCTGCTTCGCGAGCGCCTGCCGTACCGGGTGGTGGCGACCATCGGCGACGACGGGCTGATCGGCCCGACCGACCTCTCCTACTACGCGGGCAGCGCGACGCTGACCGTCGACGACGGTTCGCGCGTCGACGGCTTCGGCACGGCACGGGTGTCCGCTCGGCTCGGTCCGGTGCTGACGCTGCTCGCGGTGACCGCCCTGGTGGTGCTGCTGACGCCGGTGGCGGTGTTCGTGGCGGTCGCGTCGCGATTCGGCGCGGACGCACGCGAGCGGCGGCTCGCGGCCCTGCGCCTGGTCGGCGCCGACCTGCCCACCACCAGGTGGATCGCGGCCGGGGAGGCCCTCGCGGCGGCGGCAGGCGGCCTGACCGCGGGCCTGGCATTGTTTCTGCTGGGCCGCCGGGTGATCGGCTCGGTGGAACTGTGGCGGCTGAGCGTGTTCCCCGCCGACGTGCGGCCCACCCCCGGGCTCGCAGCACTGGTCGTGGCGGCTGTGCCCCTGATAGCGGTGGCGGTGACCCGGGCGGGCCTGCGTAGGGTCGTGATCGAGCCCCTGGGTGTGGTGCGCCGGGCCCCGCGCCCGCCCCGGCGCGGGTGGCGGATCGTGCCCGGTCTCACCGGCGCCGCGCTGCTACTCACCCTGATGAACGGCGGCGGCACCCGCGGCGGCAGCCTGGCGCCCTGGCTCGCCGCCGCCGGGATCGTACTCGTGCTCGTCGGCCTCACCGCGCTGCTGCCGGGGGGCGTGGCCGCGGTTGCGGCCCGGGGCGGGCGCGGCCCGTTGCCCTGGCTGATGGCCCGGCGCCGACTGGCCGCCGACGCAACGGGCTCGACGCGGCTGGTCGGCGGCGTGACCGTCGCGGTGGCCGGTGCCATCGCGGTGCAGATGCTGCTGGCCGGCCTCGCCGGCACCTTCACCACGCGAACCGGCCAGAACCCGGACCGCGCCGACCTGTTCGTGAGTACGAAGGGCGATCCGGCCGGTGCCACCGCGCTCGCCACGACCGCCGGTGTACGCTCCGCGTTCACATTCACCGCAACGTCCGCGCGCGTGCGCGGGGCGGCCGGGGGCGGCGAGATACCACTGGTCGTCGGCACGTGCACGGCACTTCGCGAACTCGCCGCAGTGGGCGCGTGCGTGCCGGGTGACGTGTTCACCGTGGCGTCGCCGTACGGGGAAACGCGGGTCGGGCCGGGCAGCGTGGTGGAGCTGACCATGACCGGTCGCGACGGCCCGGTGGCGTGGACCGTGCCGCGGTCGGCCACCGAGGTCGCCGCCGCGGCCGATCCGGTGCGCCAGTCGCGATACGGGCTGTTCCTGACGCCGGAGGTGTTGGGGATCGCCGGCCGGTCGGCGGCGGGACGGCTGATCGCCTTCGTGCGCCTGGACCCCAACCGCGACGACGCCGCCGACCGGGTGCGCAACACGGCCGCCCGGATCGACCCGTTGGCGTCGATCCTTCCCGTGACCGCGACCACCGAGGACCGCATGTTCGCGAACATCCGCCGTGGGCTCCTCGCCGGGGCAACACTGACGCTGGGCCTGGTCGCCGCAGGCATGCTCGTGTCGTCGCTAGAGCAGATGCGGGAACGACGGCGCCCGTTGGCAGCGCTGGCCGCGCTCGGCACGCCGCGCCGCACCATGGCACTGTCGCTATTGGCCCAGGCCGCAGTGCCGATGGTGTTGGGACTGGCTCTCGCGCTGGCCGGGGGCCTCGGGCTCGGGTCGCTCCTGCTGGCCGTCTTCGACGAACGCCCGCGCCTGGACCCGGGATTCATCGCATCGGTAACCGCCGTAGGCGGCGCCGCAGTCATGGCGGTGACGGTGCTGGGCCTGCCAGCTCTGTGGCGACTGATGCGACCCGAGGGGCTGCGCATGGAGTGAGTGCCGACGGCGGGCCGAATGCTGACGTCCCGCCAGGAGGTGGACGCGGCACGGGAATCGGGGCGTGACCCGGGCACCGTGGCGCCGCCCAATACCTGGCGGGCCGTCAGGCGCCGTTCGTCGCCGGGCCCAGCCGGCCGGAGGACAACAGGCCAAGCGGCGCCTCAGCCGGCCGTGAGGTGTCGGCGAACCGGTCGCGGGCCAGTGCGTGACCGCCTCCAAGCCCCGAGCCCGGCAAACAGGTGGCCCGCGCGCCCGGGACGGCGGCGAGGTCGCCGACGCGAGCGGGGCCAGGCCCGGCCCGGGTGGTTGAGGCCGAGATCCACCTGTCCGCACCGCCGACGATCGCCAGAAGCGGCCCCGGACCCCGGCAGGCGCGCCCTGACATCGGAGGCGGGTTCCAGAGTGCCGCAGCGACATGACGGGTGCGGACGTTCCTTGGGAAAGCGGCTCCGCGCGCCACGAAGAGCGACAAAACCGCGTCCACTGCGAGCCTGCGATGTGGCCACGGTGAGCGCAGGTGAGCGGGGACGCGCACGGATGAACTCCACGCACGCGGATTTTCGACCCTGCACGCGGATTCTGCGCCCCGTCGCATCGGGCGCGCTCCCGCGACGGGCTGCCCGGCGTGTCCATTTTTGTAGGCTTCGGACACTAGTGGCTACTCCGCCACTCTCAGGCGTCCGCATCCACATCCCCGCAGGTCACGGCGTGTCCGGGGATACTCGCAGCATGTTCGATCCGATACCGGTACTCTGCCGGTGGGCAAAAGCGGAACACCCGCCGACACCCAACCGGGCCGTTAGCTCAATTGGCAGAGCAGCGGACTTTTAATCCGCGGGTTCAGGGTTCGATCCCCTGACGGCCCACCGTGCTTGATGGCTTTGCCGCTGGTCGACCGCCTGTGGGCGGTGGGTCGGGCCTGCGTATCCGGCTCGCCCGACCGATGTGTACGGATGGCTGTGGGCGGCCGTCGGGTGTTCGGTCTCTCGTGATGCGGCAGTGGGGCGACCCGTGCGCAGAGGGCCTTCGGGTTCGATGGCACAGCCGAACATCCCTGCACAGCATGCGAGTTCGACCTTACGGCGGCCGGTGGGGCGGAATCGGGTCTCGAGTCGGCGGCGTCAGGCCCCGTGTCGGCGGCCGTCCCGTGTGCCGAGGCCGGGAGTGTCAGGCCCAGGGGGCGGATCAGGTCGGGGATTTCGGTGCGGTAGGTCCGGCCCGGGTCGGCGGTCCGGGCACGCAGGTGGCGTAGATCTCCAGGGACACCGAGCCGTGCAGGCGGCCCCATATCCGGTGGGCGAGCGCGACCGTCGGCGGCGGCAGGTCGGGGGACCGCGCGTGGGCCGGGCCGACCAGGGTCGGGTCGAAGTCGGTCCAGTCGTACACAGCGGCCGACTGCGATCCTCGGCGGACGGCCGCGCGGCCGTGACCAGACCGGTGAGCCGGGCGCAGGACCGATCCCAGCCTCGACCGCAGCCTCGCCCCGACTGATCCGCAGACCCCGGTCGGCGAGCCGAAGTGCTCGACGCGCCCGCTGGCCAACGCAGACGAGCGCTGGGCCCCGACCACCCGGTCGGGGCCCAGCGGCTGCACACGCCTCGTCATGCTCGGCTCACACCAGAGCGTCCACCTTTACCGCGGGTCCGTCCGACCCGCCTACCGCGTCCGACCCGTTCGCCTCCGTCGACTCCGTCGGCTCCGTGGCGTCCTTCGCCTGCCGCCCCGGCAGGAGTTGCACCAGGGCTGCGACCGCCGCGCAGAAGGCGGTGAGCAGCCACAGGCCGTTCACGAACGCGTCGCCGAAGGTGTCGGCCGTCGGGGCGTCGCCCAGCGTGTCGTAGAAGACGATGCCGACCAGGGCCACCCCGAGTGCGCCGCCCACCTGCTGGACCGTGGAGAGCAGACCCGCGGCCGAACCGGCGTGCCCGGCCTTGATCCCGGCCAGTACCGTCGCCGCCATCGGACCCATCACCAGGCCCATGCCGAACCCGGTCAGCGCAAGCCCGGGGATCAGTGCCAACGTCGCGTGGGTGGCGGACAGCGTCTCCACCAGCACCACGTGCCCCAGGCCCTGCACCAGCGCGCCCACGGCCAGCACCTGTCGGCCCAGCTTCGCCGCGATCTGCCCCGAGATCGCCGAGGACAGGAAGTACCCGACTCCCAGCGCGATGAACAGCAGCCCCGAGTCGAGCGCCGACATGCCGTGACCCAACTGCAGGTAGAGCGCCAGGATCAGGAAGAAGGCCGCGTTCACCAGGCCGTACACCAGCGCCATCGTGATGCCGACCGAGAACGGCCGCTCGCGGAAGAGCACCGGGTCCACCAGCGGCGCACCGCCCAGCCGGCGCTGGTACAGCGTGAACGCGCCGAGCAGCAGCGGAGCGACCCCGAGGGACAACCACGTCCACAGCGGCCAGCCCTGCTCGCGGCCCTGGACCAGCGGCAACACCACGGCGACCAGGCCGAGCGTGATCAGCGCGGTACCCACCAGGTCGAGCCGGGTACTGCCCTCACCCCGGCTTTCCGGCACCAGCCGCGGGGTCAGCGCCAGGGCGACCAGGCCGACCGGGACGTTGATCCAGTAGATGCTGCGCCAGTCGAGCCCGAACAGGTCGGCCTGGATCAGCGCGCCGCCGATGAGCTGACCGAAGACTCCCGCGAAGCCCATCGCGAGTCCGTACGCGGTGAACGCCTTGACTCGCTGCCCGCCGACGTACAGCACGTTGATGATCCCGAGCACCTGCGGCATCAACAGCGCCGCCGCCGCGCCCTGCAGGACCCGGGCGGTGATCAGCATCTCCGCGTTCCCGGCCAGCCCACAACCCGCGGAGGCGAGGGTGAACAGCCCCAGGCCGATCGCGAACACCCGCCGCCTGCCGTAGATGTCCCCGAGCCGGCCGGCCGTGATCAGTCCGGCGGCGACCGCGAGGCCGAAGCCCGCGACCACCCATTGGATCGCGGCCGGAGTCGCGTGCAGATCCTCCTGGGTGGCCGGAATGGCAACGTTGACGATGAAGAAGTCCAGCGTGGTGATGAAGATTCCGGCGAGCAGAACCAGCAGCGCACCCCACGACTGCCGGGGCGTCGATGCCTCTGCTGCGGGAGCCGTGGCCGTCGTGGCGGCGGACATGGATGTTCCTTCCGTTCCGGGCGAACGCGCCGAACGGCGCGCGAGGGGGCGGTACACGAGAACGAGGGGGGCGGTACACGACAAGTCGAGGCGTGAGAGCCGTCGAGACGCGAGACCGGTAGAGACGCGAGAGACCGGTCGAGACGCGAGAGCCGTCCAGGCGCGAGAGCCGTCGAGACGCAAGAGTTCTCAAGGCGCGCAACGGGGTCGAGCGGCGCAGGAAGAGGCCCGCGCAACGACGCGAAATCCGGGAGGAGCAGGAAGAGAAAGAGAGAGAAGAGAAGAGAAGAGAAGAGACGAGAAGAGAAGAGAAGGAAGAAGGAGGGCGCGAAACGCGTCACCGCGAGGACACCGGGGGCCGGACGCTAGCGTGGCCCGGCCCCGAATCCGTCGAGCGGCTATCTCACCGGGTCACAGACCGGCCGGAACCTTGTCCAGGAAGCCGCTGACCAGGGCGATCCGGCCGTCCTCGGCGACCTGGATCACGTCGAAGCCGACCGCGATGGCCTCCTCGCCCGCCGGGCCGAGGTTCCACGTGAAACGTGCGGTGTCGTGGTGGCCGTCGACCGCGCCGCCGAGCGTGAAGACGAGCCCCGCGAACTGCCCCTGCACCGCGCCCAGCGTGGCGTCGATCGCGTCGTGGCCCTCGGCCGCCACCAGCGGGTCGACGTAACGGGCGTCCTCGGTGTAGACCTCTTCGACCAGCTTGCGGCGCGCGGCCGGGTCGGCCTCGTTCCAGGTGGCGATGTAGCGCTCGGCCAGGGCGGTGAAGTCGATGTTCGTGGTCATGGTGACCGTCCTTGTGTTTCCTCCGGGCTTCCGGCTGTTCCGGCGAGCTCCGTTGCCCATGAACTTACGGAGCCCCGTACCGACGGGAATCAGTCCCGCATAGGTACTTTGGCGCAGGAGAGATCAGTACCGACGGTCAGTACGGGGGTCGACGCCGGCGTCGGCACCGAGGATCGGCACCAGGAATCGGCACCGAGGATCGACATCGAGGCCGACCCCAAAAACCAAGTCCGACCCGAAGACCGACCCCAGAGCTCCGACCCCGAGGACCAGCACAAAGAACAGGCACGAAGGACCAGCACGAAATACCAGCACCAGAGATCGACACCGGAAGATCGGTGGGCATGGGGGACGGCAAGGCATGTTGTACGGACGAGACACCGAACTCGGAACCATCGAGCGCCTGCTCGCCGATGCCCGGGACGGCCGCAGCGGCGTGCTCGTCGTGCGCGGCGAACCCGGCATCGGCAAGACCGCGCTCCTGGATCACGTGCTCGCCGGCACGGACATGCGCACGATCCGGGGCACCGGGGTCGAGTACGAGGCCGAACTCCCCTACGCCGGGCTGAGCCTGCTGCTCCGCCCGGCGCTGGGACACCTGGACCGGCTGCCCGACCCGCAGCGGCAGGCCCTGGCGGCTGCCTTCGGGCTCGCCGCGGGCGAGCGCTCCGAGCCGATGTTCGTCGGCCTCGCGGTGTTGTCGTTGTTGTCCGAGTACGCCGGCGACGGACCGCTCCTGTGCGTCGTGGACGACGCGCAGTGGCTGGACCGGGCCTCCCGCGACGCACTCGTGTTCGCCGCCCGCCGGTTGTACGCCGAGGGCATCGCGCTGATCTTCGCCGCCCGCGAGGACCGGCACGCCTTCCCGGTTCAGGGCCTGCCCGAACTGTCGTTGGCGGCGCTCCGGCCCGAGCACGCGAGCGCGCTCCTCGACGAGCACGCCCGGGACATGTCCGCGACCACCCGCTACCGCGTGCTCGTCGAGTCCCGGGGCAACCCGCTCGCCCTGATCGAACTGCCGGTCTCGCTCGCGGGCGAACGGTCCGGCGACACCCTGCGTCCGGGCGCCCTGCCGCTCACCAGTCGGCTTCGGATCGCCTTTCACGGCCAGATCACCCGGCTCGACGAGCGGACCAGGATGTTGTTGCTGTTGGCCGCGAGCGACGACTCCGGCGAGTTGGGCATCCTGCTCCGGGCCGGTGCCGGGTTCGGCGCAGGTCCCGCGGATCTGGCCGCCGCGGAGGAGGCGTCGCTGATCGTCGTCGAGGACGACCGGCTGCGCTTTCGGCACCCGCTGATCCGGGCCGCGGTCCAGCAGGGCGCGCCGATCGACCGCCGGCTCGCCGCAC
Organism: Embleya sp. NPDC050493; assembly: GCF_044458105.1. Classification (NCBI taxonomy): domain Bacteria; kingdom Bacillati; phylum Actinomycetota; class Actinomycetes; order Kitasatosporales; family Streptomycetaceae; genus Embleya; species Embleya sp. NPDC050493. Next base: position 53,822 of record NZ_JBITHP010000031.1, read on the forward strand.
ACCGCGCGCTGGCCGACGCGTTCGACGCTCCCGACCACGCGGATCGGCGCGCCTGGCATCTGGCCGCCGCCGCGACCGGCGTCGACGAGCCGGCCGCGACCGCCCTGGAGAGCACCGGCGAACGGGCTCGCGAGCGCAGCGGCCACCTCGCCGCCGCGCTGGCCTACGAGAAGGCCGCGCGGCTGAGCGAGGACGTCGGGGCGCGCACCCGCCGCCTCGTACTCGCCGCCGAAGCCGCCTCCGAGGCGGGCGAGTTGGACCGGGCCCGCACCTTCGCCGAGCGGGCCCAGTCGACCGCGACCGACGACGCGATCCGGGCCCGGTTGCTGCATGTGCGCGCGCTGTCCGACTTCTGGCAGGGCGGGTTCGTCAACGCGCACGAGTTGTTGCTTCGGGGTGCCGCGCTCACCGCCGCCGGCCGACCCGAACGCGCGGCGCGCATGCTGCTCCAGTCCATGCACACCGCGTGGTACCTGGGTGAGGCCGAACTCGCTTCCACCATGCGGGAGTTGGCCGCGCTGGAGCTGCCGCCGACGGCCTCGGTGACCCCGGTCGTCGAGTTCATGATCGCCGCATTCCCGCCGAAGCCGGACCCCGCGCACTCGGGCACCGAGAACCCCGACTCCGCGCACCCGGGCACCGAGAACCCGGGCACCGAGAACCCCGACGCCGAACACGCGGGCACCGAAAGCCCCGACGCCGAGCACGCGCCGAACGAACATCCTGCGAACGAACACTCGGCCGCCGAGCGCCCGAACCTGGGCGACCTGATCCGAGTCGCGCCCCGAACCGGCAACGAAGAACAGCGCGACCTGCTGCTGGCCTGCGGCGTCGGACTGGCCCTGGGCCAGGACGTGGACGCGCACCACATCGCGTCGCTGTTCGCCCGCGACAGCCGACTGCACGGAGGGATCGGCCGGTTGCCGACGATCCTGTTCTTCGTGGCCGAGGCGGAGATCTTCGAGAGCCGCCACACCGACGCGTTGGCCACCGCGTCCGAGGGCCTGCGGATCGCGCAGGACAGTGGGCAGCAGCAGTGGATCAGCCAGTTCGAGAGCGTACTGGCCTACCTGGCGGGCATCGCGGGCGACGAGGAGGCCGCCCATCGGCACGCCGACGCGGCACTGGCCGGCGGCGTGGGCAGCGCGATGCCGGCCGGCGCGCCGTGGTCCGCGTGGGCACTGGGGCTGCTGGATCTGGGCCTGGGTCGCCCCGAGTCGGCGCTGAACCGGCTGGAGCGGCTGGCCCGGGAGCCGCTGCGGCATCACATCAGCGCGACCCGCTCGATCCCCGACCTGGTCGAGGCGGCGGTCCGCTTCGGCGCCCCCGAACGGGCGCGGGAGCCGCTGGCCCGCTTCGAGCAGTGGGCCGGGCGGGCCGAGCAACGCTGGGCCGACGCGCTGGTGTTGCGCTGCCACGCGCTGTTGGCGAACGACGACGCGGCCGAGGAGTTGTGGCTCGCCGCGCTGGCCCGACACGAGAGCGAGCGCCGGCCGCTGGAGCGCGCCCGGACCGGACTGCTGTACGGGGAGTGGCTGCGTCGACTGCGCCGCAAGACCGACGCGCGCGACCGGCTGCGCACCGCGCTGGAGGAGTTCGACCGCCTCGACGCCCGGTCCTGGGCGGATCGTGCCCGTACCGAGTTGGGCGCGATCGGCGGCAGCGCGACGCCCCAGGGCCCGCAGCCCGCCGGTGTGCTCGCGCTGCTCACCCCGCAGGAGCTACAGATCACCCGGCTCGCGGCGCAAGGGCTGTCCAACCGGGACATCGCGGCCCAGCTGTTCCTCAGCCCGCGCACGGTCGGCCATCACCTCTACAAGGCCTATCCCAAGCTCGGCATCGTCTCGCGCACCGAACTGACCGCGATCCCGGAACTGGCCGCGCTCACCGGTTGACCCGAAACCACCCCTGTCCCCGAACCACGAACCACCACCGAACCCCGGACCACGACCCGCCACCGCCCCCGGACCCCCGGCGTTCCCCTGACCACGACCCGCCGCCGAGCCCCGAACCGCCGGCGATCCCCGACCACGAAGGACCACCGACCCCCGAACCCCCGCCGAACCCCCAACCACGAACCACGAACCACACCCCCCCCGAACCCCCGCCGATCCCGGGACCCCGACGCGCCCCCGAACCCCCGCCCCACAACCCGTGAACCACGATCGCCACCCCCGATCACCGCCGCCGCCCGGCGGCCGGCGGCCGGCGATCAGCCCCCGACGCCGATCCGCGCAGGCCGATTCCACTCCGCCGCGACCCCGCGCAGCACCGGGTGCTCGGCTCCCCCGCCGGCACGGATGTGCTCGTACAGCGTGCGCAGCACATCCGCGCCGTCGGCCGCCCACAACTGTTCGGCGACGCGCGTCAGGGAGAAGTGGTACCACCCGAAGTTGATCGCTCCCTGCTCGAACGAGCGCTCCATATCCTCGAGTTCGCGAATCGGAGTGACCTCGACCGGCAACTCGTCCACGGTCGCGGTGAAGGCCCGCAGCGCGGGCAGCAGTTCCGGCTCCACTTCCTGCGTGTAGCCGACCATCGCGAGATTCGCGTGCAGCTCGGCGATCCACATGCCCGGGTAGGCGGGCCAGGCCTGATCCTGGAACAGGTGGGTGAGTTCGTGCACGGCCACCAGGTCGAAGTACGGCCGCAACGCGGGCGGCTCCCCGTACTCGGCGCGGAGCACCGCGGCGGCGCGCGCACCCAGGTGCGGCCGGATCGCCGCGAGCAGCTCGGTGCCGAACCACCCGTCGTCGGCGGCCACCCGCAGATGGTCCTCCGCTCCCTGAGGCGTGCCGTAGAGCGGTACCGTCGCCACGCCGTCCCAGTCTGCGGCATCCGCCACGGACAACCGGATGCGCGGCGCGAATCCCAGCCGTTCGGTCAACCACGCGGCGGCACGGTCGACGCGCTCCGCAACGAACGCGGCTCGCTCCCGCGCGCCCTGGCTGTATCGGACCGTACAGCCGAAACCGTCGAGTGTCGCCAACGCCGTCACGCATACCTCCGGGTGGGTTCGGCGGCCACCATAGGCACAGCGATCCCACCCCCGCCCGGATTTCCGCACCCCTGAAACGATCTTGCCAATCCGTCGGCCGAATCACCCCACCACCCGGCCACCAAACCACCTCGCCAGCCCGCACGATCCGCGCACCGAACCCGTCAGGCAACCGAGCCCGCCGACCCACCGAACCTCTCGACCGACCGAACCCCCGGCCAACCAAACCCGCCGGCCAACCACCCCAAGACCAGCAATCCCGAGGCAACCAACCACCCCAAGACCGGCAATCCCGAGACCAGCAACCCCGAGACCAGCAACCCCCTCAGGGCTTCCAGAGCAGATCCCGCCCCGAAGCCCCGAGCGCCCGCTCGAACGCGGTCGCCCCCTCCGGCACCGCCACCGGCACCGCGAAGCCGTCGTACTCGCGGTACATCTCCGCATACCTCGCCACGATGCCCTCGACCGCCTCGCCCAGCTCCACCGACGCCCGGTAGTCCTGCCCGGTCGCCCGGGCCACGTCCCAGCCGTGCAGGGTCAGCTCCAGGAGCAACATCGCGGCGATCTCCGTCGCGGGCATCATCCCGCCGCCGCCGAAGTCGATCTCGCCCTCCCACACGGCCGGCTCCGCCCATGCCGCCACTCCGCGCCGCAGTTGCGCGCCGTACGCGTCGGCCCAGTCCGGCTCGGCCACGAAGTCGCGTGTGGTCAGCTCCTCGGGCAGTGCCGTGCGCCGCGCCCGGTGCTCCAGGCCGTGCGAGGTGTAGACGATCCAGTGGTTGAGCAGCGCCCGGGTGTCGTATTCGGGACAGGGGGTCGGTCCGGCGATCTGCTCGGGCGCAACGCCGTGGGCGAGCCGATCGGCCTCGGCGGAGGCTTCGACGAAGAGGTGGTGAATGTTCATGGACACGACGCTATGCGGCCCACCGAAACCGGTCTTGAACAAACGCGACAGGCCCCGGACCGGCCGCGCCACAGGACGCATCGGGCCATGTCACAGGCACCGTTTACGGTGGTTGTATGAGGCTTCCCTACCGCAATCGCGGGGTGCTGCGCGCGGCCGTAGCGCCCGGCGCCTGGGACCTGAGCCTGTACGAGCCGGCCACCGATCTGGCGCCCTACGTCGACTACCACTGGATCGTGCGCTGGGACCTGCGCGGGCGATCGCCCTACCGGCAGAAGGTGCTCTCCCACCCGAACGTGCACTTGGTCTTCGAGCAGCCGCACCCGGCGGTGTACGGAGTGGTGCGGGACGTGTTCGAGCGCGAGCTGAGCGGCGCGGGCCATGTCTTCGGGATCCGATTCCGGGCCGGCGGCTTCCGGCCGTTCCTGGCCGGCCCGGTGGCCGAGCTCACCGACCGGGTGCTGCCCGCCGCCGACCTGTTCGGCCCGGGCGTGCCGGCCGTGGGCGAACGGGTGCTCGGCACCGTCGACGAGTCCGACCGGGTCGCCGTCGTGGAGTCCTGGCTGCGCGGCGCGCTGCCCGCACCGGCCGACACCCCGTCCGGCATCGACCCGACGATCGCCGAGGTGGCCGCGATCGTCGAGCGCATCACCACGAATCCGAACCTGTTCCGGGTCGACGACCTGGCCCGGGAGGTCGGCGTCCCGGTCCGCCGGCTCCAGCGGCTGTTCGCCGAATACGTGGGGGTCGGCCCCAAGTGGGTGCTCCGCCGGGCCCGCCTCCAGGAGGTCGCCGAGCGCGCCGAGCACGGCGACGGCATCGACTGGGCGGCGCTGGCCGCCGATCTGGGCTACGCCGACCAGGCCCACCTGACCCGCGATTTCACCGCCGCGGTGGGCACCGCACCGGGCCGCTACGCCAGAACCTGAGCCCCCGCGGACCCCGGTCCCCTCCGCGGGATCCGCACACGACCCCGCCCGGTCCGCCGGACGAGAACCCACCCCGCACGCTCCCCGAACCCTTCCCGAATCCTCCCCGCACGCTCCCCGAATCCTCCCCGCACCCACCCCGCACCCTTCCCGAATCCTCCCCGCGCCCACCCCGCACCCTTCCCGAACCCTGCCCGCACCGCCCCGCACCCACCCCGAACCCTCCCCGCACGGCACGCGCACCCACCGCACACCCTCCTCGCCCGGGCCCCGACCGTCCGCGCGCCGAAAATGCAATCCTTGACGGGTGCCCACCACGCTCGTCGAAACCCAATTCCATGCCGTCCTGAGCGCGTCCGACGACGCCCTGGAGGACACGATCGACCTCGGCGCGTCCCTGCTCGCGGCCTCCGCCGCCGACTGGCCGCAGATCTCGCGCGCGGTGCTCGCGCTGTACGACCGCACCGCGGACGGTTGCTGGCGACGCGGCTGGCAACCCGCCGACGTGGTCCGCGCGGTCACCCGCGAGCTGGGCGAACGCCACGCCCCGATCGCCGCCGACCTGGTCGCCGCCCAGGCCCGCAGCCACCCGGGCACCGGCCGCCGCTGGACCGCCCAGCTGCGCGACTTGGACGCGAGCACCCCGTGGTGGAGCTCGGACGACGCCTACCTCACCGAGTTGGGCGCCCGGGAGAACCTGGACCGCTTCGGCACCGCCGCACGCGTGCTCGAACTGCTCCGCTCGATCGCCCGCCTGCCCGCCATCGAGCCGCTCGCCGCCGCGTCCTTCCAGGAGCCGGCCCGCAAGCAGCCCGCGACCGGCGCACCCCGCCAACTCGGCCGGGTGCGTGCCCTGCTCGCCAAGGCCGAGTCGAGCGAGTTCCCGGAGGAGGCCGAGGCGTTCACCGCCAAGGCACAGGAGCTGATGACCCGGCATCGGATCGACGAGGCGCTGCTGGGCGCGCAGGAGGGTTCGGGCCACGCGCCCGCCGCATGCCGAATCGGTGTGGACAACCCGTACGAGGGCGCGAAGGCACTGCTGCTGGACGCGGTCGCCGACGCCAACGGCTGCCAGGCGATCTGGTCGAGTTCGCTGGGCTTTTCCACCGTGGTCGGCTTCGATTCCGAACTGGACGCGGTCGAATTGCTCTACACCTCGCTCCTGGTGCAGGCCACCGCCGCGATGAACCGGGCCGGCTCGCGCTACCACGAGTCCGGCCGCTCCCGCCGGACCAAAACCTTCCGCCAGTCCTTCCTGATCGCCTACGCCGACCGGATCCGCGAGCGGCTCACCACCGCCAAGGAGGAGGCCGAGGCAAGCGCGAACGAGGCAGCGGAGAATCGCCTGCTGCCGGTCCTGGCCGCCCGCGACGTGGCGGTTCGGGAGACCACGGAGCGCATGTTCCCCACCAAGACCACACACCGCCTGCGCGGTCGCGACGCGGACGGGTGGCGGCACGGCCAGGCCGCCGCCGACCGGGCCGAACTGGGCCTGCGGGACAAGCTGGACCGCGGCGAGCCGGCCCGCCCATAGATCCACGACACCGAAACCCCACCCCGAAGGCATCGGGACCCGAAGCCGTCGGAACCGCGAAAAAGCGTCAGCGCGGCAACCAGTTCCCGCGCTGCGCCGGCACCGTCGAGGCACGCGGTCCACAGCGCCCCTCGGCGACCGCCCGGTGCGCCTGACGCGCCGTCATCCCCGGTCCCGCCAACGGCTCGACGTCCTCCAGGTGGAGCGGGTCGCCGCACACCGAGCAGACCACGGCCGGCTCCGCCTCGTGCCCCTCGGAGCCGCCGTGCCGGTAGACCACCGGCGGCCCGGTCTCGTCCGCGAGCCAGGTGTCCCCCCACTGGCCGATCGCGACGAGCACCGGAAAGAAATCGCGGCCCTTGGCGGTCAGTACGTACTCGTGTCGGGGGCGCCGCTCCTCGTACGGGACCCGGTCGAGCAGGCCCTCCTCGACCAGCCGATTCAGCCGCTGCGCCAGCACGTTGCGGCCGATGCCCAGGTTCTCCTGGAGGTCCTCGAACCGCCGGACCCCGTAGGACGCCTCCCGCAACACGAGCGGCGTCCAGCCGTCGCCGAACAACTCCAGGACGCGCGCGATGGAACACGGCCAGGTTCCGAACGAGGTCCGCTTCATGTCGCCACATTACTGAGCGGGGGGGGGGGGGGGAGCGCCCGCCCCCCCCCCCCGCCGCGGTTTTTTTTTAACGAGAGGTTAAGCCCGGTCGCTCCGCGCGGACACGGGGCGCGGACCCCGCGGGGGGGGGTGGCCCCCC